>CALRLZ020000010.1:0-119906 GCA_943368975.1 Archangium gephyra
ATGGGCTACTCGGCGGCGATCACCGTCGTCTTCCTCGGCGCCGTCGTTGTCCTCATGCTCCTGCAGACGCGCGTGCTCGACCGCCGCGTCCATTACGGGTGAGGCGCCGATGACCCCCTCCTCCCCGCATGACAAGAGCCTCCTCGCCGACCTGCCGCGGCTGGCCCTGCTCTCCGTCCTCGGCCTGATCTTCCTGATGCCCTATATCTGGATGATCTCTGTCTCGCTGAAGCCGCTGGACGAGGTCTGGCGCGCCTCGATGTCGCTGATCCCGCAGACCTTCGCCTTCGAGAAGAACTATGGCCGGGTGCTGAGCGAGGTGCCGATCGGGCGCTACCTGCTCAACGGCGCCATCGTCTGCTTCGGCATCCTGGTCTTCCAGCTCGCCTTCGCCCTGCCCGCCGGCTATGCGCTCGCCAAGCTCAATTTCCGCGGCCGCGAGACGCTTTTCGCCTTCGTCATGCTCGGCCTGCTGATCCCGGCTCACGTCCCGGCGATCCCGCTCTACATCGCCTTCGCCCAGACCGGCATTCTCAACACCTATGCGGCGCTGATCGCGCCCTCGACCATCTCGGTCTTCGCCATCTTCATGTTCCGCCAGTTCTTCAGGGCCATGCCGGACGAGCTGATCCACGCCGCCCGCATGGACGGGCTCGGCGAATGGTCCATCGTCTGGCGCATCATCGTCCCCAATGCCTGGCCGGCCGCCACCGCCTTCGCGATCTTCTCGGTGGTGGCCCATTGGAACGACCTGTTCTGGCCGCTCATCGCCGTCTCCGGCAAGGGCGAGCTGGCGACCCCGGCGCTCGGCGTCATCTATTTCCGCACCGAGGAAGCGGGCGACGATTTCGGCGCCCTCATGGCGGCGGCGACCATCACCACGATCCCGCTGGTGGCCGCCTTCCTCATCGCCCAGCGGCGTTTCATCGAAGGCATCACCATGACCGGCCTCAAGGGATGAGGCCGGTGTCCTGTCCGCCGCAGAACCGGAGATCGTCATGACGATCCACCTGACCCGTCGCACGGTGCTCGCCGCCTCGGCCGCCAGCCTCGCGGCCCCGCGCCTGGCGCTGGCCAGCCCGGTCGACATCGACGTCCACTACTCGATGCCGGCCGTTTTCAAGGACGTGCAGGAGCAGCTCGCCGCCGGCTTCATGGCCGCCCAGTCCGAGGTCAAGGTCAGCTACCGCCAGGCGACGGCGAGCTATGACGACGGTACCCAGCTGGTGCTGCGCGAGGCCGTCACCGGCCGCCAGCCCGACCTGACCTTCCAGGGCCTCAACCGCCTCAGGGTCATCGCCGAGCGCGGCCTCGCCGTCGACCTCGCCCCGTTGTTGAAGCATGAGGGCGATAGCGCGAAGCTCGGCTATACGCCGGAGCTGCTCGGCATCGGGGCTGCGGGCGGCATCCAGGCGGGGCTCGCCTTCGCCACGTCCAATCCGATCGTCTTCGTCAATGCCGACCTGTTCCGGCGCGCCGGCCTCGATCCCGACAGGAAGCTGACGACCTGGGACGAGATCATCGCCGCGTCGAAGGCGATCTCGGCGCTCGGGGACGGCGTCCATGGCGCCTATTACCGCTGGCAGGGCGACTGGATCTATTCGGCGCTGCTCTTCGGCTTCGGTGGCCGCATGATGGACGAGGCCGAGCGCACCATCGGCTTTGCCGGGCCCGAGGGGAAGGCGTCCCTTACCGTGCTCGACCGCCTGGTCAAGGAGGGCGGCATGCCGGCGGTTTCGGGAGAAGCGGGCGCCCAGGCCTTCGCCGCCGGCAAGGTCGGTATGTATTTCTGGTCGACCGCGTTCCTGCGCCAGGCGATGCGATCGCTGGGCAACAATTTCAATCTGACCACCTGGGAATTCCCGCTGGGCGACCGCGCCCGCGGCCGCCTGCCGACCGGTGGTGCTGCCGGCATGGTTCTCGCCAGGGATCCCGCCAAGCAGCAGGCCGCCTATCGCTTCCTGCGCTACTGCACCTCGCCGGAGGGCACGGCCATCATGGTCAAGGGCACCGGCTATGTGCCGGTCAACCAGCTGGCCGCGGACGATCCGCGCCATCTCGGCGCCTTCTACCGCGACAATCCGCTGTTCACGACCGGCGTCCGGCAGATGCCGATCATGGTGCCCTGGTACGCCTTCCCGGGGCCGAACGGGGTGCGCATCTCCTCCACCATCACTGACAACGTCTCCCGCGTTGTCGAGCAGAAGGCCAGCGTCGATAGCGCGCTGGCCGACATGGCGCGCGACGTCACCCGCCTCCTGCCCCGCGCCTGATCCCGCCCATGACCCGCTGCGCCGGAGGGGCCGGCCGGCGGGACCATTCCACACGCTCAGCCCCGGAACCGAGGTTGTCATGTCTCAGAAGATCACCCGCCGCTCGACGCTCGGCCTGATGGCCGGCGCCGCCACGCTCGCCATGCCCAATGTCGTCCGCGCCCAGACGATCGAGGTCGTCGCCCACTATTCCATGCCGCCGATCTTCAAGGCCGCCATGGATGCCGTCGCCGAGGCCTTCAACAAGAAGAGCGACAAGGTGAAGGTCACCTATGTCAATCCGACGCCCACCTACGAGGACGGCGCCCAGCTCGTGCTGCGCCAGGCGACCACTGGCGGCATGCCGGACGTTTCGTTCCAGGGCCTCAACCGCCTGCGGCTCTTCGCCGAGCGGTCGATCGCCGCCGATCTGAAGCCCTTCCTCGACCGCGAGGGTGACCTGGCGAAGATCGGCTATTCCAAGCCCATCCTCGGCCTCGGCTTCCATGGCGGCGTGCAGTGCGGCCTGCCCTTCGCCACCTCCAACCCGATCAGCTATCTCAATGTCGACCTCCTCAAGAAGGTCGGCGCCAGCGCCGAGACCTTCCCGACGAACTGGGACGGTGTCATCGCCCTGGCGGCGAAGATCTCCGCCCTCGGCGACGGCAATTCCGGCATGTTCTTCCGCTGGCCCGGTGACGACTGGATGTTCTCGGCCCTGCTCTACGGCCATGGCGGCCGGATGCTGACCGAGGACGAGAGCAAGGTCGCCTTCGACGGCGCCGAAGGCCTCGCCGCCCTTCGCCTGCTCGACCGCATGGTGAAGGAGGGCAAGATGCCGAACCTCACCGGCAATGCCGACCTGCAGTCCTTCGGCGCCGGCAAGATGGGCATGATGTTCCGCACGACGGCGCAGGTTCGCCAGGTCTCCGGCATGGTCGGCAGCAATTTCGAGCTGCAGACGACGACCCTGCCGGTCATCGATCCGGTGAAGGGCCGCCTGCCGACCGGCGGTGCCGGCGCCATGATGACCGCCAAGGATCCGGCCCGTCAGGCCGCCGCCTGGGAGTTCATCAAGTTTGCGACCTCGGCCGAGGGCACGACGCTGATGACGAAGAACACCGGCTACGTGCCGTGCAACCAGCTCGCCATCGACGATCCGAGCTATCTGAGCGAGTTCTACAAGGCCAACCCGCTGTTCCAGGCGGCGACCAAGCAGGTCCACCTGATGATCCCGTGGTACGCCTTCCCGGGCCAGAACTCGGTCCGCGTCACCCAGGTCATGGTCGACAACCTCGCCCGCATCGTCGAGCAGAAGGCGTCGCCGGAAGAGGTTCTGCGCGACATGTCCCGTGAGGTCACGCGCCTGATTCCGCGTCGCCAGGGCTGATCGTCCCGCGCCTGACGAAGCCCGCCCGGAGCGATCCGGGCGGGCTTTTCCGTGTCAGGGGCCGCGGAAGACGAGGCGGGCGGCGAAGAAGCCGTCGAGGCCGGCGCGGGCCGGGTCGGGGTCGGGCCAGTGCGAGGGCAGGGTGCGCAGATGGCCTGCCGCCGTGACGAAAGGCGCGATGCCGGGCAGCTCGTCGGGGCGGATCGGGTCAAGCGCGAGGCGGGGTTCCCGGGCGAGCAGGGCGGTTATCTGCGCCTCCCCCTCCTCCGGCTCCAGCGAGCAGGTGCAGTAGACCGCGTGACCGCCGGGCTTCAGCAGGATGGCGAGCCGGTCGAGGAGGCGCGCCTGCAGGCGGGCAAGGCCCTCGACATCGGTGGCCGACTTTAGGTGCATGACGTCGGGATGGCCGCGCAGGGTGCCGGTGGCGGAGCAGGGCGCATCGATGAGGATCGCGTCGAACTGGCCTTCGAGGTCGAGGGCATCGATGGCGCGCACGGTGACGTCGAGCTTCAGGCGCGTCATGTTTTCCATCAGGCGCTCCAGCCGCCGCGGCGAGCGGTCGATGGCGGTGACACGGGCCCCCGCGCGCGCGAGCTGTGCGGTCTTGCCTCCGGGCGCGGCGCAGAGGTCGGCGACGGCCAGGCCGGCAATGTCGCCGAGAAGGCGCGCCGGCAGGGCCGCGGCGGCGTCCTGCACCCACCAGGCGCCGTCGGCATAGCCGGCAAGTTCGGGGATGGCGCCCTCAGCCTTCAGACGGACCGAGCCGGTCGGCGTCACGAAACCGCCGAGGCGGTCGGCCCAGCCCGCGGGGTCGGACGAGACCGTGAGGTCGAGGGGCGGCTCGGCGGTGATGATGGCGGCGATAGCAGACGTCGCCTCGGCGCCATAGACCGCGGCCCAGCGGTCCCGGAGCCAGGGCGCGAGGTCGTCGAGGGGATCAAGGGAGGCGAGCGCCTCCTCCCGGTCGCGGGCGAGGCCCCGCAGCACGGCGTTGGCGAGCCCGGCGAAGCCCTTGGCCTTGCGGTCGTTCTCCACCATGCGCACGGCGCTGTCGACGGCGGCATAGTCCGGCACGTCGAGGAAGAGGATCTGGCAGGCGGCGGTCCTGAGGACGGTCTCCAGCCGCGGCAGGCCCTCGGGCAGGCCCTTGGCGAGCCGCTCGCCCAGCAACCTGTCGATGGTGCCGAGGCGCCGCAGCGTCGTGGCGGCGATCTTGCGGGCGAGGGCCCGGTCGAGGCCGTCAAGCTCGGTCGGCAGTTCCAGCGCCTCGTCGAGCGGGCGACGGCGCAGCAACACCGCCTCGACGAGGTCGCAGGCCCGGCGGCGGGCCGGCAGTCCCGGATGGGCGGCAGGCTTCGGCTTGACGGTCTTCGGCCGGGCCTTGTGGAAAAACGGGCGCTTGGTCATGGCGCCCGTTTAGGCCCCGTGCGCCCCCGCGGCAACCCGCAAGGGCCGTGTGTCAGCCCCAGGGGCCGCCGCGGCGGGCATTGCTGCCCCAGGGGGCCGGCTGCGGCTGGCCATAGCCGACGTGACCGGCCATGCCCCAGGCCTGGGCAATCTGCTGCAGGGCGGCGATGCGGTTGCCGGTGTCGGGATGGGTCGAGAACAGGTTGTCCATGCGCTCGCCCGACAGCGGATTGATGATGAACATGTGCGCCGTCTGCGGATTGTGCTCGGCGGTATTGTTGACCGTGCGGTCATGGGCGCCGGCGATCTTGGCCAGGGCCGAGGCCAGCCAGATCGGATTGCCGCAGATTTCCGCGCCCATCTTGTCGGCCTCGTATTCGCGCGAGCGGGAGATCGCCATCTGCACGATGGAGGCCGCGAGGGGAGCGAGGATCATCATGGCGATGGTGCCGATGACGCCGAAGCCGTTGCGGTTCTGGCTGTTGCCGCCCGAGAAGGCGGCGAAATTGGCGAGCATGGAGAGAGCGCCGGCGAGCGTTGCGGTGATCGTCATGATCAACGTGTCGCGGTTCTTGATGTGGGCCAGTTCGTGGGCGATCACGCCGGCGACTTCCTCGCGCGTCAGGGCGTTGAGAAGCCCAGTATTGACCGCGACCGCGGCGTTTTCCGGATTGCGGCCGGTGGCGAAGGCGTTGGGCTGGTCCTCGTGGATGATGAACAGCCGCGGCATCGGCATGCCGGCGCGCTGGGCCATCTCCCAGGTCATCTGGTAGAGGTCCGGCGCCGAATGCTGGTCGACTTCCTCGGCGCCGTACATGTTGAGGACGGCTTTATCGGAACCCCAGTAGCTCCAGAAATTCATGGCGCAGGCGACGGCCAGCGCGATCAGCATGCCGCCCTGGCCGCCGACGAGGAAGCCGACGCCCATGAAAAGGGCGGTCATGGCAGCCAGGAGGATGGCGGTCTTCATGTAGTTCATGGCGCGGATCCCCAGGGAAATCGGTCACTAGATCGTGTGGACACCGGCTGCGGACAAGGGGGCGCGTGCGCCGCACCACCCCATCGCTTGCGTACGAACGACCTCATCTGGTAATCGGCGAGGTCGACGCCGTCGTGCTTCCGGAGATTTCGCATGACCTACGTGGTCACCGAGAATTGCATCAAGTGCAAATATACCGACTGCGTCGAGGTGTGCCCGGTCGACTGTTTCTATGAAGGCGAGAATTTTCTCGTCATCCATCCCGACGAATGCATCGATTGCGGCGTCTGCGAACCGGAGTGCCCGGCTGAGGCGATCAAGCCGGATACCGAGGCGGGCCTGGAAAAATGGCTCGGCATCAATGCCGATTTCGCCGCGCAATGGCCCAATATCACGCAGAAGCGCGATCCGCTCCCCGACGCCAAGGAGTGGGACGGAAAGCCGGGCAAGGAGCCGCTGCTGTCGGCCGCCCCCGGCAAGGGCGACTGATCCTCCCCTTGCGGTAACCACATGTGCAAAATCGGTCGCGGGTTGCCGGAGGGGGTCACCCTTGCGAGCGCAAGCCTTTGAATTCGGCGAAAATTGTGGTACGGTCTTGCCACAGTCGATCAGAAAAGCGGTCCCACCGGTACGCTCCCCTCGTGCGGAGCGTTATTTTTCGGAAAACTCCGACAAATCGTCGCGATAGGCCCTGCCAAAGGGTGCTGATCGCGCCGCGGGAGGTCGTTTCTCATCGCCTGACGTCAGGGGCCGGCCGGGCGATCAGCCCAGGTCGACGTTCCTTTCGCGCACAACGCCACGGCGCCGCAAGGTGGCCGTGGGTCCGCAACCCGCGCCATGCGGGGCGGGCATCACCAGCGGCCGTCACCGGCCGGCGAGGAGTAAGGCGCAGTATGACCGTGAAGAAGAACGCGCAGACCCGTCAGGGCTTCAAGACGAACGAGTTCATCGTCTATCCGTCCCACGGGGTCGGACAGATCGTGTCGATCGAGGAGCAGGACATCGCTGGGTTCAAGCTCGAACTGTTCGTCATCACCTTCGAGAAGGACAAGATGACGCTTCGGGTGCCGACCGCCAAGATCGCCCAGGTCGGAATGCGCAAGCTCGCCGAGCCCGAGGTCATGGCCAAGGCCATGGAGGTCCTCAAGGGTCGCGCCCGTGTCAAACGCACGATGTGGTCGCGCCGCGCCCAGGAATATGAAGCGAAGATCAATTCCGGCGACCTGATCGCCATCTCCGAGGTCGTCCGCGATCTCTTCCGCTCCGACGCCCAGCCGGAACAGTCCTATTCGGAGCGCCAGCTCTATGAACAGGCCCTCGACCGCATGGCGCGCGAACTCGCTGCCGTCGAGCGGGTCGTCGAGGCCGAGGCCGTCAAGCTGATCGAGGCTCAGCTCGCCAAGGGTCCGCGCCGCGGTCCGGCCAAGGCCGAAGCGGACGAAGCCGACGAGAGCGACGAGCCCGAGGTCGAAGCCGCCTGATCGGCACGACCCCTCCCGTTCCTGCAGAAAGCCCGGCCATTGTGCCGGGCTTTTTGTTGGGCGGTGCGGCGCCACGCGACGCCCTGTCTGATGAGCGGTTGCAGGTTGGAGACTCCGCCAGGCCCTGCCGGGCGAGGCTCCCGCGCAGGCCGGCTTCTCATGGCCGCTGCGACCAGTTGATCCGGCGCCGACGACGGGTCGTAAAGCGGCACACACATCAGGGAAAACCTGTCCGGACGAGATCAGGGAAGGCATGTGATGGCGCAGGTTTCCGGGATCGGTCAGAGCCTCGCAAAGGCGGCCCGCAACGCTCCCTTCCTCGATCGCGAGGAAGAACAGGCTCTCGCCATCCGCTGGAAGGACCGCCGCGACGAGGTGGCGCTCCACCGGCTGGCGCAGGCGCATATGCGGCTCGTCATCTCGATCGCCGCCCGCTTCCGCCATTACGGCCTGCCGACGGCCGATCTGATTCAGGAAGGGCATGTCGGCCTGCTCGAGGCCGCCTCCCGCTTCGAGCCGGAGCGGGACGTCCGCTTTTCCACCTATGCGACCTGGTGGATCCGTGCGTCGATCCAGGACCACATCCTGCGCAACTGGTCGATCGTCCGCGGTGGCACATCGTCGGCACAGAAGGCGCTGTTCTTCAACCTGCGGCGCCTCAGGGCGCAGCTGTCGCAGACGCTGGGGGCGGGGATCGGCTCGGCGGTCCTCCACCAGCAGATCGCCGCGGCCATCGGTGTGTCGCAGGCCGATGTCGCGGTCATGGATGCCCGCATTTCCGGCTCCGACCTGTCGCTCAACGCCCCCAGCCACGACAGCGACGGCGGGGCCTCTTCCGAGCGGCTCGACCATCTCGTCGATGCGGCGCCGCTCCCCGACGAGGTGGTTGGCGAGACGATCGACAGCAACCGCCGGGTCGCCTGGCTGCGCGACGTGCTGCACGTCCTGTCCGACCGTGAGCTCAACATCATCCGGGCGCGCCGACTGAGCGAGGAGGCGGCGACGCTGGAATCCCTCGGCGAGCGGTTGGGCATCTCCAAGGAGCGGGTGCGGCAGATCGAGAACCGGGCCATCGAGAAGCTGCGCCAGGCGCTGGTCGAGCGCCACACCGACGGCTCGGCACTGGTCTGAGGGGTCAGTCGGCGAGCGGGCGGGCTTCCTCGGGCAACATGATCGGAATGCCCTCGCGGATCGGATAGACGAGTTTCGCGGCGCGGGAGATGAGCTCGCCGGCCTCGGCGTCATAGTCGAGGGGCCCCTTCGTCACCGGGCAGACCAGCACCTCGAGAAGGCGCGGGTCGACCGTCCCCGGCCGGGTCTGTGGCACCGCCGTCCTGCTCTCGGGGGGCCTGGAGTCGTCGCGATCGGTCGGCGTGGTCATGGGATGGTTCCCTCGGAAGCGGACGGCGACGGTCTAGCCGGTTGCGGCGCCCGCGGCCAGTGCGGTCAGTTCAGGGGCTGCTTGTCGTCGGCGGGCCGGTCCTTGGCCAGGGCGACCTCGGTGACGGCGACCAGGAGGGCAGCCCGCGTCTTCAGGTCAGGTGCCTCCAGCAGGGCCTGCTTCTCCTTCAGGCCCCAGGGCGACATCATGCAGAGGGCATTGACGAGGATCTCCGTCGGGGCCCGGCGTATGCCGTCCCAGTCCGCCTCCATGTCGTTGACCTCAAGGAACTCCTTCAGCGTCTTCAGGAGACCGTCGCGATCGACGTCATCCTCGCCGACCCGCGCCTCGAAATCCCCCTGATAGGGTTCGCAATCGATCTTGCACTGGCGATAGGGCGTGGTGACGGCCAGTTCCTCGACGATGCGGAAGCGGGTGATGCCAGTCAGGCTCAGCATGTAGCGGCCGTCACCGGACTCGGCGAGCTGGGTGATGCGGCCGACGCAGCCGACCGCCGACAGGGCCGGGCGCTTGGCGTCCTCGTCGGCGGGAACCGGCTGCACCATGCCGATCAGGCGGCGGCCCGACAGGAACGCGTCGTCGATCATCGCCAGATAGCGCGGCTCGAAGATGTTGAGCGGCAACTGGCCGCGCGGCAGCAGCAGCGCACCCGGAAGGGGGAAGACGGGGATCACGTCCGGAAGATCGGCCGGACCGAGATAGGTGGTGTTGGTGGCCATGGCTGGCTCCGTGGCGCGACGACAGAAGCTGATCCCGTGTCATCTAGGCGCGCGCGGCGGCGCTGCCAGTCCCGTGTGCCGCAAATCAGCGCGCCGTTCCGTGATAGGCGCCGTTGGGCCGCATGTCGGTGGCCGAGGCCATACGGTTGGACATGTTGTAGAAGGCGGCGGTGGCCGAGATATCCCAGATGTCGCGTTCGGAAAAACCGACCTTGCGCAGCGCGTCGCGGTCGGGATCGTCGATCGTCCAGGGCGTCTCCGTCAGTTTGACGGCGAAGTCGAGCATGGCGCGCTGGCGCGCATCCAGTCGGGCGGCGCGGTAGTTCATCACCATCATTTCGCCGAGTTCGGGATCGCCGGAGAGCTGGCGCACCGCCGCACCATGGGCGGTGAGGCAGTAGAAGCAGCGGTTCACCGCCGACACCGCCACGGCGATCATCTCGCGTTCCAGCTTGCTGAGGCCGGACGGCGCCAGCATCAGGTCGTTGTACATGGCCGAGAAGGCCTTCAGCTTGGCGAGGTCGTGGGTGTAGGCGAGGAGCACGTTCGGCACGAAGCCGATCTTGTCGCGGCATTTCTGGAAGAAGATCTCGATCTCGGCATCGAGCGGCGCGGCGGGCAGGTCGAGGGCGATGATCGCCTCGGCGGCGGCCTTCGCCCGCCCGGCCGGCTTTTCGGCGCTCTTGGCGCTCTTGGCGCTCTTGGTGCTCTTGGCGGACGGAGCGGTCTTGGCTGCGCTCTTCGTCTTTGATGGCGATGCCGGCATGGCGCTGTCTCCCGAAACCGATCCGGTGACCCGCCGGTTCCAGCCAGCGTCATCACCGCGTCGCAGGGTGGTAGCATGGCCCATCGGGCCGGCGAAATTGACTTTACGGCCGAGGGGCAGCGTGATCATCCTGCCCGCACGGCGCCAACAACCAAGACGAATCTGCCGCAAGGAGACGAGCATGAGCAATCGGGCCGAGGATGCGCGGGGGGCCGCGGCCATCATCGAGCAGGCGGGCATCATCCTGCGCGGCACCGAGGCCAGCGTTCCCGGCGATTATGCGACGGACCTGTTCGGCCGTGCCGACCCGGAGGACGTCGTCGCCTATGACGCGCGCGATCTTGCCGCGCTGGCGGTCGCCAGCCATGCCGCCTTCACGCGGCGGGTTCCCGGACGTTCGTCGATCCGCCTCACCGACCCCGAACCGACCTCCGTGGCCTCGCGGCTCGCCGCCGTCACGGTCATCGAGGTGGTCAACGACAACATGCCCTTCCTCGTCGATTCGGTGCTCGGCGTTCTGGCTGAGCAGGGCCTGAAGATCGGCCTGGTCGTCCACCCCATCCTCACCGTCGAGCGCGAGCCGGACGGCACCCTGTCCGCCTATCGTGGCCTCGAGCCGGATCCCGCCGCGCCACGGGAAAGCCTCATCCACGTCCATGTCGACAGGATCGGCGACGAGGGCCGCCGCGCCGCGCTGGTCGAGGAACTGGAGGCGACCCTTGCCGACGTGCGGATCTGCGTCGCCGACTGGAAGCCGATGCAGGCGCGCGTGCGGGCCATCATCGAGGACCTGAAATCCAATCCCGTCCTGCCGGTCACCGAGATGGCCGAGGGAATCCAGTTCCTCGAATGGCTGGCCGCCAACAACTTCACCCTGCTCGGCGTCCGCGACTACGCCTATGTGGGCGGTGTCGCCGAAGGCCAGCTCGAGCCGGAATTCACCTCCGGCCTCGGCATCCTGCGCGACGAGAACGTGCGCATCCTGCGGCGCGGCACCGATCTCGTCACCATGACGCCGGAACTGCGCGAATTCCTCATGCAGCCGGTGCCGCTGATCATCACCAAGGCCAATGTCCGCTCGCGCGTGCATCGGCGGATCCACATGGACTATGTCGGGGTGAAGCGTTTCGACCGGCACGGCCAGCTTGTCGGCGAGGCCCGCATCGTCGGGCTCTTCACCTCCACCGCCTATACGCGTTCGACGCGGACGATCCCCTATCTCAGGCGCAAGGTCGACCGCGTGCTGACGCGGGCCGGCTTCGATCCCGACGGCCATTCCGGCAAGGCGCTGGTCAACGTGCTGGAAAGCTATCCGCGCGACGAGCTGTTCCAGATCGACGACGACACGCTGTTCAGCCACGCCATGGCGGTGATGCAGCTTGAGGACCGGCCGCGGGTCAGGGTTCTGCCGCGCGAGGACCGCTTCCACCGCTTCGTGTCGGTGATGGTCTATGTGCCGCGCGACCGGTTCGACACGACGGTGCGGCTGGCCATCGGCAACTACCTGGCCGGAGTCTATCACGGCCGCGTCTCGGCCTTCTATCCGTTCTTCCCCGACGGGCCGCTGACGCGGGTCCATTTCATCATCGGCCGTGACGAGGGCGAGACCCCGCGCATCGACCGGGCGACGCTGGAGGCGGCGGTCTCGCGCATCGTGCGGACCTGGAGCGACGGCCTCGGCGAGGCCCTGGCGTTGATCCACGGCCCGGCCCGGGCCGGGGATCTCGCGGCGCGCTACCGCGAGGCCTTCTCCGCGGCCTATCGCGAGGCGGTTCCGGCGGAAGACGCGATCGGCGACATCCGGATCTTCGAAGGCCTCAGCGAGGCCCGCTCCCTCGCCATCGACTTCTACCGGCCCAACGCGGCCGACCGCACGGAAGCCGGCCTCAAGGTCTTCGCCCGCGGGCGGCCGATCCCGCTCTCCGAGCGCGTCCCGATCCTCGAGGCCATGGGTTTCGCCGTGGTCGACGAGCGCACCTATGAGATCGCGCCTGCCGGCTCGGCACCGGTCTGGCTGCACGACATGTCGCTCGCCCGCCCCGGGGGGCAGGTCATCGACCTCGAGGCGCTGGACGAAAAGCTCGGGTCCGCCCTCATGGCGGTGATGCGTGGCGACGCGGAAAGCGACGGCTTCAATGCCCTGACGCTGGAGGCCGGTCTCGCCTGGCGCGACGTGGCGGTCATCCGCACCCTCGCCCGCACCCTCAGGCAGATCCGGGCCCCGTTCAGCCAGGACTATCTGTGGGCGACATTGCGCAAACATGCGACGATCGCCAAGGGCATCGTGCTGATGTTCCACCTGCGCTTCGATCCGCGGCTCGGCCTGTCGCCGGAGGAGCGCAACGGCAAGCTCACCGATCTCCTGGCGCGCTTCGAGGAGAGCCTGGCGCAGGTCAGTTCGCTGGACGAGGACCGCATCCTGCGCGCCTTCATCAACCTGATCCAGGCGGCGGTGCGGACCAATTTCTACCAGACCGGCGAGGACGGGCAGGTCCGGCCGACGATCGCCGTGAAGTTCGAGTCGAAGAAGATCGACAACCTGCCTGCACCGCGCCCGCTCTACGAGATCTTCGTCTATTCGCCGCGGGTCGAGGGCGTGCACATGCGCTTCGGCAAGGTGGCGCGCGGTGGCCTGCGCTGGTCCGACCGGCCGCAGGATTTCCGCACGGAAGTCCTCGGCCTCGTCAAGGCGCAGCAGGTGAAGAACGCCGTCATCGTGCCGGTGGGCGCCAAGGGCGGCTTCGTGCCGAAGCGCCTGCCGCCGGCGAGCCAGCGGGACGCCTGGCTGGCCGAGGGGACCGAGGCCTATCGCATCTTCGTCCGCTCGCTGCTGCAGATCACCGACAATATCGACGGCGCGACCATCGTACCGCCACCGGAGACCGTCCGGCACGACGGCGATGACCCCTATCTCGTCGTTGCCGCAGACAAGGGCACGGCGACCTTCTCCGACATCGCCAACCAGCTCTCCCTCGACAAGGGCCACTGGCTGGGCGACGCCTTCGCTTCGGGGGGCAGCCAGGGCTACGACCACAAGGGCATGGGCATCACCGCGCGCGGCGCCTGGGAGGCCGTGAAGCGGCATTTCCGCGAGATGGGCACCGACATTTCCGCGACGCCCTTCACAGTGGCCGGGGTCGGCGACATGTCCGGCGACGTCTTCGGCAACGGCATGCTGCTTGAAAAGACGATCAAGCTGGTCGCGGCCTTCGACCATCGCGACATCTTCCTCGATCCCGCGCCGGATCCGGCGGCGGCCTGGACCGAGCGCAAGCGCCTGTTCGACCTGCCGCGCTCGTCCTGGGCCGACTACGACAAGGGCCTGATCTCGGCCGGCGGTGGCGTCTTCTCCCGCTCGGCCAAGTCCATCGCCCTGGCGCCGGAGGTGCAGGCGATGCTCGACCTGCCGAAGGCGCAGGCGACTCCCCAGGAGGTGATGAACGCCATTCTGAAGGCACGGGTCGATCTCCTGTGGTTCGGCGGCATCGGCACCTATGTGCGCTCCGGCGCAGAGACCGACGACCAGGCCGGAGACCGCGCCAACGACGCCATCCGCATCACCGGCGCCGACATCCGGGCGAAGGTGGTGGGCGAGGGCGCCAATCTCGGCATGACCCAGCGGGGCCGCATCGAGGCCGGGCGCGCCGGGGTTCGCCTCAACACCGACGCCATCGACAATTCGGCGGGGGTGAACACATCGGACGTCGAGGTCAACATCAAGATCGCCCTGACGACGCCGGAGCGCGACGGCCGCCTGGACGGTGCCGCGCGCAACGCGCTGCTCGCGGCCATGACGGACGAGGTCGGGCAACTGGTCCTGCGCAACAATTATCTGCAGACCCTGGCGCTGTCGCTGTCGCAGCGGCGCGGCCTGGAGGATCTCGGCTTCCAGCAAAGGCTGATGCAGAGCCTGGAAACCCAGGGCAAGCTCGACCGGGCGGTGGAATACCTGCCGGACGAGATGGACCTGGCCGACCGGCGCCGACGCGGCGATCCCTTGACCCGCCCCGAGATCGCCGTGCTGCTGGCCTATGCCAAGATCGATCTCTACGACCACCTCCTCGCCTCGTCGGTGCCGGACGATCCCTATCTGGCGCGCGAACTCGTCCGCTATTTCCCGCGCCCGGTGCAGGAGAAATTCCCCGACGCCGTGGAGAGCCACAGGCTGCGCCGCGAGATCATCGCCACGGGCCTCGCCAATTCGATGATCAACCGCGGCGGCCCCGCCTTCGTCGCCCGGCTGATCGACCAGACCGGTGCCGACGTCGCCACCATCGCCTCGGCCTTCGCTGCGGTGCGCGATTCCTACGGGATGACGGCGCTGAACACCGAACTCGACAGCCTCGACAACCGCGTGGCGGGGACATTGCAGCTCGAGCTCTATGCGGCAATCCAGGACCTGCTGATCGACCGGGTCATCTGGTTCATCCGCAATGTCGACCTGACCCACGGCCTCGCCGATGTCGTCGCCCATCATCGCGCCGGCATCGAGACCGTGGCCGCGAGCCTCGACACGGCGCTGCCGCCGGAGGCCGCCGCGGCGCGGGCCGCCCGCACCGCCGAGCTCCGGACCGCCAGGCTGCCGGACCCGCTGGCCGGTGTGCTGGCGAGCCTCGACCATCTCGCCGCCGCCCCCGACATCGTCTCGGTGGCCGACCAGACCGGACGCGGGGTCGCCGACGTCGCCGCCACCGCCTTCGCGGCCTCCGCCGTCTTCCGCCTCGACCAGATGAAGGGCGCGGCCAAGGCGATCACCGTCACCGACTATTTCGATCGGCTGGCGCTTGACCGGGCCCTCGATTCGATCGCCGATGCCGAGCGCCGCATCACCGCGGACATGGTCTCCGGCAATGCCTCCGGTGCCGCCGCGGTCGAGGCCTGGATGGCCGTGCATGGCGGGCGGGCCGAACGCATCAGGAAGGCGGTCGCGGAGATCGCCGGCTCGGGTCTCACCGTCTCCAAGGCGACGGTGGCGGCGAGCCTGCTCGGCGATCTGGTGCGCGCATGAAACGGCTTTCGGTTCTGATCCTCGCCGCCGCACTCCTCTGCGGCTCACCGGTGGCTGCCCAGGCGCCCCGCCCCGAGGGCGGCGAGGGCGCTGTCCACCGCGAGCACGTCTGGCGCCTGCCCCACAATGCTGACGAGGGCCGCGAGATCGCGGCGATCGTCTTCCGGCCGGCGGGCGACACGCCGCGGCCCCTGGTGGTGATGACCCACCACACGTCGGGCGACAATGCCCGCAATGGGGAGCCGCGCCATGGTGTCTATCCCCATGTTGTCTCCTGGTTCGTCGAGCGCGGCTATGTCGTTGCCGTCGTGCACCGGCGCGGCTACGGCCTGACCGGTGGTGAGCGCGCCGAGCGCTTTGCCTGCAGCAGGCCCAACCATTTCGCCGCCGGGCGGGCCGACGCGGCCGATCTCGCCGCCGTCATCGACGGGCTGACCGGGCTGCCCTTCGTCCGCAAGGACGGGGTCATCGTCGTCGGACAGTCGACGGGAGGCTGGGCGGTTGCGACGCTCGCGGCCGAGAACCATCCAGCTGTCGCCGGGACGATCAATTTCGGCGGCGGCCGTCGCGGCCGCTCGGGCGAGACCGGGCAGACCTGCGCCCTTGACGAACTGGTGCGCGACGCGCGGTTCATGGGACGGCGGGCACGGACGCCGGCCCTGTGGATCTACACCGAGAACGACCAGTCCTTCGGCCCGGAGCTGACACGCCGCATGGCCGAGGCCTATCGCCTTGCCGGCGGCACACTCGACTTCCAGCTGCTGCCGGCTTTCGGACGTGACGGGCATGCGCTGCTGCCCAATCCGGGCGGCATCCGCATCTGGGGGCCGCTGGTGGAGCCCTTCATCCAGAAATTCAGGTAGCCGGTCAGGCCGTCTTGTCGACGGTCAGTCCGGTGCCGGGGGCAGGGCTCGCCTGAACTGCCGATGCCAGCAGGTCAACGACACCCTGGTCGGCCTGGACCTGCTGCTTCACCATGGCGGTCTGGATGCCCATGCGGGTCTGCTCGCTCTGCATGGCGATCATCGTGCTGGCGATACCGACTGTCGACATGGGTCGTCTCCTGTCCCGTATCCCATCTCTGGCACGGTGCGGTTAACGAAGCCTCTGCGCGCGGAGCCAGCAAGATGTGAATAGCGCCGCTTGACGGAACAAATATCTGGCGAAGGCAATAGCGTTACGTAAGCTTACTTAGGTTTCGGCTCTGCCGATTCGCTCCCGCCCTGGCGCATTGGCATCGCTCACTCGTGATCGACAGATTTCCCCTCCTGCTCGAGGCCGACCTCTTCGACGAGCGGCAGAGGCGTGAAGTCCTCGCCGAACTCTTCGATTTTCGCCCCTATCTCATGGCCAGCGCGGCGATGACGCTCGTCATCATTCAGGTCTTCTTCTCGGGGGCCCATGACGAGGCGGTGATCTGCGGCCTGCTCGTCGCCTTGGGAACGCTGCTGCGTGTCCTCGTGGCGCGGTTCTACCAGGGCAAGGACTCGATCGGCGACGTCGACAGATGCGCCAAGGCCTTCGCCGTTTTGTGCGTCGCCGTGGCGCTCCTGTGGGGTGTGACGGGTGCCGTGCTCTACCGGGTGGCCGACGACAGCATGCGCATCGCCGTGCTCGGCATCGGCTGCGTCCTCGTCCAGGCGGTGACGCTGCGCACCTACATGGCTCCCGGTCCGACCATGGCACAGGTCGCCATCCTGATCGCCTTCCACGCGACGGCGATCGTCTATGACGGCCACTACGTTCTCATCCCGGTCTGCATCCTCTACACACTGTTCCAGGGCATGTGCATCCTCGCCCTCGGCAGGGTCCGCGTCCGGCAGATGCGTGCGGAACGCGAGACTCTGCGTCTGCTCGACGAACTCCAGTGCACCAATGCCGAACTGACCCGCGCCAATCTGCGGCTCGCCGATTCAGCGCTCAGCGACCCGCTGACCGGTGTCGGTAACCGGCGCCGCTTCGAGGAGGCGCTCATGACCATGACGCCCGCCGCCATGCGCAGTGGCCGGCCGCTATCCCTGCTGCTGGTGGATGTCGATCACTTCAAGCGCTTCAACGACGCCCATGGCCATATCAGCGGCGACGAGGCGCTGCGGCGCGTGGCGGAGCAACTGCGGGCCATCGCCGACGGGCCCGATCACGTGGTGGCCCGGTTCGGCGGAGAGGAATTCGCGGTGCTGGTGGCGGGGGCCGACGAGGCTGCGGCTCGCGCCCTGGCCGGCCGGATCCTGGCGGCCATCGGCGATCCTGGCGTGGAACGGCCGCTGACGGTCAGCATCGGGGTCGCGACCGCACGTGCGGCCTCGAGCGCCGTGGAACTGGTCAGCGAGGCCGACCGTGCGCTCTACGCCGCCAAGCGTGCCGGACGGAACCGGGTTATCAGCGACAGCGACCTCGGCGAAGGCGATCTGGGCAAAGGCGATCTGGGCTCAGGCGACCGCGGCGCCGGCAGTTCGGGCCATCCGCAGGACGCCGACCGGATCAGCGCCTGAAGCCGTGCGTCAGCGGGTGGGTACCGGACGCTCGCCGCGATAGTCGTAAAAGCCGCGCTGCGCCTTCCGGCCGAGCCAGCCAGCCTCGACATATTTCACCAGCAGCGGGCAGGGCCGATACTTGGAATCGGCGAGGCCCTCATAGAGCACCTGCATGACCGACAGGCAGGTGTCGAGGCCGATGAAGTCGGCGAGCTGCAGGGGCCCCATCGGGTGGTTGGCACCGAGTCGCATGGCGGTGTCGATCGCCTCCACCGAGCCGACGCCCTCGTAGAGCGTATAGATCGCCTCGTTGATCATCGGCAGCAGGATGCGGTTGACGATGAAGGCGGGAAAGTCCTCGGCCACGGCGATGGTCTTGCCGAGCTTGGTGCAGAGCGCGCGGGAGGCCTCGAAAGTCTCGTCCTCGGTGGCGATGCCGCGGATCAGCTCGACCAACTGCATGACCGGCACCGGGTTCATGAAGTGGATGCCGATGAAGCGCTCGGGCCGGTCGGTGGTCGAGGCGAGGCGGGTGATCGAGATCGAGGAGGTGTTGGTGGCCAGGATAGCGTCCGGGCGGAGCACCGGGCAGACGGACTGGAAGATCTTGACCTTGACCTGCTCGTTCTCGGTGGCGGCCTCGATGACGAGGTCGCAGTCGGCGAGGTCGTCCACCTTGGGTGCGCCGCCGATCCGCAGCAGGGCGTTCTGGCGCTCCTCCTCGGAAATGAGGTTCTTCGACAGCTGGCGGCTCATATTGCCGTTGATGGTCGCCAGGCCGGACTTGATGCGGTCCTCGGAGATGTCGTGCAGGGACACGTCGATGCCGGCGAGAGCCGCCACATGCGCGATGCCGTTGCCCATCTGCCCGGCGCCGATCACGCCGATCTTGCGAATTTCCATGGTTCCACCCGGTGGACGGCCCGGCGCGAGGCGTCGGGCGGCGGTGCGATCAAAACGAACTGGCGGACATCTCTACGACGGTCCTGCCGCCGACGCCATCCCGACCGCGTACAAGAACGCGGGCGGAGGTCGTTCCCCGCCCGCATCGCGTCTCGACTTACTTGCCGAGCTCTTTCTCGAGCTCGGGCAGGATGGTGAAGAGGTCGCCGACGAGGCCGTAATCGGCCACCTGGAAGATCGGCGCCTCCTCGTCCTTATTGATGGCGACGATCACCTTGGAGTCCTTCATGCCGGCGAGATGCTGGATGGCGCCAGAGATGCCGACGGCGATGTAGAGGTCCGGCGCGACGACCTTGCCGGTCTGGCCGACCTGCCAGTCGTTCGGCGCATATCCGGCATCCACCGCGGCGCGCGAGGCGCCCATGGCGGCGCCGAGCCGGTCGGCGACGGGTTCGATCACCTTGGCGAAGTTCTCCTTGGAGCCGAGTGCGCGGCCGCCGGAGATGATGATCTTGGCGGCGCCGAGTTCGGGACGGTCCGACTTGGCGATCTCCTCGCCGGCGAAGGTCGACAGGCCGGGATCGGCGACGGCCGCGACAGCCTCGATCGGGGCGCTGCCGCCCGTGCCGGCCGCCTGGAAGGAGGCGGTGCGCACGGTGATGACCTTCTTGGCATCGGTCGACTGCACGGTCTGGATGGCGTTGCCGGCATAGATCGGACGCTCGAACGTGTCGGGCGAGATCACCTTGACGATGTCGGAGATCTGCATGACGTCGAGCAGGGCGGCAACGCGCGGCATGATGTTCTTGCCGTTGGCGGTGGACGGCGCGACGAGCGCGCCATAGCCGCCGGCGAGCGAGACGATCAGCGCCGCCGTGGGCTCGGCCAGGAGGTTGGCATAGGCCTTGTCGTCGGCGACCAGCACCTTGGCGACGCCGGCAAGCTTGGAGGCGGCTTCCGCGGCGGCCTGGCAGCCCGAGCCGGCGACGAGCACGGTGACCGGCGCACCGAGCGCGACGGCGGCGGTCAGCGCCTTCAGCGTCGGGTCCTTCAGCGAGGCATTGTCGTGTTCTGCGAGAAGGAGCGTGGCCATCAGAGCACCCCGGCTTCGTTCTTGAGCTTGCCGACGAGTTCGGCGACGGAGCCGACCTTGACGCCGGCCTGGCGGCCGCCCGGCTCTGCGGTCTTGAGGACCTTGAGGCGGGGGGCGACGTCGACGCCATAGGCGTCGGGCGCCTTCTCGTCGATCGGCTTCTTCTTTGCCTTCATGATGTTCGGCAGCGAGGCGTAGCGCGGCTCGTTGAGGCGCAGGTCGGTGGTGACAATGGCGGGCGTCTTCAGCGCGACTGTCTGCAGGCCGCCGTCGACCTCGCGGGTCACCGAGACGGTGTCGCCGGCCAGTTCCACCTTGGAGGCGAAGGTGCCCTGCGGCCAGCCGAGGAGGGCGGCGAGCATCTGCCCGGTCTGGTTGGCGTCGTCGTCGATGGCCTGCTTGCCGAGAATGACGAGGCCCGGGGCCTCCTCGCCGACGACACCCTTCAGGATCTTCGCGACGGCGAGCGGCTCGACGGTGGCGTCGGTCTTCACATGGATACCGCGATCTGCACCCATGGCGAGTGCCGTGCGGATCGTTTCCGCCGCGCCCTGCGCGCCGATGGAGACGACGACGATTTCGGTGGCCGCGCCCTTTTCCTTCAGACGGATGGCTTCCTCGACGGCGATCTCGTCGAAGGGGTTCATCGACATCTTCACATTGGCGAGCTCGACCCCGGAGCCGTCGGGCTTCACGCGGATCTTCACATTGTAATCGACGACCCGTTTCACGGGCACAAGGATCTTCATCACGTCCCTCCCCGAGCGGATGATTTCGCGCTCGGATAATCGGATTTGAAAGTCATTTCGACCGGGCCGGCACCCTAGAAGCGGCCCCGCGGGGTGTCAACGAAACCGCCCCGGCGCCGCCATATGGCCTTCGGGTGATGCAGCGCAACACAATCCGCCGCTCGGATCAGAATGCCAGCGTCGCGACCACCGGCACGTGGTCCGAGGGGCGGTCCCAGCCGCGCGCCGCGCGCAGGATGTCGACGCTGCGCATGGCGGGGGCGAGCGACGGACTCAGCCAGACATGGTCCAGGCGGCGGCCCTTGTCGGCGCTGTCCCAGTCCGGCGAGCGGTAGCTCCACCAGGTGAAGAGCTTCTGCGGCTCAGGGGTGAGGGCGCGCATCATGTCGACCCAGCCGCCGGCCGCCGCCACCTCGGTCAGGCGCCGGCGCTCGAGCGGGGTGTGCGAGACGACCTTGGCGAGTTGCTTCGAACTCCACACGTCGTGCTCGAGCGGGGCGATATTGAGGTCGCCGACGAGGATGGCACGCGCCGCACCGCCGCCGACGCGGAGCGCATCCCAGGCCTCCATCTCGTCGAGAAAGCCGAGCTTGTGGGCGAATTTATCATTGACCGCGGGATCGGGCTCGTCGCCGCCTGCCGGAACATAGAAGTTGTGGATGCGGGTGCCAGCGGCCGGCCCCTCGGCGAGGGTGACGGCGATGTGCCGTGCATCGTTCTTGCCGCAGAAGGCGCGGCGATCGATGTCAGCGAGGGCGTGGCGGGAAAAGACGGCGACGCCGTGATAGCCCTTCTGCCCATGAATTGCGGTGTGCTCGTAGCCCATGCGCTTGACGTCGGCGAGCGGGAACTGCCCGTCGATGCACTTGGTCTCCTGCAGGCACAGGACGTCGGGCTGGTGCTCGGCGACGAAACGGGCGACCGTCTCGATGCGGAGACGGACGGAGTTGATGTTCCAGGTGGCGATCTTGAGCGTCATGGGTCCTCGCGCGCCGGACCATAGAAGGCCGCCAGCGTCCCTGGAAGTGTCAGCATCGGCCTGTCCACGCTTTGCAACGCCGGCGGGAGGGGCGCTCTCCGGACCACCGCCGGCTTGCGGCTTGCCCGGAACCGGCTTTGATGGTCCAACACGATTCGGATAAGGGCGCTTCCCGTCATGCCGACGCTGTTCCGCTTTGCGACGATCCTCATCGTGCTCGCCGGCCTCGGCTTCTCGGGCATGCTGGCGCTCGCCTATCTGGTGGAGCCGGAAGCGCGGGAGACGACCGTGCAGGTCCCGCCCGCCCGCCTGCAGCCGCGCCGGTAGGGCGATGGCCGGCGAGATCGCCCTCTTTCTCGACATGATGGCCGCCGAACGGGGCGCCGCGCGCAACACGCTCGAGGCCTACCGCCGCGATCTCGACGACTATTCCGGTTTCCTCGCCGCCGTCGGGGCGAGCCCGAAGGCGGTCACCACGGCGACGATCCGCGACTATCTCGCAGATTGCCAGTCGCGCGGCCTGAAGACGGCCTCCGTCGCCCGCCGGCTGTCGGCCGTCCGCCAGCTTCACCGCTTCCTCTATGGCGAAGGCCTGAGCGGCGAAGACCCCGCGGCCGTGCTCGAGGGCCCGCGGCGTGGCCGGCCGCTGCCCAAGACGCTGGCGCTGGGCGAGGTCGACCGCCTGCTCGCCACCGCGCGCGAGGGTCTGGACGATGCTGCGCGGCCAGTCGGCGAGCGTCTCAGGGTGGCGCGGATCACCTGTCTTCTGGAACTCCTCTACGCCACCGGCATGCGGGTGTCGGAACTGATCGCGCTGCCGGTAACGGCGGCGCGCCGCGACCAGCGCTTCCTCGTGGTACGCGGCAAGGGCGACAAGGAACGCATCGTCCCCCTGAACGGGGCCGCCAAGGACGCCATGGCTGCCTATCTCGCCCTGCGCGAGACAGCCGGCCTCGGGCCGTCGAAATGGCTGTTCCCCTCCTCGGGCGAGAGCGGCCATCTGACGCGCCAGCATGTCGGACGGGAACTCAAGGGGGTGGCCGGTGCAGCGGGTCTGTCCGCCGCCAAAGTGTCACCACACGTCCTGCGCCACGCCTTCGCCAGCCACCTGCTGCAGAACGGGGCCGATCTGCGTGCCGTCCAGCAGCTTCTCGGGCATGCCGATATTGCGACCACACAGATCTATACCCATGTGCTGGATGAGCGGCTGAAAAGCCTGGTGCGGGACCTGCACCCCCTCGGCAACGACGGGTAGGGACAGGTCCGTCCTTGACTTGCCTTGCCCCGAAAGGCATGTGCTCGCGCTTCGTCGGGCCCTCCGGGGCCGTCCCCCGGCCCCCACGGGTCGCCGTTTACAGGTCCTGGGCCGCACCTTGCCGATGCGCAGCTACCTCGATTTTGAAAAACCGATCGCCGAACTCGAATCCAAGGTCGAGGAACTGCGCGAGGTCGCGGCGCGCGACGGCGGGGTTTCCATCACCGAAGAGGTGACGCGGCTTGAGCAGAAGGCCGGTCAGGCGCTCAAGGATCTCTACCAGGCCCTGACGCCGTGGCAGAAGACGCTGGTCGCCCGCCATCCGGGCCGCCCCCACACGCTCGACTATATCGGCAAGCTCGTGGAGGATTTCACGCCGCTCGCGGGCGACCGTGTCTTCGGCGAGGACGAGGCGATCATCGGCGGGTTCGGCCGGTTTCGCGGCCAGAGCCTCTGCATCATGGGCCATGAGCGCGGTGACACGACCGAGACCCGCATCCGGCACAATTTCGGCATGGCGCGCCCGGAGGGCTACCGCAAGGCAGTGCGCCTGATGGAGACGGCCCAGCGCTTCGACATCCCTGTGGTCTCGCTGGTCGACACGGCGGGAGCCTATCCCGGCATCGGTGCCGAGGAACGCGGCCAGGCCGAAGCCATCGCCAGGTCCACCGATTGCAGCCTCGGGCTCGGCGTGCCGAACGTCGCCATCATCATCGGCGAGGGCGGTTCGGGCGGGGCCATCGCCATCGCCACCGCCAACCGGGTGATGATGCTGGAACATGCCATCTACAGCGTGATCTCGCCGGAAGGGGCCGCCTCGATCCTGTGGCGCGATACGACCAAGGCGCAGGAAGCGGCCACCAACATGAAGATCACCGCCCAGGACCTGATGCGGTTCGGCGTCATCGACCAGATCGTGCCGGAGCCGCTGGGCGGCGCCCATCGCGATCCCGACCTCGCCGTGGCGCGGGTGGGCGATGCGATCGAGGCGGCGTTGCAGGGCATGGCCGGGCTGCCGCCGGAGGAGATCCGCCGGCTCCGGCGGGACAAGTTCCTCGCCATCGGTCGGACGATCTGAGCCGCCGGGCAGGGCCGCCTGCCATGGTTCCGCCGTGTTCCTTGCCGCACCATCACCGACCTGTGACCAGCCTGAGGAATTCATTAACCTTCGGTGTGGTTTCCGGCGGGTTGCGGTAACCGCAGGTTGACGCTATCGGTCGTTTTCAAGGGTCCGTTAAGGATCAGCAGCGCCAAGCTGATACCGTTCGAGGGGCCTTGTTCGCCCTGTTTCGGGAGCATCGCATTGCAGCAGACGGCCGGTATGTCCCAGGTGGCAATCTCGCGGTCCAACCGTCTCGGCGGCTGGCGGCTGTCGCTTTCCGTCGCCGCATGCGCCGTCCTGCTCGCCGGCTGTCAGAGCCAGACCGTGTCGCGCAACGATCCCAACCGCGGCAATGTGCCGATCGCCCAGGCCGTGCTCGAGGAGCTGAACGTCAAGGGCATGACGCGCACCTCGCCGGTGCTGATGCGGATCTTCAAGGAAGAGGCCGAACTGGAGGTCTGGAAGCGGGACGCGACCGGCCGCTTCGCGCATTTCAAGACCTATCCGATCTGCAACTATTCGGGTGACCTCGGCCCGAAGGTGCGGGAGGGCGACCGGCAGTCGCCGGAAGGGTTCTATCAGATCAATATGGGCCTGATGAATCCGCGTTCGTCCTTCTACCTTGCCTTCAACATGGGCTTCCCCAACCAGTTCGACCGCTCGCACGGCCGGACCGGCTCGCATCTGATGGTGCATGGCGACTGCTCATCGCGCGGCTGCTACGCCATGACGGACGAGGCCATCGGGGAGGTCTATGCGCTGGCCCGCGAGGCGCTGCAGGGCGGCCAGGAGAGCTTCCAGGTGCAGGCCTTCCCCTTCCGCATGACGCCGCGGAACATGGCCCGCCACCGCAACAATCCGAACATGGCCTTCTGGAAGAACCTCAAGGAAGGCCACGACCATTTCGAGGTGACGCGCCAGGAGCCGCAGGTCGACGTCTGTGAGCGCCGCTACGTGTTCAATGCGGTGTCGCCGCAGTCGGTGCTGGCGCAGGCCGGCGGCACGGGCGAGACGCGCGAGATGATTGCGGCAAACGATCCCTGGGCCGGCACCCGCCGCACCGGCGCGTCGCGCGCCAATGTCACGACCGCGCCGGCGCCGCGCACGCCGGTGCCGACCTCGCTGAACCAGCCGGTCACGACCATGGCGCCGGTGACACGCGAGGCTCCGGCCACCGCGCGGTCGATCCGCACCCGCTTCACCGCCATCGGCGACGACACGTCGGCGCCGCGTCCGAGCTTCCAGGCCGCCGGCCGCTGCCCGGCCTATGTCGTGCCGCCGGCCATTCGCCAGGCGGTGGCGGCCAAACATGCCCGCGACATGGCGCAGGTCGCCCTGCTGTCGCGTGATCTGCCGGCCGCCCCGGCCCGCTCGGGCATCGACGGCGGTACGCATCGCACCTTCGCGGACCGTTTCGCCCATCGCCAGATCCGCGTCGGCTCGTCGGAGCCGCACTTCTCGCTCGCCAGCCAGCAGAGCCAGCCGGTGACGCTGGTGTCGGCACGGTCGCCGATCGTTGCGGAGGCGGCACCGGCCCCCGCTCCGGCCGCTGCTGCTGCGGCCCCCGCCCTTGCCGCCACCACATCGACGCCGGTGACGCTGGAAGCCTCCATCGCCACGACCATGATGAGCGCGCCGGTGCCGCAGCCCTCGCCGATGCGCACGACGATCGCCCAGCGGCAGAGCGGCGGCGAGGTGTCGCAGGCGCTTCCGGGCTCGGCCTTCGCACCCGTCCAGCCGGTGGCTCAGCCGGCACAGCCCCAGGGCAACTGGTTCTCGCGGGCCGTGGGCGCCCTCGGAGGCGGCAATGCCGAGCCGGCGCCGGCCCAGCAGCAGGTCGCGCCGCAGGTGGCCAACCAGGGCTCCGCCCGCAACTGAGCGGTTTCCTGCCAGTCGCAGACGTGCAAGGCGGCCCGCGGGCCGCCTTTTGCGTCACGCGGCCAGCGGATAGGTCTCTTCGACGAGATAGGGGCCGCCGCCGACCGATTCCTTCGACGAGAAGAGCGCGAAGCTCGGCACGATGAAGGTGCGGCTCATGAACAGGCCGCGCAGCGCCAGCCAGTCGGCCACGGTGCGGGCGGTGGCGTCGCGACCGAGGCGCGCCAGCGTGATGTGGGGCACGAATTTGCGCGGTTCGGGCGACAGGCCGACGCGGCGCATGATGCGCTCGTGCTCGGCCTGCAGTTCCATCAGCGGCTGGGTCTGCCGGACCGCGACGAAGATGGAGCGCGGACGGTCACCGCCGAAGGCGCCGAGCCCGGTCAGCGTCACCTCGATGGAGCGCTTGCGCACGGCATAGAGCAGATCGGCGATCTCGTTGGCGGTGCGCTCATCGACGTCGCCGACGAAGCGCAGCGTGAGGTGATAGTCCTCAGGTTCCATCCACCGGGCACTCATCAGGCCGCCGCGCAAACTCGCCAGGTCCTCGCGCAGGGCCCCGGGAACCTCGAGACCGGTGAAGATGCGGGGCATGGCGACCTCCCTGCGCTGCACGTCGACGTCCTCGCGGGCGCCGCAACCCTGCGTTCCCGGCCGCCACCGCGGGCGCGCGCCGGCAAGACCGTCCGGCGACGCGGACCCCGGCGAATCGGCCGCGGAACAGGTCGAGTGTGACGCTCGCCGGGCTCGATGTCATGACCATGACGCGGCCGTGGCGCCGACCGATCAGGCGACCTTCAGGGCCGTCCAGTGATCCAGGAAGGCGTCGAGCCACAGGCGCACAGCCGGGTCATGGAGATAGCGACCGTCGAAATGGTCCTGCCGGGGGCGGGCATTGGGCGATGCCATCCGCTCATGCGCCCGCGTCGTCCAGCGGTTCATCATCCAGTGCGTCACTTCCGGGTGGAACTGGATGCCATAGGCCGCCTTGCCGACGCGGATCGCCTGGTTGGCGAAGCAGTCGCCGGTGGCGAGCAGTTCGGCGCCCGCCGGCACGTCGAAGCCCTCGCGGTGCCACTGGTAGACGTGGTCCGGCCAGGGCAGTTCGCGCTGCGCCGCCTCGGTGGCATGGAGCGGATAATAACCCACCTCGACCTGGCCCTCTGGGTGGAAGGCGACCCTGGCGCCGAGATGGCGTGCCAGCATCTGCGCGCCGAGGCAGATGCCGAGAAAGGGCAGTTCATCCTTGAGTGCGACGCCGATCCAGTCGGTCTCGGCCTTGACGAAGTCGTCGGGGTCGTTGGCGCTCATCGGGCCGCCGAAGATGACGGCTCCGGCGAGGCTGCGCGTGTCGGTCGGCAATGGGTCGCCGAAGCGCGGCCGGCGGATGTCGAGGCGAAAGCCGCGCTCCTCAAGCAAGCGGCCGACCCGGCCGGGCGTCGAATGCTCCTGGTGCAGGACGATGAGGATGTCCTTCGGCCGACCGGCGCGGGACGGCACCCGTTTCCGCACGACCGGCACCAGCGGTCCGGAAATCGTCGCGTCGGGTCGCAACAGGGGACGCACGGACATGGCGCGGAATCACCTCGGGGCCTGATCAACGGCCGACAGTGTGATGAAATGATGGGCTTGCTTAAAGATGGCTGAACAAATGGCAGATGTGCGTTGCACAACTGTCACAGAGGGCCAATCAGCCCGCCAGAGCCCGGGCCAGGACTGCGGCCTCGACGGGCTTCTGCAACACGATGTCGAAGAGGCCGGGGAGCATGTCGGCGGGATCGTCGCCGGATAGCGCCACGAGGCGGGGATGGCGGGGATGGGCCCGCATCGCCAGGGCGACGGCGGCGCCGTCCATGTCGGGCATCCGGCGGTCGATGACGGCGACGTCGAAATGGTCGGCGGCGGCGGCCTCGAGGGCGGCGTGACCGCCATCGACCGAAGTCACCTGATGCCCCAGCGCGCTGGCAATGCGCGCCACGACCTCGCGCGAGAAGGCGTGGTCATCGGCGATCAGCACCTTCAGGGACGGTCCCCTCGCGGCGGTCGCGGTTCTTCCGGCGGGCATGGCGGGCATGCGACAGGCCTAACGCCGAATGACGAAGAAATGGTTTATTGCGCGGTTTCTGTTCAGGGAGTTGCGCATCCCCATGGTCGAACTCCTGCTGCTCGTCGCCCCGGTCTTCGGGCTCGTCGCCCTCGGCTACGCGGCAGCGCTGGCCGGGGTGATCGGTGAGCGGGCCAATGAGGGCCTGACATCCTATCTCTTCGTCATCGGTGCCCCGGCGCTGATGTTCAAGCTGCTCACCGCCGCCGTCTTCCCCGGCGTTTTCCCCTGGGGCTACTGGATCGCCTATTATGCCGGCATGGCCATCGTCTGGGGCCTGGCGACGGTCCTGGCGGCAGGCCTGTTCCGCCGCTCCCACGGCGATGCGGTGATCGCCGGCCTCGCCGCAGGCCAGGCCAATACCGTGCTGATCGGCATCCCGATCATCCTCAAGGCCTATGGCGAGGAGGCAGCCTTCCCCATCGCCATGCTGCTGGCGGTCAACCTGCCGATCACCATGACGCTGGCCACCCTGATGCTGGAGGGCACCCGGGCCGCCAGCGGCGGCGCGCTCTTCGCCAAGCTCGGCCGGGGTCTGGCAACCCATCCCCTGATCATCGCCATGGCCACGGGGGTCGCCTTCCAGTTCCTCGGCATCCGCCCGTCCGGCGTGGCGGCGACCATGCTCGACATGGTGGCCAACACGACCATCCCCCTCTCGCTCATCGCGCTGGGACTGTCGCTGAAGACCTATGGCGTGCGCGCCGATGTGCCGGTGGCGCTGATGATCTGCCTGCTGCGGCTGCTGGTGCACCCCGCCATCGCCTATGTCGTCGCGCACCACGTCTTCGCGCTTCCGCCGTCATGGACCGGGACGGTGGTGCTGTTCGCCGCCATGCCCGCCGGCATCAACGCCTATCTTTTCGCGGCGCGCTATGGGCAGGGCGTCGGCATCGCCTCGACGGCGGTGGCACTGTCCACCCTCTTGTCGGCCGTGACGTCGCTCCTCTGGCTCCGCGTGCTCGGCATCGGCTGAGGCGGTTCATCGCCAGTTCATGCGCCGCAAGGCGAAATCTGGGGAATTGCGTAGCATCCTCGGATGGTGGATTGTGACGCTCACGATTTCGTGTTCAGCCGCTCGCGGGTGCCCAAGCGTTGAATAGCCCACCCGCCTCCGCAGCCGACGGTCTCGACCGCAAGGTGTTCCGTGACTTCTTCGTTCTCGCCGCGGGCTGGTGGACGGGAGCAACGGCGCGCCGGGCCTGGTTCCTGACGGCGGCGCTGGCCGCCTGCCTGATCGTCAATGTCGGCATCAATTTCGCGGTCAACACCTGGAACCGCCGATTCTTCGACGCCCTCGAGAATACCGATACCCAGACGGTGTTCTGGGCTGTCATCGTCTTCTTCGGCCTCGTGGTCTGCGCCGCCGCCATCGGCGTCGGCATCGTCCTGTCGCGCGAGACGCTGCAGGTGCGCTGGCGCGAGTGGCTGATCGGGTCGCTGATCGACCGCTGGATCGGCGGTCAGCGCTATTACCGCATGGGCCTGGCGCGGACCGAGCCGGCCAATCCCGAATACCGCATCGCCGACGACACCCGCCTGGCGACGGAGCCGATCGTCGACTTCGCCATCGGTCTGCTCTCCTCCATCGTCTCGGCCCTCACCTTTGTCGGCGTCCTGTGGGTGGTGGGCGGGGCGCTGACCGTCCAGGTCGGCGGGGCGACGCTGTGGATCCCCGGCTACATGGTGCTGGCAGCCCTGCTGTACGGCATCACCATGTCGCTCCTGATGCTGTGGGTCGGCCATCGCCTGCCCGGCGCGGTGGCCCGTCGCAACGAGGCCGAGGCCAAGCTGCGTTTCGAGCTGACGCGGCTACGCGAGAATTCCGAGAGCGTCGCGCTGATCCGCGGCGAGGCGGATGAACGCCGGGCCCTCGGCACAACCTATCAGGAGCTCGTGCGCCGCTGGCTCGGCGTGGTGCGCCGGCACGGCCACATCACCTGGCTGACCAATGGCAGCGGCGTCTTCGTGCCCGTCCTGCCGCTGCTGCTGGCGGCCCCGAAATATCTGTCGGGCGAGTTCACCCTCGGCCAGGTGACGCAGCTCGCCGGCGCCTTCCTGCAGGTCCAGGTGGCCATCGCCTGGCTGGTCGACAATTTCCGCGCGCTCGCCCAGTGCTATGCGTCGATGCAGCGGGTCACCGAACTGACCAATGCCATCGACGACATCGACGGCGATTTCGATCGCAACCATCAGGGCGGCCATGGCGGCGTCGTTCTCACCCCGTCCACGTCCGGCGCGGTGCGGCTGGACACCCTGACCATCGCCGACCGTTCGGGGCGCGTGCTCATCGACCAGGCCAATGCCCGGATCGAGGCCGGCGAGAAGGTCATGGTCTCGGGCGAGAGCGGCACCGGCAAGTCGACGCTGGTGCGCGCGCTTGCTGGCCTGTGGCCATGGGGGGCAGGCACCATTGCCCTGCCGGCCGGCGGCACCATCGCCTTCGTTCCGGAGCGGGCCTATCTGCCCGCCGGGACGCTGCGCGACGTGCTGCTCTATCCCGCCCAGAGCCTCGCCGTCGACGACGCCGTCCTCAGCGAGGCACTGACCGAGGCGGGGCTCGGCTATCTCAGCCGCCGCCTCGACGAGGTCGACCGCTGGGACCAGACCCTGTCCAACGGGGAGCGCCAGCGCCTCGCCATTGCCCGCCTTCTGGTCCAGCGTCCCGACCTCGTCATTCTCGACGGCGCCACCAGCGCGCTCGACGAGGGCGGCGAGGCGCGGCTGATGGCGACCCTGGTGGCCGCTCTCGACCATTCGACGCTGATCAGCGTTGGCTTGCGGCCGGGTCTCGAGGCCCTGCACGACCGCAAGCTGCAGCTGTCGCGCAGCGACCACGGGGCCCACCTCGCCTCCGTCGCCCTCAGGCCGCCGGTGGCGGTGGCGACTTCCTCACCCTAGGCCCATCGCCGCGATTGCGACGTCACAAGGACCAACACCATGTCACTGCACATCTGGGACCACTTCTGGGACCTCCGGGTCAAGGAATGCCCCTGCGACGTCCATTTCTGCGACTGGCTCGACGAGAACGAGATCTCGGGCAAGGCCATCTTCCATTTCGGCACTGGCGGGCACCACATTCTCGGCCTCCACAATGTCGAGAAGGACCGCAAGAATGTCATCCTCGGCATCACCGCTTCGCCCGGCGAGATCCGCACCTACGAGACGATGATCGTCGAGAATCCCGAGCTCGGCTGGGGCTACAAGGCGTTCTTCGGCGACATCTACCAGCTCGACGCCCGCCTGCTGCCGATGTTCGACATCGTCACCCTGTTCCATGTGGGCGAGTTCCGTACCGCCGCCAACGACGCCTATGGCGGGCTCACCGACTACCAGATGGTCAAGCTGCTGGTCGGCCAGACCAGGCCGGGCGGGACCGTTGCCTTCTATGCCGGCTCCTACGCCTACGACATCGCCAAGATCCAGCACGACAGGATGGTGGAGGAGGGACTCCTGACGCCCAAGGGCCAGTACAAGACCCTGCCGCTGTTCGAGCGGACGGCCAAGCCTGTCTGAGCCCGCCGGACCGGTCGGCAGTCCCCGTCTTGCCAATCGTCACTGCCCGGTCGATCATGACCGGACAGTGACGCGAGCCGGAGCGCCGGAAGGAGCCTCATGTCCGACAGCGAGCCGCGTATGACCGGCACCGTCGTTCCCCTGAACGTCGGCGCCGCCCCCTCCCGGGTCTCGTTCGACCGTCGCGAATTGCAGGCGATCCTCCAGCTCTATGGGCGCATGGTCGCGGCCGGGGAATGGCGCGACTACGCCATCGACTTCCTCAAGGGCAAGGCGGTCTTCGCCATCTTCCGGCGCGCCTCGGAAATGCCGCTCTACCGCGTCGAGAAGAACCCCGAGGCGAAGCAGGGCCCCTATGCCGTGATCAACACGGCCGGCCTCGTCCTGAAGCGCGGCCATGATCTGCGGCGCGTGCTGGCCGTGCTGGAGAAGCCGGTCAAGCTGGTGCAATAGGCGGTCAGGACGTGCCGCGTCCCCTGACGATGGTGCGGATCGCAAAGCTCGAATGGATGCGTGCCACGCCCGGCAGGCGCGACAGCACCTCCTTGTGGATGCGCTCGTAGCCGGCGGTGCCGTCGGTTTCGACCCGCAGGAGATAGTCGGCCGCGCCGCCCATCAGGTAGCATTCCCGCACCTCGGGACACCGCTTCACCGCCGCCTCGAAACGGTTGAGGTGGTCCTCGGTCTGCCGCTCGAGCGTGATCTGGATCACGACGACCGTCGGCAGGGTTTCGGTGGGGTCGTCGATGAGGGCGGCATAGCCGCGGATGACGCCCCCTGCCTCCAGGGCCCGCAGCCGCCTCAGGCAGGCCGACGGCGACAGGCCGACCTCGGCCGCCAGCGCCGCATTGCTGATGCGGCCGTCGACCCGCAGCATGCGCAGGATGCGATGGTCGAAGGCGTCGAGGTCCATGTGGGTGATCCTTGCGTCAAGGCGCCAGAATATTTCAATCATATCGATTGCAAGCAATCATATGCCTCATATTGCAATGATCCGCATGATTGTTGTGGCTATCCTTCTGACGATGCCGGCGGCTTCCGGCATGGCTGGAGGGGTCCGCTGTGAAGGTCATCGTTCTCGGCAGCGGCGTCATCGGCGTCACCACCGCCTATTTCCTCGCGCGCGACGGCCATGAGGTCGTGGTCATCGACCGCCAGGACGGCGCCGGCCTGGAGACGAGCTTCGCCAATGCCGGCGAGATCTCGCCCGGCTATTCCGCCCCCTGGGCCGCACCCGGCGTGCCGCTCAAGGCGATCAAATGGCTCGCGATGAAGCACGGGCCGCTGGTCATTCGCCCCAACCCCGATCCGCGGATGTGGCTCTGGATTCTCCAGATGCTGCGCAACTGCACCCCGGCGCGCTATGCGCTGAACAAGGGGCGCATGGTGCGCCTGGCCGAATATAGCCGCGACGTCCTGAAGGCCCTGCGTGCCGAAACCGGCATTGCCTATGACGAACGCCAGCAGGGCACCCTGCAGTTGTTCCGGACCCAGGCCCAGGTCGACGGCGCCGCCGCCGACATCGCCGTGCTGCGCGACACTGGCGTGCCCTTCGAGGTCCTCGACGCTGCCGGGTGCGTCGCCGCGGAGCCCGGTCTCGGTCCGCGGCACGACCGGATCGCCGGAGGGCTGCGGCTTCCCGGCGACGAGACGGGGGACTGCCACCTGTTCACCCAGCGCCTCGCCGGGCTTGCCGCCGGCCTCGGCGTGACCTTCATGAACCGGACGCCGATCGAGGCCATCGCCACGCACGCCGGCCGGGTGACGGGCGTGCGCACCAGCGCCGGGACCATCACCGGCGATGCCTATGTGGTGGCGCTTGGCAGCTACTCGCCTTTCCTGCTGCGGCCGCTCGGCATCTCGATCCCCGTCTACCCGGTGAAGGGCTATTCGCTGACCCTGCCCGTGACCGATGCGGCGGCCGCACCGGTCTCGACCGTCATGGACGAGACCTACAAGGTGGCCATCACCCGCCTCGGCGACCGCATCCGCGTCGGCGGGACGGCCGAACTCGGCGGCTTCGACATGACCCTGCGCGACGGGCCGCGGGCGACCCTCGCCCATTCGGTCGGCGACCTGTTCCCGCACGGTGGCGACCTGAGCGAGGCGACCTTCTGGACCGGGCTGCGCCCCATGACGCCGGACGGCACGCCGGTCATCGGCCCGACCCGCTTCGCCAACCTGCACCTCAATACCGGCCACGGCACGCTGGGCTGGACCATGGCCTGCGGTTCGGGCCGCATCCTGGCGGACATGCTCTCGGCGCGCAGGCCGGAAATCGACACCGGCGATCTCGCGATGAGCCGCTATGCTGCCTGAGCAGGACCAATCGCCTCGGCGCTGCGTATGAAAGCCAGATGGGCACGAACCGATCGTTCCATCCCCCGAACAGATCGGGCCGCTTTGCTTGACCGCCGGTTCGGCACCATGGTCTGCTCGGGCGCCCGAAAGGTCATTTCAATCTTTGAAATGACTGGGCGACATCGACCAGTGCTGCACCTGTTCCTAGAGGATGGGTGACGATCAGGATCTGCTTCAGCCGTGACGAGCCTCGCTTCGCTAGCACCAGCCGCCATTCCGCCCGAGGACGAGGCCCTGCGCCCTGAGGTCAAGGCCTTCCTTGCCAGACAGCTGGAGGATATGCCGCCCGAGCGCCGGGCACGCTCGTGGATGGGTTCGGACCCGGCCTTCAGCCGGGCGCTCGGCCAGCGCGGCTGGCTCGGCCTCAGCCTGCCGAAGCGCTATGGCGGCGCCGAGCGCGGCTTCTTCGCCCGTTTCGTCATCGCCGAGGAACTGCTCGCCGCCGGGGCCCCGGTGGCGGCCCACTGGATCACCGACCGGCAGTCCGGCCCCCTGATCCTGCGCTACGGGACCGAGGCGCAGCGCGCATTCTACCTGCCGAAGATTTCGGCCGGGGAGATCTTCTTCTGCATCGGCATGAGCGAGCCGAATTCCGGCTCGGACCTCGCCAGCGTGCGCACCCGCGCCGAGCCGCTGCCAGGCGGCGGCTATCGCCTCAACGGGCGGAAGATCTGGACCAGCAATGCGGCGATCTGCCACTACATGATCGCGCTCGTGCGCACCTCCGGCACTCCCGATGACCGCCAGAAGGGCCTTTCGCAGGTCATCATCGACCTCCGGCAGCCGGGCATCGCCATCCGCCCGATCCGCGACCTGTCGGGCGACGCGCATTTCGCCGAGGTGACCTTCGACGACGTCATTCTTCCGGCCGAGGCCCTGATCGGCGAGGAGGGCGCAGGCTGGGAGCAGGTGAATGCGGAACTCGCCTTCGAGCGCTCGGGTCCGGAACGCATCCTGTCGTCGATGGTGCTGGTCGATACCTGGCTCGGCTATCTCAAGAGCCTTCCGGCCCATGGCCGCGACGACATCGTGCTGGTCGGCCGGCTGGCGGCCCATCTCGCCGCGCTCAGGGCCCTGTCGCTGAGCGTCACCGCGCGGCTGGTCGCCGGTGACAGCCCGGTGGTCCATGCCGCCCTGGTCAAGGACCTCGGCACCACGTACGAGCAGATGATCCCACAGGCGATCGCCGCTGCCATCGCGGCTGATCCCGGCGCATCGCCGCCGGATGCCCTCCTGCGGACCCTGGCCTATACGGTCAGCATGGCCCCCTCCTTCTCCCTGCGCGGCGGCACGCGCGAGATCCTGCGCGGCATGATTGCCCGCGGCATCGGCCTGCGGTGAGCCTGCCATGACCGACAGCCTCATCGCCGACACCGCCGACCGCCTGATGGCCGAGGTCGTCACCCCCGCCGCGGTGCGGGGCCTGAAGGACCGCGCCTCGGCTGCCCCGGTGTGGATGCAACTCGCGGAATCCGGCTTCCTCGACGCCCTCGTTGCCGAAGCCCAGGACGGCGCGGGTCTCTCCGCCGCCGAGACACTGCCCGTGCTGCTCGCCGCCGGCCGGCATGCCCTGCCCCTGCCGCTTGCCGCCACCATGGCGGCGCGGGCGGCGATCGCGGCGGCCGGGGAGACGATCCCGGAGGGGATCATCGCCATCGCCGCCGCGGCCCATGCGGATGATGGCGCCCTGGTCGCTCAGGTTCCGGCAGGGGAATTCGCCGATATGGTCCTGGTGCCGGACGGCGACGGCGCGATCCTGCTGGCCGCCGATGCGGCGCACCGTGAGGCGACCGGCGAGGGCACGTTCTGCCGGATGCGCTGGCGCGGCGCCAACGGCCCGCGGCTCCCCGGCTTCGAGGCGCTGCTCTGCGGCGCCCGGATCGAGGCCGCGGAAATGGTCGGGGCGATGGAGGCGATGTGCGCCACCACCCTGCGCTATGCCAATGACCGTGCGCAGTTCGGCAAGCCCATCGGCAAGTTCCAGGCGGTGCAGCAGCAACTCGCCGTGATGACCGAACTGGTCCATGGCGCGCGGGCCGCCGCCCATCTCGCCGCCGCGGCCCCCGGCAGCATGGAGGCCGTCGCGGCCGCGAAGGTCACCATCGGCGAGGGAGCCATGGAGGTCGCCGCCATCGCCCATGCGGTGCATGGCGCCATCGGCATGACCGAGGAGCTCGACCTGCACCTCCTCTCCGACCGCCTGCGGCGCGGCCGGCTGCGCTATGGCTCCGAGCCTTACTGGGCGGAGCGACTGGGTCGGGCGGTTCTTGCTGCGCCTGATGCGACCCTGCTCGACTTCGTCAGGGCACGCGTGTTTTCTGAATGATTCCAGATTCCCATCGCCGCGTGCTGCTCATGACGGGAGCTGATCTGCCGTGAAGCGAAGATATGTTGACAGTGATAGTCAACTTATCTATTTGCGTTTCCGGCCCCTCCGCTCGCGGTGCGCGGCTTTCGTGCCAGCCAGCTGAACGCCCTCGTCTCACGCCAGCCAGCCATTGTTCAGGTCGGTTTGGGGTGTGGGTTCATGTCTCGCAAAGGGTTGGCGCCTTTCGGCGCATCGGTTTCGCTCGTCGCCATGCTGGCGGCGGCCGCAGGAGCACTGGCGCAGGAGGCTTCGGGCGGCGACGAGATCACCGTCACGGCGACACGGGAGGAGCGCCAGAGGCTCGATGTGCCGGCGACTGTCGACGTCATCTCCCGCCGGCAGATGGAAGAGCGTCAGGTTCGCGACATCCAGGATGTGGTGCGCTACACGCCCGGCGTCTCGGTCGAGCGCGTCACCTCGGGTGCGGATCCCTGGAAGAATCTCGGCGGCTTCACGGTGCGCGGCATGAGCGGCAACCGCGTCGCCATCACTGTCGACGGCGCCCGCACCATCGAGCGCATCACCGACGGCACCCGCGACCTCATCGACCTGCCCTACATGCGCTCGGTGGAGATCATGCGCGGTCCGGCCTCGGTGCTCTGGGGTGCCGACGCCCTCGGCGGCCTCGTCGCCTTCCGCACCCTCGACCCGCAGGACCTGATCCGCGGCAATCCGCGGGGGTGGGGCGCGCGGCTGTCCACGAGCTTCGATAGTTTCGACCGCTCCATCGCCAAGACTGGCATGGCCGGGGTGCAGATCACGCCAGTCCTGCAGGCCCTGGTCTCGCTCAGCCACACGACGGCGCTGCAGCCGACCTTCTCCACCGCCCGCGCCGATGGCGGCCTCTGGGGCTGCCCGACGATCCGCTCCATCCCCTGCAACATCACGGATCCCTTCCGCTCCCACCGCTGGAACGGCTTCGGCAAGCTGGTCTGGACCCCGGTCGACGACCACGAATTCCGCCTCGCCTACGAGCACTATACCAAGACAACGACCACCCATCAGATGTGGGATTTCGGCCTGACCTCGGCAGGCTGGGTGAATGGCACCTATCCCCGTGTGCAGGACCTCCAACGTCAGCGGCTGACCTTCTCCCACGCCTGGACACCGGGCTGGGGCTGGATCGACGCGGTCCGGTGGAACCTCACCTGGTCGCCGCAGCGCCGCGACCTCGACAGCACCCGCACCCAGACAGGGGCCACGGGAACGGCCAATGCCGGGCAGACGCGGACCGTGCGCGACATCCTGAACTATTCCGAGACCTTCTATCAGGGCGACGTGCAGTTCACCTCGCGCTTCAATCTCGGTCCCTCGGTCCACACGCTGACCTACGGTTTCCAGGGTGACATCGCCCGCCCCGACTATTTCCGCCAGAGCACGACGACAAACCTGACCACCAACGTCTCCACCACGACCATCGCCAGCGGCTTCAACTTCGCCAATGCGACGACGCTGCGCGCCGATTTCTACCTGCAGGACGAGATCAAGCTCCTCGACGGGCGCTGGACCGTCACGCCGGGCGGTCGCCTTGCCAATTACCGCATCACCCCGCGCATCGGCGCCGGCTATGTGGTGAGCCCGGTCGCCCCGCCCCGCGAGCTGACTTCCAGCCGTTTCATTCCGCAGGTCGGCACGATCTTCAAGCTGACGGACGTCTACGCGGTCTATGCCCGCTATGCCGAGGGCTTCAAGATGCCGACGGCGCAGCAGCTCTACATGTCGCTGCCCGGCACCACGTTCAATCTCATCCCCAACCCGAACCTGAAGCCGGAGAGTTCGCGCTCCTATGAGGCCGGCTTCCGCGGCCGCTTCCAGCAGGGCTGGTTCTCCCTCGGTGTCTTCCACACCACCTACAAGGACTTCATCGCCAGCCTGCAGCAGGTGCCGGGGACCGTCGACTACACCTCGCTGAACCTGTCTTCCGTGGTGCTCTGGGGCCTCGAGGGATCGGCGGAGTACCGCCTCAACGATGACCTGATCCTGAATGCCGGCTTCTCCTACCAGTTCGGCAACCAGCGGGCGACGCCGACCTCGGCTGTCACCGCCTTTGACGCGGCCAGCCCGTTCAACGGCGTCATCGGCCTGCGCTGGTTCAAGCGCGAGTGGAACCTCGACGGCGAGATCCTGGCGCGCTTCTCCGCGCCGGTGTCGCGGGCGAGCGCCGCGACGCTCTACAAGCCGGGCGGCTGGTTCACCCTCGACACCTTCGTCAACTGGAAGCCGCGGGAGAACATCACGCTGCGCGCCGGCGTGCAGAACATCCTTGACGCCCGTTACTTCCAGAACCTCGGCACGGGGACGACCTATGCGCTCGTGCCGACGACCGCCGTCGCCCAGCAGAACCCGCTGGAGCTGCAGGTTGCCCCCGGTCGCACCTTCAAGACCAGCCTGACCGTCGACTTCTGATCTCCTGAGCTCCGCCGGTGCCCCGGTGGAGCAGCCGGGCGGCCGATCTCCCTCCCGGGATCGGCCGCCTCCCCCGCCTTCCATGGACCCCAGAGGATTTCCGCCATGACCACCCTCCCGCCGATCCGCCAGCGCCTGGCCTGTTCCGTCCTGGAGGCCGCCCAGGCGACCCGTGCCATGGGCCGCGTCATGCTGTCCGCCGGCGCCAACGGGGCGACCCACGAGCGGATCGGCACGGTGAGCGAGGTGCTGCTGGAGGATGGCCATGTCCGCCTCGCCGGCGGTGCCCATGACGCCCGCATCGACCTTGCCGTCGTCACCGGGCTGGTGGCGGACCGGTCCGGCCGCCTGAAGGACCGCGTCATGCCGCGCATCGAGTTCCACAACGCGGCGGGGGAGACGCTGTTCGCGATGATCGCGCTCGACGGCCTCGAACCCTTCGAGGGGGCCGTCGCGGGCCTCGCAACCGGTCTGCCACTGCCTGAGAGGGAGCGGCCGGCGCCGTCCGGCGAGACATTCGCCGCGGTGTCCGACACCGATCCGGGCGCGCTGCCGCTCCAGGCGGCGAAGGCGCATGCCGGGACGATCGGCATCGCCCTTGCGGCACCCGGCCTGGTCCAGCGCTGGCAGGGGACGGTCGCCGACCTCAGGCCGGCCATGGGCTTCATCAACATCATCCAGCCCGACTTCCACCTGCACCTGAAGGCGGGCGCCGTCAGCCGCTGGGCGCGGGTCGAGGCGGACGGGGCGGCCAGGCTGGACGCCTTCGATTCGGGCGGCCGGCCGTTGGGCCTGACCCTTACCGGACCGGCCGCGGTCCTGTGATCCGGCGGCTCCGCGGTGCGTACCAGCCTGAAGCAGATCTGGCGGCTCGCCGTCCTCTGCGCTTGGCGGCCCGGCGGCCGGTTCGGCATCGTCCTGTTCGCGACCATCTTCGCCCTCGGCCTTGCCGGGGTGCATGTCACCGTGCGGCTGATCCGCTGGACGAACGATTTCTTCACGGCGCTGCAGAAGCTCGACGTGCCGGCCGCGACGCAGCAGATCGGCGTGTTCTTCGTACTGGTGGCCATCAGCGCCGCCCTGAACCTGTCGGCCGGCTGGCTGCGCAAGCTCCTGCAGATCCGCTGGCGGCAGGGGCTGACCGATGCCGCGCTCGACGCCTGGCTGAGGGGCAAGGCCTATTGGCACCTGCGGGAGCGGCAGGAGAACGGGCTCGACAATCCCGACCAGCGCATCGCCGACGATTGCCGCATCTTCGTCTACCGTCTGACGACCGAGGCGCTGGAACTCATGACCAACCTCGTGGCGCTGGTCTCCTACGGCGCGATCCTGTGGTCGCTGTCGACCTTTCCGCTGGCCTTCAGCCTTGTCGGCATGGAGGTCTCCATCCCGCGCTACATGGTCTGGGCGGCGCCGCTCTATGTGGCGGTCGCCAGTGGCGTGACACATTGGCTCGGCAGGCCGCTCATCGCCCTGAACGTCGCGCAGCAGAAGACCGAGGCGGATTTCCGCTTCGCGCTCGCGCGCCTGCGCGAGAACGGCGAGCCCGTCGCCTTCGCGCGCGGGGAGCCGGCGGAGCGACGGCTGTTCGATACGCGCTTCGCCGCGGTCGCCGGAAACTGGCGACAGTTGATGAACCGCGAGCTTATCCTCGGCCTCTTCACCCGGCCTTATATGCAGACGGTGCTGCGCATTCCGCTCTTTCTCGCCCTGCCCGCCTATCTCGCCGGGCGGCTGACCTTCGGCGGGCTGATGCAGATCGCCTCGGCCTTCCAGAACGTGGTGACCACCCTCTCCTGGTTCATCTTCTCCTACCGGGACCTCGCCGAACTCGTTGCGACGGCCCGGCGTCTCGACGGCTTCCTCGATGCCTGCGAGGCCGCCGCCGTCCCCGTCGGTGGCGTGATCCAGACCCGGGATACGGGCGGCCGGCTGAGGCTGCGCAATCTCAGCCTCAGCGCCCCCGACGGGCGTGACATCGCCGCGATCCCCGACATCGTGCTGGCGCCGGGCGAGTCCGTCTGGCTCAACGCGCCGTCCGGCTGGGGCAAGACGACCCTGGTGCGCGCCGTGGCGGCTCTCTGGGTCCATGGCGCGGGCGAGGTCGCCATGCCGCCGGGGTCGATCCTGTTCCTGTCGCAGCAGAGCTATCTGCCGCTCGGCAGCCTCGCCGATGCCGTTGCCTATCCGGCCCATCGCGACGATCTCGGTGATGCCGCCATACAGGCGGCCTTGCGGGCGGTCGGCCTTGCGCGCCTCGCGGCGCCTGACACCCTCGACGCGGCGGCCGGCGCGGTCGGGCTCTCGGGGGGCGAGCGGCAGCGATTGATGCTGGCGCGGCTGCTGGTGCACCGGCCGGACTGGGCGGTGCTCGACGAGCCGACCAGCGCCCTCGACCCCGAGGCCGAGGCGATGGTCTTCGCCGCCCTGCATGCGGCGCTGCCGCAGACCGCCTTCCTCGTCATCGCCCACCGCGCCCCGCAGGGCCTGGGGCCGCCGCGCCGCATCGACCTCGCCGGTGGGCGGGCCGCCGAGGCAGGCGTCAGCGCGGCGTGAAGGCGAGCCGCATCCGGGCGGTGTCGCAGGCTCCGGGGGCGAGAAGCCGCATGGACGGCTTGTCGGCGAGGTCGCCGGCAAAGCCGACGGGGTCGCCATGGCCCGTCCAGGCCTCCATGCAGAGAAAGGGTGCGCGCGGCTTCGACCACAGCGCCAGATGCGGAAAGCCATCGAGCGCCATGGTCAGCCGCGCCCCGTCCGGGGCCTCCAGGGCCCATGAGCGGCTGCGGGCCTGGAGGAAGCAGAGGGCTTCGGCGGCCAAGACCGCGTCGCTGACGGCGAGGCGGGTGCCGTCGAGCGGTACCGGGCGCCTGTCATCGGAAAACAGCCCGCCGGCCGCGATGACCGGCACGGTGGGCTCCTCCGCCTCGGCGAAGACGATGGCATGGCCTTCGCGGCGCTCCCCGCTCAGCGGCCAGCGGAAGCCAGGATGCAGGCCCATCGCATAGGGCATGGGCCGGTCTCCCTCATTGGCGACCGCAAGGGTGGTGACGAGGCCTTCGTCGGTCAGCGCATGGGTGACGGTCAGGCGGAAGGCGAAGGGGTAGAGTTCCCGCGTCGCCGCATCTGCGGCGAGTTCGAGGGTGCAGGTCGCTGCGTCCGCGGCCAGGCGGCGGAAAAGGCACGAGGCGGCAAAGCCGTGCACGCCCATCGGGCGGTCGGTCCCGTCGACGCGGATGCGCCCGTCGCGGGCCCAGCCGACGATGGGAAAGAGGACCGGCGCGGACTGGTTCCACCAGGCGGGATCGCCCGGCCAGAGGAGTTCATGGCCGTCGACCGACCAGGCCTTCAGTTCGGCGCCGGTGAGGCTGATTGTGGCGCGCTGGGCGCCTCTCGCGAGGGTGATCATCGGACGGCATGGTCTGCGAGCCCGCCGATTCGGTCGAGATCGTCCTGAACCTTGCGCCCGCCGTCAGCGGCTTGTGACGACCGCCGCGAGGCGCCGCCAGCCGTCCTCATCGCCCGGAAGTCCGAATCGCAGGAGATGCGGCCGGCCGGCGAAGCGGCGCACATGCAGGCCTGCCGCGCCGAGCCGGGCGAACCAGGCGGGAGCCTCCGGCGTTTCCACGAGCCGGTAGAGGAGCGTGCCGCCAACCACCGTGCCGATGCCGGCGAGGAGCCCGTCGAGCCGGGCGGCATCGCGAGATCGGTCCTGCCGCGCCGCCGCCAGCCAGGCACCGTCGTCGAGCGCGCGGGCGCCGACGGCGAGGGCGGGGCCGGCCACAGGCCAGCGGCCGAGGGCCTGCGTCAACCGGGTGACGAGGGTGGGATCGCCGATGGCGAAGCCCAGGCGCAGGCCGGCGAGGCCATAGGTCTTGCCGAAGGATCGCAGCACCAGGGTGGCGGGCGGCAGCTCAGGAACGAGGCTGATCGCCGGCGTGAAGTCGGCGAAGGCCTCGTCGACCACCAGCAGCCCGTCGCGGCGGGCGAGGTCAGCGGCGAGGGTGGCGAGGGCCTCCGGCGTGACGACGCGCCCATCGGGATTGTTGGGATTGACCACGACGACGATGGCTACATCGCCGGCGTCACCGGGCGTGGCGATCTCCCGCACGGCGTGGCCCGCCCGGTGCCAGGCGGCGGCATGTTCGTCATAGGTCGGCCCGACGACCGCGCAGGTCTTTGAGGGAACGAGGCGCGGCAGGAGATCGATGAGGATCTGCGTGCCCGGTGCGGCGACGATGCCGGCGCGGTGCGGGACACGGTAGGCCCGCCGTGCCGCCGCCAGCAGCGCCTCCTCGTCGGCGGCGGCCGGCAGGCGCTGCCAGAGGCTGGCAGGCAGCGCGGGAAGCGGGTAGGGAACCGGATTGATCCCGGTCGAAAGGTCGATCCGCGGTTCGTGCGCCTCCGGGAACAGCCGGCGCGTCTCGCCGAGATCACCGCCGTGCCACAGGGGTTCTGGCTCGCTCATGTCGCCCGTCTCGCCTCTCGCCGTCCTTGCCCTCGCCCTCGTCATCGAGGCCGTCGCCGGCTATCCGCAGGGCCTGTTCCGCCGCATCGGGCATCCCGTGACCTGGATCGGCCGGCTTATAGGCGCTCTCGACCGCGGGATGAACAGGGAGGATCAGCCGCCCGACAAGCGGCGCCGGGCCGGGATCGTCGCTCTGCTTGTGCTTCTGGCGGTGACGGGCGGCTTCGCTCTGCTGGCCGAGATGCTCCTGGCGCCCCTGGCGATCCTTGGCGGCATCCTCCTCGCCGTCCTCGCCTCGACCCTCCTCGCCCAACGCAGCCTGCACGACCATGTGGCGGCGGTGGCGGAGGCGCTGGAAACGGGCGGACTCGATGCCGGCCGGCGGGCCGTGGCGATGATCGTCGGCCGGGATCCGGACCGGCTCGACGCGGCCGGCGTGTCGCGCGCCGCCATCGAGAGCCTGGCGGAAAATTTTTCGGACGGGGTGACGGCCCCGGCCTTCTGGCTCGGCCTCCTCGGCCTGCCCGGTATCGTTCTCTACAAGGCGATCAATACGGCGGATTCGATGATCGGCCATCGCAATCCGCGCCACGAGGCCTTCGGCTGGGCGGCGGCGCGTCTCGACGACCTCGTCAACCTGCCGGCTTCGCGGCTCACCGCCGGGCTGATCATCGCGGCGGCTGCGCTCGACGGGCCGGAGCCGGCGCGCCGGGCCTGGCGGTCGGTCAGGCGCGACGCGAAGCGCCACCGCTCGCCCAATGCCGGCTGGCCCGAAGCGGCCATGGCGGGGGCGCTCGGCCTCAGGCTCGCCGGCCCGCGCGTCTATGGCACCACACTGGTGACGGACGCCTTCATGGGCGACGGGCGGATCGAGGCCCATGCCGGCGACATCCGGGCGGCGCTGCGGCTCTATCGCCGGGCGCTCGCCCTCGGCTGGGCCCTGGTCGCGGCGCTGGTCGCCCTCGCCCTCAGCCTCTGACGCTCCCGGCGATCTGCCAGAGCCGGTCGATGTCGAGATGGCGCTCCAGATGGACGGCGAGTCCGTCAAGGACCGTCTCCACCATGGCCTCCCAGGCGAGGTCGGAGGGGGCAGCACCGAGCCCGCCGAGGAAGGCGCGCCGCATGGCATCCTGCCCGAACAGGCCATGGACATAGGTGCCGGCGATCCGCCCGTCGGGCGAGACGGCACCATCGCTGCGGCCATCGGAGAACGTGGCGAACGGGCGTTCTGTCGCAGCGCCTCGTGTCACGCCGACATGCATCTCATAGCCGGCGAATGAGACTCCTGCCGCCGTGCCGGTGACCGGCGTCAGGCGCTTGTCGGCCGTCAGCACGGTCTCGACGTCGAGGAGGCCGAGACCGGGGACGGCGCGCGGCTCGCCCTCGATCCCTGCGGGGTCGGCGATGGCATGTCCGAGCATCTGGTAACCGCCGCAGATGCCGAGGACGCGCCCGCCGCGGCGGACATGGGCGGCGATGTCGATGTCCCAGCCCTGGGCCCTCAGGAAGGCGAGATCGTCGATGGTCGCCTTGGAGCCGGGCAGGAGGATCAGCGCCGCCCCGGCGGGCAGGGGCGTGCCGGCTTCGATCAGCCGCACCGCGATACCGGGCTCGGCCTTCAGCGGGTCGAGATCGTCGAAATTGGCGATTCGTGGCATGACCGGAACGGCGATGACCGGGCATCCGCCCTCGCCGGAGCCGAGGCCGGCCTTGAGGCCCATGATGTCCTCGGCGGGCAGGCGTGCCGCCTCCGGGAAATGCGGAACGAGGCCGATGGGCGCCCAGCCGGTGCGCGCGGCGATGAAGGTCATGCCCTCGGCGAAGAGGGTGGGGTCACCCCGGAAGCGGTTGACGATGAAGCCGCGGATCATGGCGGCGTCCGCCGGGTCGATGACCTCCCGGGTGCCGACGAGGCTGGCGATGACGCCGCCGCGCTCGATGTCGCCGAGGAGGACAACCGGCGTGCCCGTGGCGCGGGCAAAGCCCATATTGGCGATGTCGCCGGCGCGCAGGTTGACCTCCGAGGCCGAGCCGGCGCCCTCGACGAGGACGAGATCGGCCGCGTCCGACAGGCGCGCGAAGGAGTCGAGGACGGCTTCCATCAATTGCGGCTTCCAGTCCTGGAAGGTGCGGGCGCCGGCATTGCCGATGCGCCGGCCCTGGACGACGACCTGGGCCCCGGTCTCGCTCTGGGGTTTGAGCAGGACCGGGTTCATGTGGACGGACGGAGCGACGAAGGCGGCGCGCGCCTGCAGCGCCTGGGCCCGGCCGATCTCGCCGCCATCGGTGGTGACGGCGGCATTGTTCGACATGTTCTGCGGCTTGAACGGGCGCACCTTCAGGCCGCGGCGGGCGAAGAGGCGGGCGAGGCCGGCCACCATCAGCGACTTGCCGACATCCGAACCGGTCCCCTGGATCATCAGGGCGGGTGTCAAAACTCGATGCCCTTCTGCGCTTTCACGCCGGCGGCGAAATGGTGCTTCACCTGCCCCATCTCGGTGACGAGGTCGGCAGCGGCGATGATCTCCGGCTTGGCGTTGCGGCCGGTGACGACGACGTGCAGGCCGTCGCGCCGGGCGGACAATGCCGCGACGACGGAATCGAGCGGCAGGTAGTCGTAGCGCAGCGCGATGTTGAGCTCGTCGAGCACGACCAGGCCGATGGTCGGATCGGCCATCAGTTCGCGGGCCTTGTCGAAGGCACGGGCTGCCGCGGCGATGTCGCGCGCCTTGTCCTGCGTCTCCCAGGTGAAGCCCTCGCCCATCGTGTGCCAGGCGACGCGATCACCGAAGGCCTCCAGCGCGCGGCGCTCGCCAGTGTCCCAGGCGCCCTTGATGAACTGCACCACGCCGACGCGCCAGCCGTGACCGAGGGCGCGCAGGACAAGGCCGAAGGCAGCGGTCGACTTGCCCTTGCCCGGGCCGGTATGGACGATGAGCAGTCCCTTTTCGAGGGTCTTGGTGGCCACTTCGGCGTCCTGCACGGCCTTGCGCTTCTCCATCTTCGCCCTGTGGCGGGCGGCGTCGTCGGCATCGGCGGGCATGGTCATCCTCATTTCACCTGCAGCGGCAGGCCGGCCACCATGAAGACCACGCGGTCTGCGACGGCGGCAAGGTCCTGATGCAGCCGGCCGGCGGCATCGCGGAACCGGCGGGCGAGCGCATTGTCCGGGACGATGCCGAGCCCAACCTCGTTGCCGACGAGAACCAGCGGTCCCGGTGCCTCCCGGCAGGCGGTGACCAGCGCCGCGGATTCGGCGGCGGTATCGCGGTCGGCGAGAAGCACATTGGTGAGCCAGAGGGTGAGGCAGTCGACCAACACGGCGCGGCCGGGCGGCGCGGAGCGAATCGCCGCGACGAGGTCCAGCGGCGCATCCACCGTGTGCCAGGCGGCGCTGCGGCGGTCGCGATGGATGGCGATGCGCGCCTGCATCTCGGCGTCGAAGGCCTGCGCCGTCGCCACATAGGTCCAGGGCCCGGGCGTCGCCTCGACGAGCGTCTCGGCATGGCGGCTCTTGCCGGAACGGGCGCCGCCGAGGACCAGGGTGAGCGGCGGAAGGGGCGTCAGGGTCAGGCTCATGGACCGGCATATCGCCCGTGGCGGCGCGCCATGCAAACGGCTCCATTGCAAAACGCCCGGAGCCCCGATAGTCCTGTGGGCGTGACGGTGCCTCCTCCGGGAGGTGAAAAGGGAACGCGGTGCGACGCCGCGGCTGCCCCCGCAACTGTAAGCGGCGATTCCTCGCGCCGGATGCCACTGGGACGAATGCCCGGGAAGGTGGTGCGAGGGTTTGAGCCGTGAGCCAGGAGACCTGCCGTCACCCGTGCTTCTCTCAGGCCCATCGGACGGGGTGTTCCGCTGGCGGCTGTGTCCGGACGTCCAGGACGTCCGGCTCCGTCTGTGGGAGCTTTGCCGGATTCGTCCGGCCGCTGACGGAGTTGCCACGATGCCGACCATCGTTCGCATGGCCATGTTCGCCGCCCTTGCGGCTGTCCTCACCATCAATCCTGCCTTTGCCCACCACCCGACGGGAGGTGCGACCCCGACGACCGTCCTTGAGGGCCTGCTGTCCGGCTTCGGCCATCCGGTCCTCGGCCTCGACCACCTCGCCGCTCTCGTCGTCGTCGGCCTTCTCGCCTCCCGGGCTGGCCGCGGCTGGTTCGTCCTGCCGGCGCTGTGGATCGCCGCGATGGGCCTCGGCGTGGTCGCCCATCTCGGCAGCCTCGACCTGCCGGGCGCCGAGTTTCTGGTCGCCGGCAGCCTCGTCGTCATCGCGCTGATCGCCGTCCTCAACCCAGCCCTGTCGGTCGCGGTGACGGGGTCTGCCTTCGCCATTGGCGGCTTCGCCCACGGCCATGCCCTGGCCGAGACCGTGATCGGCGCCGAGGCCATTCCCCTCGCCGCCTACCTGATCGGCCTCGTCGTCGTCCAGGCGGCCATCACCACGGGGATCGCCGTCGCGGCACGGCGCCTGTTCCCGGCCACGGCCCATGCCCCGGCCTTCCGGGCGGCGGCGGTCGCCATGGGGGCGGTCGGCCTCGTCTTTCTCGTCATCGCCGCCCGCAGCCTCGCCTGACATCGAGGCCATCATGACCCCGTCCCCCGCCCATCCGGCCGATGCCGGACCCGAACCCGTGCGCCTCATGGTCTGCACCAGCTGCCGTGCCGTCGGCGGCGATCCCGAGGCGCCCCGCCCCGGTGCCCAGCTCCTCGCCGCCCTCGGCGAGGCCGTCACGGCCGATCCGCAGGCCGCGGCCACCGTCATCGTCGAGCCGGTCGAGTGCCTCTCGGTGTGCAAGCGTCCCTGCACCGTCTCGATCACCGCGCCGGGTCGCTGGACCTATGTCTATGGCGATGTCGACCCTGCCGCCCATGCCGTGCCGCTGCTCGCCTTCGTCGACCAGTATCGCGCCACCGCGGACGGGCTCGTGCCCTGGCGCGAGCGGCCGGACTTCATCCGCAAGGGCGTCGTCGCCCGCATTCCCCCGCTGCGCTGAGGCCCGCCATGACGCCCGCCAAAATTCCCTGCACCATCGTCACCGGCTTCCTCGGTGCCGGCAAGACGACCCTCGTCCGCCATCTCCTCGAGAATGCCGGCGGCCGCCGCCTGGCCGTGCTCGTCAACGAGTTCGGCGACCTCGGCTTCGACGGCTCGTTCCTCGCCGCCTGCGGCATTGCCGGCTGCACCGAGGAGGACATCGTCGAGCTCCCCAATGGCTGCATCTGCTGCACGGTCGCCGATGATTTCGTCCCGGCCCTCGAAAAACTGCTCGGGCGGGCCGTCCCGCCGGATCATATCCTGATCGAGACATCGGGCCTCGCCTTGCCCAAGCCGCTCGTCGGCGCCTTCAACTGGCCGGCGATCCGCGCGCGGGTCACAGTGGACGGCGTCGTCGCGGTGGTGGACGGTCCCGCGATCGCCGACGGCACTTTCGCGGACGACCCGGCAGCCCTGGCGGCGCAGCGCGCCACAGATGGCGCGGTAGACCACGACAATCCTCTGGAGGAGGTCTTCGAGGACCAGATCCTCTGCGCCGACCTCATCCTCCTCAACAAGTGTGACGCCCTCTCCGAGGCCGACCGCGTCCGGGTCCGCGCGGAGATTTCCGCCCATCTGCCGAAGGCGATCAAGATCGTCGAGGCCTCCCATGGCCGCGTCGAGCCGGCCCTCGTCATCGGGCTCGGTGCCGCCGCCGAGACCGATCTCGCCGCCCGGCCCTCGCACCACGAGAGCGAGGCCGACCATGATCACGACGATTTCGACAGCGCCGCCTTTGCCCTGCCGGAGGTCGCCTCGGCCGAGGATCTCGCGGCGCGGGTGGCACGGGTCGCCGAGGCCGAGGGTGTGCTGCGCGTCAAGGGCTTCTCGGCCGTCGGTGACAAGCCGATGCGCCTGGTGATCCAGGGTGTCGGCCGCCGGCTCAGCCACCACTACGACCGGCCCTTTACCCCCGGCGAGGCGCGTGCGGGCACACTCGTGGTCATCGGCCTCAAGGGCTTCGACCGCGCCGCCGTCGCCGCCGCACTCGCGGCCTGAGGGAACGCCGCAGCATGCATCTGTTGCCGACCACGACGGTGACGCTGGACGAGGGCGGGGCGGCGATCGACCTCGCCCTGCCGGCGGCCGACCTCGTGGTGCTGTCCTATGCCGACAGCGATCTCGCGGCGCTGGCGGCAACGCAACCGGGCGGGTTGACGGTGACGCTCGCCAGCCTCCGGCGGCTGCGGCACCCGCTCTCCGTCGATCTCCTGGTGGACAGGACCATCGCGGCGAGCCGCTGCGTGGTGATCCGCTGTCTCGGCGGGCTCGACTACTGGCGCTACGGCATCGAGCAGGTCCATGCCGCCTGCCGGGCCCGCGGCATCGCCCTCGCGGTGCTGCCGGGGGACGACCGGCCCGATGACAGGCTCGCCGCCTATCACACCGTGCCGGCGGCGTTCGCCGACCGGCTGCTCGGCTATTTCCATGCCGGCGGCGGGGCGGAGAACATGGCGCGTTTCATCGATGCCATCCGCCACCACCTGACCGGGGGCGACGCCGCAGCGCCCCCTGTGGCGCTGCCGGCCCTCCTGGCGCTCGGAACGGACGGCATCACCGAGCCCATGGCTGCCCTTGCCGCACTCGCTCCGGATCGGCCACTCGCCCTCGTTCTCACCTATCGGTCGGGGGTCGTCTCCGGCGATCTGGCGGTCTCCAGGGCCCTGGCCGAGGCCCTCGCCGCGCGGGGGCTCGCACCTCTCGTGCTGGCGCTGACCAGCCTGAAGGATCCGGCGGCTGTCGCGCCCCTCGCAGGTCTGATCGTCCGGCGCCGGCCGGCTGTCATCATCACGACCACGGCCTTCGCGGCCCGCGAGGGCGCCGGCTTCGTCCTCGACACCGCCGATTGTCCGGTCATCCAGGCCATGCCGGTCGGCAGCACGCGCGAGGCCTGGGAGGCGTCCCCCCGCGGGCTCTCGGCCGCCGATCTCGCCATGCAACTGGCCCTGCCCGAATTCGACGGCCGCCTTGCCGGCGCCCCCGTCGCGTTCAAGGAGGAGGTGGCGGAGGCCGGCTTCACCCGGCGGGGCTTCGCGCCCGACGCCGAGGGCATCGCCCATGTCACCGATCTCGCCGCTGCCTGGGTGCGTCTGGCCTCACGCCCGCGTGCGGACCGGCGGCTGGCCCTGGTCATGACCGACTATCCGGCCCGCGGCGGGCGGGCGGGTTTTGCCGTCGGGCTCGATACGCCGGCCAGTGTCGCCGCGATTCACGCCATGCTGGCGGAAGCCGGCTACGGCCTTGCCACCCTGCCGGAGGCGGCGGCGCTGATGCCGGCGCTGCTCGCGTCCTCCGACCATCTCGTCCTGCCGCTGACGGATTACCACGGCGTGCTGGAGGGCCTGCCCGCAGCGGCGCGCGCTGCGCTGATCGCGGCCCACGGGTCGCCGGAGACCGATCCGGCCTGCCGCGCCGGCGTCTTCCGCTTCCCGGTCCTGCGCAGCGGCAACCTGATCGTCGCCCTGCAGCCGCCGCGTGACGCGACGCCTGACCGCAAGGCCGCCTATCACGATGCCGACGTGCCACCGGGCCATGGGCATCTCGCCTTCTACGCGGCCATGCGCGCGCGCGAGGAGATCGATGCGCTCATCCATCTCGGTACCCATGGGGTGAGCGAGTGGCTGCCAGGCAAGGCCGTGGCGCTGTCGGCGGCCTGTTGGCCGCGCCTCGTCACCGGCTCCATGCCCATCGTCTATCCCTATGTGGTCGATGATCCCGGCGAGGCGGCACCGGCGAAGCGACGCCTTGCCGCGGTGACGCTCGGCCATCAGCCGCCGCCCTTGGCGGAAGGCGGGCTCGCCGGTGACGGCGCCCTGCTGCGCGACCTCGTCGAGGATTACAGCGCGGCGCAGGTGCTCGATCCGCGCCGGGCTGCGCTGGTCGCCGACGAGATCCGTGAGCTGGCCCGGGCGAGCGGGCTCGCCGCCGCGGCGGGGGTCGACGCGGCCATGGCGATGGACGAGGCTCTGTCTCGCCTTGATGCCCATCTCTGCGACCTCGCCGATTCTCCGTTCCGCGAAGGCCTGCATGTCTTCGGCCGCTCCGGCGATCCGGCCTCGGCGGCCGGCGAGCGCCAGGGCCTGATCGCCGCACTCGACGGGCGTTTCGTGCCGCCTGGCCCTGCCGGCTCGCCGCATCGCGGCCGGCCCGACGTGCTGCCGACCGGTCGCAACCTCTCGACCCTCGATCCCCGCGCCATCCCGACCCGGGCCGCCGCGATCCTCGGTGCCCAGGCGGCCAGGGTCATCATCGCCCGCCATCTGCAGGACGAGGGCGATTATCCGCGCCGTGTCGTCATGGACCTGTGGGCCTCGCCGACGCTGCGCTCGGGCGGCGAGGACGTCGCCCATGCCCTGGCGCTGATGGGCGTCGTTCCGGCCTGGGACCCGGCCTCGACGCGCGTCACCGGTTTCGAGATCCTGCCTGCCGCCCGGCTCGACCACCCGCGTGTCGATGTGACCGTGCGGATCTCCGGCGCCTTTCGCGACACCTTTCCCGTCCAGATCGCCCTCCTCGATGCCGCCGCGCGGGCCGTGGCGGCGCTCGACGAGGAGGATGGTGACAATGCGCTCGCCGCAGCCCGCCGCCGTGGCGAGGACGGGGCACGGGTCTTCGGCGCAGCACCCGGCCGCTTTGGCGCCGGTGTCGCAGGCCTTGCCCGCGACGGAGACTGGCAGAGCCGCGCCGATCTCGCCGCAGCCTATCTCGCCACAGCCGGCCATGCCTATGGCGGCGCCGAAGGCATGGGGATCGCCAGTGCCGGTTTCGCCGGCCGTGTGGCCGCGGCGGATGCCTTCATCCATGTCAGCGACGTCGCCGGCCGCGACATCCTGGAGGCGTCGAGCGCTGCGGACGTCGTCGGCGGCTTCGTCGCCGCTGCACAGAGCCTCGGCGGCGCGCCGCGCGCCTACAGCCTCGACACGAGCCGCCCCGAGGCGCCGCGCGCCCGCGCCCTCGCCGAGGATCTCTCCCGCATCGTCCATGGCCGCCTCGCCCATCCGCGCTGGATCGAGGGCCAACTCGCCCATGGCTGGCGCGGCGCCGCCGAACTCGCCGAGGCGCTCGACGCGCTGTTCGTCTATGCGGCGACCACCGACGCGGTTCCCGCGGGCCTTTTCGACAGGCTGTTCCAGGCCTGGCTCGGCGATCCCGCGCGGGTGGCACGGCTCGATGCGGCCAATCGTCCGGCGCTCGCGGCGATCCGCGCGCGCTTCGCCGAAGCCCTGCGGCGGGGGCTCTGGGTTACGCGGCTCAATTCCGTAGAGGTGTCCCTCGCCGCAGACCACCGGGAGGCAGCGGAATGAGCGGCCCCGATCCCCTGCGTCGCGGCTGGTGCCCCGGGGCTCTCATGCCGATGGAAACGGGCGATGGCTGGCTGGTGCGCCTCCATCCGCAGGGCGGCCGGCTGTCGGCCGAGGCGCTGCAGCAACTCGCGCAACTCGCGACCGACCACGGCAACGGCCTCATCGATATCACCTCCCGCGCCAATCTCCAGATCCGCGGCGTGCGCCCGGAAACCCATCCTCCGCTCGTCGCCGCGCTGCTGGCGGCGGGGCTGGTGTCGCCGGATGAAGGAGAAGGACCCTACCGGCCTGTGCTGGCAGGTCCGCTCGCCGGCCGGGATGGCGGCGACCTCCTCGATGTCGCGGCCCTGGCGCTTGACGTGGAGGCGCGGGTGCGGTCCGTCGCCGGGCTGCCGGCCAAGACTCTGGTCCTGATCGACGGCGGGGGCCTTTCGCCGGGAGCCGGGTCGGCCGATCTGAGGCTGGTTGCGCTCAGCAGCGATCAACTCGCGCTGGTGGCGGGCGGGCGCGGCTATCGTGTCACCATCGGCGAAGCTGCCGAAGCCGTGGCGGTGCTGCTCGGCCGGCTGGCCATCCGTCACCGGGCCGATCCGGTGGTACGCCGGCTGAAGGATGTCGGTGCAGCTGAGATCGCTGCCCTGGTCGCGTCCCTCGGCCTGCCGGCGACCGTGGTGCCGCAGGCCCGCCGGATGCAGAAGGGCATCGGCTGCGTTGCGGAACAGGACGGTACCGTGGCCGCTCTCGCCGGCGTGCCCTTCGGTCGTCTCGCCGCCGCCAGCCTGGCGGATCTCGCCGCCCTGATGCGCCTGCACGGCGCCTTCGACCTGCGGCTGACGCCGTGGCGGGGCGTGGCGCTGACGGGCCTCACTGACGCGGCAAGGGTTCTGGCGGACCTCGCCGGTCTTGGCTTCATCGTCGACGCGTCGGACAGCCGCCTGGCTGTCGATGCCTGTCCCGGCGCGCCGGCCTGCGCCCGCGGCGCCATGCCGGCCCAGGACGACGCCACCCGTTTCGCCGCCGCCCTCGGCCCGGACAGGGACCCGCACATGTCTCTTCACGTCTCCGGCTGCGCCAAGGGCTGTGCTCGGCCGGGGCGTGCCGATGTCACGCTCGTCGGCCGCGACGGGCTCTACGACATCGTTCTCGGCGGGCGCGCATCCGATCCACCACACCTGCGGCTCGACGCCGCCACGGTCGCCAGACTGCTGGCGCAGGCCGGCAATCCCATCGAGACTTTCCAGAAGGCCGCGCCGATGACTCCCGCAACCCGTTCCGATCACATCAAGGACGGCGCCGCCATCTATGCGCGGTCCTTCGCCATCATCCGGGCCGAGGCCGATCTCGCGCCCTTCCAGGGTGTCGCCGAACGTATCGTGGTGCGCATGATCCATGCCTGCGGCATGACCGACCTCGCCGGCGACGTGGTGATGTCGGGGGATTTTGCGGCAGCGGCCGAGGCGGCGCTGGCGCGTGGCGCACCGATCCTGTGTGACGCGAAAATGGTGGCGAACGGCGTGACGCCCGCGCGGTTGCCGGCGGGCAACCGGGTCATCTGCACCCTCGACGATCCGCGGGTGCCGGGGCTCGCCCGGACACTCGCGACCACGCGCTCGGCGGCAGCGATGGCGTTCTGGCGCGAGGAGATGGCCGGCAGCCTCGTGGTCATCGGCAATGCGCCGACCTCGCTCTTCCACCTTCTCGACATGCTGGATGGGGGGGCACCGCTTCCGGCGGCGGTGATCGGAGTCCCGGTCGGCTTCGTTGGGGCTGCCGAATCGAAGGAGGCGCTGGCCGCCGACGGGCGCGTACCCTTCCTCATCGTACGCGGGCGGCGCGGCGGATCGGCGATGGCTGCGGCAGCCGTCAATGCCCTCGCCAGTGCGCAGGAGTGAGCCGGTGACCCTGTCGTCCAACCCGGTCTTCTACGGTGTCGGGCTTGGCCCTGGCGATCCGTCCTATCTGACGCTGCGGGCGCGGGCCGTGCTCGATGCAGCCGACCGACTCGTCCACTTCTGCAAGCGTGGCCAGCGCGGCCATGCCCGCACGATTGTCGACCGCATCCTCGGCCCCGACCCGGCCCGCGAGATTGCGCTCGTCTATCCCGTGACGACGGAGGTGGCCGTCGGCGAGGCGGGCTATGACGGCGCCATCGCCGCCTTCTACGCCGAAAGCGCGGCGCTGCTGGCGGCCGAGGCCCAAGCGGGGCGGATAGTTGCCATCCTCTGCGAGGGCGACCCCTTCTTCTACGGGTCGCTGATGCATCTGTGGCGCCGGCTGGCGCCGCGCTATGCCTTCGAGGTCATTCCCGGCATCACCGGCATGTCGGGCGCCTGGACGCTGGCCAATGCCCCGATCACCTGGGGCGACGACGTGCTCACCGTGCTGCCCGGCACCCTGGCGGAAGACGACCTCATCCGCCGCCTTGCGGGGACCGATGCGGCGGTGGTGATGAAACTCGGCCGGCACCTCGCCAAGGTGCGACGGGCGCTCGCCGCTGCCGGCCTGCTCGAGCGGGCCATCTATGTGGAGCGCGCCGCGATGGCGGGCCAGGTGATCCTGCCGCTGCAGGACAAGCGGGACGACGTGGCGCCGTATTTCGCCATGGTGCTGGTGCCGGGGGAGGGCCGTCGGCTGTGACCGGAACCCTCACCGTCATCGGCCTCGGGCCGGGTGACCCGCGCTACTGGACCCCCGCCGCCTCTGCGGCTCTCGCCGCGGCCAGCGACCTCGTCGGCTACGGCCCCTATCTCGACCGCGTGCCACACCGTGCCGGGCTCACCCGCCATCCCTCGGACAACCGCGTCGAACTCGACCGTGCCCGCCATGCGCTCGATCTCGCCGGCACGGGACGCAGCGTGGCCGTCGTCTCGGGCGGCGATCCCGGCGTCTTCGCCATGGCTGCGGCGGTGTTCGAGGTGCTGGAGGAGGCACGGGCGGGCTGGCAAGGGGTCGGCGTCGCCATCGAGCCCGGCATCACCGCCATGCTGGCGGCGGCGGCGCGGCTCGGCGCACCGCTTGGCGCGGATTTCTGCGCCCTGTCCCTGTCCGACAATCTGAAGCCCTGGGACGTTGTGATGAGCCGGCTACGCGCCGTCCTGGCCGCTGATCTGGTGGTCGCGCTCTACAATCCGATATCGCGGGCGCGGCCCTGGCAGCTCGGTGCGGCGCTGGCGCTCGCGGCGCAGATCAAGCCGGCGGAGACGCTGGTCGCCTTCGCCCGGGCCGTCGGGCGCCCCGACGAGGGCGTCGCGGTCATGACGCTGCCGGAGGCCGTGGACCGCGCGCCTTCCGCCGACATGGCGACGCTGGTGCTCGTGGGTGCGACGACGACCCGGCTCGTTACCGGCGCTGACGGCACCTCGCATCTCTACACGCCCCGCAGTGTCGGGAGGCAGCCGTGAACGCCGAGCCAGTCCATGGCTTCCTCCACCGTCGCGACTGTCGGCACGGCGGGCCTGGCCGAGCGGGAGACCATGACCAGCGGAAGGCCGAGCCGCCGCGCCGCCATGACCTTGCCGAGGGTGGCCTCGCCCCCGGCATTCTTGGCCACCACGATGTCGATGGCGGCGCGCCGCATCAGCGCCGTCTCCGCCTCGGCGTCGAAAGGGCCGCGGTCTTGGATCAGCGTCAGCTTCGGCGGCAAAGGCCCGTCCGGTGGATCGATGACCCGCGCGAGATAGGTGTGGTGGGGTGCCGTGGCGAAGGCTGCGAGCTCCTGCCGGCCGATGGTCAGGAAGACCCGGCGCGGGGCCTCGCCCAGCGCCGCCGCGGCCTCCGCCATGGTGTCGACGCCGATCCAGCGGTCGCCGTCCGCGGCCTGCCATGCGCGGCGCGTGAGCGCCAGAAGGGCGGTGCCCGTCGCGCGGCAGGCGGCTTCGGCATGGAAGGGCATGACGGCGGCGAAAGGATGGGTGGCGTCGATCACGGCTTTCGTGCCGGAGGCCGCGAGATAGTCGGCGAGCCCCGCTGCGCCGCCGAAGCCGCCGATCCGCATCGGCAGGGCGAGGGGGCGCGGGTCCTGCGTCCGTCCGGCGAGGGAGACGGTGGCGGCGATGCCCGGATGTGCCGCGGCGAGCCGCGCCGCGAGCATGGCGGCTTCGGTGGTGCCGCCCAGAATGAGCAGCGGTCTGTGCGGTTCGGCGGGAGGCATGGCCATGGCTGATATGTCGCGGATGACGGCGCCGCTGTCGAGCGTGGGGACGGCCCGATGGCTTGCGCTGGTCGGTATCGGCGAGGATGGGCGGGCTGGGCTCGCCCCGGCCGCCGCCGCGGCGCTGGATGCGGCGGATCTCGTCGTCGGCGGCGAGCGCCATCTGGCGCTGGCGGCACCGCTCGCGGCGCGGACGCTGGCCTGGCCGAGCCCGCTTCATGCCGTCTTCCCGGAAATTCTCGCCCATCGCGGCCGGCGAGTCTGTGTGCTCGCCACCGGCGATCCCTTCCATCACGGAGTCGGCGTGTTGTTGGCCGGGCTCATATCCCCGGAGGAGATGCAGGTCTTTCCGCAGCCCTCGGCCTATGCGCTCGCCTGCGCGCGGCTCGGCTGGGCGCAGCAGGACTGCGCGCTGGTCTCGCTGCATGGCCGCGCGCTGGAGCGGATCATCCCGCACCTGCAGCCCGGTGCCCGCATCCTCGCTCTCTCCTGGGACGGATCGACGCCGGGCAAGGTCGCCGCCCTGCTGGCGGCGCGCGGAATGGGAGGCTCGCACCTCACCGTGCTCGAGGCCATGGGCGGGCCGCGTGAGCGGCTGCGTCAGGCCAGGGCTGCGGCCTTCGACCTCACCGATGTCGACCCGCTCAACACGCTCGCCGTCGCGGTGGTTGCCGACGATGCCGCCGATGTCCTGCCTCTGGTGCCGGGGCTCCCCGATGCGCTGTTCGAGAGCGACGGGCAATTGACGAAATCGGAGGTACGGGCGGTGACGCTGGCGGCGCTGGCGCCGCGGCGGGGCGAATGCCTCTGGGATATCGGCGCCGGCTCCGGCTCGGTCGGCATCGAATGGGCGCTGGCCCATCCGGACAACCGGGTGATCGCCATCGAGGCGCGGGCCGAGCGGGCCGGCCGTATCGGCCGCAATGCCGCGCGCTGCGGCGTCACGCAGCTGACGGTGATCGGCGGCGAGGCGCCCGCCGCCTTCGCCGGATTGCCGGCGCCCGATGCGGTGTTCATCGGCGGCGGCCTCGGCGCGCCCGGCCTGTTCGATGCCGCCTGGGAGGCGCTGCGGCCCGGCGGCCGTCTCGTCGCCAATGCCGTGTCGCTGGAGGGCGAGGCGCGGCTGGCAGCCCTGTTCTTCAGCCATGGCGGCACCATGCGCCGCATCCAGGTGTCGCGCCTCGATGCGGTGGGGACCATGCATGGCTGGCGGCCGGCCATGGCCGTCACACAGTGGCGGGTCGGCAAGCCATGAGAGGGCCCGCGATGATCGCTGCCGGCCTCGGCCTGCGGCCTGGCACCGGCGAGGCCGCCATCCGCGCCTGTCTCGACCTCGCTCTCGCGCGGCTGTCGCTTGGCCCCGGCGATCTCGGCTGTCTGGCAACGGTCTCCACCCGTGTCGCGGAGCCGGGCCTGGCGGCGCTCGCCGGGCGGCTCGGCCTGCCGCTGCTCGGGCTCCCCGAGGCGGCGCTGGCCGGCATGGATGCCGGCTGCGTCACGCGCTCCGCCCGTGTTGTCGCCCTCCATGGCGTCGGGTCCGTGGCGGAGGCCGCCGCAATGGCCGCGGCGGGCCCGGATGCCGTGCTGATCGTCACCCGCATCGCCCTCGGGCCCGTCACCTGTGCCCTTGCCCGCAAACCTCCGCGACAGGAGCGGCCATGACCGTCCATTTCATCGGTGCCGGACCGGGTGCGGCCGACCTCATCACCCTGCGTGGCCGTGATCTGATCGCCCGCTGCCCGGTCTGTCTCTATGCCGGCTCACTGATCCCGCGGGACATGCTCGCCTGGTGCCCGCCCCAGGCGCGGATCGTCGACACCGCCCCGCTGGATCTCGACGCCATCATGGCCGAGATCGTCGCGGCGGACGCGGCGGGCCAGGACGTGGCGCGGCTCCATTCCGGCGACCTCTCGGTGTGGAGCGCCATGGGCGAGCAACTGCGCCGGCTCGATTCGGCGGGCATCGCCTATACGGTGACACCCGGCGTTCCGGCCTTCGCCGCCGCGGCGGCGGTGCTGGCGCGTGAGCTCACCCTGCCGGAGGTCGCCCAGTCGGTGGTGCTGACGCGCACCTCGGGTCGCGCTACGGCCATGCCGCCGGGCGAGACGCTGGCGGCCTTCGGGGCGACGGGTGCGACGCTCGCCATCCATCTGTCGATCCACGTGGTCGACCGGGTGGTTGCGGAGCTGACGCCCCTCTACGGAGCCGACTGCCCGGCCGTCGTGGTCTTTCGGGCCTCCTGGCCTGACGAACAGGTGATCCGCGCGACGCTCGGGAGCCTCGCCGCAGCGGTCGCGGCGACAGACATCGAACGCACGGCGCTGATCCTCGTCGGGCCGGCGCTGTCGGCACGGGACTTTCGCGAGAGTGCCCTCTATGCCGCCGGCTATGACCGCAGGTTCCGGCCGGCCGGCGGAGATGCGGCATGACCGCCCTGTCGCCGCCGCTCTCCTTCCTGCCGGATCTGGCGCCCGGGACCGTCTGGCTGGTCGGGGCCGGTCCCGGCGATCCCGGCCTCATGACGCTGACAGCCCTGCACGGGCTCGGCCAGGCCGATGTCGTGGTCCACGACGCTCTGGTGGATGCGCGGATCCTCACGCTGGCGCGGCCCGGCGCCCGCCTGGTCAATGCCGGCAAGCGGGGCCACCAGCCCTCGCCGCGTCAGGCCGATATCAGCGCCAGCCTCGTCGCTGAGGCGCAAGCCGGCCGGCGGGTGCTGCGGCTGAAGGGCGGCGACCCCTTCGTCTTCGGCCGCGGCCACGAGGAGGCGACGGCCCTGGCCGCCGCCGGGATCGGCTTCCGTGTCGTGCCCGGCGTCTCGTCGGGCCTGGCGAGCCTGGCGCTCCACGGCGTTCCGGCGACCGCCCGCGACAGCAACCATGCCGTGATCCTGGCGACCGGCCACCTGGCCGGGGATGTGGCCATGGACTGGCGGGCGCTCGCCCGCTGCGGCCAGCCGCTGGTCCTCTACATGGCGGTGTCGACCATGGGCCCGATCGCCGCCGAGCTCATCGCCGGCGGGCTTGCGGCGGAGACACCGGTGCTGGTCGTCCACCGGGCGACGACGGCGCGCGAGGAGGTGGCCGAGGCACGGCTCTGCGACCTCGCGGGGATGGCGCGGAGCGGCCAGATCCGCTCGCCCGCCATCGTGGCGGTTGGCGCCATCGCGGCGCTGCGGCGCGATATCCTGCCCCATCTCGCCACGGCAGCGGTGGAGCCCACGGCATGAGTGCCCCCGGCCTTCTGATCGGGGCCCCGCGGTCCGGTTCCGGCAAGACCACCGTCACCCTCGGTATCCAGCGGGCTTTGCGCGCGCGTGGTCTCGCGGTCCGCGGCGTGAAATGCGGGCCCGACTATATCGACCCCGCCTTCCATGCCGCCGCCACGGGAGCGCCGAGCTGCAACCTCGACAGTTTCGCCATGCCGGACGGTCTGATTGCCGCCCTCGCGCGTGAGGCCGCGACCGGCTCCGACATTGTCGTCGCCGAAGGGTCGATGGGCCTCTTCGACGGCGTCAAGGCCGCCGCAGGCCGGACCGGGGCCAGCGCCGACATCGCCGCTTGGCTCGGCTGGCCGGTGGTGCTGGTGATCGACGTCTCCGGCCAGGCCCAGTCGGCGGCGGCGGTGGCGCTCGGCTTCCAGCGCTACGACCCGCGCATCACCATTGCCGGCGTTATCCTCAACAAGGTGGCGAGCGAGCGCCACCGCCGGCTCGCTGCCGATGGCATGGAGCGCATCGGCATGCGGGTCTTCGGGGCGCTGCCGCGCGAGGCCGGGCTGATCCTCCCCGAACGCCATCTCGGCCTGGTCCAGGCCGGCGAGACCACCGATCTCCAGGCTCGCCTCGACAGGCTTGGCGACGCCGTGGCGGCGGCGGTCGATCTCGACGCGCTGCTGGCGGCCGCCGACGGTGTCACGCACGAGGCGGCGGCGGTCACCGGGTCGCCGGTGCCGCCGCCCGGCCGGCGGGTGGCGGTGGCGCGCGATGCCGCCTTTTCGTTCATCTATCCCCATGTCGAGGCGGGCTGGCGCGCCGCCGGGACAGTGCTCGTGCCGTTTTCGCCGCTCGCCGACGAGGCGCCTCCGGAGGACTGCGACGCCTGCTGGCTGCCGGGCGGCTATCCGGAACTGCATGCGCTGCGACTCGCTTCGGCGGGCAGGTTCATGGCGGGGCTCCACCGCTTTGCGGCGACGCGCCCGGTCCATGGCGAGTGCGGCGGCTACATGGTCCTCGGCGAGGCGCTGGTCGATGCCGAGGGCATCGCCCATCGCATGGCGGGGCTGCTGCCAGTGACGACGAGTTTCGCCAGTCGCAAGATGTCGCTCGGCTACCGGCTGGTGACGACGCAGCAGGCCAGCGCCCTCGGGCCGGCAGGAACGGCGCTCTCCGGCCACGAGTTCCATTATGCGACCATCACGCAAGCAGCGGCCGAGGGAGCTTTGGGGACGGCGCGGGACGCGGAGGGGACCCTGCTCGGACCGGTGGGCCATGTGCGCGGCCAGGTGTCGGGGTCGTTCTTCCACGCCATGGCGCGGCTGGACGGGTGAGATCAAGCCTGCGCCCGGCGCAGCAGGTAGGTGTCCATGATCCAGCCGATAGCGGCCCGCCGCTCGGCGCGCAGCGCCAGGATGGCCTCGCGGATCTCCGCCAGCGGGCCGGCCATCAGCACTTCGTCAGGCGTCCCGAGATAGGCGCCCCACCAGATGTCGAGCCCGCGTGGATCGATGGAGGCGAGCCCCGTGCCGTCATCGAGCATGACGACGGTCGAATCGACCTCCGGCGGCAATCCCTGCGCGATGCGCCGGCCGGTGGTGACGTGGACCGGCTCGCCGATCCGGTTGAGCGGGATGCGGTGCGCCGCGGCGAGGGCCTGGGGGGCGCTGATGCCGGGAATGACATCGAGCCGGAAAGCGAGGCCGTCGGCCGCCACCGCCCCGAGGATCCGGATGGCGCTGTCGTAGAGCGCCGGGTCGCCCCAGACGAGGACGGCGCCATGGCTCCCGTCGGGTAGCTCCCGGCCGATCGCCTCGGCGAAGAGGCGGGTGCGAGCGGAATGCCAGTCGGCGACCGCGGCGCCATAGTCGCCCGCGGCCGCGCGGCGCGGATCGGCGATGCGGACAAGCCGCCAGCCGGGTTTCCGGGCGAAGCGGGCGAGGATCGCCTCGCGCAGCGCGACGAGCTGATCGGCGGCGGTGCCCTTCTCGATGATGAAGAAGACCTCGGCCTTGCCGATGGCCTCAACCGCCTGAAGCGTGAGGTGGTCCGGATGGCCAGCACCGATGCCGACGAGCGTGATGGAGCGCATCCCGTCTCCGTGCCCCATCGCCGCCACGGCGACAAGCCCTGACACGTTGACTTCGCAAGCTACCATACTAGTTTGCTGCGGCTATCGGAGGAAAGGCGCGACATCAAGCGGCCATCCGGAGCGGGAGGATCCATGACCCCGTCGCGGCTGCCATCGCCCTTGAGCCGGATCTGCGCGCCCGACCGTCTCCTTTCGCCCGATCCAACGCTCCGGGCGGTGGCGCGGCGGCTCTACGATAGCGTCGCCAACCTGCCGATCGTTTCGCCGCACGGCCATACCGATCCGCGCTGGTATGCCGAGAACGCCGCCTTTACCGATCCGGCGACGCTCTTCGTCGTCCCCGACCACTATGTCTTCCGCATGCTCTATTCGCAGGGCGTACGCATGGAGGATCTCGGGGTGCCGACCCGCGACGGGACGTCGGTGGAGAGCGATCCACGGGCCATCTGGCGGCGCTTCGCAGCGCATTACCATCTCTTTCGTGGCACGCCGACGCGGCTGTGGCTCGACCATGCCTTCGCCGCCCTGTTCGGGCTCGACGAGCGGCTGTCCGCAGCCAATGCCGACCGCGTCTATGACCTGATCGATGGTGCGTTGCGGCAACCGGCCTATCGCCCGCGCGCGCTGTTCGAGACCTTCGGCATCGAGGCCATCGCGACGACGGAGGGGGCGCTCGACGGCCTGCAATCGCATGCCGCCATTGCCGCCTCCGGCTGGGGCGGCCGGGTGGTGACCACCTATCGGCCCGATGCGGTGGTCGACCCGGACTTCGAGGGGTTCAGGGCCAATGTCGCCCGGTTCGGCGAACTGACCGGCGAAGACACGGCGACATGGGCCGGCTATCTCGCGGCCCATCGCCAGCGCCGCGCCTTCTTCAAGGCGCATGGTGCCACGGCCTCCGACCACGGCCACCCGTCGGCGCGCACGGCGAACCTGTCGCCGGTGGAGGCCGAGGCGCTCTTCGCAAAGGTCGTTGCCGGCACTGCGACGGCTGTGGAGGCGGATCTCTTCCGCGGCCAGATGCTGACGGAGATGGCGCGCATGAGCCTCGACGACGGGCTGGTGCTGCAGATCCATCCGGGCTCGCGCCGCAACCACAATGCCGGGATCTTCGCCCGCTTCGGCCGCGACATGGGCGCCGACATTCCCGGCCCGACGGACTATGTCGCCGCACTGAAGCCGCTTCTCGACGCCGTCGGTAACGAGCCCTCGCTCACCATCATCCTCTTCACGCTGGACGAGACGGCCTACTCGCGCGAGCTCGCGCCGCTCGCCGGCCACTATCCGGCGCTGCGGCTGGGGCCGCCCTGGTGGTTCTTCGATTCGGTCGAGGGGATGAAGCGCTTCAAGAGCCAAGCGATCGAGACGGCGGGCTTCTACAACACGGTCGGCTTCAACGACGACACGCGCGCCTTCCCGTCCATCCCGGCCCGCCACGACGTGGCGCGGCGGGTCGACTGCGCCCATCTCGCCGAGCTCGTCTGCGACGGCCGGCTCGACGAGGACGAGGCGCAGGACCTCGCCGTCGATCTCGCCTACCGGCTGGCGAAAGAGGCCTATCGGCTGTAAGGGGCTGGTCCTCCGCCCTGCGCAGAGACCGGGGTGCGGCCTCCTCCGTCATGGCCGGGCTTGGCCCGGCCATCCACGACTTGAACACTGCCGTCCGAAGGGAAGTCGTGGATGCCCGGCACAAGGCCGGGCATGACGGTGGAGGTTCGTGCGGCAAGCCTCGAAGGACGCGCTATGATGGGGCAAGGCTCCCGCGCGCCTCAAAACGTCGTGCGTGAGCGGATGGCGGCGGAGATCGTGCCCTCGTCGAGATAGTCCAGTTCGCCGCCGACCGGCACGCCGTGGGCGAGGCGGGTGACGGCAACGCCGGTGCCGGCGAGGAGGTCGGTGACGTAATGGGCAGTGGTCTGGCCGTCGACCGTGGCGTTGACCGCGAGGATCACCTCGCGCACGCCGCCCTCGCGGACCCGGTTGACCAGGCTTTCGATATTGAGGTCCTGCGGCCCGACGCCATCGAGCGGCGACAGCGTGCCGCCGAGCACATGGTACTTGGCATTGATCGCCCCGGCGCGCTCCAGCGCCCAGAGGTCGGAGACATCCTCGACCACGACGATGACGCCGCCGTCGCGGCGCGGATCGGTGCAGATCGTACAGGGGTCCGAGGTATCGACATTGCCGCAGACGCGGCAGATGACGATCTTGTCGAGGGCCTCAGCCATGGCCGCGGTCAGCGGCTGCATCAGGCTCTCGCGCTTCTTGACGAGATGCAGCGCGGCGCGCCGCGCCGAACGCGGCCCGAGGCCCGGCAGCTTGGCGAGGAGCTGGATCAGCCGCTCGATCTCGGGGCCCGCGACCCTCTTGGACATGGTGTCAGCCCCGAAATGCGGATCAGAACGGCAGTTTCATGCCGGGCGGCAGCGGCAGGCCGCCGGTCACGCCCTTCATCTTCTCCTGCATGACGATCTCGGCCTTGCGGCGGGCATCGGCATGGGCGGCGACGATGAGGTCCTCGACGATTTCCTTCTCGTCGGCCTTGAGCAGCGAGGGGTCGACGGAGATGCTCCGCAGGTCGCCCTTCACGGTGAGGCTGACGGAGACCATGCCGCCGCCGGAGGTGCCCTGCACCTCGGTGCGCTCCATGTCGGCCTGGGCCTCCTGGAGCTTGGCCTGCATGGCCTGCGCCTGTTTCATCAGGCCCATTATGTCCTTCATGGCGACATCCTTCGTGATCGTCAGAAATCGTCGTCCCAGGGATCGACGGGTTCCCAATTGCCGTCCGCATCGTCGTCATCGGCCGGCTGCAGTGTTGCGGGGACGGGTTCGCCCGTACTGTCGAGCGGGCGCACTGCGACGATCTCGGCGCCCGGAAACTTCGCCAGCACCGCCTGGACCGAGGGATGGGCGAGGACGCCGCGCTCGCGGTCGGCCTGTTCGGCGGCGAGGCGCTCGCGCAAGGTCGGCTCGCCCTCCTCGGAGGAAATGGTGACGACCCAGCGGCGGCCGGTCCAGTCGGTGAGCTTCTTCTGCAGGTCGCCGGCAAGCGTCGGCGCGGCATTGCGCGTCGGGCGGAAATCGAGCCGTCCGTCCTCGCAGCGCACGAGGTGCATGTCGCCCTCGAGCTGCTGCTTCAGCCGGACGTCGCGCTTCTCGGCAACCAGCTTGATGACCTCGGCGAAGCTGGCGAGGACCAGATGCGGCTGGGCCTGCGGCGCCGCCTGTTCGCGCATGGCGACGGGCGCGCCCTCGGGCCGCGCGACGGAGCTCAGCCGCGGGGCGGCCGCGACGGAAGCGGCCTGGCCAGATGCGCCACCGCCGGAACCGCCGGATGGCAGGCGGGGTGCGGCGCCCGCGCCCACGGCGCCGGAGCCGTCGGCGAGCATGCGCAGCGCCTCGTCGGGGGTCGGCAGGTCGGCTGCATAGGCGATGCGCACGAGGACCATATCGGCGGAGGCCAGCGGTTTGGGCGAGCGCGCCACCTCCTCGATGCCCTTCATCAGCATCTGCCAGGCGCGGGCCAGGACCCGGTGCGAGAGGCGGGCGGCGAAGTCGCGGCCGCGGGTGCGCTCGGTCTCCGAGAAGGCGACATCGTCGGCCGCCGCCGGCGCCACCTTCACCCGGGTGACGAAATGGACGAATTCGGCGAGTTCGCCGAGGACGATCTCCGGGTCGGCGCCGTCGTCGTACTGGCTCTTGAATTCGGCCATGGCCGCCGCGACGTCGCCCTTCATGACGTGCTCGAAAAGGTCGATGATGCGGGCGCGGTCGGCGAGGCCGAGCATGCGGCGCACGTTGTCGGAGGTCACCTCGCCGGCGCCGTGGGCGATGGCCTGGTCGAGGATGGAGAGGCTGTCGCGCACCGAGCCTTCGCCGGCACGGGCGATGAGGCCGAGGGCATCCGCCTCGATGGTGACGCCCTCCTTATCGCAGATGCCGGCGAGATGCTTCACCAGCACGTCGGCCTCGACGCGGCGCAGGTCGAAGCGCTGGCAGCGCGAGAGGACGGTCACCGGAACCTTGCGGATCTCGGTGGTGGCGAACATGAACTTCACATGGGCCGGCGGCTCTTCCAGCGTCTTCAGGAAGGCGTTCCACGCCTTCTCCGAGAGCATGTGGACCTCGTCGACGATATAGACCTTGTAGCGGGCGGAGACCGGCGCGTAGCGGGCGCCATCGGTGATCTGGCGGACGTCGTCGATGCCGGTATGGGAGGCGGCGTCGATCTCCATGACGTCGACGTGGCGGCCCTCCATGATCGCCTGGCAATGGGTGCCGGGCCGGTCGAGATGGATGGACGGGCGGTCGACCTCGCCGGGCAGCTCGTAGTTCAGCGCGCGGGCGAGGATGCGGGCGGTGGTGGTCTTGCCGACGCCGCGCACCCCGGTGAACAGATAGGCCTGGGCGATGCGCCCCGTGTCGAAGGCGTTCGACAGGGTGCGGACCATGGCCTCCTGGCCGATCAGGTCGGAGAAGTGCTGCGGGCGGTATTTGCGTGCCAGAACCCGGTAGGGCGCGGCCTTGGGCGGCTCCGGCGTCCCGAGAGCGAACCCGGGTTCGGTCTCGGGCGAGGAATCCATGGCAGTCCTGCTCGGGGCTTGAAGCGAAGGGCTCGGCCAATGTCGCGCGTCGCGCGCGCGAGGGCAACCATCCGCGGAGATGAAGTGGGAGGCTGACACGCGACCCGAAACGGGCTCGTTACGGCTGCTTCCTTCCGGACCTGACCGGGTTGGCGAGAGTCTCGTCCACCGCCAACCTCCCACCGGCTATATGGCGGGAAGGCGGGCTGGACGCAAGCGGCGCCGGGACGTTCAGGTGCCGGCAGCTGACACGTCTTTGGTTGGAAGTCTCCTGAATGGCCACGCATCGATATCGCCATGAGCCTTCATGTCCCGCCAGTACTCCTCCTGCTGGCTGCGGACATGTCTGTTCAATAGGCCAACCAGACCGAACGTCGCATAAACAAGCCAAGTGGGCCCAGGCGTCGGTGCAAAGACACCGTGCGGCCAGTCGTATGGTTCGTCAGTCCGCAAAAACTCGACGCAACGCGCAAGGCAATTGCTGGTGGATAGGTCGGAGCGGTCGGGCGGACCGATCCGGTGTTCCCTGAAGTCATCGTAGTACGCCCAGAGCCACTCTTCGACCGCACGGACGCCTCGGTCAGCACTGCCAGGCCAGCGCTCCTCCAGCTGGAAATTGGTTATGGCCCCGTTCCAAAAGGCATCCGCCAAGTCTGCTGCCTTGTCTCGTGCCGCGCGATCGATCAATGGCATGTTTCCAATATCGTCATGCAGTATATGTTGGCCGCACCGACAATGCCTACGCAACGGTTAGGCTCGCGATTGGATAAGGGACCATGACCGCCGCCTTCAGCCTCGATTCCCGCCTCGCTGCCGAAACGGTGGCCGTCGCCGACCTGCCGCTCTCGGCGGTCCGCCTCATGAACGATGCCACCTATCCCTGGCTGATCCTCGTGCCGCGGCGCGAGGGGGCAGTGGAGATCGTCGATCTCCCACCAGCGGACCGCGTCCGGCTGATGGAGGAGATCGCCGAGGTTTCCGGCGTGCTGCGGGCCATGACCGCCTGCGACAAGCTCAATGTCGCGGCGCTCGGCAATATGGTGCCGCAGCTCCATGTCCACGTCATCGGCCGTTTCGCCGGCGACCCCGCCTGGCCCGGTCCGGTCTGGGGCAAGGCGCCGGCGCGGCCCTATGCCGATGCCTCGCGCGAGGGTTTCATCACCGCGCTGAGGGCAAGGCTCTCCGCCGGTTGAGCGCGTTGCTCAGGCGCGCCGGTCATGCGAGCGTCGCCGCCCCACCCTTCGGAAGACGCTTGCCCATGTCCGACGCCCTGCCGCCGCTGCCGCCCATCACGCTCGGCTACACCGAGAACGAGCTCGACCGGATGAGCGCCAAGCGCGGCGACGCGGCCTGGCTTGAGGCCACCTTCGCCGATCCGCGCACCCGGCTCTATGTCTTCGCCGGAGAGACGCCGATCCTGCGCCGCAACGGCGAGCGGGGGGATCCGCTGTTCACGGCGAAGGAGGCGGAAGCCTTCGGCGAGCCGCTGGAGACCGCCTTCCTCGGCCTCGCCAATGGCGCGCCGCGCTTCGCCCGCCTGGTGCCGGAACTGGCCAAGACCGATCCCAACGCCTACCGGATCGCCGAGATCAAGGTCGATGACCCGACCCTGCTGATCACCGACATGCGCACCATCGCCATGACCGGCGTGGTCGAGCCGCATCATCTCGGCCCGATGGCCCAGGGCAAGTCGGTGATGCACTGGCATGCGACGCACCGCTTCTGCGGCAAGTGCGGGGCGCAGTCGCAGCTGTCGCAGGCCGGCTGGCGGCGCGATTGCCCATCCTGCGGGGCGCAACATTTCCCGCGCACCGACCCGGTCGTCATCATGCTGGCAGTTGACGGCGACCGCTGCCTGATGGGCCGCCAGCGGCGTTTCCCGCCGGGCATGTATTCGGCCCTCGCCGGCTTCCTTGAATCGGGCGAGACCATCGCCGACGCGGTGCGCCGCGAGATCATGGAAGAGGCGGCCGTGAAGGTGGGGCAGGTGACCTATCTGTGCGACCAGCCCTGGCCTTTCCCGGCCTCGCTGATGATCGGCTGCCTCGCCAAGGCGGAGAGCCGCGACATCGAGATCGATACGGAGGAACTGGAGGACGCCCGCTGGTTCACCCGCGAGGAGTGCTGGATGATGCTGGCGAAGCAGCATCCGGACCGGCTGTCCTGTCCGCCGCCGCTCGCCATCGCGCACCACCTGATCCGGGCCTTCGTGGACGGCCGCTCGGGCTGAGGCCCATTCCGGCGCGTGCCCTCACCCCAGCCGGCTCTTCACCAGCGCGATGGCCTCGGCTCCGGCGGTGCCATTGGGCTGGGGTAGCCAGAGGCAGCTGATCGTCCAGGGCGGCAGGTCCTCAGCCTCGACCAGCGGCAGCACTGTGGCCCCCGCGACAGCGAGGCGCTTCGCCACGATGGACGGCACCAGCGCCGAGCCGAGGCCGAGCGCCACCATGGCCACGACGCTGGCCCAGTTCTCCGCCACCTGCGCCATGTGGGGCTGGGTGCCGGTCGCCTGGAGGGCCGCCAGAACGCCGTCATGGGCCAGCGCCGCCCGCTCGCGCTCCAGCATGACGAGCGGCTTGCGCGCGAGATTGGAGAGGCTGGCGGTCTTCCTCAGACGCGCCTCAGCATCCGGCACCACCGCCGACCAGCGCGAGGTCACGACCTGCCGGTGCTGGATGCGCGGATGGGCAGGCAGCGGCGGCGCGGCGAAGACCAGGGCCAGGCGGCCCTCGGCGAGCGCCGCCATCTGCCTGTCGAGAGGCGCATGAAGAAGCCGGGGCTGGAAGCCCGCCTCGATCCAGGCGGGATCGGCGAAGAGTTCCATGAGCGGCCCGATCATGGCGTCGTCGGTGACGCCGATGCCGATGGTTGCGGCGCGCTCGCCGACATCGCGGGCGAGGCGGGCGGCGCGGGATGCCGCAGCGAGGGAGAGCCGCGCCTCGGCGATGAAGACCTCGCCGGGCCGGGTGAGGCTCACCGACTTGCCGCCATGGTCGAAGAGGACCACGCCGATCTCGCGCTCGAGCTGGGCGATGCGAGCCGCGGCGGTGCGCTTGCCGATGCCGAGGGTGGCGCCGGCATCGCCGAGGTCGCCGGTGTCGGCCAACGCGATGGCGAGGGCCAGGGATTCGGCAGGGAGCGGCGTGCCGGCCTTCGGGCTGTCAGCCATGGCGAGCCGCCCGGCGGGCCGCGCTGGCGAGCGCCGCGGCATCGTCCCAGCCATAGGTGCGGGTCGGCGATTTCCAGATCGGGCCGGGATCGATCTGGCTGGACAGGAGGGTTCCACCGAGGCGCTGGTAGAAGGCCTCGGCATGGTCATTGCCGACCGCCACGTCGAGCCGGACCTCGCGAGCGCTCTTGGCGGCAAGTTCTTCGGCAAGGGTCGCCATCATGGCCAGGCCGAAACCGCGGCCCTGCGCGCGCTTCAGAAGGTAGACCGCCTTGATCCAGCCGATGGGAGCGGTGCCGCTCCGGTCGATGCCGTTGGAGCCGAAGCCGACCGGTTCTCCGTCCTGTTCGATGACGAAGGTCGTGGCATCCGGCGGCGGTTCGGCGAAGAAGCGCCGCCACTGGCCGGTGCGGCGGTCGAGGTTCAGGCCCTCGAAGACCCCCGGCGGGGCAAGGCCGCGATAGGTCTCGTCATAGGCGGCGACATGGATCGCCGCGATGGCCTCCGCATCCGCCGCCGTCGCGCGCCGGATGGCCATGGCTCACTCCGCCACGGTCTTCTCGACCTCGTTCCGCCAGGGATGCTGGGGATAGACGCCGAGGATGGTCAGTTCCTTGGCGAAGAAGGCGAGTTCCTCCAGCGCCAGCTTGACGTTGCGGTCGTCGGGATGGCCCTCGATCTCCGCATAGAAGCGGGTGGCGACGAAGCGGCCGCCGATCATGTGGCTCTCGAGTTTGGTCATGTTGACGCCGTTGGTGGCAAAGCCGCCCATGGCCTTGTAAAGCGCCGCCGGCACGTTGCGGACCTGGAAGACGAAGCTCGTCAGGCAGTTCTGGCCCGGCGCTGCCCAGATCTTCTGGCGCGACAGGATGACGAAGCGGGTGGTGTTGTCGGCGGCGTCCTCGATGTCCTCGGCGAGGATGTCGAGGCCATAGACCTGCGCCGCGAGGCGCGGGGCGATGGCGGCCTGGCTCGGGTCGTTCATCTCGGCGACCTCGCGGGCCGAGCCCGCCGTATCCGCCGCGACGATCGGCTTGAGGCCGAGCTTGCGGATGATCTGCCGGCACTGGCCAAGGCCCATGATGTGGCTGCGGGCGGTCTTCACGGTGGCGAGCGACGCACCCTTGACGCCCATCAGCTGGAACCTGATCGGCAGGAAGAACTCGCCGATGATGTTGAGCCCGGCGGTCGGCAGCAGATGGTGCACGTCGCCGACGCGTCCGGCGATCGAGTTCTCGATCGGGATCATGCCGAGATCGGCATCGCCGTTCTGGATGGCCGCAAAGGCGTCCTCGAAGCTCGGGCAGGGCAGGACTTCCGCCTGCGGGAAGACGGCATTGGCCGCCTGGTGCGAGAAGGCGCTGAGTTCGCCCTGGAAGGCGATCCGCTTGGGCGCGAGGATCATGGGACGCGTCACTCCGATGGGGCGGCTTGTTTAGCGGAAGGATCAGGTTTTGGCGATGAGGGCGCGAGCGCGCTCCAGATCGGCCGGTGTGTCGACGCCGAGCGGCACCGCATCGACCACGGCGACGTCGATGCGCATGCCGTTCTCCAGGGCGCGAAGCTGCTCCAGCCGCTCGCGCTTCTCCAGCGGGGCTGGCGGCAGCGACACGAAGCGCTCCAGCGCGGCGCGGCGATAGGCATAAAGCCCGATATGGTGATAGAGCGGCCCCTCGCCGGTAGGGGCGGTGGCGCGGGTGAAATAGAGGGCCCGCAGATGCGCCTGCGACAGGGGCGTGCCGACCACCTTCACCACATTGGGATTGGTGATCTCCTCGTGGCGGCTGATGACGGCGGCAAGCGTGCCGATATCGACGGCGGGATCGTCGAGCAGGTCGGCCGCCGCGCGGACGATGCCGGGCTCGATCGTCGGCAGGTCGCCCTGGACGTTGACGATGCGCTGGTAGCGCCTTTCGGGATCGACGAGATCGGCCGCCTCCTGGATACGGTCCGAGCCGGTCGGATGGTCGGCGCGGGTCATCACGGCCCGCCCGCCCGCCTGCTCGACGGCAGCGAGAATTTCCGGCGAATCGGTCGCCACCACCACGGGACCGAGGCCCGCCGCCTCGGCCCGGCGCAGGACATGGACGATCATCGGGGTTCCGCCGATATCGGCGAGGGGCTTGCCGGGCAGCCGGGAAGCGCTCATGCGGGCGGGAACGAGGACGATGGATTCGGTCATGGAGGGCTGATCGCGGGCCTGAAGGCCAGTTTCGAGGCGGCAAAAAGTAGCATGCGAGAGGCGTGCATATACGGGTTGCCTCACGGGGAGCAAATTGGATAGTGTCCGCGCCAAATCGGCAGGCCCATCCCCGCGTGCCCCCGCGCACCCCATCGCAAGGCGCCGCCGATCTCTGGAGCTGGTCCCTATGGACGGATTGGAATTCAACAAGGTCATGATGGCCGTGCTGCTCGTCGGCACCGCGACCCTCGGCGGCAGCCTTCTGGCCAACGAGTTGTTCAGGCCGAAGAAACCGGCCAAGCCCGGTTACGAGGTGGCGGTCGCCCCGCCCGCCGGCCAGCAGGCGGCCCCCGCCGCCGCGGCGCCGGTGAAGTCGATGGTCGAGGTCTTCGCCTCCGCCAATGCCGCCAACGGTCAGGCGGTCTATCGCCAGTGCGCCACCTGCCACACGATCAACAAGGGCGGCGCCAATGGCGCGGGACCGAATCTCTGGGGCATTGTCGGCCGCAATCACGGTGCGGTCGCCGGCTTCAACTATTCCGCGGCGATGAGGGCCAAGGCGAACCAGCCCTGGACGCTTGAGGAGATCTACGCCTTCATCTTGAATCCGCGTGGCGCCCTGCCGGGAACGTCCATGGCCTTCGCCGGCATCCGCTCGGAACAGCAGCGCGCCGACCTCATGGCCTATCTGCGCGAGCAGTCGGACAGCCCGGTCGACATTCCGAAGTAACCGGCACTTCGCCAGTGGTGACCGAGGCCGGGCCCATGCCCGGCCTTCTGCGTTTCTGGACCTCGCCATGTTCAAGGTCGGTTTCCACGCCGGACAGGCTGTCGATGCGCACCGGCCGCACTGGTCGGGCGACGGCCCGCGGCCGCTGCGATGGTCCGCCTTGTATCCGGCGGTCGACGGCGCGGTCGAGAGCCCGTTCGGCGTACCGCCGGCCGCCCCGCTGTTCTGGATGGGGTCCGTCGCGCCGGGTGCCGGCCTCAGCCCGGCCTTGCCACGCTATCCGGTGGTTCTGCTGTCACACGGCACGGGGGGGACGGCCGCCAGCCTCGGCTGGCTCGCCTGCCGGCTCGCGGCGGACGGGTTCGTGGTGATCGGCGTCGACCACCACGGCAATACCGCATCGGAACCCTATCGGCCGGAAGCCTTTCTGTGCTGGTGGGACCGGCCGCGCGACCTCACCGCGATCCTCGACCTCTTGGCGGCCGACCCGCGCTTCGCGGGGCGCCTCGATCTCGACCGCGTTGCCGCCGTGGGCTTCTCCATCGGCGGTTACACGGTGCTGTCGCTCGCCGGTGCGATCACCGACATGCGGCTGTTCAACGACTGGGCCGCAGGACTCCCGACTCTTCCGGGGCCCCGTGAGTTTCCCGACATCGCCGATCATGTCGCCCCACTGCTGCGCGACAGCGCCGCCTTCCGCGCCGCGTGGGAACGCCAGTCGGAGCCGCTGGGCGATCCGCGGGTTGCAAGGGTGGTCGCGCTCGCCCCGGCCCCGCCGGTGCGCAGCTTCAGCGCGGCCAGCCTCGGCGGATTGGCCCGCGTCGCCGTCACCATCGCCACCGGCGAGGCGGATGACGAGGCGCCGTTCGAGGCCTGTTCCATCTGGCTGCATGGGCTCCTGCCACATTGCACCCTCCGCTCGCTCGGACCGGCGGTCGGCCATTACCAGTTGCTGGGCGAAGGCACACGGCTGGGTCTGCGGGTGATGCCGGAGATCTTCGGCGATCCCCCGGGGGTCGACCGGCGGGACGTCCATGCGGCGGCATCGGGCATCGTTCTCGCGGCCCTGCGCGGGGATGGCCCACCCCGTCCGGCAGCGAAATCTCGCTCATGACAGCGGCGCCACAACACATTATCCTTGCCGAGTCGCATTTTTGCCACGCTTGGCGCATTTGGAACGGATGAGGTTCGCCTCTTCCCTCCTTGCAAGGATTGTCATGCCGACCATCGCTCTCGTCGACGACGACCGGAACATCCTCACCTCGGTCGCCATCGCGCTCGAAGCCGAAGGCTATCGCATCGTCACCTACAATGACGGCGCGTCGGCCCTCGACGGTTTCAAGCAGACGCCGCCCGACCTCGCCATTCTCGACATCAAGATGCCGCGGATGGATGGAATGGAGCTCCTGCGCCGGCTGCGCCAGAAGACCGACATGCCGGTCATCTTCCTGACTTCGAAGGACGAGGAGATCGATGAGCTCTTCGGCCTGAAGATGGGCGCCGATGATTTCATCCGGAAGCCGTTCTCGCAGCGCCTGCTGGTCGAGCGGGTCAAGGCCGTGCTGCGCCGGGCGGCCGCCAAGGACCCCGCCGCCGACGCCAAGGCTGATGCCAAGGCGCTGGAGCGCGGCAAGCTGCGCATGGACCCCGAGCGCCACACCTGCACCTGGGATGGCGAGCCGGTGACCCTCACCGTCACGGAGTTTCTCATCCTTCAGGCGCTGGCCCAGCGCCCGGGCGTGGTCAAAAGCCGCAACGCGCTGATGGACGCGGCCTATGACGACCAGGTCTATGTCGACGACCGCACCATCGACAGCCACATCAAGCGGCTGCGCAAGAAGTTCAAGGTGGTCGACGACGACTTCGAAATGATCGAAACGCTCTACGGCGTCGGCTACCGCTTCAAGGAGTGAGGTCGCCCCGGCGCCTCACCGTCACCATGCTGGACCGGACGAACGACCAGAACGCGGCTGCGCAGGCGCCTGCGCCCCCATCACGTCCGCTACGGCCGTGGGCCAGGTTCGTGCGCGTTCTCGCCCGCGCCGCGCGCGCGGTGGTGAACCGCTCCTTCTCCAGCCTGACGCGCCGGATCGTCCTGCTCAACCTCGTCGGCCTGGTCGCCCTGGTCTCCGGCATCCTCTGGCTGTCGCAGTTCCGCGAGGGGCTGATCGAATCGCGGGCGCAGAGTCTCCTCGTCCAGGGCGAGATCATCGCCGGCGCCATCGCGGCCTCGGCCTCCGTCGACGGCCCGGTGATCCCCATCGACCCGGACAAGCTGTTCGAACTGCAGCTCGGCGGCGCGGCCTCACCCGTCGACGATTTCGCCGCCCTCCTCGATTTCCCGATCAACCCGGAGCGCGTGGCGCCGGTGCTCAGGCGGCTGACCGGTCCGACCGGTACCCAGGCCCGGGTCTACGACCGCGAGGGCAATCTCATCCTCGACAACCGCAACCTCTACGGACGCGGTGACATCCAGACGCTCGACCTGCCGCCGATCGGCACCAAGCCGCCCTTCTACGAGAAGTGGTGGGACGAGGTCCGCCGGTTCCTGCGGGGTGGCGGCAACTTCCCGCTCTACCGTGATTTCGGGCTGCGCAACGGCCGCAGCTACCCGGAGGTCGGCCAGGCGCTGAACGGGCAGAAGGTCAGCATGGTCCGCGTCAACGAGCGCGGCGAACTGATCGTCTCGGTAGCCATTCCGGTGCAGCGCTTCCGTGGCGTTCTCGGCGTGCTGCTGCTGAACACCCGCGGCGGCGAGATCGACGCGGTGCTTGATGCCGAGCGCTTCCAGGTGCTCCGGGTCTTCCTCGTCGCCGCCCTGGTCATGGTCGTCCTGTCGATCCTGATGGCGCGGACCATCGCGGGACCGGTGCGCAAGCTCGCCGAGGGCGCCGAACAGGTGCGCCGGCGCCACCGCTCGCGCGAGGAGATCCCCGACTTCAGCCAGCGGCGCGACGAGATCGGTCATCTGTCGCGGTCGCTGCGCGACATGACGGATGCCCTCTATGCCCGGATCGAGGCCATCGAGCGCTTCGCCGCCGACGTCGCCCACGAACTCAAGAACCCGCTGACCTCGCTGCGCTCGGCCGTGGAGACGCTGCCGCTGGCCAAGACCGAGGCCTCGCGCGGGCGCCTGTTGGAGGTCATCCAGCACGACGTCCGTCGCCTCGACCGCCTCATCACCGACATTTCCGACGCCAGCCGGCTCGATGCCGAATTGCAGCGGCAGGAATCGGCCCAGGTCGACCTTACCCAACTCCTCGGCACCCTCGTCACCATCGCCAACGAGGTGCGCAAGCAGGGCCAGGTTCCCGTCCGGCTGAAGTTCGAAGGCGGCAAGCCCTCGGACTTCGTCGTGCCGGGCCACGACGGGCGGATCAGCCAGGTTGTCACCAACCTGATCGACAATGCCCGCTCCTTCTCGCCGGCGGACGGCGAGGTCCGGGTGACCGCCCGCAAGCTGAAGGGCCTGATCGAGATTCTCGTCGAGGACGACGGTCCAGGCATCCGCGAGGATGCGCTCCAGCGCATCTTCGAGCGCTTCTACACCGACCGTCCGCATCAGGATTACGGGCAGAATTCCGGCCTCGGCCTGTCGATCTCCAAGCAGATCATTGAGGCCCATGGCGGCACGATCTGGGCGGAGAACCGTCCCGGCCGGACCGACGAGGACGGCCAGCCCGCGCCAGCCGGTGCGCGATTCGTCGTCCGCCTGCCGGCCGTCTGAGGCGAAGGGCGATGGCGACGATCCATGCGACCGCCGTCCTGATCGGGTCGAAGGCCGTTCTGGTCAGAGGTCCGTCGGGGTCTGGCAAGTCGCGCCTCGCCCTCGACCTGATCGCCATGGGCGAGACCGGCCTCATCCATTTCGCGCGTCTGGTGGCCGACGACCGGGTCATACTCTCGGTCCATGGCGACCGGCTTGTGGCAGCCGCCCCTGCTGCGCTTGCAGGCCTGGTGGAGCGCCGCGGGCAGGGGATCGTGCATCAGCCGGCGGAATCCTGTGCCGTTGTCGGGCTGGTCGTCGACCTCGATGCGGAAGATGCTGGCCGGATGCCGGAGCCGGGAAGCAGCGCGACGGCGCTGTGCGGCGTCACATTGCCGCGCCTGCCCGTGGCACGCGGCGCCGATGCGCTGCGGCTGGTGCTCGCCCGATCCTCATGGGCTTCCACGGCAAATCCGGTCCTTGCTGCATCGCACCCATATCGGTATTCTTGAGCGACCTGCCCTTGCGCAAGCCGGCCACATGGTCAAGATGTCATCCTCCCGAGTGAGCAGGCGCGCGGCGAGCCGCGTGCGGAGTGCCTGATGATCGGTCTCGTCATCGTGACGCACGGCCAACTGGCCGTCGAATTCCGGCAGGCCATGGAGCATGTGGTTGGTCCCCAGCGCCAGGTGGAGACCATCGCCATTGGCCCGAGCGACGACATGGATCAGCGGCGTCGCGACATCATCGCCGCGGTGGACAACGTCGATTCCGGCGACGGCGTCGCCGTGCTGACCGACATGTTCGGCGGGACCCCGTCGAATCTCGCCATTTCGGTGATGAGCGGCCGGCCGGTGGAGGTCATCGCCGGGATCAACCTGCCGATGCTCGTGAAGCTCGCCACGGTGCGCGCCGAGAAGCCGCTGGCGGAGGCCGTGCTTCATGCCCAGGAAGCCGGGCGCAAATATATCAACATCGCCAGCCGCGTCCTTGCGGGACATTGAGGCCGGCGGGTCTTTGATGCGGCCAGGTCATTGAGATTGAAGCGGGTCGATGTCTAGAATGCCGGCGACATGCCCGCATTCGAGGCATTCCTGTCATGTCGGTGGCGGGGAGGATCGCAAGGAAGGTCGCCATGGCGCAGGACGAGGGGGGTGACGCCGCGGAGGCCCCGGTGACGGCCGACACGCTGGTGCGCGAGTTGCCCATCCTGAACAAGCGCGGTCTTCACGCCCGCGCCTCCGCCAAGTTCGTTGCCTGCGCCGACCGGTTCGACGCCTCCATCACCGTGTCACGCGCCGGTGAGACCGTGGATGCCAGTTCGATCATGGGGCTGATGATGCTGGCTGCCGGCATCGGCACGTCCATCACGTTGGCCGCCCGCGGGCCGGAGGCTGCCCAGGCGGTCGAGGCGCTCGCGGCCCTCGTGGCCGATCGGTTCGGCGAGGGCGAGTAGGCGGCCCGCCGCTTGCCTCTGTATGCCACCCCATGCGATGAGCCGCGCCATGAGCAACGTGTCCGACAGCAACAACGCCTCCGAGAAGATCGAGCGGGTGCTCGAACGCGGCCTGTTCGCCAGCCGCTGGCTGATGGCGCCCTTCTATGTCGGGCTGATGATCGGCCTCCTCGCCCTGATGGTGGTCTTCGTGCGCGACCTCGTCGGCTTCATCATCAAGGTGCCGACCGCCAAGGAGGCGGATGTCATCCTCGGTATCCTGACCCTCATCGACCTGTCGCTCGCCGGCAATCTCGTGATCATGGTGGTGTTCTCCGGCTACGAGAATTTCGTCTCCAAGATGGAGCATGTGACCCAGAAGGACCGTCCGGAATGGATGGGCTCGATCGACTTCTCGGCCCTCAAGCTGAAGCTGCTCGCCTCGATCGTCGCCATCTCGGCGATCCATCTCCTGAAGGGCTTCATGAACATCAGCGCCATGACCGATCGCGAGATGATCTGGCTCGTCGTCATCCATGTGACCTTCGTAACGTCAGGCGTGTTCCTGGCGCTAACCGACAGGCTGTCCGGATCGTCCAAGTGATGGCCGACTGGCGGTCCTTCTGGGATGGCGAGCACGCCATCTATGTGAGCGATCGCCACAAGGCGGTGCATTATCGCGCCATTGCCGACGGCATTCTCGCCCATGTCGCGGCGGCGGGTCTCGGCCGGGATGCGGTCGTGCTCGACTATGCCTGTGGGGAGGCGCTGGAGACCCCGCGCGTCGCCGCAGTCGTTGGCCGGCTGGTGCTGTGCGACGGCGCCCCGTCGGTCGTGGCGAAGCTTCGCGAGCGCTTCGGGGGCCTCGCGAACCTCGCCTTCGCCTTGCCCGAGGAACTCGACGACGTGGTGGCGGGCGGCACGGCCGACCTCGTCGTGGTTTCCTCGCTCATCCAGTATCTGGCGGCCGGGGATTTCGCGGCCCTTCTCGACCGCTTCCGCACCCTGCTGAAACCCGGCGGCTGGCTCGTCGTCGCCGACGTCATCCCGCCCGATGCCGGGATGGTGGCCGATGTGGCCTCGCTGCTGCGCAACGCCCTCAAGCACGGCTACCTTCCGGCTGCCCTGACCGGCCTGGCGGCAACCGCCGTGTCGCCCTATCGCAGGATCCGCAGCGAGATCGGCCTTTCGACCTATGCCGAGGCGGACATGATCGCCGTGATGGCACGGCACGGCTTCGTGGCGCAGCGCCACCGGCCCAATCTCGGCCTGACCCCGCATCGCATGACCTTCGTCGCGCAGCCCGCAGTTTGACTCGCGGGGTCGGTTTCGGCATACCGATCATACCGTTCTTTCAACAGAACGCGTCTGCGCCGGTGACCCGATGAACCCGATCTTTGCCGACCTGCCCACCACCGTCTTCGAGGTCATGTCGCAGATGGCGCGCGAGACCGGTGCCATCAATCTGGGACAGGGTTTTCCGGATGATCCGGGACCGCTGGACGTGCGCCAGAAGGCAGCCGATGCGGTTGTCTCCGGCTGGAACCAGTATCCGCCGATGATGGGCCTGTCCGAGCTTCGCCAGGCGGTCGCCGACCATTACCGCCACCACCAGGGCCTGGCGGTGGACCCGCAGCGGGAGGTGATGATAACCTCCGGCGCCACCGAGGCCTTGGCTGGCGCCCTGATGGCGCTGATCGAGCCTGGCGACGAGGTCGTTCTCTTCCAGCCCATGTATGACGCCTACCTGCCGCTGGTGCTGCGGGCGGGCGGCGTGCCGCGCTTCGTGACGCTCCGGCCGCCGCATTGGCGGTTCAGCGAGGACGATCTCGCGGCGGTGTTCACCGACCGCACCCGCGTCGTGCTGATCAACAATCCGCTCAATCCCGCCGCCTCCATCTTCCCGGCCGAGGACCTCGACCTGCTCGGGCGGTTCTGCGAGCGCTTCGGTGCCACCTGCATTTCCGACGAGGTCTGGGAGCACGTCATCTTCGACGGACGCCGTCACCTCTCGGTGCTTGCGGTCGAGTCCTTGAGGAACCGCGCGGTGAAGATCGGCTCGGCCGGCAAGATCTTCTCGCTGACCGGCTGGAAGGTCGGCTTCGTCGTGGCCTCCCCGGCGATCATGAAAGTGCTGTCGAAAGCGCACCAGTTCCTGACCTTCACGACGCCGCCGAACCTGCAGTCCGCCGTCGCCTACGGCCTCGGCAAGGACGACGGCTATTTCGGCGGCATGCGCCAGGACCTGCAGCGCTCGCGCGATCTCTTCCATGCCGGGCTGACTCAGGCGGGGTTCCGCGTCCTGCCGAGCGCGGCCACCTATTTCATCAACGTCGATCTGGCGCCGGCGGGAATCCACGACGACGTCGCCTTCTGCAAGGCGCTGGTCACCGATCATGGCGTGGCGGCGATTCCCGTCTCGGCCTTCTACGCGCAGACGCCGGTCACCTCGGTCGTCCGGTTCTGCTTCGCCAAGAAGGACGAGACGCTGAACGGCGCCCTCGACCGGCTGGTGAGCGTCTTCGCCAAGGCCGCCTAGAGCGCGGGCGACAGCGACGGCGGGGGACCGTACGATCCGTCGTCAGGCGGGCTCCAGCAGCCCCGGGACCGTCTCGCGCGCCTCGGCCACCTTGTCGCAGAGGTCGGCGACCGTGATGCGGCCGAGCCGGTCGAAATAATCGCGCTCGGCTTCCGCCATGGCGGGGACAATGATGGCCTCGATCAGCGGCGAGATGGCGTCGAAATCGTCGATCCCGGCTCCCACCGCGGTGCGGACGATTTCAGCGCAGCTGATGCGGTGGCGGTCGCGGGCGACGTCATAGCCGCCGCGCGGGCCGCGCATGCCTTTGAGGATGCCGGCCCGGACCAGTGCCTGAAGCAGTGGCTCGAGATGGCGGGGTGGAAGATTGTGGCGTGCGGCAAGCGCCTTCGCCGACACCGGTGCATGAACCGCGTGCACGGCGATATCGACTACGGCGGCAATCGCCAACCGGCCACGACGTGACAGGATCGACATGGGTCCCTCAAATGCTGGGGGCGACGTCGTTCACCCCGCAGTGATAAAATCACACATAATACAAAACGTAGAAGACCATTTCGTGCATAAGGCCTGTGCCTGCAACGCAGAGAAGAAAATTCTCAGCTGCCTGTGGACCCAAACCCCCCGGTGCCCCGGGCTGTCTCGTCCAAAGTCCCGACCGCCCGCAGAACCGCGGCGGTGACCGGTGCGATGACCAGCTGGGCAATCCGTTCGCCGCGCGCCAGGGTCACCGGCTCCGCCCCCAGATTGATCAGCAGAACCTTCACTTCACCGCGATAGTCGCAATCGATGGTCCCCGGCGCATTCGCCACTGTGAGGCCGTGCTTGAAGGCGAGCCCCGAACGCGGCCGGACCTGACCCTCATAACCTGACGGAATGGCCATTTCGAGGCCGGTCGGCACCGCGGCGCGCGCCCCGGGCGCCAGGACCAGCGGCGCGTCCGCGGCGAGCGCGGCGACGAGGTCCATGCCGGCGGCACCCTCGCTCTGGGCGCGTGGCAGCGGCAGGCCCTCTCCGTGGGGGAGGACCCTGACGGGGATGTCCAGTCTGCTCATGATGCGGTGATCCTGCGGGCGAGGAGGGCGACGAGGGCCGCGGCCACGGCATCCTTCGACTGGCGCTCCCAGGTCTCCAGGCCGTCGCCTGTGACGATATGGACGAGGTTCGAATCGCCGCCGAACGTGTCGGTCCCGGCCGAGACGTCGTTGGCGACGATGAGGTCGCAGCCCTTGCGGGCGAGTTTGGCGCGCGCATGGGCGAGGACGTCGTCGGTCTCGGCGGCGAAGCCGACCACGAGGCCAGGCCGGCCGGTCGTCCGCCGGGCGATGGTGGCGAGGATGTCCGGGTTCTCGACGAAGGCAAGGGTGGGCGGACCGCCAGCCCCCTTCTTGATCTTGCCGCCGGCAACCTCGGCGACGCGCCAGTCGGCGACTGCGGCGGCGAAAATGGCGATGTCGGCCGGCAGCGCGCCCTCGACCGCGGCCAGCATCTGGCGGGCGCTCTCGACATGCACGGTGGTCACCCCCACGGGATCCGGCAGGGCGACCGGCCCCGTCACCAGGGTTACCGCCGCGCCGGCCGTGGCGGCGGCGCGGGCGATGGCGTGACCCTGCTTGCCGGATGAATGGTTGGAAATGTAGCGGACCGGATCGATCGCCTCGCGGGTCGGGCCGGAGGTGACGACGACATGGCGGCCGGCCAGCGGCCGCCCGACGGCGGGGTCGGCCATCAGCGCCTCGATGGCGGCGATGATCTCGGGCACCTCCGCCATGCGGCCGGGTCCGAACTCGCCGCAGGCCATGGACCCGTCGTTCGGGCCGACGACCGCGACGCCGTCGGCGCGCAGCGTGGCGAGGTTGCGCTGCGTCGCCGGGTTCAGCCACATCCGCACATTCATGGCGGGGGCGAGGAGGACGCGCTTGTCAGTGGCGAGCAGGGCTGTCGAGGCGAGGTCGTTGGCGTGGCCATTGGCCATCTTGGCCATCAGATCGGCGGTGGCCGGCGCCACGACCAGCAGGTCCGCATCGCGCGACAGCTCGATATGGCCCATGTCGTTCTCGTCGGTCAGCGAGAACAGTTCCTGGAACACCTTGTCCCCGGTCAGCGAGCCAACGGAGAGCGGCGTGACGAATTCGGTCCCGGCCCGCGTCAGGATGGCGCGCACCCGGGCGCCGCGGTCCTGCAGCCGGCGGATGAGGTCCAGCGCCTTGTAGGCGGCGATGCCGCCGCCGATGATGAGAAGAATGCGCTTGCCGACGAGCATGGGTCCGGGCCTTCCAGCGAGGCGGCGACCCTAGCCGTTGTGTGCTGCGCTGCAAAGTCCGCCCGCGACGGGGTCTAGTCGGGGCCGCCGCCGTCCGGTGTCTGCTCCTCGTCGTCAGGCAGGGTCTCGGCCAGCATCTGCCAGACGGTCACGAACATGGCCGCGATGAGCGGGCCGACCACGAAGCCGTTGAGGCCGAAGATCTCGATGCCGCCGAGGGTCGAGATCAGGATCAGGTAGTCGGGGAGCTTGACGTCCTTGCCCACCAGCCGGGGGCGAAGCACGTTGTCGGCGAGCCCGATCACCATGACGCCGAAGGCGATGAGCACGAGGCCCTGCCAGACGGATCCGCTGGCGAGGAGGTAGATGGCGACGGGTCCCCATACCAGCCCGGCGCCGACCGCCGGTACGAGCGAGAGAAAGGCCATCAGCGCCGCCCAGAGCAGCGGCGAGGGAAGATCGAGCAGCCAGAAGATGACGCCGCCCAGGGCGCCCTGCAGCAGCGCGATGAGGATGCCGCCCTTGACCGTCGCCCGGACCACCAGCGTGAACTTGTCGAGGAGCGCCCGTCGGCGATGCGGCTGCAGCGGCAGGCCGTTGGCGATGCGCCGGATCAGCCGGCCGCCGTCGCGCATCAGGAAGAACAGCAGATAGAGCATCACGCCGAGGCTGATGACGAAGCCGGCCGTGCCCTGGCCGATGCTCACGGCCCGCGAGGCGATGGACTGGCTGCTGGCGGTCGCCCAGGTGGCGAGCCGCCTTTGGACGTCGTCCGCATTGTAGATGCCGTAGCGGGCGGCGAAATCGGTGACCCAGGCCGGCAGGCTGGCGATGACGCGGCCGATCAGGGCGCCGACGTCGATGCGACCGTCCTGGATCGCGGCATAGGTTTCCGCACCCTGCGAGACCAGGCTCGCGCCGATCGCGAGGCAGGGCAGGATGACGATGAGAACGATGGCCAGAAGGGTGATGAGCGTCGCCAGGCTCGGCTTGTCCGGCATCGCCCGGGTGACGCGTTCGTTGACCGGCGCGAAGACGATGGCGGTGACGACGGCCCACAGGATGGCGCCGAAGAAGGGCCAGAGGATCCAGGCGAAGAGCAGGCTGACCACGACCAGCAGCGCCGCAAAACCCATATCGTCGAACTTGCGCATCGTCGCCCTCGTGGCGTGCCTCCCGCGCGGGAGGCAGACGTTTGAAAACGCACGAGGCCGCAAAAGGAGCCCGGCCGCACGACGCTTATTTCCGCGTCAGCGGAAGGGGGGTTCGTCGAAGCTGCGGAGCTTGCGGGAATGGATGGCGCCACCGGTGCGCTTCAGCCGTTCCACCGCATCGAGGCCGACGAGGAGATGCTGGGCGACGGCGCTGGCATAGAAGGCGCTGGCGGCACCGGGCAGCTTGATCTCGCCGTGCAGCGGCTTGTCGGAGACGCAGAGCAGCGTGCCGTAGGGCACGCGCAGGCGGTAGCCCTGGGCCGCGATGGTGCCGCTCTCCATGTCAACGGCGATGGCGCGCGACAGGTTGAAGAGGCGCGCTTCCTGGGTGTAGCGCAGTTCCCAGTTGCGGTCGTCATTGGTCACGACGGTCCCGGTCCTCAGGCGGTGCCGCAGCGCCTCGCCGGTCATGCCGGTGACCGCGGCGCAGGCCTCCTGCAGCGCGGTCTGGACCTCGGCGAGGGCGGGAATGGGGATCTCCGGCGGCACCAGGGCGTCGAGGATGCGGTCGCGCCGGAGATAGGCATGGGCGAGGACATAATCGCCGATCTCCTGAGCCTGCCGCAGACCGCCGCAATGGCCGATCATCAGCCAGCAATGGGGCCGCAGCACCGCCAGATGGTCGGTGATGTTCTTCGCGTTGGAGGGGCCGACGCCGATATTGACCAGGGTGACCCCGGCCGAGCCCTGCCGTTCGAGATGATAGGCGGGCATCTGGTAGCGGTGCCAGGGCGAAACGGCGATGCGGTCGCCGCCGCCCTCCATCGTCTCGCGTGTGACGGTGATGCCGCCCGGTGCCACCAGCCGGTCGGCCCGGCCGGCGCCGATCTCCTCCATCGCCCAGCCGACGAACTGGTCGACATAGCGATGGTAGTTGGTGAGCAGGATCCACGGCTGCACCGCGCGCCAGTCGGTGCCGGTATAGTGGATCAGCCGGCGGAGCGAATAGTCGACCCTGACGGCATCGAAGAGGGCGAGCGGCAACACGCCCGTCGCTAGGGCCTCGAAAGTCCCGTCGGCCACCTCGTCGCCGACGAGCGACAGCAGCGGGACGGGAAAATGGCGCGCCAGTTCTGCGGGCGTCCGACCGCCTGCCGAGAGTTCGTCGCCGCCTTCCAGCACATAGGGATAGGGGATTTCCTGGGTCGAGGGCCCGACGTCCAGCGCCGCGCCATATTCCTCCGTCAGCGGGCGCAACTGGTCGAGCAGGTAGCGCCGGAAGAAACCGGGCTGTGTCACCGTCGTCGTATAGACGCCCGGCCGGGAGAACTTGGCATAGGCCCGCCGGTTCCGCGGGGCGGCACGTTCCGGCGCATAGGTGACGGCGATCTCGGGATAGACGAAGCGGGCACGCTCCTCGGGAGTCGGCGCGGCGCCACCCCCGAGGTAGCGGGCGAGGGCGGCGCGCAGGGCGGCGGTCGCCTCGTCGTAGAGGGCCTCCAGGCGGTCGATGGCGGCTTCGGGCGTCAGGCGTTCGGTCATGGCGCGACTATAGGCCCGACGCCTTGCCGGAATAAGGCGACCTCACGTCTCGGGCGTATCGGGCAGGGGCTGCCACTCAGCCGGATAGTCCACCTGCGTCAGGTAGAGCGCATGGGCGGGGCCGACCGTGCCGCAGGCCTTGCGGTCGCGCGCCGCCAGGGCTTCCGCGAGGTCGTCCGCCGTCCACAGGCCCTCGCCCACCAGCTTCAGCGTTCCGACCATCGAGCGCACCTGATTGTGCAGGAAGGAGCGCGCGTCCAGCCGGCATTCGATGCCGGTGTCGGTCCGTGCGACGTCGAAGCGGTCGAGGTTGCGGACCGGCGACTTCGCCTGGCATTCGGTGGAGCGGAAGGTGGTGAAGTCGTGCCGGCCGATCAGCCGGCGCGCCGCCTCGCGCATCCGGTCGACATCGAGGGCCTTGGGCGACCACCAGGCGCGCTGGCGTTCCAGCGTCAGCGGCGGACGGCGGTCGATGATGCGGTAGAGATAGTGGCGGCGGACCGCCGAGAAACGCGCGTCGAAATCATCCGGCATCTTCTCGGCGGCGACCACGGCGATGGCTTCGTCCTTGAGGTAGCGGTTGGTGGCGTCGCGGACGACGCGGTTCGGCCAGTCGCGGGCAAGGTCGACATGGGCGACCTGGCCGGTGGCGTGGACGCCGGCATCGGTCCGGCCGGCGCCGCCGACCACCACCGCCTCGCCGGAAAAATCGCCGATGGCGCGGACGAGCTCGCCCTGGACGGACTTGCCGAAGCTCGCGCCCTGCATCTGCCAGCCGAGATAGGCGCCGCCGTCATATTCGATGGTCAGCTTGTAGCGCGGCATTACCCGAAGACCGCGCCGGGCCCGATCTTGGCGCCGTTGAGGAAGTCCGCCGCCCTCATCGCCTTCGCCCCGGAGCGCTGCACTTCGACGACACGCAGGGCGCCCGTGCCGCACGCAACGGTGAGATCGTCCGAGAGGAGCGTTCCCGGCGCGCCTGTTCCCGCCGCCAGGGCCGTGCGCAGCACCTTTACCCGCTCTGGGCCCTTGCCGAGATCGGCTTCGAACCAGGCGCCGGGAAAGGGCGACAGGCCGCGCACCTTGTCGTGGATCTCTCCCGCCGGGCGGGCCCAGTCGATGCGGGCCTCGGCCTTGTCGATCTTGGCGGCATAGGTGACGCCGTCCGCGGCCTGTGGCGCAAAGGCCAGGGAGCCACGGTCGAGGGCCGCCAGCGCCCGGACCATGAGGTCGGCGCCGAGGACGGCCATGCGGTCGTGCAACTCCTGCGCCGTCATCGCGGGTCCGATGGCGATCTTCTCGACCATGGCGACGGGGCCGGTGTCGAGCCCCTCGTCCATCTTCATGACCATGACGCCGGTCTCGGCATCTCCCGCCATGATGGCCCGCTGGATGGGCGCGGCGCCGCGCCAGCGCGGCAGCAGCGAGCCGTGCAGGTTGAGACAGCCGAGGGCCGGGGCGTCGAGCACCTCGCGCGGCAGGATGAGGCCATAGGCGACGACGACGGCGACATCGGCGCCGAGGGCTGCAAAGGCGGTCTGGGCGGCGGGGTCGCGCAGCGTCCGCGGCGTGAAGACCGGGATGCCGAACCCCTCGGCCAGCCGGTGGACGGGCGTCTTCTGCTCCGCCATGCCGCGTCCCGCGGGCTTCGGCGCGCGGGTATAGACCGCGACGACCTCGTGGCCCTGGCCGATGATCTCGGAGAGGGTCGGCACGGCGAAATCCGGCGTGCCCATGAAGACGACGCGCAGGCTCACGCCAGGGCCTCGCGCTTGGCGGCCTTGGTGTATTTCTTGATGACGCGTTCGCGCTTCAGGCGGGAGAGATGGTCGATGAAAAGCACGCCGTTGAGGTGATCGACCTCGTGCTGGACGCAGGTCGCCATCAACCCGTCGCAGTCGAGCTCCTGCGCCTTCCCGTCGAGGTCGAGATAGCGCACGCGACAACGGGCCGGCCGCTCGACCTCTTCGTAATATTCGGGAATCGACAGGCAGCCTTCCTCGTAGAGCGAGAGCTCGTCCGACTGCCAGACGATCTCCGGATTGATCAGTACCACCGGCTTCTTCGGCTCGTCCTTGCGGGCGAGGTCAATGGTGACGACGCGCCGGGGCACGGCGATCTGGATGGCCGCGAGGCCGATGCCGGGGGCGTCGTACATGGTCTCCAGCATGTCCTCGACGAGTGTCCTGACCGCGGAATCGACGGCGGCGACTGGCTCGCAGAGGAGCTTCAGCCGCGGATCGGGAAGGACGATGATCTCGCGCAGGGCCATGGGAGTGTCTTGCTGCCGGAAGGTTTTCGGATCGGAATGCGTCGCAAAGGCCTGAGTTAAGCGTCCCCGTGGGCAGGGTCAATGTGCGGCCTCTTTCCGGCCGGCCGACAAGCCGTTTCGTGAGCGCATGACGGCCCCGTTCCAGGAAGGGCCCGCCGCGCTGGCATCGCTGCCCGCGATGTGGTGACATGCCCTCTTTCCGCTTGGCCATCGGCTGGCGGGGACGCAGTCCAAGACGAGTGGAGACATCACCATGACCATCGACCGCAGGCAGTTCACGGCACTGGCCGGCGCTTCCGGCCTCGCCGCGCTCCTGGCGCCCGGCGCGGCTCTCGCCCAGACGAAGCAGTTCTTCCGCATCGGCACCGGCGGCACGGCGGGCACCTATTATCCCATCGGCGGACTCATCGCCAACGCGATCTCCACCGCCACGCTCGACGCGTCTGCGGTCGCCACCAACGGCTCCGTCGCCAATGTCAACGGCATCGTCGGCGGTTCCATGGAATCGGGCTTCAGCCAGTCGGACGTGGCCAGCTGGGCCCATTCGGGCACGGGCGTCTATCAGGGCCGGCCGAAGGTCGAGATCCTGCGTGCCATCGCCAATCTCTATCCCGAATCCCTGCATGTCGTGGTCAAGAAAGGCCTCAACATCCGGTCGATCGCCGACCTGAAGGGCAAGCGCATCTCGATCGACGAGCCGGGTTCGGGCTCGATCATCAACGCCAAGGCGATCCTCGCCGGCTACGGCATCCGTGACGGCGACTACCGCGCCGAGAACCTGAAGCCGGGACCCTCGGCCGAGAAGCTGAAGGATGGCGGCCTGGACGCCTTCTTCATGACCACGGGCTGGCCGACCGCCGCCCTGACCGAACTCGCGACGACGACCGGCATCGAACTGCTGCCGATCGAGGGCGAGCCGGCCAAGAAGATCATGGCGGAGTTCAAATTCTTCGCCGAGGACATGATCCCGGACAACGCCTACAAGGACGTCAAGGGCGTCAAGACGCTCGCGGTCGGCGCCCAGTGGGTGACCTCGACCCGGATGAGCGCCGACGTCGTCTACGAGGTCACCAAGGCGCTGTGGAGCGACAAGACGCGCGCCCAGCTCGACGCCGGCCATGCCAAGGGCAAGGCGATCCGCAGGGAGACCGCGCTGCAGGGCCTCGGCATTCCGCTGCATGACGGCGCGGCGCGCTTCTACCGGGAAGCAGGCCTGCTCGGCTGAGCTTCGGCCGCCTCCGCACTTGACCAGTCCAGGCCGCGCGGCTACCGCGCGGCCTTCTCATTCGGGACGCGTGGTCCCCCTATCGACGAGGCGGCCCATGAAGACCGAAGCGCTGGATCCGCAGGCCGTCCAGAAGCTGGAAGAGCAGTTCGATTCCGAAGTGCGTTTCCGGCCGCTTCTGCCGGCCACGGCCTGGCTGGTCGCCGGTCTGCTCTTCACCCTGTCGATCTTCCACTACTACACCGCCGGCTTCGGCCTGCTGCGAGAGGCGACCCATCGCGGCATCCACATGGCCTTCGTGCTGGGGCTGATCTTCCTCGTCTTCCCGCTCCTGAAGCGTGACCACCAGACCCCGCCGCAGTCCGGCATCATGGCGCCTGGCGGCATCGCTCTCTACGACTGGCTTCTGGCGGCCGGCGCCGTGGTGGCCAGCCTCTACATGCCGTGGATCTACGACGATCTCGCCTTCCGGGTCGGTAATCCCGAGCCGCTCGACGTCGCCATGGCCACCATCGCCATCCTCGTCCTGCTGGAGGCGACACGGCGCAGCGTCGGCTGGCCGCTGCCCATCATCGCCGTGTCCCTGATGGTCTATGCCATGTACGGCCAGTCCCTGCCGGGAATCCTTGCCCATCCCGGCAATAGCTGGTCGGCGGTGGTCAACCACCTCTATCTCACCAGCAACGGCATCTACGGGATCGCTCTCGGCGTGGTGGCGACCTATGTCTTCCACTACGTGCTGTTCGGCGTGCTGGCGACGCGAATCGGCCTCGGTCGGCTGTTCATCGACCTCGCCACGGCGCTGGCCGGCCGCTATTCCGGCGGACCTGCCAAGGTGTCGATCTTCGGCTCGGCCATGTTCGGCATGATCTCGGGCTCGTCGATCGCCAATACGGTGACGGTCGGCTCCCTGACGATCCCGGCGATGATGCGTCTCGGCTATCCCCGCCACATGGCGGCGGCGATCGAATCCACCGCCTCGACCGGCGGCCAGATCACACCGCCGATCATGGGCGCCGCCGCCTTCCTGATGATCGAGTTCCTCAACCTGCCCTACCAGTCCATCGTGCTGGCGGCCATCGTGCCGGCCTTCATGCATTTCTTCGGCGTATTCTGGCAGGTTCATTTCGAGGCCAAGAAGAACGGGCTGAAGGGTATTCCCGCCGCGGAGCTGCCGAAGGCCCGCGAGGTCATCGCCCGCGACTGGCCAGCAGCGATCCCGCTCTTCGTGCTGCTGATGGTTCTGTTCTCGGGCTTCACGCCCTATCTCGCCGCCTTCTGGGGCATCACCGCCTGCGTCCTGGTCGGCTTTACCCGCCGCAACCCCGTCGTGGCCGTGGGCTTCCTCGCGGTGATGATCGCTGCCATCGCTGCGGGCCTGCTCACCGAGGGCTGGGCGACCATTGCCATCTTCGTCGGTGTCGCCGTGGTCTGCGCCGCCTTTGCGTTCCGCGATCCCGACGGCAAGTTCCTGACCGCCGACATGGTCGATGCCTTCGTCGTCGGCGCCAAATATGCCATCGCGGTCGGCGCGGCGGCGGCCACCGTCGGCATCATCGTCGGCATCGTCACGCTGACTGGCGTCGGCTTCAAGATTTCCAACATCGTCACCAGCTTCGCCGCGCAGCTCGCGGGGATTACCGGATCGATCCTGCCGGCCTGGGCCTTCGACGCCAAGGGCATGACGCTGTTCTTCACGCTGGTGATGACAGCCGTGGTCTGCATCCTGCTCGGCACCGGCGTGCCGACGACGGCGAACTACATCATCATGGTCACGGTCGCCGCGCCGTCGCTGGCTCTGCTCGGCGTCGAGCCCATCGTCGCCCATTTCTTCGTCTTCTATTACGGCGTGCTGGCCGACATCACGCCGCCGGTGGCGCTGGCCGCCTATGCCGCGGCGAGCATGGCCGGGGCCGATCCGTTCAAGACCGGCAACACCGCCTTCCGCCTCGGCCTCGCCAAGGCCCTGGTGCCCTTCGTCTTCGTCTATGGGCCGGCGCTGCTGATCGTCACGAAGGGTTTCACCTGGGCCGACTTCATCGTCACCGCGCTGACCTGCGCGCTCGGCGTCTTCATCCTGGCGGCGGCGCTCACCGGTTTCGCGCTCGTGCGGATGCCGCTGTGGCAACGCCTGTCGCTCGGTCTCTCGGGGCTGCTGCTGATGGCGCCCAGTCTCACCATCAGCCTCGTCGGCATCGCTGTGGCGGTGCCCGCCGGCCTTGCCCAGCTCGCGGCCAGCAAGCGCGAGGCGGCGACGACCACGACCGGCTAGGGGCGCCCCGGGTCATCGCGGTCCCAGCTGACGCTATCCCGGACGCCGTGGCAGGATCAGGCAGCGGGCAGGCGGACTGTTCGCGGAACGGAGAGCTGGAGCGGGTGAAGGGAATCGAACCCTCGTATGCAGCTTGGGAAGCTGCCGTTCTACCATTGAACTACACCCGCGCCGGGCGGCGTAAGCCCTCCCGTCCGCCGGAGGCATCGCGGCACCCGGCAGGACTTCTGTGTAGCCGTTCCGGCCCCCGCCGATCAAGCCCGCGTACAGCGCCCGGTGGCCGGGCGGATGAGGCTCAGTTGCGCGCCGGCGATGACGGCGGCGGCAGGGTCGTCCTGGCCGAGGGCTTCCCGTCGAGGCTGTCGCGGTTGATCGTGCAGGGTAGCATCAGGAGCATCGGGCCGTTGATCGTGGAACCCGCCTGCCAGCTGGGGTTCCCGTCCTGGAGTTCGGCCATCAGGCTATGCGCATCGGTGCCGGAGGGCGGGGCTCCCGGCGCGGTGAGGTTGAATGCGGGGATTCGGGAACGGCCATGGGAACCACCGGGGGTTGGTTTCATTCACTGTGGTCGTCGTGCCCTTGCGTAACACTGTCGTCTTTCCTCGCGTACACTCCGCAGAACCCTGGCGGAACGCTCCGGGGGCGAGGGAGGAAGCGACCCATGAAAGCCTGTTGCACAGCAGCCGCTGTTGGCCTTGCCGTCAGCCTGTTCGTCCCGGCGGACCCGGTCCGGGCGCAGGATGCCGATCCGACGCCGATCGTCGAACTCATGCGGACCTTCGCCGGTCCGGGGACCCATCGCCCGAGCGGCGCGAAGGGACGCTGCTATGCCGGCGAGTTCGTTCCGAACGCCGCCGCACAGGCGCTGTCCAAGGCGGTGATCCTGACGCGCAATTCGCAGGCGCTCATCCGCTTTTCGGTCGGTGGCGGCAACCCTGCCGTGGCCGACGGCTCCCGCGGAGGCAACCGCGGCCTGTCAATCCGCATCGACGCCGACGGCCCAGGCCAGACCGAGTTCGTGATGGTCAACGCCCCGATCAATTTCTCCCGGACTCCGGCGCAGATGCTGGGCTTCCTTGAGGCCCGCCGCCCCGGCGCCAACGGCCAGATGGACCCGGAGCGGGTCCGCGCCTTCACGGAAGCCAACCCGGAAACGACGGGACAGGCGCGCTACCTTGCCAGCAAGCCGATTCCGGGCTCGTGGGTCGGCGTGAACTACTGGGCGCTCCACGCCTATACGCTGACCAACGGCAGCGGTGCGGCCCAGGTGGTCAAGTTCCGCATGGATCCGCTCGACGGCGCCGTGAACCTGACCGATGACGAGGCCCGCGCCCGCCCGCGCGACTTCCTCGCCGACGAGCTAGGCGGCCGCCTCGCCGCCTCGAGGCCCGCCGGTTTCAAGATGGTCGCGATCATCGGGCGTCCCGGAGACCCGACCCATGACGTGACACGCCTGTGGGAGGGCGAGGACACCCGCCCCACTGTCGAGCTCGGCACGCTGCATGTCCGCGCGCCGGCCGAGGCGGCACGCTGCGACGACACGATCTTCGCCCCGACCATCCTGGCGGATGGCATTGCGGGACCGGCCGACGATCCGATGTTCGCGATCCGCACGCCGGCCTATGCGATCTCGATCACCAAGCGGCAGAACTGATTGCTGCAATTGCCGGGGGTTGCACACCGGGGCCTCCGGTCGCAAGCGCTCCGCCGGCGGTCCCTGCCAGGCGACTGACCCCTGTCATGCGAACGGCCCGCGGCGGCGACCGCGGGCCGTTCCATGCGGGCGGCCATGAGGAGCTTGGGGACAGGCCGCCCCGCCGCCCGGCGGCACCGCTCCTGATCGGCGGCAGCCTTGTCCGGACGGACCTGTGCCGGGATGCGTCCACATCCCGGCGGGCCGCCGCCGTCCCATTCCGGAACATCCGGCCGCCCTTGCACCGTGCATCGCAAGGGCAGGGCCCGGACGCGGGTTTCGTGCCATCACGGCCTGTCCCGCTTGCGGACGGGGTGAAGGAACCGTAAACGCCGCGCGTGACCCTCCCAGCCCTCCCCATCGATGCCGTCCTTCCCGCCCTGAAAGCCGCGCTGGTGGCGGGCTCGCGCGCCGTGGTCGTCGCACCGCCGGGGGCCGGCAAGTCGACGCGGGTGCCACTGGAACTGATGGCCGAGTCCTGGACCGGGACGGGCAAGATCCTGGTGCTGGAGCCGCGCCGGATCGCCGCCCGTGCCGTGGCCGACCGCATGGCGAGGACGCTCGGCGAGGAGGTCGGTGGCCGGGTCGGCCTTAGGGTCCGCTTCGGCTCGAAGGTGTCGGCGCGGACACGGGTCGAGGTCGTCACCGAAGGCATCTTCACCCGCATGATCCTCGACGACCCCGCGCTGAGCGGCATCGCCGCCGTGCTCTTCGACGAGTTCCACGAGCGCAGCCTCGATGCCGATCTCGGCCTTGCCCTGGCGCTGGACGCGCAGGGGGCCCTGCGTGAGGACCTGCGCATCATCGTGATGTCGGCTACCTTGGACGGGGCGCGGGTGGCGAAGCTGCTCGCCGATGCGCCGCTGATCGAGAGCGCCGGCCGCGCCTTCCCCGTGATGACCCGCTATGTCGGCCGCGATCCCGCGGCGCGGCTCGAGGAGGAGGTGGCGCGGGTCGTGCGCCGGGCGCTCGCCGAGGAGACGGGCTCTGCGCTGGTCTTCCTGCCCGGCGCCGCAGAAATCCGTCGCACCGCCGAGCTTCTCGCCGCGACGGTCAAGGACCCGGCGGTCGATATCGTTCAGCTCTTCGGTGCGCTGGACCGCGAGATCCAGGATCGCGCCATCGCGCCCGCGCCGGCGGGGCGCCGCAAGGTGGTGCTGGCGACCTCTATCGCCGAGACCTCGCTGACCATCGAGGGGGTGCGGGTGGTGGTGGATTGCGGCCTCGCCCGTGTCCCACGCTTCGAACCGGACCTCGGGCTGACACGGCTGGAGACGGTGCGCGTGTCGCGCGCCGCCGCCGACCAGCGCCGCGGCCGTGCCGGCCGCACTGAGCCGGGTGTCTGCTACCGGCTGTGGGACGAGGCGCAGGAGGGTGCCTTCCCGGCCTATGCGACGCCGGAAATCCTCGCCGCCGACCTCTCCTCCTTCCTGCTCGACTGTGCCGCCTGGGGCGTCACCGATCCCGCGACGCTGGGCTTTCTCGATCCCCCGCCCAAGCCGGCGCTGAGCGAGGCCCGCGCCTTGCTGGAGAGCCTCGGCGCCCTCGATGCGGATGGCCGCATCACCGCCGAGGGCAAGCTCTTGCGCGGCCTGCCGCTGGCACCGCGTCTCGCGCGCATGGTGGTGGACGCCGGCGCACGCGGCGAGGGGCGGCTGGCGGCCGATCTGGCGCTGCTGGTCTCCGAACGCGGTCTCGGCGGCGAGGACGTCCATCTCGGCCACCGCCTCGACCGGCTCAGGACCGACCGCTCGCGCCGCGCCGAGGACGCGCGGCGGATGGCGGCGGGCTGGCTGCGCGAGGTGACATCCGCGCCCGATGCCGGCTCCGGGCCGGAGCGGGCCGGCGCCGTGCTGGCGCTCGCCTTCCCCGACCGCATCGCCCGCGCCCGCGGCAAGGATGGCGACTTCGTCCTCGCCAATGGCCGGGGCGGTTCGGTGGATGCGGCGTCGCCCCTGGCGCGTGAGACCTATCTCGCCGTGGCGGAGATCGGCGGCGTCGCGGCCCGGGCCCGCATCCTCTCCGCCGCGCCGATCAGCCTCGCCGAGATCGAGGAGGGATTCGCCGACAGGATTGAGACGCGTGAGGAGGTGACCTTCGACAGGGGAGCGGCAGCGCTGCGGGCGCGGCGCGTGCGGCGCCTTGGCGCCGTGAGCCTCGGGGAGCAGACGCTCGCCGTGCCGCCGACCGAGGCGAGCGCACGGGCGCTCGCGGAAGGCATCGCGCAGCTCGGCCTCTCCCGACTGCCCTGGTCGAAGCCGCAACTGGCCCTGCGCCACCGCGTCTCGTTCCTGCGCCGCGTCGACGAGAATTTCCCCGATCTCTCCGACGAGGCCCTTGCCGCCACGGTCGCCGACTGGCTGGTGCCGCACATCCTCGGCAGGACGGCGCTGGCGCAGATCGGCGCCGACGACCTGGGAAACGCCCTTGACCAGTTGGTCCCATGGGACGTCAAGCGGCGGATCGAGACCGATCTGCCCAGCCATTTCGACGCGCCCTCCGGCCAGCGCCATCCGATCACCTATGAGGGCGAGGAGCCGGTCCTGTCGATCCGCGTGCAGGAACTGTTCGGCCTCGCCGTCCATCCGAGCGTCGCCCGCGGCAAGATCCCGCTGGTGGTGGAGCTCCTGTCACCCGCCCATCGCCCGGTGCAGGTCACCCGCGACCTGCCTGGCTTCTGGAAGGGCTCCTATCAGGCGGTGAAATCAGAGATGAAGGGCCGCTATCCCCGCCATCCCTGGCCGGATGATCCCGCCGCGGCGGCGGCGACGCACCGGGCCAAGCCGCGGGGCACCTGACGGCGCCCCCTGCCGTCACGCCCGCGTTCCGCATTCGTGGCTGACGGCCATTCTCAGGTGATGGGTGGCCGCGTCGCGGGACAGCGGGCTACCGGGAATCAGGCATAGGCCTGCCAGGCCCAGCAGGATCGCGATGATCCGCCAGCTGGATTCGTCCGGCGAAGGGCAGGCCCAGGCGCCGGCCGCCCGGCCGCGTGCGAGGAGGGACGACAGCGCCGCCTGCCATCGGTCGGTGCCCTGGGACGCCGCGTCGGCGAGCGCGGGGTCGTTCAGCCCCAGTTCGGCGGCTTCCAGCCACAGGCGCCACAGGGCATCCGCCTCGGCACTGAAGGCCCCGTCGACGAGATCGGCAAGAACCATCTCGGGAGCTTCTTCCACGCGCCCTGTGACCGACCGTTCGATGTCCGCGCCGATCACATGCGAGAAGGCCGCCGCCCGAAGCGCCGACCAGCTGAAGTAATGCGCCAGCAGGCCCGCCGCGACTCCCAGATCGGATGTGACGTCCCGGGTGGTGGCCGCCGCCAGCCCCTTCCGGAGGATGGTCCTCTCCGCGGCTTCCAGAATCAGCGTGCGACGATCTGCACCTTTCAGGCGGGGCATGGGGCACCTTGACTTTGTTGAGCGGTTGCTCAATTGAGCGTCTACTCAATTCTGGCCCAGGGCGCGGATCATGGCAAGAACCACCGACATCGACCTTCTGCGTTCGATCGCGCTGATTGGCATCGCCGTGGTCAACATCCCCTTTCTCGCCAATCCCCCGACGCTTGTCCGGCCCGCCGGTACTGACGCCGTCGCGCAATTCCTGGTGGAGTGGCTGTTCCAGGGGAAATTCTTCATCCTGTTCTCCTTCGTCTTCGGATGGGGCATCGCCGTGCAGATCGCCGCTGCACAGCGGGAGGGTCATTCTGCGGCCGCGCGGCTCATCCTTCGCCTGAGCGGCCTGGCGCTCCTGGGAATCGCCCACGGCCTGTTGGTGTTTGCCGGCGATATCCTTCTCCTCTATGCGCTGCTGGGGGCGGGCCTCCTGCTGCTGCACACGGCGTCGCCGAAGGTCCTGCTCGGCGTGATGGCGGGATGTGTCGTCCTCGCCATGGCCAGCCTCGCGCTGCTTGGCGCCCTTCTGCCCGATATCTTCGCGGCGATGGGGCCGCCGCCGACCACCGGGGGCTATCGCGGGGGAATCGCCGACACCATTCGGCAGCGCATCGGTGAATGGCCGTCCGCCTTCGCCTTTGTCGTGCTGTTCAACGGGCCGATCGCCTTCGCGGCCTTTGCGGCCGGGCTGCTCGCAGCGAGGCGGGGGGCGATGGAGCCGGGTTCGCCGATCCATGCCCGGTTCGACAGGGCGCTTCCCTGGTTCCTGGTCGTCGGGCTCGGATTGAATGGGGTCTATGCCGCTGCCATGGCCGGCCTGTTTGGCGAGGGACTTGCAGCACTGGCCGGCTTCGTGCTGCTCGCCGTCGCCGCGCCCATCCTCTCGATCGCTTATCTTCTCCTGATCATCCGGGCGTCGCGGCGATGGCAAGCCGCAGACATCATCGCCAGCCCCGGCCGCATGTCGCTGACCGGCTATGTGCTCGAGGGGGTTCTGGCCGGGCTCATCTTCAACGGCTACGGCCTCGGGCTCTATGGCACCGTCGGGGCCATGGGCTGTCTCCTGATCGCCCTCGGCGTGGCTGCCGCGACGCATCTCGCCGCAACCCTGTGGCTGCGTGTCTTTCAGCAGGGGCCGCTCGAGGCGGTCCTCCGGTGGTGGACGCGGCTTGCCGACCGGAGGACCCTCGGCCGGTGAGCCTCACGGCGTGATGAGGATCGCACCGGTCGTCGCCCGCGCCTCGGCCGCCCTGTGGGCCGCAGCGATATCGGCGAGCGCAAAGCGCGCGCCGATATCGACGGCGACATGCCCCGCGGCGATGGCGGCGAAGAGCTCGGCGGCGTTCTCGCGGAACACGGCGGGGTCGGCATTGTGCGGGAAGACCGAGGGACGGGTGAGGAAGAGACAGCCCTTCTTGTTGAGGAGTTCCGGATGGATATCCGGCGCCGGGCCCGAGGCCGCGCCATAGGACACCATCAGGCCGAAGGGCTGGATGCAGTCGAGGGACTTCAGGAACGTGTCCTTGCCGACGGCGTCATAGACGACCCGCGCCTTGCGCCCGCCGGTGGCGGCGAGCACCGCCGCCGGCCAGTCCTCCTGCCGGTAGTCAATCGCGTGGTCGGCGCCAATGCGCCTCGCCAGCGTGCATTTCTCCGGTCCGCCGGCGGTGGCGATGACTTCGGCGCCGAGCGCCTTGCCCCAGCGCACCAGGATCTGACCGACGCCGCCGGCCGCCGAATGGACGAGAATGAGGTCGCCGGGCGCGACCCGGTGGGTCTTGCGCAGCAGGTACTGGGCGGTCAGCCCCTTGAAGATGAGCGTCGCGGCAGCCTCGTCCGAGACGCCGGCGGGCAGTTTCACCAGGCGCTCGGCCGGAACGATGCGGCGGTCGGCATAGGCGCCGATGCCGGCATTGATATAGGCGACGCGGTCTCCGGGGGTGACGGCGATGACGCCGGGCCCGATGGCCTCGACCACGCCCGCCGCCTCGTGGCCGAGCCCGGTCGGCGTGGGGAGCGGATAGGTGCCGCGGCGCTGGTAGACGTCGATGAAGTTGAAGCCGATGGCGGTCTGGCGCAGTTGCACCTGCCCCGGGCCCGGCGGCGGCAGGTCGAGGGTCTCGATCGCCATCACCTCGGGGTCGCCGAAGCCGTGAAGCTGGACCGCGCGTGCCGTCGCCATGGGCGTGTCTCCCTCGTGTCGTCTCTCGTTGCCGCTTTCGGCGGAGGGCGATGCTATGCCATGGCGCAGGGCGCGCCGCCATCCGGCCGTCTTGCCATGGCCGCCGTCTTTGCCGACAAACACCCGTTGCGGAGGAAAGCCATGACAAAGACGCCACGCTCGGTCGAGATCATCGAGGTCGCCCCGCGCGACGGGCTGCAGAACGAGAAGGTCATGGTCTCGACGGAGGACAAGATCAGTCTCGTCGAGCGCTCCTTCGCCGCCGGCTTCCGCCATGTCGAGGCGGTGTCCTTCGCCAATCCGAAGCGGGTGCCGCAAATGGCCGATGCGGAAGGCGTGATGGCAGGCCTCGGGCCGCGCCGGCCCGGCCGCAACCTGATCGGCCTCGCCCTCAACGCGCGCGGCGCCGAGCGGGCCGTGGCGGCGGAGTGCAGCCAGATCAATTATGTCGTCGTCGCCTCAGAGACCTTCGCCAACCGCAACCAGAACGCCTCGGTGGAGGATCTGGTGAAGGGCACGCGCGAGGTCGCAGCCATCGCGCGCGCGGCGGGCGTGCCCCTGTCCATCTCGCTGGCCACCGCCTTCGGCTGCCCCTTCGACGGCGAGGTGCCGCTGGAGCGGGTCATGGGGATCGTGGAGGAACTGCTCAGGAACGATCCCTTCGATATCGGCTTCGCCGACACGATCGGCTGCGCGGTGCCGCCGCAGGTGACGGAGATGCTGGCGCGTGCGCGCTCCATCTCCTCCACGATCAAGTGGCGCTGCCATTTCCACGACACGCGCAATACCGGCGTCGCCAATGCCATCGCCGCGGTGGAGGCGGGGGTCGACTTCCTCGATGCCTCGACCGGCGGGGTCGGCGGCTGTCCCTTTGCCCCGGCGGCGACGGGCAATGTGGCTACCGAAGACCTCGTCTATGTCTTCAACCGCATGGGCATCGCGACAGGACTCGACATCGACACGCTGCTCGACACCTCGCGCTGGCTCGCTGGCGTCCTTGGCAAGCCGTTGCCCTCGGCACTCGGACGCGCCGGCGTGTTCCCGGCCCGGGCGGCCTGACATGACGCCCTTCACCCTCGAGGAACTCAACGCCGCCCATGCCCTGGTCCAGACGGCCATGCCGCCGACCCCGGCCTTCGCCTGGCCGCTGCTTGCCGCGCGCTATGGCTGCGAGGTCGTCGTCAAGCACGAGAACCACACGCCGACCGGCGCGTTCAAGGTGCGCGGCGGGCTCGTCTATGTCGACCGTCTCGTGCGCGAGCGCCCGCATGTGAAGGGCATCGTCTCCGCCACCCGCGGCAATCACGGCCAGAGCCTCGCCTTTGCCGCCCGGCGGGTCGGCCTGCCGGTGGTGATCGTCGTGCCGCACGGCAATTCGGTGGAGAAGAATGCGGCGATGAAGGCCTTCGGCGCCGAACTGGTCGAGCATGGCCGCGACTTCGACGAGGCGCGGGCGCGGGCCGTGGAGATCGCCGGCGAGCGTGGCTACGAATTCGCCGCCTCCTTCCAGCGCGACCTCGTCATGGGTGTCGGCACCTATGCGCTGGAGCTGTTCACCGCCCATCCCGATCTCGACGTCGTCTATGTGCCGATCGGCCTCGGCTCGGGAATCTGCGGCGTCATCGCCGCCCGCGATCTCCTCGGCCTCGCCACCGAGGTCGTCGCCGTCGTGGCCGAGAATGCCCCGGCCTATGCCCGCTCGCTGGCGGCGGGGCGGGTGGTGGAGACCAATGACGCGACCAGCTTCGCCGACGGTATGGCAGTGCGCATTCCGAATGCGGAGGCCTTCGCCCTGATCGCGCAAGGGGTGGCGCGCTGCGTCACGGTCTCCGAGGATGCGATTGCCGAGGCGATGCGCGTCTACTGGACCGATACCCACAATGCGGCCGAGGGGGCGGGCGCTGCCGCGCTGGCGGCGCTGGCGCGCGAGGCCGGCGGGCTCAACGGCCGGAAGGCGGGGGTCATCCTGTCGGGCCAGAACGTTGACCTGCCGGTGATGAGCGCGGTCCTCGCCGGGCGGACGCCCGTGCCGGCCTGACGTCGGGGCACGCAACAATGCCCCACCCTTACCCTGTCCGCGCTCCGCGCGAAGAGGGTAAGGGTGGGGGTCTTCCTTCTGCATTTCCTGCTGAATGCCGCCCCTGCGACGGCGCATCTGCTTGCGAAAAGGGGAGGGAAGGACCAGCTATGGCGGCGGAGATTTTGAGATGATCCATCTGCGCTGGCTCGTGCTCGGCCTGATCGCCTTGCCCTTCCTGGAACTCGCCGCCTTTTTCTTCGTGGCGGGCCAGATTGGCTTTCTCGGCGCTCTTTTCGGGGTCGTCCTCACCTCCTTCCTCGGCATCGTGCTGCTGAAGGGTGGGGCGAAGCTCCTCTTCGCCCAGGTGATGCGCTCGGGCGGCGTCGTGCTGATGAGCGGCGAGGCGGCACGCAGCGGCATGCTGACCGCCTTTGCGGGCCTCCTCCTCGCCATTCCGGGTTTCGTCACCGACGGGATCGCGGTGATGCTGCTGGTCCCGGCGCTGCGCGGCTTCCTGTCCGGCGGCGGTCTGGCCAGGTCCGGACAACGTCCGCCACCGCCCGGCGTCGTCGATCTCGAACCCGCCGACTGGCGTGAGGAGCGCCGGCCGCCCGGCGCCGATCCGCGGCTGGGGCCGCCGGGCCAGGGCTGATATCGGCCCCCAGCCTTGCCCGCACCGGTCCTTGCGTGCTAGCGAGCCCGCCTCGGATCGATGAGATCACCTCGAAGCCGCCCGACTGCGGCGCCACCGGAGACTTCCTGATGACCCCGAACGGCGACACCGCCCTCGACGCGGCCCCGCAGCTCAATGTGCTCGCCCAGTATGTGCGCGACTTCTCCTTCGAGAACCGCAATGCCCCGCGCTCGCTGATGCCGCAGAGCGACCAGCCGGCGATCAACATCCAGATCAACGTCAACGCCAATCCGATGAGCGAGCAGGAGTTCCAGATCGAACTCACCATCGAGGGTGACGCCAAGACGAAGGAAATGACGCTCTTCAAGTTCGAGCTCATTTTCGGCGGCATCTTCCGCATCGCCAACGTGCCGCAGGAGGCCGTTCATCCGATCGTGCTAATCGAGTGTCCGCGCCTGCTGTTCCCCTTCGCCCGCCAGATCATCGCCAATGCGACGCGCGACGGCGGCTTCCCGCCGCTCTATCTCGACCCCGTCGATTTCGCCGCCCTCTATCGTCAGCGCATGGCCGAGACCGGCGGCCAGATGCCGGGCGGCGGGCCTCTGACCCAGTGATCCGCACCTGATTGCAGGAACGCGCAAGCCGGGCCTCGTGCCCGGCTTTTTCGTGGGCAGGCCGACGCCGGCCGACCACAGCGAAGGGGCCGCTCCGCGATGACCGACGCCCGCCTCGATCGTGCTGTCTTCATCACGGCGCATACGCGGCTGATGCCGGTGCCGCATGCGCCGGAGATCGTCCTCCACCTCGCCGACGAGGCGACGGCCCTCTGGCAGAAGACCGAGGATGAGCTCGGCGAGATCGGCCTGCCGCCGCCCTTCTGGGCCTTCGCCTGGGCCGGCGGCCAGGCCCTGGCACGCTTCATCCTCGACCATCCCGAGATCGTTCGCGGCAAGAGCGTTCTGGATGTGGCGACGGGGTCCGGCCTCGTCGCCATTGCCGCGGCGAAAGCGGGTGCGCGGGCGGTGACGGCGGTCGATATCGACGCCTTCTGCGCCGTGGCCGTCGGGCTCAACGCGGCGGCGAACGGGGTCGACGTGGCCGCCGAGACGCGTGATCCCGTTGGCAGCGACGGTGGCTTCGACGTCATCCTCGCCGGCGACATCTGCTACCAGCGCGACATGACCGAGGCGATGATGGAATGGCTGAAGCCGCTGGCGGCCTCCGGCACCACCGTGCTGATCGGTGATCCCGGCCGCGCCTACCTGCCGAAGACCGGTCTCACCAGGCTGGCGGAATATCAGGTCCCGGTGACCCGGGCCCTTGAGGATCTCGAGATCAAGCGCACCGCGGTCTGGGTCCTGACCGCTTAGCCGGCTGCTCGCAAATCTTTGATCGTGCCGCGGAATTTGCGGGGATGCGCCACAGTGTCGCCGCGACCATCTGCTTGATTGGCACTGTCGTTACACGCTCATCGAAAAAGGAGGCCACAATGCAGCTGACAGCGGAAGTTCGTCCGAGCGCTTTGGAGGGCCGGCCCTTCAAGGTCGTGTTCCGCAAGGCCGACCAGGTCGTCGCGGAATGGCCCGTCTCCACGGTCAGGGCGGGTGAGGAGCGGATCGCCGAGACGCTCGGCGCGCTGGCCTGCGCCAAGGCTCCCAGGGGCACCCCCTGCCACGTCGGCTGATCGCGCCGCCCGGCGCGTCGCTTGACCCGCCCGGCTCCGCGGTGACAGACAGGACGGCATGCAGTCCGACGGCTCCCCCGGCGTGAACCCAGCGACACCCGGACTGCCGGCGCCCGGCGGGCCCTCGGACCGGCTTGCTGCCGTCTGGCGTGACAATGTCGCCCGTCCCGTGCGGGCCCTGCGGTCGGCCTACCTGCCGCTTCTCCTCGTGTATTTCGCCTATGGCGCACTCGGCATCATCGATGTCGCACGCGACATGTGGGTGAAGGAGAGCCTGTCTCTGTCACCGGCCGACCTTGCCGGGATCGGCGTCTGGCTCAGCCTGCCCTGGACCATCAAGATGGTCTTCGGCCAGTTGGTCGACAGCGTTCCCCTCTTCGGCTCGCAGCGCCGCGCCTATGTCCTGATCGGCGCCGGCCTGGTTGCGGCGGGCATGCTGACGCTCGCCGGCGCGGCGGGCGGGCGGCTCGCCACCCTCAGGCCCGACCAGGCCTATGTTCTCGGCGCCCTCCTCCTCGTGCTCGGCGCAGTGATCCAGGACGTGGTGGCGGATGCCATGTCCTCGGAGGTGGTCGCCCGCACGGACGAGACGGGGGAACCGCGTCCCGACGCCGAGATCCGCGCCGAGCTCGGCATGGTGCAGGTGCTGGGACGCCTCGCCCTCGGCATCGGCATCCTCTCGGTCGCCGGGCTCTCGGGCTGGCTCGCCCAGCACCTCACCCGCGAGCAGGTCTTCCTCTGCGGGCTGGTCATTCCCCTCATCTCGGCGGTGGGGAGCCTTGCCGGCCCGGCCGAGACGGCCAGGCCGCAGCCGCTCGACTGGCGGATCCTCGGCGGCGGGCTCGGCTTCGGCGCCTTCGTCGTTTCGGTGGCGCTGGGCGGCGTGCCCTATGCCCAGGAGGTGGTCTTCGTCGGTTCGATGGCCATCGTCCTGATCCTGCTGCACCTCGTCACCCGTGACATCGACCCGAAGACCCGCCGTGCCATCCTCTTCGCCTCGGTGATCATCTTCGCCTTTCGCGCGACGCCCGGCGTCGGCGACGGCTATTTCTGGTGGTCGCTGGACGTGCTGAAATTCGACGAGGCCTTCTACGGCGTGCTGCGCCAGACCGGAGCGGTGCTGGCTATCGCCGCCATGTGGCTGTTCTCCAAGCAGCTCACCGAATATTCGGTGACGACCGTGCTGTTCTGGATCGCCGTCGCCGGCACGATCCTGTCGCTGCCCAATATCGGGCTGTTCTACGGCCTCGCCGACTGGACTCAGGCGACCTTCGGCTTCGGCGCCCGCACCATCGCCGTCGTGGATGCGGCGACGTCCTCGCCCTTCGCGCAGCTGTCGATGATCCCGCTCCTCACGCTCATCGCCTATTACGCGCCGGTGGGGCGACGGGCGACCTGGTTCGCCCTGATGGCCTCGCTGATGAACCTGGCGCTGGTCGCGGGACAGCTCCAGACCAAGTACCTCAACCAGCTCTTCACGGTCGGCCGCGGCAACTATGCCGAGCTCGGCGACCTCCTCATCACCGCGACGGTCATCGGCTTCGTGGTGCCCGTCGCGGTGATCCTGATGTTCCGCAAGCGCGTGTGAGCCTCAGGCGGCGCGGCGGTAGTCGGAGCGCATGAAGACGTGCCATGAGCCATCCGGCTGGCGCACCTGTCCGCGGAACTCGTAGTGGTCGTCGGACTTCACCTCGATGATGTCCTGATAGGTGACGATGGTCCCGTCGCCGGAGAAAGAGGGGCCGTCCGCCTGCAGGGTCAGCACCTTGCCGGTGGCGTCCAGTTCACCGTCATAGACCCAGAGATTGGCCATCATCGAGCCGACCCAGGTGCCGACATAGCGGCCCTTGGCCGGGTCATAGCCAATGGTCAGCAGCATCTTCGCCGGCCCGCCGCCCGGCATCTCGCCGGTGCCGTCGCCGACAATCCAGAAGCCGCCGAGGGAGCTGAAGGTCTGCCGGCCCTTGAGCTTCTTCCCCGGATTTTCCGGGCAGTCGTGGTCGTAGTCCCAGGTGCCGAGGAAGCGTTGCAGCCAGGCGTGTTCCTTCTGCGGTTCTCCGAACATGGCGTGGCTCCTTGGCAGGTTTGGTCTTGCAGGAACGGATCGCGGGCAGGGACGCGGGCCCTGTCGCGACAGGCGGATAAAACTTAACTGGAATGTTAAGTATTGGCTTCTGTCCTGCGGGTCAAGGGGGAGCGGCAGGTGGCCCGCCGCTCCCTCGCCGTCAGTGGCGGTACCAGAAGCCTGCCACCATGGCGACGGCGAAGAGCACCAGAAAGACGTTGCGGTAGAGGCGGTCCCAGCGGTCGTAGCGCGCCGGGGGAAGCTTCAGGACGTCAAAATCGTCGCCGCGCTGCGCAGTGGAATCCGGGCGCACGGAGCCCGTGGAAGAGGCCTCTGCGGCCCGTGGCGAGGGCATCGGTGCGAGGTCGATGGTGACGGTTGCCGCCTGGCGGCGGGTGTTCGGTTGCTGAATGGACATGGGGAGGCTCGTGAGCGGGCCACGGTCGCGACGGCGCGACACCGCCGGCCCTCGAAGAGGTCGGTCGGTCGCGTGGCGGAGGTGAAGACAGGGCGAGAGGGGTCGGCGGCCGTCAGGCGGGAGGTGCCCGTGCCTCGGGCAGAAGCCGCCGGTCACCCGGACGCGCCGGCGCGCCGGTGGCGCTGGCACCGCCGGAACGGCCGGCGGAATGCGCAGGAGGGGTCGCCGAGACATCGACCACATCCGGCCCGCCGGACCCTTCGGCACGGTCGTCCGCCGTCATGCGGCGCTGGAGCGACGGCGCCTCGCTCTGGCGCAGAACAGCGAGGTCCTGGGCCACACGCTCCAGAACCGCGCCGCCTTGCAAGGCGACCGGCCCGCGGACGTCGGCCGTTCCGCCCGCGAGCGCCGCCGCAACCAGCAACAGCGCCGCCAGCCAGAGGCGCGGCCGGGCGAGGGCGCTCCCTCGGGGCGGAGCGGAATGGCGGTGCGTCGCGGTCATCATGGCCTGTCGTGAAGGGCTTTCCCTTTCGTTTCTGCCCCGAATCCGGCGGAATTGCGAAGGGCAGCGGGGCGCTTGCCGGCGGGGGCTGGGGTGCCTGTCACCGCGCCGTTTTCCAATCGTCACGTTTTCGGCTATGATGCATGCTTGTGGCGCCCTTGCGGCGCGAAGCAGAGAGGATTGGACCCTGTCCACCACAACCCTGCCGGGGCCGGCCGCCAGCGCGCCGCCCACCGGGACTTCCAAGGAACATCCCGCTTCCGCGGACGTCCTCCAGCTCGTCCTCGACTCCCTCGACGAAAACAAGGCCGAGGAGGTTCAGGCCATCGACCTCAAGGGCAAGACCTCCATCGCCGATGCGATGGTGGTGGCCTCCGGACGGTCGCACCGCCATGTCGGCGCCCTGGCTGATTATCTCGTCAAGGCCCTGAAAGAAGCCGGTGTGCGCCAGGTGCGCGTCGAGGGTGTGCCGGCCTGCGACTGGGTGCTGGTCGATGCCGGCGACGTCATCATCCACGTGTTCCGGCCCGAAGTCCGCAGCTTCTACAATCTCGAGAAGATGTGGTCGGCGGCGCGTCCGGGCGAAGCGCTGGCCGGCTGACTTCCCGCCGCGTCCCTTCCTCGCCCTTCCCGCTGGGAGCGCCGGCATGCGGCTGATCGTCGTCGCCGTGGGGCGCGCCAAGGCCGGGCCCGAGACTGAGCTCGCCGCCCGCTACCAGGAGCGTGCCGCCAAGGCTGGCAAGGCGCTGGGCTTTCGCGCCGTCGAGACCGTGACGCTGGACGAGAGCCGCGCGGCGGAGGCGGGCTCCCGCAAGGCCGAGGAGGCCGCGGCGATCCGGCGGGCACGCTCCGGCCGCCTGGTGTTGCTGGACGAGCGCGGCAAGAGCCTCGGCAGCGCCGATTTCGCCGCCCTGCTCGGCCGCTGGAAGGATGCCGGCGACGAGGCCACCACCCTCGTCATCGGCGGGCCTGACGGCCTCGATCCCGCGCTCCGCGCGGAGGCGGACCTCGTCCTTGGCTTCGGTGCGCTGACCTGGCCGCACCAGCTCGTGCGCATCATGGCGCTCGAACAGCTCTACCGCGCTGTCACCATCCTCTCGGGGCATCCCTACCACCGGGCATGAGGCGCGACGGGGGTTGCGACATGTCGTCCCGCCACCGGCGCGACGGCGTCGCATCAACGGGCCAAGAGCGCGGAATCCGGGGTTTTGCAGGCCCTTCGGCGGCTCGCTCATGCCGGCTTTACGCCGTCATCGAAACTTCACTAAACTGTCACCCATCCGTCGCCGACGGCAACCAGAAGGGTCGCAGCCAGATCGGCCCCCTCCGTCCACCGGGAGTTTGTTCCATGCACACTCGTCGTACCCTTCTCGCCGCCGCGGCGGTCGCCGGACTGGCGTGTTCGCCGGCTCTCGCGCAGCAGGCGCGCACGCCCATCACCATGTGGATCGGCGTGACCGGGCCCGCCCAGGAAGAAATCATGCGCTATGCGCAGGAGTTCAACGCCAGCCAGACCCAGTTCGAGGCCAAGGTCGAGTTCCGCGGCCAGTATCCCGAGCAGCGCGCCGCCGCCTTCGCCGCCTTCCGCGCCGGCAACCCGCCCCACATCATGCAGATGTTCGATGCCGGCACCGGCGACATGTTCGCCCTGCCGCGCGCCACCATCCCGGTCTCCGAGGTGATGCAGCGCGCCGGCGTCCAGTTCGATCCGGCCGGCTATATCGGCCCGGCCCGCGGCTATTACTCCCGTCCCGACGGCACGATGAACTCGCTGCCCTTCAACGTCTCGACGGCGGTGATGTTCATCAACGACGACATCTTCACCAAGGCCGGCCTTGACCCGTCGAAGCCGCCGCGCACCTGGCCGGAGGTTATCGCCGCCGCCAACCAGATCCGCGAGCGCAACGCCGCCGAATGCGGCTTCACCACGACCTGGCTCGCCTGGACGATGCTCGAGCAGTATTCGGCCATCCACGACCTGCCGCTCTCCACCGAGGCCAACGGCCGCGGCGGCCTCAACGCGGTGCTCAACTTCAACGACGCGCCCCGCGCCCGCATGATCCAGACCCTGGTCGATGCCTCCCGCAACAAGGCGTTCCAGTATGGCGGCCGCTCGAACGACGCCAACGCGCTGTTCGTCGCCGGCACCTGCGCCATGCTGATCCAGTCCTCGGGCGGCCATGCGGCCATCGCCCGTGACCTGAAGGCGAAGTTCTCGGTGGCGCCGATGCCGTTCTGGCCGGACGTGATCGCCGAGCCGAAGAACTCGATCGTCGGCGGTGCCTCGCTCTGGGTCTTCAACGCGCCGAACCGTTCGGCCGAAGAGCTGCGCGGCGTCGCCCAGTTCCTCGCCTTCCTGGCGCGCCCTGAGACCTATGTCCGCTTCGCCAAGGCGACCGGCTTCCTCCCGGCCACCAATGCCGCCTTCCAGGCGATGCAGGCCGAGGGCTTCTTCCAGCAGAATGCGGGCCGTGACGTCCCGATCCTGCAGCTGACCCGCGGAACCCCGACCGCCAATTCGTCGGGCTACCGCTTCGGCCGCTGGACCGAGATCCGCGACATGTACCACGAGGAGGTCGAGCGCGCCCTGCAGGGCCAGCAGACCGCCCAGGCGGCACTCGACAATACGGTGCGCCGCGGCAACGACGCGCTGCGCCAGTTCGAGCGCTCGGTCGGCGCCGCCAACTGATCCGCCACGACCCGCCGCGGGGTGTCCGGCCGATCCGGCCCGGCGCCCCGCGGTGCCTTTTTGCATGACGACCGGAGCGGGGCCGGCGTGATGCGGCATCCCTCCCCCGACGGCCTGACCACCTCGTCGCCGCGCCGGGATCGCGTCAGGGACCCTCATGGAACGCAAGGTCGTCTTTCCGCAGAAGCTGCTTCCCTATCTTCTGCTGGCACCGCAGATCGCGATCACGCTCGTCTTCTTCTTCTGGCCCGCCGGCCAGGCGATCTGGATGTCGACGCTGCTGCAGGATCCGCTCGGCTTTTCCGTGCAGTTCGTCGGTCTGGAGAATTTCCAGGCCGTGCTGCAGGACCCGGCCTATCTCGCGACGATGCAGCGGACCTTCCTGTTCTCGTTCGGGGTCACGGCCCTGTCGATGATCCCGGCCCTGCTGCTCGCGGTGATGGCCGACCGGGTCGTCCGCGGAGCCACCGCCTACAAGACCATCCTCGTCGTTCCCTATGCCATCGCGCCCGCCGTCGCCGGCGCTCTCTGGCTCTTCCTGTTCCAGCCGTCCATCGGCACGATCGCCTATCCTCTGCGGCTGATCGGCATCGACTGGAACCCGCGCATCGACGGCACGGACGCCATGATCGTCGTGCTCATCGCCTCGGCCTGGAAGCAGATCGGCTACAATTTCCTGTTCTTCCTCGCCGGCCTGCAGTCGATCCCGAAATCCCTGATCGAGGCTGCCGCCATCGACGGCGCGCGCGAGATCCGGCGGTTCTGGACCATCGTCTTCCCGCTTCTGTCGCCGACCACGTTCTTCCTGCTGGTGGTCAACCTGACCTATGCCTTCTTCGACACGTTCGGCGTCATCCATGCCGTCACCCAGGGCGGACCGGGCAAGTCGACGGAAGTGCTGATCTACAAGGCCTGGTATGACGGGCTGATCGCACAGGATCTTGGCCGGTCCTCGGCCCAGGCGGTGATCCTGATGTTCATCGTCATCGGCCTGACGGTCATCCAGTTCCGCTATATCGAGCGCAAGGTGCACTACTGATGACCGCGCCGCTCGACACCCCCGCGCCGAAGAGCGTCCGCCGCGACTGGATCCCCCATGTCGTGATCGCGATCGGCATTTTCATCACGGCCTTCCCGCTCTGGGTCGCCTTCGTTGCCTCGACCCTGTCCAACCCGGAAATCGCCCAGGCGCCGATGCCGCTGCTGCCGGGCAACCAGGCCGGGGCCAATTACGGCGAGGCGCTGCTGCAGGGCGGCCGCTCCGGCCGGATCCTGACGCCGCCGGTCTGGGAGATGATGCTCAATTCGACCGTCATGGCGCTGTCGATCGCCGTCGGCAAGATCATCATCTCGATCCTCTCGGCCTATGCGGTGGTCTTCTTCCGCTTCCCGTTCCGCATGGCCTTCTTCTGGATGATCTTCATCACCCTGATGCTGCCGGTGGAGGTGCGGATCGTGCCGACCATCCAGGTGATCACCAACCTCAACATGATGAACACCTATGCCGGCCTGACCATTCCGCTGATCGCCTCGGCGACGGCAACCCTCCTGTTCCGGCAGTTCTTCCTGACCATTCCCGACGAACTGGTCGAAGCGGCGAAGATCGACGGCGCAGGGCCGATGAAGTTCTTCCGCGACGTCGTGCTGCCGCTCTCCGTCACGAACATCGCGGCGCTGTTCGTCATCCTGTTCCTCTATGGCTGGAACCAGTATCTGTGGCCCCTGCTGATCGGCACCGATGCCAGGATGCAGACCATCGTCATCGGCATGTCCAAGATGATCGATTCCGCGGGCGGGCCGACCGACTGGAACATGGTCATGGCCACCGCGATCCTCGCCCTCCTCCCGCCCGTGCTGGTCGTCATCCTGATGCAGCGCTGGTTCGTGAAGGGCCTGGTCGAAACCGAGAAGTAAGAGGGCCCCATGGCCGAACTCAGCCTCAGCCGCGTCCGCAAGGTCTATCCGGGCGGCGTCGAAGCGGTGAAGGACATCGACATCGCGATCCCCGACGGTGCGCTTTGCGTGCTGGTGGGGCCGTCCGGCTGCGGCAAGTCCACGCTGCTGCGGATGATCGCGGGTCTGGAGACCATCACCGAGGGCGATTGCCGCATCGGCGCCGGCCGGGTCAACGATCTCGATCCGTCGGACCGCGACATCGCCATGGTGTTCCAGAACTATGCGCTCTATCCGCACATGACGGTCTACGACAACATGGCCTATGGCCTGCGCAATCGCGGCACGCCGAAGGACGAGATCGAGGCGCGGGTGCAGGAAGCCGCGCGCATCCTGGAGATTTCGCCCTTTCTCGACCGCAAGCCGCGGGCCCTGTCGGGTGGCCAGCGCCAGCGCGTCGCCATGGGGCGCGCCATCGTCCGCAAGCCGCAGGTCTTCCTGTTCGACGAGCCGCTCTCCAACCTTGATGCCAAGCTGCGCATCCAGATGCGCGTCGAGATCAAGAAGCTGCAGCGGGCGCTGGGGGTCACCTCGGTCTATGTCACCCACGACCAGCTCGAGGCGATGACGCTGGCCGACATCCTCGTCGTGATGTCCAAGGGCCATGTCGAGCAGCAGGGGTCGCCCCTCGACCTCTACGAGAAGCCGGCCTCGACCTTCGTCGCCAGCTTCATCGGCGCGCCGCCGATGAACCTCATTCCCGTTGGCGCGGGTGAGAACGGTCCACAGGCGACGGGCCTCACCGGCGGATGCGGGCTCGCCGTTCCTGCAGGGGGGGCGACGCTGGGCGTCCGGCCCGAACATCTGATGGTGGTCGCCGGACCCGTACCGGACGATGCGCTCGGCATCACCTTCCCGGTTTCGGCGGTCGAGGCGGTCGGTGCCGAGACCTTCGTCTACGGACCCATCGGCGGCACCGGCCAGGAGATCATCGCGCGCCTGCCCGGCAAGGCGCTGCTGGCGCCGGGCACGCCGGTCTCTGTCGCCGCGACGGCCGAGCACCTCCACCTCTTCGACAGCCAGACGGGCAAGCGCCTCGGACCGTGAGGCCGCCGCAGCCGGTTCCTGCCAGAAGAGGCCGACGGCCTCGCCTTCGTCCGACGTGCGCCCTGCGCCGCGCCTGACGCCCCGTCCTTGCGAGGGCGCTCTCCCGTTGCCATATCCTGGGAGCGCCGGTCAGTCCTGGCGCGCCGGGTGCCTCCGGGGCCCGGCCGATGTCGCTCACACGAGGACTTCGCCCATGTCGCGCGTGCCGTCTCTGTCGTCGCCGTTCCTGCTGGGTTTCGATCAGTTGGAGCGCGTCCTCGACCGGGTCACCAAGGGGGCCGAGGGCTATCCGCCCTACAATATCGAGCGCATCGCCTCATCGGTCCAGGCGCCTGAACGCCTGCGCATCACGCTGGCCGTCGCCGGCTTCACGCGCCAGCAGCTCGAGGTCACCGTGGAGGAGAACCAGCTTCTCATCCGCGGGCGCCAGCAGGACGATACCGAAGGGCGCGACTTCATCCACCGCGGGATCGCGGCACGTCAGTTCCAGCGGGTCTTCGTGCTCGCGGACGGGATGGAGGTCATGGGGGCCGACCTGAAGAACGGGCTCCTCTCCGTCGATCTCGCTCGCCCGGAACCCGAACGGGTCGTGCGGCGGATCGACATCGCGGAGCAGGACTGACCGCAAGGGACCAGCCCGACCGCACCCAACCTGCCTTTGAAGGAGGTTCGACCGATGAACGACCGTTTCCCCATCACCCCGGAGAGCCTCGCCCAGCTCGGCGTCGCCAAAGTGGCCTATGTGAAGCCGATGCGCTCCGATGAAATCACCCGCATGTTCCCGCAGTCGCCGGCCCTGCCGCCTGGCCTCGACCTCTTCGCGCTGGTCTCTGCCGATGGCATGCCGATCATGGTGAGCGACCGGCGCGAGGACGCCGTCGCCAATGCCTGGGAGAATGAACTGGAGACCGTCAGCCTGCACTGAGGCCGCTGACCGGCGGGCGGCGCATGCCGCCCGTCAACTGACCGCGGCGGTCGCCGAACTCTCGCGGACCTGCCAGAAGCGCAGCACGCGCAGCGCCGTGTTGGTCGTGAGCTTCGCATAGCTCTCGCGCGCCTCTTCCATGCCGGCCGTGGATGTGCCCGCCGAGCCGGGGCGTGTCTGCAGGATGGCGCCGAGGGTCGGCCAGGACAGTCCGGCGGCCCTTGCGAGGATCAGGATCGGATCGGGCCGATCACCGACGAACAGCCGCTCGACCATCTCCAGCGGCACACCGCACAGGACGGACAGGCTGCAAACGGTCTCGTCGAACTTCCCGGCCTCGGCAAAGGCCCTCAACTCGCTCTCGCCCAGGGCGCCGCGGCCGTGCTGGACGACGATCGCGCGGTGGATCGCGGTATAGTCGCGCGCACCGTCGGAGGCGCCGATGGCGATACGGTCGGCCACACCGCCGAGGGCGCCGGACAGCTGGATCTTCTCGCGCGCGCTCGTCGTGGCGACGAGACGCTTGCGCACGTTCTCCTTGGCGGTCGAGAGGATCACGCGGAACAGATAGGGCGGGATGTCCTTGCGCAGGCCGACGCATTCGGCCAGCAGGTCGTCGCCCTTGGTGCGCTCGACCAGCGCGTCATAGCCCTTGTCGGAGAAGCGCGCGCCCTCGTTGGCGGCGACGGACATGGCGACGCGCAAATCCCCCCGCTCCACCAGGACGTCCGTCACGGTTTCGCCGACCGACTCCCGCCCGGCGATCGCCAGCATGTGCTCCTGGCTCTTGGTGCGGGCGATGTCGGCGAGAGTGGCATCGTCGAGCTGCGTCGACAGCAGCAGGATGGGGCGTGCGACGTCGATCTCGTCGTCCTGCGCCAGACTGCGGATGATGGTCTTCGGCGCGCTCATCACCGGAGCCAGCCGTTCGGCCAGTTCCCGGCGGACGGCCTTCTCCATGGCGCTCGACAGGCGGACGATGACGTCGTCGAACAACTCGATCTGGGATTCAGTGAAGCGCTCGGCATCACGCAGGAAAAGGTCGGTCACCCGCCGCAGCGTTTCGACGCGCCGGCCGCTGGTGCCGCGCGAGATCGCATCTTCCAGTTCCTCGATGATCGAAGCCGACGGCATTTCCGCGCAAATCCCTCATAATGTTCGGGAATTAGGAGCATCTCGATGGTATCGCGCGGTCCATTAAAAAGAGGTTGCAAGAAAGGGTGAGATGCGCGGCTTGCGCGATGTTCGCCGGCGCGGGTGATGGGAGGGCCGGCGATCGGGTCGCTCGGACGCATGTGAAAAACTTCGCGCGATGCGCTTGATGCCCGGAAGGAAATATGTAAAACACGCGCTCCTTGAGGGGCCTCGGCCGCCTCGAGATCCCGGCGGATGACCCATGATCCGCCCTGTTCCCTGCGGGAACTGATGGGGCCATAGCTCAGCTGGGAGAGCGCTTGCATGGCATGCAAGAGGTCGGCGGTTCGATCCCGCCTGGCTCCACCATTCACTCTCAGACAGATTCGTGATTTACCGGGTCTCCACGAAAGCGGGGAGCATTTCAGTGGCTTTTCTGGCAGCATTTCGCGCCGGGACTGAGAATTTACCACCCCTTTCAGGCGCGTTTGCGTGTTACCCGACGGATCTCTCAGGCGCGCCCATCAGCATAGGCCAAGAGCAATGACATCCAGCCAGGCCGCAACAGGCTTTGCCCCCCGCCGTGTGACGGTGCTTGGAGCGGGGGCGATTGGTGGCTGGATGGCGGCCGGATTTTGCCGGGCCGGGCATGATGTTTCCATCCTTGCGCGCGGAGAAAGCCTGGCTGCGCTCCAGCAGAATGGCCTTGTCCTGCTTGAGGGCGAGCGCCGCGAGACGCATCGGATCACGGCGAGTCACGATCCCCGCGCATTGCCGCGTGCAGATATTCTGCTGCTTGGACTGAAGGCGCATGATCTGCCGGCCAACACGGCCCTGATTGAGGCCCTGCTGGGCCAAGAAACGCTTGTCCTGCCTGCCATTAATGGCATTCCCTGGTGGTTCTTTGAGGGTTTCGGTGGGCCGGCGAGCGGTCTGACGCTGCAATCGGTCGATCCGGGCGGCAAGCTCGGGGCGTTGATGCCAGCCAATCGTGTGGTCGGCGCCGTCGTCCATGCTGCAAGCCGTGTCGAAGGTCCCGGTTGCATCCGCATTCTCAAGGCCGACCGTTTGCTTCTCGGCGACCCTGCCGGAGGCAATGGCAGCACCGCCATCGTCGAATCACTGTCGCGCGGGGGGCTGCCGGCAGGGCAGGTTTCGGACATCCGCTTGGAAGTCTGGAGCAAGCTCTGGGGCAATTCGAACATGAACCCGCTGAGCGCGCTTGCCCGGGCCGATGCAGCCCAGCTGATTGATGATCCTGGAACAAGGGACCTGATCCGCGGCATGATGATGGAAATGGCAGGACTTGGGCGTCTGATCGGCCTGCCGGATCCTGGCGACATCGATGGACGCATTGCCGTAACCCGCAGGCTGGGCGCTTTCCGGACCTCCATGTTGCAGGATCTGCTGGCTGGGCGGAGTCTCGAGATCGGGCCTGTTATCGGTGGCCTTGTCGAGCTCGCGCAGCATCTGCAATACCCGGCGCCCCTGCTTGCAGGGACACATGCGCTGTTGCGCCTGCTGGATATCAATCGACAGTAGTCAGTCCCGGAAGAAGGGCGTTTCCTCTTCTGCCGAGCCGCGGAGCAGGATGTCGAATCCGAAGACGCGGACGCCACCCTCGGGGGCCAATTCCGTCACGACGAGGCGTGGACGCAGAGCCGGAGGCAAGGCGCTCAGGACAATGTCCGAAGCATTCTCGTTCGCAAAGTCCGGGAAGAACACGGTGGTCGAGACCGGGCTCATCAATCCGGCACCCATCACTCTGAGATTGGCATGCGGTGCGCGGTGCGAGCCGTTGCTTTCGTAGCCCGCCGGCAACACGGAGCGAAAGCTGTAGCAGCCGTCAATGTCGGTCCAGTCCCTTCCCCAGCCAAGAAAATCCGGATCGGCCATCCGCGCGCCGGGATCGTGGGGGTGGCGAAAATGTCCGCCGGCATCGGCCTGCCACAATTCCAGAATGGCATTCGGGACGGGAATGCGACCCTCCTTCATGACCATTCCGCGCAAGATGTAAGGCGTACCGCGCGCCGTCGGCGCAGCATCCCTTGATATCCGCGTCAGGTCGTTGTCGGCTTCCGAGAAGAAGCTTGGAGGGAAAAAAGGGCCGATCGTGTGCGACGAGAGCGGCATTTGAAGCTCGGGTTTCATTGCCTCAAGCCTCCGGCGTTGCCAGCGCGCCGCGCAGCACGATGTCGAACTGGTATGCCAGGAATGTGTCGCCGGCTTCGTATGGATGGATCTGGCGCGCAACCAGACGCGACCGGGCGGCCGGATTGTGAATGGAATTGAGAATGCGATCCCAGTCGTTCAGCGGATCCCCGGGGAAATACATCTGGGTCACCAGCCGCGATAACGACGACGGTCCGACAACCGAGAAGTGGACGTGAGGGGGGCGCCACCAAGCATCCTTCACCGGCACGGGATAGGCTCCGGGCTTGATGGTGAAGAAGCAGTAGCGCCCCTCCTCATCGGACACGACGCGCCCATGTCCGAGGAAATCGGGGTCGACCGGTGCCTTGCTGTCATCATGCGAATGGGCATATCGCCCGGCCGAGTTCGCCTGCCAGAGCTCGACGATCGCTCCGGGGATCGGGCGCGAATCCTCGCCGAGAACGCGTCCGGAAATCCGGATGAACTGCCCGAGCGCAATCTTGCCTGGGGTGAGCACCGCAAGATTGTTGCCGCCACAGGGCAGTTTGCGCCAGAGTTCGGTCGGCCCGGTGATTTCGGTGCGCGTCAGCGGCCGAGGGAATGCCGGGCGCGATGGCGTGAACGTCCAGGTATTGGGATAGCCCTCGATCGGCACCGCAGGCTCTACGCCTTCAGGCCAGGGCCGAAACTGTGTAGGCATCTGCCGATCGCTCATGACGCTATCTCCGGCTGTTGCTAGGGCAGTTGAAGGGCCCAGGAAACGATGGCATCCACCACTGCCTGAGGCTGCTCGGGGATCAGGGCATGACTGGCCCGCGGGATGACCGTCACCGTGACGCGATCACCGAACTCCTCGCGGCTCTCGAACCATTTTTCCTGCGGTTTGAACGGGTCGGAATCCGGCACGACATCTAGGATCGGCACGCCGCCAGCCTGCCAGTATTCCGCCTGCTTCGTGGCCGCCGATGCAAGTCCCTGTATCCGGTTGGCTTCAGGCGCCCAGCCATGCAGCCAGACAGATGCGTCGTGACCAGGCAGGAAGAAGCTGCGTCGAAGGGCCTCGAGCCGTTTTGCATCCGGCAGGCTTGCGCTGGCCGATTGCTGGACATCAAGACGAAGGCGATCGGGAAAGGTTTTGGCGGCAGCCGCAAGAAGCGCGACACCCCGCACGAGATGCCGATGATCGGTCGCGACCATGCGGGCTACCCAGTTTCCAAACGCGTGGCCCGCGATGATGGCAGGCCCAGCCTTTTCCCGTTCGATGATGAAGGCGACATCGCGGGCAAGGTCCTGCAGCCGGATGCCTTCGGTGGGGCCCCGGCTGATCCCGGCGCCGCGCGGTTGCGGGCGCAGGACGCGAAACCCCGCCTTGGCAAGGCCGGCGGCGACCTGGTCGAAATCATCGAGGTCGCGACCGCGCGAGGGGAGCAGCACAATGAGCGGCCCCGCCCCTTCCGACGTGAGGTCGATCGAAACATTGTCGTAGGTGACAGACTCACGCATTCGCGGTGCCTGCGCCTGGGCTGCAACCAGCCCGCTCATCAGGAATGCCAGCCAAAGAATTCTCATGCGAGACCTCAGGGACTTGGGTGATGTTGGGCAGGGTGGCGCTCAGCGTGGCGGCATGCTGGTCGATGACGGGCTGGGACAAACCTTTCGGGCCAATTCGCACGTTCCGGAATTTGTTCTTGTCACCAGGCACGTCCAAATCCTGGACTGCCGGCAGATTCGCCGTGCGTTCGACATACGGCGAATTCACTTCGAGATCCGTCCGCTCGCTAAGGAACAACGCAATCGATTCGATCTGGCCGCGATGGGCGAGGTTTGCGGGGTCGTCCCCGATGGCCCACCCAAGTGCCAAAGATTTCGCCGAAGGACCCATGCCACTTGCAGCAGGCGAATGTCCGTCCGCTCGGGCGTTCCTGACGGCGCGGATGCCTCCGACCGAGCCGGCCCGCCTCTCCAAGATCACAGCCTGCTCGAGGTTCTGGGTTATCTTCTCGCCAAGGCCCCGACCGGCAAGATCGGTCGATCCGCCGGGTGGAAATCGAACGAGGGGCGTGATCACCTCGACCGGATATTCCGGCATCGCGGCTGGCGGGGTTCTGCCGAGGGCAGGCAAGAAGACCGCCATGCACATGACGGATCCGAATCCGGCCGTTCTCATCTGGCTCTCCCGGATCTCTCCTCGTTCCTGCAAATAACTAGACTATTGACCTTTTTATGCAAGCGGGCAGTTTCGGCCCGGCGCAGGCACGTTCAGATGCCTGTATCCGCCCCTCCATGTTCGGGTGCTCCGATCCTCAAGATTGGCGTTTCGACTGGGATCGGGCGCGTGACGGGCTTTTTTCCGAATGCAGAGGTGCTGAGGGAGCCGCGTCGCTCATCAGCGATCTTCGCCGTCCTCCTGACGATGATTCCGCCCTCAGTTGCGCTGTCTCCCTGTCAATGCGGCCGGAGTCACCAAAGTCCGGTTTGAGTGGACTGTCCGCCCCACCACGTCTCCGGGGGCCTGGCACGCTCGACCGACCATATCCCGGTCTCTTGCGCTCCGGATATGTGCAGGCCAGTCGTGCAGCGTCCACGCCTCTGTTCCGGTCGATCTGTGCTAAGGCCCAGCATCCTGGGCTCCGACCGATGACCGCCATTCCCGATCCGAACACGGCTCTCGCGGCCGCAAGGCCTGCCGAGCGCATGCTCCTCGGCCAGGTGTCGCTCGCCCATCTCGTCAGCCACGTCCACATCATGACGGTGCCGGCCCTGCTGCCCCTCCTGCCGGGGCATTTCGGCTCAAGCTTCATCGAGATCGGTGCGGCCCTGACGCTGTTCAATCTGGTGTCGCTGGTCGTCCAGGCGCCGATGGGCTTCGTCAGCGACAGGCTCGGCGCGCGCCCTGTCCTCGTGGCGGGGCTGTTCGTCGGCGGGCTCAGTTTCATCGCGCTGGCGCTGTCGCCCGGTTATGCCATGCTGCTCGTCGCCATGGCGGGTGCGGGGCTGGCCAACGGCGTCTATCACCCCGCGAACTATGCGCTGCTCGCCCGCGGGATCGACGGCGCCCGGATGGGCAAGGCCTTCTCGATCCACACATTCGCCGGCTATCTCGGAACGGCGATCTCGCCGCCGCTGCTGCTCGGCACCGCCGCCCTGTTCGGGGTGTCGCAGGCCTTCGCCGTGGCTGGCCTTCTCGGTCTCGCCATCGGACTTTTGACGCTCGTCACCGGCGGGAAGGCGCCTGCCGCGCGGCCGGAGCCACGGGCCGAGGCGGCGGAGGCCGGCCGCCCGCGGCCGCCCCGGGCCCGCCTGATCACGGGTACGGTCATCGGCCTGATGGCCATGTACGTGCTGCTGAGCCTGTCGACTGGCGGGATCCAGTCCTTCTCCGCCTCCGCCCTCGTCATGGGCTACGGCATCGACCTCGCGGGTGCCAATGCCGCCCTCACGGTGTTCCTGTTCATGAGCGCCGGCGGTGTTCTGGCGGGCGGGGCGCTCGCTGACCGCACCCGTCGCCACGGCCTGGTCGCGGCCGCCGCCTTTCTCGGGACATCCGTCATCGCCGGCACGATGGCGCTGACCCAGCCCTCGGTTGCGGTGGCGACGCTCCTCCTCGGAGCGGCCGGCTTCCTGTCCGGCATCATCACGCCGTCGCGCGACATGCTGGTGCGCGCCGCCGCCCCCAAAGGGGCCGAGGGCATTGTCTTCGGCATTGTCTCGACCGGGTTCAATATCGGCGGCCTGATCGGTCCGCTGCTCTATGCCGCCCTGCTCGACCAGGGCCAGCCGCGGGCGATTTTTGCCGTCGCTGCGGTGTTCATGCTGCTGACGGTGACCCTGACCCTGATCCAGGACCGTCGCGCCCGCCGCTAGGCGCCCGCCGGCGCTCCGGGGGGTCAGCCGGCGGGCGGCTCGGTTTCCTTGGTGCCGTGCTGGGGGAACATGCCCGATCCCGGCGTCTTCTCCGGGTCGATCAGGTCGGCGCGGGCATGCGGCCCCTCCGGCGGCGTGGGTGCGCGGGTGCCGGGGACGGGGGCGGGCTTCTTCGGATCTTTGATCATGCGGGATCAATGCGCCGCCGGGGGGCAGGTTCCCTCCGGGGCCGCCCGACGGCCTACTCGACGCCGCTGGCGGCAGCGGTCATTCTCCCCGCCCTGGCCTGCGGCCAGCCTGTCTTCCGCGTCATGAGGATCTGTGCCCGTGAAACTGTTCTTCTCTCCCGCCTCGCCCTTCGTGCGCAAGGTGATGGTCTGCGCCCTCGAGCGCGGCATCGACGGCCAGATCGACAAGCTCGGCTCGGCCGCTCATCCGATCAACCAGGACGCCTCGATCAAGGCCCATAACCCCACCGGCAAGGTGCCGACCCTGGTGGCCGACGACGGCATGGCGATCTATGACAGCCGCGTCATCTGCGAATATCTCGATTCCGTGGGTGCCGCGCCCGGCCTGTTCCCGGCGGCGGGGCCGGAGCGCTGGAAGGCGCTGGTCCTGCACTC
>CALRLZ020000011.1:0-110706 GCA_943368975.1 Archangium gephyra
CCCCCCCCCCCCCCCCCCCTCCTGAGGTGCGAGCGTCAGCGAGCCTCGAAGGACGCACTTGCGTCATGCAGCGCAGCCGCTCGCCTGATCCCCTCGGAGCCGTCTAGTCTCGGCCCGACATGGGCCGGCGAACGGCCGGCATGAGGGACGAAACGCATGAGCACCCCTGAACCCGCCGCCCTGGTCACCGGTGGCTCCCGCGGTATCGGCGCGGCGATCGTCCGCAAGCTGCTGGCCCGCGGCCTGAAGGTCGTCATTCTCGACCGCGAGGCGCCCGCCGAGCAGACGGCGGCGCGCTACGTCGCCTGCGACCTCACCGACCTCGCGGCGACACAGGCCGCGCTCGCCGCGATCAGCGCGGAGAATGCCATCCTCTGGCTGGTCAACAATGCCGGAATCGCTGCCCCCGCGACGCTGGAAGAGACGACGATGGCGGATTTCGACAAGGTCGTCGCCATCAACCTGCGCGCCTGCATCCTCGCGGCGCAGGCCGCGCTGCCGGCCATGAAGGCGGCGGGGCAGGGGCGGATCGTCACCATTTCCAGCCGGGCAGCGCTGGGGAAGGAACTGCGCACGGCCTATTCGGCCACCAAGGCGGGGGTCATCGGCCTCACCCGCACCTGGGCACTGGAACTCGCGCCCCACGGCATCACGGTGAACGCCATCGGGCCGGGGCCGATCGAGACGGAGCTGTTCAAGAGCGCCAACCCGCACAATTCGCCGCGTACGCAGGCGATCATCCGCGGCGTGCCGGTGCAGCGGCTGGGACAGCCCGAGGATATCGCCCATGCCGCCGATTTCTTCCTGTCGGAGGGCGCGAGCTTCGTGACGGGGCAGGTGCTCTATGTCTGCGGCGGGATGACCGTGGGCGTGGCGCCGATCTAGGGTACGCGATATGGCCGTGAGGACAGGTCTGGCAACCGCTCCCATTCGCCTTTGTTCACGGCTTCCTTCTTGGCGCGGCTCCAGCCCTTCAGCTGCCGTTCGAAGGCAATGGCATCGGTGATGCGTTCAAACTCCCCGGACCAGACGAGCGCCACCGGCAATCGCGCAGCAGTATAGCCGTCGTGAAGTCCTTGCTGGTGTTCCGACAAGCGCCGCGCCACGTCCTCTCCGCGGGTGGAGCCGACATAGTAGGACCCGTCCGAGCAGCGCAGGATGTAGACGAAGGCCCGCATGAGGCGAATGTGCGCGCAGTTCCGGTAGCGAGCAATTCTTGGCAAAACCGAATTGCGTCCTTCGAGGCTCGCTTCGCTCGCACCTCAGGATGAGGAGGGTAGTGTATGGCATCAGCGTCGAAAGAGGCTCAGGAGGCCCGCTTCAACACCTCAAGTGCAAACCACTACCCTCCTCATCCTGAGGTGCGAGCCCCGGCGATGCGCAGCATCGTCCGGTGGCGAGCCTCGAAGGACGCACTTGGCTGATGCAGGGCGCCAAAGCGGCCAATCAGGCAACCACCGGCCAGGGCTTCTGCTCCGGCCGAAGCGTCTCCAGCGCCGCACACAAGCGGATGACGCCGATGTCGTCGAAGCGGTGGCCGGTGACCTGCACACCGATGGGAAAGCCGGTCCGATCGTAGCTCCAGTTGATGCTCGCCGCGGGCTGTTCGGAGAAGTTCTGCGCCACGGTGAAGGGGATGTGCTCCAGCGCCCGGTGCGGGTCGTCGGTGGGCGAATGGGCCTCGGCGGCATAGTTCACCGGGCAGGTGCAGGGCGACAGGAGGACGTCGAAGCCCTGGATCGCCTGTATCGCCGCCTCGCGCATGGCCTGCACGGCGAGGAAACCGCTCATCACGTCCGCGCCGGTGAAGGCGCCGGCGCGCCAGGTCGCCCATTCGACGATATAGGGCAGGATGCGCGCCTTCTCCGCGGCGGAGAGCCGCGCCACGTCGCCGTGGGAACGCGCCTCAAAGAAGCGGCAGATGCCGTCGAGCATGGCGGCGGTGAGGTAGCCTTCGACCGGCGTGACCAGGGCGCCCTCGGCGGCCAGCGCCGAGGCCGCCGCCTCCACCGCCGCAATGATGGCGGGATCGGCGGGGAGGCCCGCCGGCATGGCGGTGATGACGCCGACCTTCAGGCCCTTCAGCGACAGGCCCTCCAGACCCGCGGCGAAATCCTGCCCGTCATGGGGCAGGCTCGCATAGTCGCGGGGGTCGGGCCGGGAGATGACGTTCATCAGCAGCGCGCCATCCTCCACCGTGCGGGTCATGGGTCCGGCGACGCGGCCGAGGAAGGGCGGGTGGATCGGCACGCGGCCATAGGAGGGTTTGAGCCCGAACAGGCCGCAATGGGCGGCGGGCAGGCGGATGGACCCGCCGATATCGGTGCCGACATGCAGCGGTCCGTAGCCGGCCGCCGCCGCCGCGCCGGCGCCGGAGGATGAGCCGGCGGGGTTCTTCGACAGGTCCCAGGGGTTGCGGGTGATGCCGTGGAGCGAGGAGAGCCCGGAGGACATCATGCCGTAATCGGGCATGGTGGTCTTGCCGAGGATGATGCAGCCCGCCTCGCGCAGGCGCGCCGGCACGGGCGTGTCCTCCGCCCGCGGCGTCATGTCGGCGATGGGCACGCCGATGGGGGCAGGGTCGCCCCTGGTGCCGATGTTTTCCTTCACCGTCACCGGCACGCCGTCGAGGGCGGAGAGCGGCGCGCCTGTCGCCCAGCGGGCCTCCGCCGCACCGGCTGCGGCGAGGGCCGCATCGGCGGAGACGAGGTACATGGCGTTGATGGCGGGCTCCGAGGCCTCAACGCGGGCGAGGACGGCGCGGGTCACCTCCACCGGCGAGAGCGTCTTCGCCGCATAGGCTCTGGAGAGGGCGGCGGCGGTGAGATCGGCGAGGTCGGTCATGGCAGGCTCCGGCAGATGCGCCCTTGTCCCGCCGCGCGGGCCCCGGTGCAAGCCATGGGGCAGGGGGCATGCCATGCACGCGCTTCGTCCCTTCGGCATGCTGGCATCGGCGCGCGAACGGGTTACATTCGCCGCCCCTGATCCAGCAGCCGAGGCGCGCATGTTCTCCTCCGTCCTCATCGCCAATCGCGGCGAGATCGCCGTCCGGGTCATGAAGACGGCGAAGCGCCTGGGCTTGAGGACCATCGCGGTCTATTCGGAGGCCGACGCCGATGCCATGCATGTACGCATGGCCGACGAGGCCTATGGCATCGGCCCGGCCCCGGCCCGCGACAGCTATCTGGTGATCGACAAGATCATCGCCGTCGCCCGCGAAGCCCATGCCGAGGCGATCCATCCGGGCTACGGCTTCCTCTCCGAGCGCGCCGAATTTGCGGAAGCCTGCGAGGCCGCCGGCATCGTCTTCGTCGGCCCGCCCGCCTCGGCCATCCGCGCCATGGGCCTCAAGGACGGCGCCAAAGCCCTGATGCAGAAGGCCGGCGTGCCGGTGGTGCCGGGCTATCACGGCGCCATGCAGGAGGCGAAATTCCTCAAGGAGAAGGCCTACGAGATCGGCTATCCCGTGCTGATCAAGGCGGTCGCCGGCGGCGGCGGCAAGGGCATGAAGCGCGTCGACAAGGCGGTTGATTTTGATGAAGCGCTTGCCTCTGCCCAGCGCGAGGCGCAGGGCGCCTTCGGCGATCCGCGCGTGCTCATCGAGAAATACGTGCTGTCGCCCCGCCACATCGAGATCCAGGTCTTCGGCGACAGCCACGGCAACGTCGTCCACCTCTTCGAGCGTGACTGCTCGCTGCAGCGCCGCCACCAGAAGGTGATCGAGGAGGCCCCGGCCCCGGGCATGCCCGCCGCGATGCGCGAGGCCATGGGCCGCGCGGCGGTCGAGGCGGCGCGGGCGGTCGGCTATGTCGGCGCAGGAACGGTCGAATTCATCGCCGATGGCTCGCAGGGGCTGCAGCCGGACCGGTTCTGGTTCATGGAGATGAACACCCGCCTGCAGGTGGAGCATCCGGTGACCGAGGCGATCACCGGCCAGGATCTGGTGGAATGGCAGCTCCGGGTCGCCTCCGGCGAACGGCTGCCGCTCCTGCAGGAGAACCTTTCCATCGAGGGCCATGCGGTCGAGGCGCGGCTCTATGCCGAGGACCCGGAAAAGGGCTTCCTGCCGTCGACCGGCACGCTGCACGCGCTGGAGTTCGGCAAGGCGGAGGGGGTGCGCATCGACACGGGCGTGGAAGAGGGCGCGGAGGTCTCGCCCTATTACGACCCGATGATCGCGAAAGTCATCGCCCATGGCGCGACGCGCGACGAGGCGCTGGACCGGCTGGGTCAGGCGTTGGCGGGAACGGTGGTGGCGGGGCCACGCACCAATGTGCGCTTCCTGAAGGCGCTGACGGAGGCTGAGGGGTTCCGCGAAGGGGATTTCGACACGGGGTTCATCGACCGGAACCTCGAGGCGCTCGGCGCCGTGCCGCAGCCGATGGATGCGAAGGCGGCGGCGGTGGGTGTGTTGCGGCTGATCCAGGGGGAGCTTGGCCGGCTGGCTTTCCATGGTTTGGAACCTCACGTCGGACCATGGAGTCCTATCGAGGCCGACGGCTTCCTCCTCTCGTCCAAAGAATGGTCCCGGCAGCTTGCGTTCGAGTTGAATGGCGAGCGCAAGGTTGCCACGGTCAATTGGTCTGCGAACGGCCCGACGGTCCGCGTCGATGGCCAGTCCGTTGATGTTCCTGATTTGCCCCGTCACCATCGGCTGGGAAGGCTGGGAGGCTTCATTTTCGGTCACGAGGAACATCTCTATCCGGACGATACGCGTGTGATGCCTGTTGCCGACCGCGTCTTCGTCATTCGCGACGGCCGGCAGACGGAGGTCCGCGCCTTCGACCCGCTCGACGTCGACCTCGACCATCTCGACGGTGGCGGGTCGGTGAAGGCGCCGATGCACGGCAAGGTCGTGCAGGTCTTCGTCGAGGCGGGACAGCAGGTGGCCAAGGGCGACCGCATCGCCGTCATCGAGGCGATGAAGATGGAGCACACGCTGGTGGCGCCGAGCGACGGGACCGTGACGATGGTGGCGGTGCTGGCCGGTGAGCAGGTCGCCGAGGGGGCACCGGTGGCCGCCATCGAGGCGGTCGAGGCGCAGGCGGCGTGAGGCGTGATGACAAGGCGCCGCGGTCGACGCGCTTCACCTCTCCCCGGCGGGGAGAGGTCGGCCGCAGGCCGGGTGAGGGGGCAGGTCCGATTCACGCGCAGGCTCCCCCTCACCCGATCCTCGCTGACGCTCGGATCGACCTCTCCCCGCCGGGGAGAGGTGGGGGTGGTGCCCGTTTTGGGAAGGTCGCGAATGTCATGAAGGGCCAACCTCGTGCCAGTATCCTTCTCGGCGGCCTCCTCGTCGCTCTCGCCACCCCCGCCTCCGCCTGCCAGTGCTTCAATTTCTCCCGCGCCGAGATCGTCCAGCGCGCCGATATCGTCTTCGAGGGGACGGTGGCCGTCGTCACAGTGGCGCGCGGCCAGCTGCAGGCGACGATCGACGTGCAGCGGCTGGAAAAGGGCCCGGAGCTCACCTCCATCACCCTGCTGACGCCGCTGAGTGCCGCCGCCTGCGGCGTCAGCTTCCAGGTGCCGCAGCGGGTGATCGTTGCGGCGCGGCGCGACGGCGGGGTCTGGCGCACCGACCTGTGCATGGCGCTTGGGCTCAGGCCGCTGCCGGTTGTCCCCAGCCGCTGACGCCGCGCCCCTTGGGGCCGCGGCTTCGGCGCGCTAGGTTCGGGCCATGACCCTCCACCTGATCAAGCTCTGCGTCGGCGCCGATTCCGTCGAGGATCTGCAGGAATGGATCGACTGGCGGATCAAGAGTTTCGGCGAGCAGGTCCACACGACGCGAATGCAGCCGAAACGCGCCGACGAGATCATCGGCGAAGGGTCGCTCTACTGGGTGATCAAGGGCCAGGTGCAATGCCGGCAGAAGCTGCTCGGCGTGCGTCCCTTCACCGATGGCGAGGGGATCTCGCGCTGCGACCTGATCCTCGAGCCGGTGATTCACCGGGTGCAGCCGCGCCGCAAGGGGCCGTTCCAGGGCTGGCGCTATCTCGCGGCGTCTGATGCCCCGCCGGACCTGAATTCCGGGGCCACCAAGGGCATGCCGCCGGAACTGGCGAAGGAACTCTCCGAACTCGGGCTGCTCTGACGGCCTCTCAGGCCTCGTCCTCCTCGGGGTCCGGACGGGTCATCCACCAGATCACCAGCATGGCGACCGGGATCCAGGCGAAACCGGCGACGGCGTAGAAGACCGGCTCGCCGATCGGCCCGAAACGGCGGACGGCATTGTGCGTGATCGCCATGACGATGAGGGCGTAGAAGGTCACCCAGGCGAGGAGCAGGAGCGTGCCGATGAGTTTGCGGGTGCGTTGACGCATGCGTGAAGACCGGGTCAGGTTGCCGCCTTGTCGGGCGGGAGGTGAGGGCTATATCTCTCCCCGTACGCTCATCACAAGCTGGAGGATCGCCGTATGACGGCGACAGCGGACCTTTCGTCCCGCCCCGATACCGATCGCATCATCCGTCTTTGGCTGCTGGTGGTGGCCGTGCTCGTCTTCGCCATGGTGGTGGTGGGCGGCGCGACGCGCCTCACCGATTCCGGCCTGTCGATCACCGAATGGAAGCCGGTCACCGGTGCCCTGCCGCCGCTGACCGCGGCGCAATGGGCGGAGGAATTCGCCAAATACCGCGCCAGTCCGCAATATGAGGCCATCAACCGCGGCATGAGCTTCGCCGACTTCCAGTTCATCTACTGGTGGGAGTGGGGCCATCGTTTCCTCGGCCGTCTCCTCGGCGCCGCCATGCTGCTGCCCTGGCTGTTCTTCGCCGCCAAGGGCTGGATGTCGGTGCGCCTCGCCGCCGGCACTTTCGCCATTGGCCTGATGATGGGCCTGCAGGGTTTCGTCGGCTGGCTGATGGTCGCCTCAGGACTCCAGCCGGGCATGGTCTATGTGGCGCCGCTCAAGCTGATGTTCCACCTGTCGCTGGCCTGCCTCATCTTCGCGCTGCTGGTCTGGACGGCGCTCATGCTGGGTGCGCCGCGCGACCGCGAGCCGGTGCCCGACGCGGTGCGCCGCGGTGGCATCGCCGTGCTTGCGGTGCTGGCGCTGCAGATCGCCCTCGGCGCCCTGGTCGCCGGCAACAAGGCGGGCATGCGCTTCAACGACTGGCCGCTGATGGACGGCGCCCTCGTGCCGCCGATGGCCGTGCTGTTCGACAAGCCGAGCGTCTTCGAGGCCTTCATCGACTCGCTGGCCCTCGTCCAGTTCAACCATCGCCTCGTCGCCTATGGGCTGGTCGCCCTGGCGCTCTGGCACATGCTGTCGGCGCGGGGCACGGCCTATTTCAAGAGCGCGACCGTGCTGTTCGGGCTGATGCTGGCGCAGGCGGTCATCGGCATCGTCACGCTGATGCTGGTCGTGCCGCTCTGGGCTGGCCTGCTGCACCAGGGCTTCGCGGTGGTCCTGCTGGGCCATGCCCTGGCGCATGTCTTCGCCCTGACCCACGCGCCGCGGATGCAGATGGCGCCGGTCGGGCGGGTGGTCGCGGCGGAGTAGGGACGGGCCAGATCGTCGACCGGAGTTTTTCACCTCTCCCCCGCGGGGAGAGGTCGGCCGAAGGCCGGGTGAGGGGCCTTGATCGGCGGAGCTGCTCCCCTCACCCGATCCTCGCTTCGCTTGGATCGACCTCTCCCCGCCGGGGAGAGGTGAAGGAACCCACCCGCTCGCGTCATGTACGGCACGAGGCCGGGCATGATGACGGATGGCATCGGGCGTCCTCACACCGCCGCCAGCGCCTTCTCCAGGTCGGCGATGATGTCGGCGGGGTCCTCGATCCCGACCGAGAGGCGCACCACTTCCGGCCCGGCGCCGGCCACGGTCTTCTGCGCGTCGGAGAGCTGGCGGTGGGTGGTCGAGGCGGGGTGGATGATCAGCGACCGCGTATCGCCGACATTGGCGAGGTGGGAGAAGAGCTGCACCTCCGAGACCAGCTTCACGCCGGCGTCGAAGCCACCCTTGAGGCCGAAGGTGAAGACCGCGCCGGCCCCCTTGGGGGCATATTTCCTTGCCAGGGCATGGCCCTTGTCACCGGGAAGCCCGGGATAGGAGACCCAGGCCACCTTGGCATGGGTGGAGAGGAATTCGGCCACTTTCAGCGCATTGGCGCAATGGCGCTCCATGCGCAGCGGCAGGGTCTCGATGCCGGTGAGGATCTGGAAGGCGTTGAACGGCGAGAGGGCCGGGCCGAGGTCGCGCAGGCCGAGCACGCGGGTGGCAATGGCGAAGGCGAAGTTGCCGAAAGTTTCGGCCAGGACGATGCCGCCATATTCCGGACGGGGGGCGGTCAGGAAGGGATAGCGGCCCGACTTGATCCAGTCGAAGGAGCCGCCGTCGACGATCACGCCGCCGATGGAATTGCCGTGGCCGCCGAGGAACTTGGTGGCGGAATGGACGATGATGTCGGCGCCGTGCTCGAAGGGGCGGATGAGGTAGGGTGTCGCCAGTGTGTTGTCGACGATGAGCGGCAGGCCGTGCTTCTTCGCGACGGCCGAGATGGCGGCGATGTCGGTGATCTCTCCGGCGGGGTTGGCGATGCTTTCGATGAAGATCGCCTTGGTCTTCGGCGTGATGGCGCGCTCGAACGAGGAAACATCGTCCTGATCGGCCCAGACGACGTTCCAGTTGAAGCTCTTGTAGGAGTGGTTGAACTGGTTGATCGAGCCGCCGTAGAGCTTCTTCGAGGCGACGAACTCGTCACCCGGCTGCAGCACGGCGTGGAAGACGAGGAATTCGGCGGCATGGCCGGAGGCGACGGCGAGAGCCGCGGTGCCGCCCTCCAGAGCCGCCACACGCTCCTCAAGCACCGCATTGGTCGGGTTGCCGATGCGGGTATAGATGTTGCCGAAGGCCTGCAGGCCGAAGAGCGAGGCGGCGTGGTCGACGTCGTCGAAGACGAAGGACGTCGTCTGGTAGATGGGTGTCGCGCGGGCGCCCGTGGTCGGGTCCGGCTGGGCGCCGGCGTGGACGGCGAGGGTCGCGAAACCGGGGGCGCGGTCTGCCATGGGGAGTCCTCCTGGGGTGCCGTCGTGCGGCTGGTTTCATTGACGAACGTTATGTTCGTTTTATCGAACGCGGGCATCGCCGGTCAAGGAAAGAGAATTTTCTTTTCCGTCACGATGGGAGACGGGCGGTTTCCCGGGGGCCGCAAGACGGCGTTCAGTCGCTGCCCTCGAAGGTCTGCCGCAGGCCGAGCTTCTGGAACTTGCCGGACTTCAGCTGTGGCGCGCGCTTGGCCGAGATGGTGCGCGAATTGACGCCCATCCAGGAGATTTCCGAGGAGAGCCGGCCGAGCTCGATCTTCGGGCAGCGGTTCATCACCACTTTCAGGCCGGCGGCCTCGGCCCGCGCCGCAGCCTGATCGTTGCGGACGGAAAGCTGCATCCAGACGACCTTTGGCAGCGTGGGCAGGGCAAGGGCCTCGTCGACGACGGCCGCGGCGGCCTCCGCATTGCGGAAGATGTCGACCATGTCGACCGGCTCGGGAATGGCGGCAAGGCTGTCATGGACCCGGCAGCCGAGGATCTCCTGTCCGGCGAGGCCCGGATTGACCGGATGGACGCGGTAGCCGCGGTCGAGGAGGTATTTCAGCACGAAGTAGCTGGGACGCACGGCATTGGCCGAGGCGCCGACCATGGCAACGACCTTCACTTCGCCGAGGATCGCGCGGATATAGGTGTCGGGATAATGGTCGTGGTTCACCGGTCTTCCCACAGGGGCTGGCGCTTGGCGAGCGTGGCGCCGATGCCTTCCTCGGCGTCGCGGGCGAGCATGTTCTCGACCATGACGGCGCTGGCGTGGTCATAGGCATCGGCCAGGCCCATGCCGCTCTGGTCGTAGAAGGCGCGCTTGCCGATCTTCACGGTGAGGGTGGACTTGGCGGCGATGCGGGCGGCGAGGGCCTCGGCCGCAGCCACCTCCTCGCCGGCCGGGACGACGCGGTTCACGAGGCCCATGCGGAAGGCGTCCTCTGCCGCCACCATGTCGCCGAGCAGCAGCATTTCCATGGCGTGTTTGGGCGCGACGTTGCGCGACAGGGCTACCATCGGCGTCGAGCAGAAGAGGCCGATATGGACGCCCGGCGTGCAGAAGCGCGCTGTGGCGGAGGCGACGGCGAGGTCGCAGGTGGCGACGAGCTGGCAGCCGGCGGCGGTGGCCAGGCCCTGGACGGCGGCGACGACCGGCTGGGGCAGATGGACGATCTGCTGCATCATGGCGGAGCAGCGGGCGAGGATGTCGGCGAAATAGGCGCGGCCGCGGTCCGGGTCGGCGCGGCGGACCGTCATTTCCTTGAGGTGGTGGCCGGAGGAAAAGCAGGGACCGACAGCGGTGAGGACCAAGGCGCGCACGGACCGGTCCGCGGCGATGGAGGTGAAAGCGTCGGACAGACCAGCGAGCATCGCCTCGGACAGCGCGTTGCGGCTGGTAGGATCGTCGAGGGTCAGCGTCGTCACGCCGTCGTGGTCCCGACGGTCGAGGATCGGGCGCGTCGAGAGGGTCGGCGCGTTCATCGCCATCCGCCTTTCGCAAGAGGAGCGGCGGGGACTGTCGCCCGCTATCGTCGCGCCCGCAAGGCTGTCGAACGACCGCCGTCGGGATCCGCTTGTGCCATGACACAGACCAAACCGCCGCCGAAACTCGATGCCGCCGCGATGGAGGCCTTCCTCGAGAGGGAGTTCCCGCAGGTCTTCGGCGCCGGCAAGACCTTCCTGGTCGAGGCGGTGGAGCACCGCTTCGCCCGGATGCGCTGCCGCTACGAGCCCCGCCAGCTCCGTCCCGGCGGAACCATTTCCGGTCCCACCATGATGACCCTCGCCGATACCGGGCTCTATGTGGCGATCCTCGCCTCGATCGGGCCGGTGGCGCTGGCGGTGACGACCAATCTCAACATCAACTTCCTCAGGAAGCCCGACCAGCGCGACCTGATCGCCACATGCCGGCTCATCAAGCTCGGCAAGCGGCTGGCCGTCGGCGAGGTTTCGATCTGGTCCGAGGGCGAGCCGGACGACCTCGTCGCCCATGCGACCGGAACCTATTCCATCCCGCCGGAGCGGTGAGGGGCCACCCTCACGCCTCCAGCCGCTTCCTCAGCTCGGCCTTGGCGATCTTCTCGAGCGTCGAGCGCGGCATGTCGTCGACGAGATGCACCTCGCGCGGCACCTTGAAATCGGCGAGGGCGGCGCGGCAGGCGGCGAGAACCGAGTCGGCAAGGCCCGGCGCCGCGCCAGCGATGCCGCCCTGCGGGATGATGAAGACGACGGGGACCTCGTCGAGCATCGGATGTTTCTTGGCCACCACCGCCACCTCGCGGACGCCCGGAACCGCCACGATGACCTGCTCGATCTCGGAGGCCGCGACATTCTCGCCGCCGACCTTCAGCATGTCCTTGTCGCGGTCAGCGAATTTCAGGAAGCCGTCGGGCAGGAGGGTGATGCGGTCGCCGGTGATGAAGTAGCCGTCCTCGTCGAAGCTCTCCCTCATCGCCTTGGCGTTGAACAGGTATTCCTTGAACAGCGACAGGCCGGGAATGCCGCGGATGCGCAGGTGCCCGGTGCCGCCGACCGGCGTCGGCCGGCCGTCGTCGTCGCTCACGCGGATTTCGTATTCCGGCGCCGCCCGGCCGATGGCCATGGGCGTGTTCGGCTGGTTCGCCTCGCCGATGATGCCGTGGGTGATGGTCTCGGTCATGCCCCACCAGCCGATGGTCTTGACGCCGAAGCGGGCGTCCGTCGGCGGTTCGCAGACGGCGCTGCCCCAAAGCCGGAACGTGTGGGCCTTCGGAATGTCCCGCTCCATGAGGGCGCGCACGCAGAAGGGTACGACGGAGGTCCAGGTGCAGCGGTGCGCGGCGGCAATGGTCCAGAAGCGGCTCGCCGAGAAGCGCGGCATGACGACGGCGGTGGCGCCGACCCAAAGCGCCGCGAGCACCGAATAGGCGAGGGCGTTGGTGTGGAAGAGCGGCAGATGGACGAGATGGACGTCCTCGGGCCGGAGGTCCTCGTGGGTGGCGTTGACCCGGCCGCCCCAGAGCGCGTTGGCATGCGTCCAGAGCACGGCCTTGGGGCGGGCGGTGGTGCCGGAGGTGTACTGGACGGAGCAGGGCCAGGCGGGGTCATGCGGCCGCACGGGCCGGTCGGCCTCCTCGGCGAAGAGGGCGTCGAAGCGCATTGCCTTCTCGGGAACCGCGGCGGCCGGGGCGGGCTCGCCGCCGTCATTGTCGGTGACGGCGATCCATCTGATGTCCGGGCAATGGGCGGCCACCGCGCCGGCATAGGCGGGCTGGGTGATGGCGGCCACCGCCCCGCAATGGCCGGCGAAATAGGCGATCTCGGGGCCGGCCGAGCGGGTGTTGGTGGTGACGGCGACAGCGCCGAGTTCGACGCAGGCATACCAGGCGAGAAGGGCTTCCAGGCAATTGTCGAGGTGGATCAACACGAATGCGCCGGGCCTGACGCCGCGCTTCGCCAAGCCCGCGGCGATGGCGCCGACGCGGGCGTGGAAGGCGCCGTAGGTCAGGGTCACCGGCGGCCTCTCGAACGGCGTCCAGACGATGAAGGGATGGTCGCGGCGGGTGCGGGCCCGAAGCTTCAGGAGCCAGGGCACGTCGAGGCCGGCGAAGGGACCGACATGGCCCGCGGGCGGGGTGACCATCGGCATCGGCTTTCCTCTGGACTCATGCGGGGCGGGTCGATCACGCCTCCCTGACCGGACGAGCGTGGCGCAGAGGGGATGGGTCGCTCAACTGGGCCGTGCGGCAGAGCCGGCCGATCACGATGGCGCGATGCTTGCGCCGCGCCCTTTGATCGCCGAGGCTCGCGGACCATCTGACAACCAGGTCCCGTTTCACTGACCGGCCAGGAGCTGCCATGTCCGACCTTTCCGCCTTCGCCGTCACCCGCCGCTGGCCCGCCGCCCATCCCGACCGCATCCAGCTCTATTCGCTGCCGACGCCGAACGGGGTGAAGGTGTCGATCATGCTGGAGGAGACGGGGCTGCCCTACGAGCCGCATGCGATCAATATCGGCCAGAACGAAACCTGGACCCCGGAATTCCTGGCGCTCAACCCGAACGGCAAGATCCCGGCGATCATCGACCCCGACGGGCCTGGCGGACAGCCGCTCGTGCTGTTCGAATCCGGTGCGATCCTGCTCTATCTCGCCGAGAAGACCGGTCGCTTCCTGCCGGCCGATCCGGTCGCGCGGATCGAGACCATCCAGTGGGTCTTCTTCCAGATGGCGGCTGTCGGCCCGATGTTTGGCCAGCTCGGCTTCTTCTTCAAGTTTGCGGGCCGGGAATACGAGGACAAGCGACCCCTGGAGCGCTACCGCGCCGAGGCCCACCGCCTGATCCGGGTGCTGGAGACGCGGCTCGCCGGGCGCCGCTTCATCATGGGCGACGACTACACCATCGCCGACATCGCGCTGGTCGGCTGGGTGCGCAACCTCGTCGGCTTCTATGGGGCCGGCGATCTCGTCGCCTATCACGAACTCAAGGAGGTTCCGGCCTGGCTCGAGCGCTGTCTCGCCCGTCCCGCGGTCCAGCGGGGGCTCGAGATCCCGGCGCGCCCCTGAGCCGGGACGGGGGCAAGCCCTTGCAAAATCGGCCATAAAATCAAGGTATTGAAATACCTATTTTATAAGTATCTGGTTTTGCTTTTCTTTTTGCCGGTTGCCCGCGTTGACGCGGCGGCCCGTCTCGCCTATAGCCGTCCCGACGCGACGGGCGATCTGCGCACCGCCGCTTCCGATTTCTCAATTCCGGAAGACACGACCATGAAGACCTATGTGGCGAAACCCGCCGAGGTCGACAAGAAGTGGGTTCTGATCGACGCGAAGGGCCTGGTTGTCGGCCGCCTCGCGACGATCGTGGCGACGCGCCTGCGCGGCAAGCACAAGGCCACGTATACCCCCCATGTCGATTGCGGTGACAATGTCATCATCATCAATGCGGACAAGGTGGTTTTCACCGGCCGCAAGTGGGACCAGAAGGCCTACTACCATCACACCGGCTATCCGGGCGGCATCAAGGAGCGGATCGCCAAGACCATCCGCGACGGCAAGTTCCCCGAGCGCATCGTCGAGAAGGCCGTGGAGCGCATGATCCCGCGCGGTCCGCTTGGCCGCCGGCAGATGTCGAACCTGCGCGTTTATGGCGGCGACAAGCACCCCCATGAGGCCCAGGCGCCCGTCGTCCTCGACGTCGGCGTGTTGAACTCCAAGAACGTGAGGGCCTGATCATGGCTGAGACCGTTTCGTCTCTCGAAGGCCTGAGCGCCCTCAAGCCGGCGGCCACTGATGCCCCCCGGCATGTGCAGAAGCTCGACAAGCAGGGCCGCGCCTATGCCACCGGCAAGCGCAAGGACGCGGTCGCCCGCGTCTGGGTCAAGCCGGGCTCCGGCAAGATCACCGTCAATGACCGCACGCTCGAAGTCTACTTCGCCCGTCCGGTGCTGCGCATGCTGCTCCGCCAGCCGCTCGTTCTCGTCGGCCGCGACACGCAGTACGACATCAACGTGACGGTCGCCGGCGGCGGCCTTTCCGGCCAGGCCGGCGCAGTGCGCCACGGCATTTCCAAGGCTCTTACCTATTACGAGCCGGATCTGCGCGGCGCGCTGAAGAAGGAAGGCTTCCTCACCCGCGACAGCCGCGTGGTCGAGCGCAAGAAGTACGGCAAGGCCAAGGCCCGCCGTTCCTTCCAGTTCTCGAAGCGCTGATCGCTCTTCACGACATCGAAAAGCCGGGCCCTGGGCCCGGCTTTTTTCGTTTTCGGGTGTCAGGCTGCCCAAGCGCGCCTAAGCGCCCTTCGGAACGAGCCGATCATGGGCCGGGATCGTGGTGCCGGCCTCGGTCGCGGTCGAATGGGCTTCCTTCAGCACCGTCCGGCGCTGCACATCCTCCGCGCCGCCTTTCTCGACCGGCTTGTCGTGCGCAGGGATCGTGGTGTCCGCTTCGGTGGCGGTAGTATGCGCCTCGCGGGTGATGGTGTCGCGGGTGGTCACACTCGTCGTCTTGCCGTTCGGCATGCCGGGTCCTCCTCGGTTGCCCCGATCAAGAACATCAGGATCGTCCGGTTGTTCCCGCCCATGACCCTGGGCAGGGACCGGCCCCCGCCAGGCGGTCATCGGTCCTGCCACGGCAAGGGAAGCACTGCGCGGGCGTGACCCGCGGCTCCCGATCGTGTTGTGCGTCAATAAGACGTGAATTGCCGCGACGGTGATCGTCGGCATGCTGATCCGGTCTCGGGGGGAGGGGTCGGCCCATGGTTCTGCATCGTCGTCATGTCCTGCTCGCGGCGACGGGCCTTGTGGCGTCGGAGCCGACGCTGGCCTGGGCCGAGGTCACCCGGCGCTATCACTCGGACTATTTCTCCTTCGTCGGTTCGGACGCGCAGGGCACCGTCTACCTCGCGCATGACAACAACCGCGGCCAGACCGGGGAGCGCTTTTTCGCCGACCACTGGATCGCGATGTTCGCCGAGGGCCAGGGTGTCGTGCCTGTCGCCGGCAGCGCGCATTATCCCAATCCGGACAGGATCCTCGAGACCATTCCTGATTCCGAGCACTTCCAGTTTCGCGGGACGGTTGCCGGCGGAATGCGCATGGTGAGCGCGACAAACGACATCGACATGGCCGTGGAAGGACTGACACCGATCCTGCGGCGGCAGACGCCTGACAATGACTACTGGATCGGCGCAGCCTCCGCCACGATGCGCTGGAAGGGGCGGGAACTGCGCGGGCGGGTCATCTTCGAGTTCATCGCGCGCACCGGCTACAATCGCTTCACCAGCGATTTCGGCGCGAGCTGGAACAATTTCAACGGCCTTTACCTGTGGACCGAGGACAACCGGGACATCTATCTGCGCTACCACGACCGGGCCCAGCCGGGGGTGCCGCGCGAGAGCGGCATGACCACCGTCGACGGAGCAGGCGTCCTGTCGGACATCGATTTCAAGATCCGCGACAGCCGCCCCGTCAGCGACCGCCCCTATCGCTGGCCGACGCATTGGCAGGTCGGTTTCACCCACCGGCAAGCGGCATGGCGGCTCGATGCCGAGACCGTCGCGATCGAGGAGGTCGCCGACTGGCGGACCGGCGGATTCGCCATGGCGGTGATCCGCGGCACCCTCGCACGGTCCGACGGGTCGGCGCGGCGGAGCTTCAAAGGCTGGGCCGAACTGCTGATCTGAGCTGGAGGACCCGTGTTCAGAGCCGGCCAATCTGCGGCCGCCGCCGCTGGTCGCGCGGGGCTATGGGCGGGCGTCGTTCTCCGGTTCCGCCGATAGGTTGTCACCTGGGGCGTCATCGCAGTCGGTCCGGGGATTGTTCCAGGCGCGCAGGGCAGGCCGGCTGGGTCCCCTGCGGCGGCTCATCTGACCGGCGTCGCGATCCACCACGTGTTGCCGCAGGCGTCGTGGAAGCCGCCGCGCCGGTCGCCGTCGCCCTTCTCGGACGGCGCCTCGACCTCGGTGGCGCCCTTGGCCAGCGCCGCGGCATGGGTGGCGTCGACATCGTCGACATAGACGTGCAGCCAGACGGGGAATGCGGGGTAGTCGGCAGTGGCCTCGGCGATCATCACCACCGAATCGCCGATCCTGAGCGAGGCATGCATGAGGCTGCCATCCTCGCGGTCGATGGCCACCAGCGCCGTCGCGCCGAAGACGGTGCCGAGGAAGTCCATCAGGTCACGTGCGCCCTGCGCCATCACATAGACCGAAACGGTCGAATGGTCGGCGGGCTGGCTGGCCGGTCGGGTCATGGCGATCTCCTCATCCGCGGGTGATCCGCATGCGGCCGCGGCGGTTCCCCCCGACGCGTTCCGTGCGACAGTGGCCATTGTTCTCGACCGGATACCCGATCATGGCCATAGACGTCTCGCCCGTCCCGCAGTCGATCCGCGATGCGGCCTACAACAACGGCCAGGCGGTTCCCTCGTGGACGGAGACATTCGCCGGCTGGACGGCGGAATCCGCCGCTGTCCGGGCGCGCTTTGCCGCCACCATGGACCTGCCCTATGGCAGGGCGGAGCGGCAGAAGATCGACCTCTATCCCGGGCAGGACCCGGCCGCCCCCTGTCTCGTCTATTTCCACGGCGGCTACTGGATGCGCAATTCCCGCGAGATGTTCGCGGTTCTGGGTGAGGGGGTTGCGGCCCATGGCTGGTCGGTGGCGATGCCCGGCTACACCCTGGCGCCGCAGGCCTGCCTGGCCGACATCGTCGGCGAATGCAGCGCGGCGCTCGACTGGCTGGCGGCGAATGGCCCCGCCCATGGCATGGCCGGCCCGCTGATCGTCGCCGGCTGGTCGGCCGGCGGGCACCTCGCCGCCATGGCGTTGAGCCATGGGGCGGTGACAGCCGGGCTCGCCATTTCCGGCATCTTCGAGCTCGCGCCGCTCGCCGACACCTATCTGAACGAAACCCTCAAGCTTTCGCCGGCGGAGATCGCCGACCTGTCGCCGCTGCGCCGCCCGCCTGTGATGAAGCCGTTGGCCATCACCTATGGCGGGCGGGAATTGCCGGCGCTGGTGGCGAATTCCCATGCCATGCATGCGGCGCGGCTGCGGGCCGGCGCGCCGGGGCCACTCCTGCCGGTCGCCGATGCCGACCATTTCTCCATCCTCGACACGATGCGCCGCCCCGACGGCGGGCTGACGCGGGCGCTGCTCGCGCTGGCGCCCTAGCTGCCGCCGGTGTCTAGCTGCCGATCTTGCCGCCGCCCTGCCGGGTGATGGCGAGGACGGAGGGCCGGGGCGGCATGTCGGGTACAAAGTCCGGCCAGCGGGTCGCCGGGTTCTCGAAGGTCGCCGGTGTCGCCCTGGCGTCTTCCGGATCGGCTTCACCGGGATGCTGGATGGCGACGAAGAAGGTTTCGCCGTCGGGGGTGAATTCCGGTCCGCAGAGTTCGGCACCGAAGGGGCATTTGAAGAAGAGTTTCGCGGTGCCGCGCGCCGCGCCCTCCGTCTCCATGGCCCAGACGCCGTCGTTGCGGCCAGTGCGGGAGGGGAAGTTGCCGTCGGTCGCGATCCATAGCCGACCGTCGGCGTCGATGGCGCAATTGTCGGGCATGCCGAACCAGCCGTCCTGGCTGGTGCGGCTGTTGAAGGTGGCGCCGACGGTTGCCACCGCGGGGTCGCCGCAGCGCACGAGGATGTCCCAGGTGAAGCGCGGTGCGGCATGGTCGCGGCCGTCGGGGAGCATCTCGACGATATGGCCGAAGCGGTTGTCCGCACGCGGATTGGCGGCGTCGACCTCCTCCGGCTTGCGGCGGCTGTTGTTGGTGAGCATGACATAGACCTTGTCTGTCGCAGGGTTCGCCTCGACGTCTTCCGGCCGGTCCATGCGGGTGGCGCCGAGGAGATCGGCGGCCCGGCGCGTCTCGATCACCACATCCGCCTGGGAGTGGAAGCCGTTGGCCGGGGTCAGCGGCCCTTCGCCGAAGACGAGGGGCAGCCAGTCGCCGGAGCCGTCGGCATTGTAGCGGGCGACGGAGAGCGTGCCGGCATCGAGGAGGTCGCGGTCGCGCGCCCGGTCGCCGGTGACGCGCCCCGCAGTGACGAAGCGATAGACATAGTCATAGCGCTCATCGTCTCCGGAATAGAGCACGTAGCGCCCGTCGCGGGCGACGATGCCCGCCGCGCCCTCGTGCTTGAAGCGGCCGAGGGCAGTGCGCTTCTTCGGGGTCGATGCGGGATCGAAGGGGTCGATCTCGACCACCCAGCCGAAGCGGTTCGCCTCGTTCGGCTCCTTCTCCAGGTTGAAGCGGTCGACATGATCGCCCCAATTGTACCAGCGGCCCGGGATGCCCATGCGGCGGTAATTGACGGCCTCGGCATGGCCCTCGGGCAGGCGGCCGGTGAAGTAGCCGTTGACGTTCTCCTCGCAGCTCAGCCAGGTGCCCCAGGGCGTGCGGCCACCGGCGCAATTGTTGAGCATGCCGAGGACGCGCCGGCCGGCCGGGTCGGCGGCGGTGCGCATCCGCTGATGACCGGCGGCGGGGCCGGTGATCTCCATCGGTGTCTCGGCGGTGATGCGCCGCGCATAGCGCGAGCCGGCGACCACCTGCCAGCGCCCGCCCTCGCGCCGGACCTCGATGACGCTGCCGCCATGGGCCATCATCTCGATCGCGACGAGTTCTGGTGTCATGCCGGAAAAGGCCCTGGCGCGGCCGAGCGGTCCGCCGGCATCCTGGCGGCCGAGGCCGGGGAACATGAGCTCTTCGTTGGTATATTCATGGTTGATGCAGAGCAGCCCGTGGTGCGACGGGTCCGGCGCGCCCGGAACAGGGAAAAAACCGAGATAATCGTTGTTGTAGCCGAACTGGCGTGCCTGGGCCGCCCCGCTCTGGCTGCGCGGATCGAAGGCCGGTGCATCGGCGAGCACCCCGTCGCCCCAGCGGATCAGCATCTCCGCCACATAGCCCTCGGCGACTTCGGCGCGTTCGGTCGGCGTCGCCGACAATTCGCGGAAGCCGAAGGACGGCGTGGCAGCCGCCGTCTGCGCCGCCGCGGTCCGGGAGGCGAGGGCGGCTGGGCCGAGCGCCGCGGTGATGGCACCGACACCGAGGACGCCCTTCATCAGGTCGCGGCGGTTGAAACGGGCGGCGACGACATCGCCGAAGGTCGGCGCGCCAGCCGGGCTGGTGCCCCGGTCTTCCGCTGCTTCAGCAAGCTGCGAGGCGTTGAAGAGGCCATCATCATCCGGCCTGTCGGCGTCGCGCATCATGTCGGGCTCCTTCTCGGCGTCGTCGACGAGTTCAGCGCAGGTCGGCGACAGCGCCATGACGGCCACCATCCTCTACCGGGTGAAACCAAAATGCCACAGCTCGCCGACATCTGTGCCATCGCGCCGACAGCGACCGCGCCCCCGGGCCGATTGCAAAGGCCTCGTTTACGCCTGCTGGTCCACGGTTCGCGACTGGGTGGGGTAAGGCGTTCCGGAGTTGCGTCATGGACCGCGTGTTGGGACTTGTGACTGTCGAACAGGACATGGCGAAGCTGATGCGCGCAGCCGAGCGCGCTGGCCTTGCCCTTGGTTGCATCGACCCCGAGGAGACGAGCCTCGTGCTCCCGGGGGATGAAAAGAGCGCCGAGTGGACGCTGGGGCGGATCGGCGCCTGGGTCGTGACCGTGGCGCTGGCGGCGACGTTCCTGGTGCTCTGAGGCGGGCGACCGGGTCACCGCGCATCCCGTTCCGTCTGACGATGGACGTACCTCGGTCGGGCCCTGCGGCTCCACCGCCGCCGCGATGGCGCTGGCGCCCCGCCGTTGGACCGGATGGGTTGGCGATACCCTTGTCTGAAATGTGCAAAGGCTGCACAGTCTGAACTTCCCTTCGGGAACAGACGTTTCGTCCTCGTTTTGAGCACGCCAGCTCCGCTGGCACGAGCAGGCCGCAGTGACATCCATCCCTCAGCATGCGTCGCTTGCGACGGGGCGACCCGGCCGGCTTCTGCAGATCGTCATCGTCTTCGGGTCCACGGTCGCCGTGGCTCTGCTCGCCGCGTTCGCCGCATGGCTGCTGCTGGTGGCGATCGCCCAGGATCGCATCGCCTCGGTGGGACATGCCGTTCTCAACCAACTCGTCGCCCTGGACCTGGAGGCGCGGCAGACCCTCGATCTGTTCAACCGGCAGCCATCGGCCTTCTGTTCGGCGGGCGAACTCGAGCAGTTGCGCGAGCAGGTCTTCCTGACCCGCTTCATCAAGGATATCGGCCGGGTGAGGGGAGGCGCGCTCCATTGCTCCGCGACGCTGCAGATGCTGCCGTCGCCGGCGGTGATCGCACCCGGCGATCTCGTGTCCCGGCAGGGCCTGGCCGTCCATGCCGCCGAGCCCCTGCTGGTCGCGCGTCACAGCCGTGCGCCGATCCTCGGCGAAGGCGAGGCCAATGTCGTCCTTGATCCCGATGCGCTGGCGCATGACGTGCTGGTCGGGGTCGATTTCGTGGCCGGTTATCTGGGAGCGGACGGGCGCTTCCTCAGGCTCTTCGGCAAGCCCCTGGCCCTCGGCAATACAGACCTGCTGGCGGGCCGACCAGCGGATCGTCACGGCACGCTGTTTCACCCGCTCTGCGATGGCAGCCGCTCGATCTGCGTCGTCACGTCGCTGGCGAAATCAGAGATCCTCCGCCTGCAATGGCCGATCATGGCGGCTGTCGGATGGCTGGGGACCATCATCGGCCTGGGGCTGGGTCTGCTTTTCGTTCACCGCCAGACGGCCCGTCAATCCATGCCCGCTCAGCTCAAGCGGGCGATCGCGCAAGGCCGTTTCGATGTTGTCTACCAGCCGATCGTCAGGCTCGCCGACCGGTCGGTGATCGGCGCAGAGGCGCTGATCCGCTGGCGCGACGAGAACGGCGAACAGGTCCCGCCGGCGACCTTCATTCCTCTCGCCGAGGAGGCCGGGCTCATCGGTCAGATCACCCATTTCATGCTGTCCCGGGTGATGGTCGAACTTGCCGGTCTGATCCAGAGCCACCCCGATTTCCGCATCAGCATCAACATCTCGGCCAGCGGTCTCGATGATCCCGACTTCTACGAGACCCTCGCCACCATGGTCGAGCGCACGCGTATCGACCCGCGATGCATCATTCTCGAACTGACCGAACATGCCGCCGCACGGCGGGATCAGGCGATCAACGGCACCCGCTTGCTGCGCGCGCGGGGGCATCGCGTCTACATTGATGATTTCGGCACGGGCTTCTCGAACCTGTCCTATCTCAACGAATTGTCGATCGACGCCCTGAAGGTCGACCGTGGCTTCACCGAGACGGTGGGCGGTGGCAAGACGGGGTCGCCGGTCCTGCCGCAGATCCTCGGCATGGCGAGGGCTCTCGACATCGATCTCGTGGTGGAGGGAATCGAGACCGAAGAGCAGGCGGCATGGTTCGCCGCCCAGGCGGTGGCCTATGCCCAGGGCTGGCTCTTCTACCGCCCGGTCCATGCGCAGGCGCTGCAACTGATCGTCGACGACCAGCGCAAGGGAGTTCCTGTGGCCGCGGTCGACACGGCGGTCTAGCGATCGGGCTGGCCGTCCCATGACCCCGTGCGCATCGCGGCGCCTGCCGGGAGTTGCCACCGCGTGTGCTTCGTGGCTCGCTGTCGGTCGGGGCACCGATGCTCAACTGTCGATCCGAGAGAGGCCGCAATGAAGACTCTGACCGTCGCGACGACACTGGTCCTGTTCGCCATGGGCGCCGCTGGCGCCGACGAATGCCGCGACCGTCTGGTGCGCTATCTCGAGAGTGCTCTCGATGGCCGGCCGGGCCAGAGCCGCACCACCGTGCAGCAAGGCGCTTCGACCCAGGAGAGCCTCTTCATCTTCGTCTCCCGCGACCACCACATGTTCAAGCCGGTCAATCCGGACAACATTCCCTGGGTGCTCACCTACCAGGGCACAGTGTACCAGTCAGCGGACCAGGGCCGCAGCTGGACGAAGGTCCACAGCTTCGACCGGGACAAGCAGCATGCCGAAGCCAAGGAGGCGATCAGGTCCCAGGCGCGGTCGGCGACGGGGGTGGTCTGCGGGACCGAGACGCTCGACGGCGTGGTGCACGACACCTACGAGGCCCGCATGACCATGGAGGGATCGGTGCGGGTGGAGATGCACAATCGCTACTGGATGAGCCGGGACACGGGGATCGCAACCCAGGCGATCTCGACCTCGCGGTTCAGCGGTGTCGAAATGACCACCACCCAGCGCTGGCAGCCGCTCGGGACCACGACGCTGCCGGTGCCGTGACAGGGCCCCGATGTCACGCCCGGCAGGGCACGCATATGCATGACGACGGGGTGCCGGCGAGGCCGTGACCCCCAAGAGAAAGGGGCGGGCCCGAAAGCCCGCCCCGTCCGGATCAGACCGAGTAGTACATGTCGTACTCGACCGGGTGCGGCGTCATTTCGAAGCGCATCACCTCGGTCATCTTCAGCTCGATGTAGCTGTCGATGAAGTCGTCGTTGAAGACGCCACCGGCCTTGAGATAGGCGCGGTCCTTGTCGAGGTTGGCCAGGGCCTCGCGCAGCGAGCCGCAGACCGTCGGGATCTTCTTCAGCTCCTTCGCCGGCAGGTCATAGAGGTCCTTGTCCATGGCCGCGCCGGGGTCGATCTTGTTGGTGATGCCGTCGATGCCGGCCATCAGCATGGCCGCGAACGCCAGGTAGGGGTTGGCGGTCGGATCGGGGAAGCGGACCTCGACGCGCTTGGCCTTCGGGTTCGCCGTCCACGGAATGCGGCAGGACGCCGAGCGGTTGCGGGCCGAATAGGCGAGCAGCACCGGGGCCTCGTAGCCCGGGACCAGACGCTTGTAGGAGTTGGTCGACGGGTTGGTGAAGGCGTTCAGGGACTTGGCGTGCTTGATGATGCCGCCGATGTACCAGAGGCATTCCTGGCTGAGGTCGGCATATTTGTTGCCGGCAAACAGCGGCTTGCCGCCCTTCCAGATCGACTGGTGCACGTGCATGCCCGAGCCGTTGTCGCCATAGACCGGCTTCGGCATGAAGGTGGCGGTCTTGCCGTAGATGTTGGCGACCTGATGGATGCAGTACTTGTAGATCTGCATCTGGTCGGCCATGTGCGTCAGCGTGTCGAACTTCATGCCGAGCTCGTGCTGGGCGGAAGCGACCTCGTGGTGATGCTTCTCGACCTTCACGCCCATCTTGGCCATGGAGGCGAGCATCTCGCCGCGCATGTCCTGCAGGCTGTCGATCGGGGGAACGGGGAAGTAGCCGCCCTTGACGCGGACGCGGTGGCCGAGGTTGCCACCTTCGTAGTCGGTGTAGGAGTTGGTCGGCAGCTCCGAGGAGTCGACCTTGAAGCCCGTGTGGTAGGGCTCGGCAGCGAACTTCACGTCGTCGAAGACGAAGAACTCGGCCTCGGGGCCGACGAAGATGGTGTCACCGATCTTGGTCGACTTCAGATAGGCCTCAGCCTTCTTGGCGATGCCGCGCGGGTCGCGGTTGTAGGGCTCGCCGGTCGAGGGCTCGAGAATGTCGCAGACGATCGACATCGTCGTCTCGGCGAAGAACGGATCGATCTGCGCGGTCGAGGGGTCGAGCATGAGGAGCATGTCCGACTCGTTGATCGCCTTCCAGCCGGAGATCGAGGAGCCGTCGAACATCGTGCCCTCGGCGAAGATGTCCTCGTCGATCATGGTGATGTCGAAGGTGACGTGCTGCCACTTGCCACGCGGGTCGGTGAAGCGGAGATCGACGTACTTCACGTCGTTCTCCTTGATCATTTTCAGGACATCCTTGGCAGTCGTCATTTAGTGCTTCCTCTTGGTTTGCACGTTTGCATTTGCGGCAGGCGGACCTGCCGAATTCCGTTCAGATCGCGTCGAGGCCGGATTCGCCGGTGCGGATGCGGATGGCTTCCTCGATGGTCGAGACAAAGATCTTGCCGTCGCCGATGCGGCCGGTCTGGGCCGCGCGGCGGATGGCGTCGATCGCCTTGTCCACCATGTCGTCGGGCATGACGATCTCAATCTTCACCTTGGGGAGGAAATCCACGACATATTCGGCGCCGCGGTAGAGTTCGGTATGACCCTTCTGGCGGCCGAACCCCTTCGCCTCGGTGACGGTGATGCCCTGGAGTCCGACCTCCTGCAGCGCCTCCTTCACCTCATCGAGCTTGAAGGGCTTGATGATCGCCTCGATCTTCTTCATTCCGATCCTGCTCCTGTGGTCCGACCGCCGGATCTGGCGCCCGCCGCCGAACCGCTTTCGCGGGCTAGCAGGAGATGTGCCAGAGGCGTCACGCGACAATTGTGCTGGAATTCCAAGGCGAAAGCCAGTCCTCCTTGACCCCGGCCGCGCCGGGCGGCGATACTCATGCAAAATTAATAGGCATAATGATCAAAAACTGATCATGATTGTCGCCTCATGGCGGGTTGCGGCACGCCTTGGCGCCATGGGTGCCACAATAATAGGCAAAGAAAAGTGCCGGGCCGGCAACCGTGACGATTGACCCCGGCCGGGTGCCTTCCGATGCTGGCGCCATGACACGCCGCTCCAGCGCTCTCCTCACGCCCCTGGCCATGGCCGAGGCCGATCGCCTGACCATCGCCGCGGGTACGCCAGGCGCGGTCCTCATGCACCGCGCGGGTGTGGCCATCGCCGATGCCGTGGCGCGCGCGACGCCCCTCGGCACCCGCATCGTCGTGTTGTGCGGCCCTGGCAACAATGGGGGTGACGGTTATGTGGCGGCCAGGGTCCTGCGCGAACGCGGCTTCGGCGTGACGGTTGCGGCCAGCGCGCCGCCGCGGGCGCAGGCGGGCGATGCCGTTGCCGCTGCGGAAGCCTGGGGCAGGGTGGCGGTCCCGCTGGCGGACTGGGCTGCCGCGCGGCCGGCCGTGGTGGTCGACGCGCTCTACGGCGCCGGCCTCTCCCGCGCCATCACCGGTGTCGAGGCCGAGGTGATCGCCGCCGTCAATGCCGCGGGCTGCCGGGTCGTCGCTGCCGACATCGCCTCGGGCGTCGACGGCGTGACGGGCGCGGTGCGCGGCGTCGCCATGATGGCACGCGAGACCGTCACCTTCTTCCGCCGCAAGCCCGGCCATCTTCTCATGCCCGGGCGCCTGCATGGCGGGACGGTCCGGGTGGCCGATATCGGAATCCGGCCGGCGGTGCTGGACGGGCTCGCCATCCGCGATTTCGCCAATGACCCGGCGCTCTGGGGCGACGTCTTCCCGCTGCCGCGGGCGGACGGGCACAAATATCACCGCGGTCATGCGGTCGTCGTGTCGGGCGGGCTGGCGCGGACCGGCGCGGCGCGGCTTGCCGCCCGCGGCGCCCTGCGCGCGGGCGCGGGCCTGGTGACGCTCGCCTCGCCCCCCGAGGCGCTGGCTGTCAACGCGTCCCATCTCACGGCAATCATGCTGGAGCGGATGGACGGGCCATCCGGCCTCGCCGCCAGCCTCGCCGACCGGCGCCGCAATGCTGTCTGTCTCGGTCCGGCGCTGGGGACGGGCGAGGCGACGCGGGCGCTGGTCGCCGAGGCGCTGGCGAGCGGGGCGGCGACCGTCATCGATGCCGACGGCCTCACCGCCTTCGCCGCGGATCCCGCGGCGCTCTTCGCCGGCATCCGCGCCTGGCCGGATCGTCCGGTGGTGCTGACGCCCCATGCCGGCGAGTTCGCGCGCCTGTTCGGTGCCGATCCAGACCTCGCCAAGCCCGATGCGGCGCGCCGGGCCGCGGCGCTGGCGGGCGCCGCAGTGATCCTCAAGGGGCCGGATACGGTGGTGGCCATGCCCGACGGCACGGTGTCGATCGCCGCGAATGCGCCGCCCTGGCTGGCGACGGCCGGGTCTGGCGACGTTCTGGCGGGAATCGTGACCGGCCTTCTGGCGCAGGGCATGGCGCCTTTCGCAGCGGCGAGTGCCGCGGTCTGGCTGCATGGCGAGGCCGGGCAGGCCGCCGGGCTCGGGCTGATCGCCGAGGATCTTCCGGAGGCGCTGCCGCGGGTTCTCGGTGCGCTGGCGGGCCGCCTTGCCGAGGCGAGAGACGCTGCCGAAGACGCTGCCGACGATGACTAGCCGACGTCCAGGAGGGCGACCAGTGGCCCCTCCGCGGCGTTGATCGCCTGGGCGGTCAGGCGGAACCGTCCGGTCCGCTCCGCCACGAAGGCGATGCGGGCGGTGCTGCCGGGCGCCACCAGCACCGTATCAAGGAAAAAGGGCTTCCACCCGTCGTCGAGGCCGTCGAGAAGGCGGGCAGGGTGGCCTTCGAGATGGACGGCGTGAAAGGCAGCGCTGTCGTTGCGGATCGCGGCGAGGACCACCGCGCCGCGGCGCAGGCGCAGGACCGTGGCGCCCGCCGCCTCGCGGGCGCTTCGTCCGGCGAAGCCTGCCGCTCCGATCGGCAGGTCGATCCGCGTCGCGCGTCGGAAATCCATGGTCTGTGGCAGCGGATTGGCTGCGAGCGGGGCCGGGGCCGGCAGAGGCGCCGCACGCAGCGGCGAGCCCTCCACGCGCATGCGGCCGGTGAGGGTCGTTCCGGCGAAACTGGCGAGGGCGATCGGCAGGGTCGTACCCGCCGCCGCAGCGACGTCCCACATGACTTCCGCACGCTGTCCAGGCGCCAGCATCAGCCGGCCCTGGTCGAGGGGAAAGGGTTCGCAGGGCTGGCTGTCGAGGGCGACGAGGGTGAGGCGCTGGTCGGGCACGGTCCATTGCAGGATGCGGCTTGCCGTGGCGTTGGCGAAGCGCAGCCAGAGCCGCTCGTGCGGGCGCGCGAAGAGGGTGAGGTCGGGGCGGCCGTTGACGAGGAGGCCCGCCGGCGATGGCGCCGCGCCACCGGGCGGCTCGGAGAGGAGCAGGGGCACCTCGCGGTCATGGGCCAGCGGCGTCGCGTCGCCGACCATCAGCAGCCCGGCAAGACCCGCCCGCAACTGCGGCTCGCCGCCGGCGAGCCGCGGCCGGTAGAGAAAGGTGCCGGCATCGGGCGAGGTCAGGTCGTGGCGCTGGGTGGCGCCGGCCGCGATATCGGGAAGGGCGAGCACCGCCGGGTCCCGGAGGCCCAGCCAATGGAGGCCGGTCGGCTCGGCCAGCGCATTGGTGACGTCGATTGCCAGCGGCACCTGGCGCTGCGCCCGCAGCACCGGACCCGGCAGCAGCCCATCATAGCCGATGAACGGCGTCGGCGGGCCATCGGCGGTTCCGAGCCGGACCTCGCCTGCTGCGGCGGTGAGCCGCAGACCCTGGGCCGCGGCGCGTTCCGGCGTGGTCAGCGCGGCGAGCGTCAGGACCGCCGGAGCGGCAAGCAGGCGGCGGCGGTTCAAGCGGCGGTCGGTGGGCGCGGGGGGAGTCTGGGAAGGCAAGGGCGGCCCTGTCTCACAACGGGATGGCACGGGACTTGAGGTGGAGAGCGTCCCTGTCCCGAATGGAGGCGTTCCATGGTGAAAATAGCATTGATCGGCATCGCCGGTCTGGTGGCAGCCGGATCTTTCGGCCTGTTGCCGCACAGCCCGGCCACGGTTGCGCTCGGCGCCGCCGGCGCGACGGTCATCATGGTCTGGATCGGCCTCTTCGCCCGCACCTGATGGCGGTGGGCGATTTTCTTGGTGCAATCGCCCAAAGCCGGTGTTATGAGGCCGCGCCCGATGGATGACTTGCATCCACCGGGGCGAGAAGCTATTTCGAGCGGCCCTCGGCGGGCGTGGTGGAATTGGTAGACACGCGGGATTTAGGTTCCCGTGGCGAAAGTCGTGGGGGTTCAAGTCCCTCCGCCCGCACCATCCTGCCGGCCGCGCCGATCACGAACACGAAAGAAACGAAGCCATGCAGGTGACCGCCACCCTGTCCGAAGGTCTGAAGCGCGAATTCCGCGTGGTGGTTCCTGTGACCGACCTTGCCGCCCGCGCCGATGCCCGCCTCGACGACCTCAAGGGCCGCGTCAACATCAACGGCTTCCGCCCGGGCAAGGTGCCGACCGCCCATCTGAAGAAGCTCTATGGTCGCGCCGTGCTGGCCGAGACCATCGAGGCGCTGGTCGGCGAAACCAACCAGAAGATCGTCGCCGACAACGGTTTCAAGCTCGCCCAGGAGCCCTCGGTGAAGCTGCCCGAGGCCGAGGCCGAGGCGAAGGCCGTGTTCGACGGCACCGCCGACCTCGATTACACGGTCGCCTTCGAGGTGCTGCCAACGATCCAGCTTGCCGACTTCAAGGGCATCAAGGTCGAGCGCCCGGTGGTCGAGCCGGCCGAGGCCGACGTCCAGGCGATGCTGGAGACCATGGCCAAGCAGAACCGCCCGTTCGAGGCCAAGCCCGCGGGCGCTGCCGCCGAGAGCGGCGACCGCCTGACCATCGGCTTCGTCGGCACGATCGACGGCGAGAAGTTCGAGGGCGGCACGGCCGAGGACATCCAGCTGGAGCTCGGCTCCAACTCCTTCATCCCGGGCTTCGAGGACCAGCTCGTCGGCGTCAAGGCCGGTGAGGACAGGGTCGTGAAGGTCAAGTTCCCGTCGAACTACATGGCAGAGAACCTCGCCGGCAAGGACGCCGAATTCGCCGTCACGGTGAAGGCGATCGAGAAGCCGGGCGAGCGCGCCATCGACGAGGAGTTCGCCAAGATGGTGGGCTTCGAGGATCTCGCCAAGCTGAAGGCCGCCGTCTCTGATCGGCTGAAGAGCGAGTATGCGGCCGCCTCGCGCCGCAAGGTGAAGCGCGCCCTGCTCGACGCCCTCGACGAGAAGCACGCCTTCGACCTGCCGCAGACGCTGGTCGACCAGGAGTTCGAGAGCGTCTGGCGCCAGGTCAGCCAGGATCTCGAATCCCGCGGCAAGACCTTCACGGACGAAGAGACGACCGAGGAGAAGGCGCGCGCCGAATACCGTGCCATCGCCGAGCGCCGCGTCCGTCTCGGCCTCGTCCTTGCGGAAATCGGCGAGAAGGCCCAGATCAAGGTCAGCGACGAGGAAGTGTCGCGCGCCGTGGTCGAGCGGGCGCGCCAGTTCCCCGGTCAGGAGCAGCAGGTCTGGGACTATTACCGCAAGACCCCCCAGGCGCTGGCCTCGCTCCGCGCTCCGATCTTCGAGGAGAAGGTCGTGGACTACATTCTCGAACTCGCCGACGTGACCGAGAAGCCCGTCTCCAAGGATGAGCTGTTCAAGGACAACGACGACGAGGAAGCCGCCTGAAGGGCGCTGCGACCGGACAATTCCTTGTGAGGGAAGGGCCGCCGCGTGCGGCCCTTCTCTTTTTCCGGCAACCGCGTGGATTCACCGCGGATGCGCATTGCCGTTAGGATGGCGTCAAAGAGATTCGGGCCATGCTCCGTCCGAATCGCGACCCCGAAGGACCGAAGACGATGAGAGACCCGCACGACACGCTGATGAACTACCTAGTGCCGATGGTGGTCGAGCAGACCAACCGCGGCGAGCGGTCCTACGACATCTATTCCCGCCTCCTGAAGGAGCGGATCATCTTTCTGTCGGGCCCGGTCGAGGACGGCATGGCGACGCTGATCGTCGCCCAGCTCCTGTTCCTCGAGGCAGAGAACCCGAAGAAGGAGATCAACATGTACATCAACTCGCCGGGCGGTGTCGTCACGGCGGGCATGTCGATCTACGACACGATGCAGTTCATCAAGCCGGCCGTCACCACGCTGTGCATGGGCCAGGCCGCCTCGATGGGCTCTCTGCTGCTGACCGCCGGCGCCAAGGGCCAGCGCTTCGCCCTGCCGCATTCGCGCATCATGGTCCACCAGCCCTCGGGCGGCTATCGCGGCCAGGTGACCGACATCCTGATCCATGCCGAAGAGGTCAAGGAACTGAAGCGGCGCCTCAACGAGGTCTATGTGAAGCACACGGGCCGGACGCTGAAGGAGATCGAGGAAGCCCTCGAGCGCGACAATTTCATGTCGGCGCAGAAGGCTCAGGAGTTCGGCCTCATCGACAAGGTCATCGAGGAGCGGGCCGAGGAAGCCGAACCCGCCAAGGCCTGACGATGTGCCGCGAGCGGACGGGATGGCGGGTGCCGCCATCCCCCCGGTGTCACTTTTGGGTCACCACGGGCGGTCCGCCCTTTGCATAGACTGATCCGAATGCGCCTGCGGTCCCTAGATGAACCGTATGTGACGAAATAGCGTTAATCCTTTCTTGATCCCGCAGTGCGCACCATGGTTGGCTACTGGGCCAATCGGCGCACCGGGGGGCCGAGGCACCGAGAGACCCGATGGGGTCTCGCGTCAGACGATCCTGATCCCAAGGGTGACGGGTTGCGTTGGAGAGAGATGATGAGCAAGGCCGGCAGCGACGCGAAGAACACCCTTTACTGTTCCTTCTGCGGCAAGAGCCAGCACGAGGTCCGCAAGCTGATCGCCGGACCGACGGTGTTCATCTGCGACGAGTGCGTCGAGCTCTGCATGGACATTATCCGCGAGGAATCGAAGTCCTCGCTGGTCAAGTCGAAGGACGGCATTCCGACGCCGAAGGAGATCTGCAAGGTCCTGGACGATTACGTGATCGGCCAGTTCCACGCCAAGCGCGTCCTGTCGGTGGCGGTCCACAACCATTACAAGCGCCTCAATCACGCGACCAAGCACAACGACGTCGAGCTGTCGAAGTCGAACATCCTGCTGATCGGGCCGACCGGTTCGGGCAAGACGCTGCTCGCGCAGACCCTGGCGCGCATCCTCGACGTGCCCTTCACCATGGCCGATGCGACGACGCTCACCGAGGCCGGCTATGTCGGCGAGGACGTCGAGAACATCATCCTGAAGCTGCTCCAGGCCTCCGACTACAATGTCGAGCGGGCGCAGCGCGGCATCGTCTATATCGACGAGATCGACAAGATCTCGCGCAAGTCGGACAACCCCTCCATCACCCGCGACGTGTCGGGTGAGGGCGTGCAGCAGGCGCTGCTGAAGATCATGGAGGGCACGGTTGCCTCCGTGCCGCCGCAGGGCGGGCGCAAGCATCCCCAGCAGGAGTTCCTGCAGGTCGACACCTCCAACATCCTGTTCATCTGCGGCGGCGCCTTCGCCGGCCTTGAGAAGATCATCTCGACCAAGGGGCAGGGCTCCTCGATCGGCTTCGGCGCCACCGTGCGTGCGCCGGAAGAGCGGCGCACCGGAGAGATCTTCCGCTCGGTCGAGCCCGAGGACCTGCTGAAGTATGGCCTCATCCCCGAATTCGTCGGCCGTCTGCCGGTACTGGCGACGCTCGAGGACCTCGACGAGGCGGCGCTCAAGAAGATCCTCACCGAGCCGAAGAACGCGCTGGTCAAGCAGTACCAGCGCCTCTTCGAGATGGAGAATGTCGACCTCACCTTCCACGAGGATGCGCTCGGCGCAGTCTCGCGCAAGGCCATCGAGCGCAAGACCGGCGCCCGCGGCCTCAGGTCCATCATGGAGAGCATCCTGCTCGACACGATGTACGACCTGCCCGGGCTCGAGGGTGTCGAGGAGGTGGTGATCTCGGACGAGGTCGTGCAGGGCAAGGCCCGCCCGCTCTACATCTATGCGGAAAAGGAGAAGGCGCAGAGCGCCTGATTCCCGCTCAGGTATCGTCGGCGAGGGCGGGTCCATGGGCCCGCCCTTTGTCGTTCGGGGACAGGGCGACAGCCTGTGGTATCGTGCATTCCCGCAGCGTTTGAAATGGCTTCGCTCTCCCGCCTTTCGTCGCCTTGACACCCGGGGTGTGCAGCGCCACCTAATGAACACCGACAGACCCCCGGGCAGGGATTTGTGCCCGAGGTCGGCCAAGCGCCTCGAGACCTCCGAGGAAGCCGCAGAGCTTCCGGGCCGGCCTCAATCCCGCCGCCGTCCCCGCGCGACAAAAGCGTAATGCCGCGTCACCCTGCCAGGAATCATCCGAGCGCCGCCGTCGGCGCGGGCCCGTGAGGGCCGCTTCGCGGCGTGTCGAGGAAAGGACGAGTGAACCATGAGCGATGCCAAGAAGCGTCCGCCCCTCAACCCCGGCGAGGTCAAGACCTTCCCGGTCCTGCCGCTGCGCGACATCGTGGTCTTCCCCCACATGATCGTGCCGCTCTTCGTCGGCCGCGAGAAATCGATTCGTGCCCTCGAGGAGGTGATGCGCGCCGAGACGCATATCCTGCTGGCCACGCAGATGAAGGCGCAGGACGATGATCCGGAGCCCGATTCCATCTACGAGATCGGCACGCTCGCTTCCGTCCTGCAGCTCCTGAAGCTGCCCGACGGCACGGTGAAGGTGCTGGTGGAGGGCGTCTCGCGCGCCCGCATCGGCGCCTATTCCGGCCGCGAGGACTTCTACGAGGCCGAGGCTGGCGCTATCGCCGACGAGATCGGCGACAAGGTGCAGGTCCAGGCGCTGGCGCGCTCGGTGATCACCGAGTTCGAGGGCTATGTGAAGCTGAACAAGAAGGTCTCTCCGGAGATCGTCTCGGTGGTCAGCCAGATCGACGAGCCCTCCAAGCTCGCCGACACGGTCGCCTCGCACCTCGCCGTCAAGATTTCCGACAAGCAGGCTGTGCTGGAGACGATCGACGTCGCCAAGCGGCTGGAGAAGGCGCTCGGCCTGATGGAGAGCGAGATCTCGGTGCTGCAGGTCGAGAAGAAGATCCGCACCCGCGTCAAGCGGCAGATGGAGAAGACGCAGCGCGAGTATTATCTCAACGAGCAGATGAAGGCGATCCAGAAGGAACTCGGCGACGAGGACGGACGGGACGAACTCGTCGAGCTCGAGGACAAGATCAAGAAGACCAAGCTCTCGAAGGAGGCCCGCGACAAGGCCCATCACGAGCTGAAGAAGCTGCGCCAGATGTCGCCGATGTCGGCCGAGGCGACGGTCGTGCGCAACTATCTCGACTGGATGCTGTCGCTGCCCTGGGGCAAGAAGTCGAAGATCAAGAAGGACCTGCCGGCGGCGCAGAAGCTGCTCGATGCCGACCATTTCGGCCTCGACAAGGTCAAGGACCGCATCGTCGAATATCTGGCGGTGCAGCAGCGCGCCAACAAGTTGACGGGTCCGATCCTCTGCCTGGTCGGCCCGCCCGGCGTCGGCAAGACCTCGCTCGGCAAGTCGATCGCCAAGGCGACGGGGCGTGAATTCGTCCGCATCTCGCTGGGCGGCGTGCGTGACGAGGCCGAGATCCGCGGCCACCGGCGCACCTATATCGGCTCGATGCCCGGCAAGATCATCCAGTCGATGAAGAAGGCCAAGACGGCGAACCCGCTGTTCCTGCTCGACGAGATCGACAAGATGGGTCAGGACTTCCGCGGCGACCCCTCCGCGGCGCTGCTCGAGGTGCTCGATCCCGAGCAGAACGCGACGTTCAACGATCATTATCTGGAGGTCGATTTCGACCTCTCCAGTGTGATGTTCGTCACCACGGCGAACACGCTGAACATCCCGCCGCCGCTCCTCGATCGGATGGAGACGATCCGCATCGCCGGCTATACCGAGGACGAGAAGCGCGAGATCGCCAAGAAGCACCTGATCCCCAACGCCGTCACCAAGCACGGCCTGAGCGAGAAGGACTGGTCGATCACCGACGAGGCGCTGATGACCGTCATCCGCCGCTACACGCGGGAGGCGGGCGTCCGCAACCTCGAACGCGAGATGTCCAACCTCGTCCGCAAGGGCGTGAAGGACCTGACGCTGACCAAGAAGAAGTCGATCAAGGTCACCCCGAAGGTGGTCGAGGAGTATCTCGGCGTGCCCCGCTATCGCTTCGGCATGGCGGAGACCGAGGATCAGGTCGGCGCCGTCACGGGCCTCGCCTGGACCGAGGTCGGCGGCGAGCTGCTCACCATCGAGGCCGTGATGATGCCTGGCAAGGGCCGCATGACGGTGACGGGCAACCTGAAAGACGTGATGAAGGAATCGATCTCGGCGGCGGCCTCCTATGTCCGCTCGCGGGCACTCGACTTCGGCATCAAGCCGCCCATGTTCGACAAGCGCGACGTCCACGTTCACGTGCCGGAGGGGGCGACCCCGAAGGACGGCCCCTCGGCCGGCATCGCCATGGCCACCGCCATGGTGTCGGTGATGACGGGCATTCCGATCCGCAAGGACATCGCCATGACCGGCGAGGTCACCCTGCGCGGTCGGGTGCTGCCCATCGGCGGCCTGAAGGAGAAACTCCTCGCGGCGCTGCGCGGCGGGCTGAAGAGGGTCCTCATCCCGGAGGAGAACGCCAAGGACCTGGCGGAGATTCCGGACAATGTGAAGAACGGCCTGGAGATCATCCCGGTCGCGCGCATGGACGAGGTCCTCAAGCACGCCCTGATCCGCCAGCCCGAGCCGGTGGAATGGGACGAGGAAACCGAGCCCATGACGCCGCGGAAGGCTGGCGAGGAAGACCCCGCCGGCGTCGTGGCGCACTGACCTCACTGCGTCCGAAAGGATGCCAAGCCCCGGGCCCAGGCCCGGGGTTTTCTGTTGAAAGGCTCTGGAACGCGCAAGTTTCGGGGTGCAAATCCAGCATTTTCCTTGCTTTCGCGGTTCTGGCGCGGCAAAGGGAACGCCCGCCGGCAACGGAATCCCGCATTCCCGGACCGGCGCAAACTGAAGGAGAACAGCCCGTGACCAAAAACGAACTGATCGCCGCGGTCGCCGATGCGGCGAGCCTGACGAAGGCGCAGGCGGGTGCAGCAGTGGATGCCACGTTCGACGCCATCGCCGCGACCCTGAAGGCCGGTGGCGATGTGAAGCTCGTCGGTTTCGGTGCCTTCTCGGTGACCAAGCGCGCCGCCCGCGAGGGCCGCGACCCGCGCACCGGCAAGCCCGTGCAGATCAAGGCCTCGAACGCGCCGAAGTTCTCGGCCGGCAAGGGCCTGAAGGACGCCGTCAACTCCTGAGCCGTTGACGTCGCATGTGCGAAACGCCGCTGCGGCCCGGGGCTGCGGCGGCGTTTTCGTCGGGTCGCATCGTCCTGGTCCGGGGGGCACGGCGCCTCTTGTCCCGGCGGCGGTGGCGGTCTACATGGCGATGGCACCATGATCCCGGGGGCGGTTAGCTCAGTTGGTAGAGCGCCTGCTTTACACGCAGGATGTCGGCGGTTCGAGCCCGTCACTGCCCACCATTTCCCGCCGGCAGATCTATCGAGATTCCGTCCGAGGTCCGGCGTCCTGAGCGGAATCCGGGCGGCTGGCCTGTCGAAATCGCCGCGTCTCCAATTCCTGTGTCATGCTAAGCGCCGGCGCGGCCGACAGCGTGAGAGGGCAGGGGCGTGACAGGTTGGATCGCCGAACTCCGCAGTGGTTTCACGGAACTGTCCCCGACCGTCTTCCCCTATCGCCGCTTCGCCTTTGCGCTGGTTCTCGGGATCATCGGCGGCGTGGTTTTTCATGCCCTGCGCCTGCCCTTGCCCTGGATGCTGGGGGCGATGACGGTCTGCACCATCGCCGCACTGGCGCGCGCCCCCGTCGCCGCTCCCAGTGTCATCCGGTCGCCGATGTCGGCCATCATCGGCGTCATGCTGGGGTCAGGCTTTTCTCCGGACATCGTCTACCAGTTGCCGCGGTGGATCGTGCCGCTCTTGGGACTGGTGCTGTTCATGACGGCCTGCGGCCTGTCGGTCGTCTGGTACTTCCGCCGGATCGGCGGCTACGACTGGACCACCGCGTTCTTCTCCGGCATGCCCGGCGGGCTAGTCGAAATGGTCATCTATGGTGAGGAGCGCGGCGGTGACGCGCGGGTCATCGCCCTCGTCCATTCGGCGCGCATCCTGCTGGTGGTGCTGACGCTGCCCTTCATCATCCAGTACAGCCAGGGGATCAGCCTGGACCGTCCGGTCGGCGGCATATCGCTGTTCGACGCTCCCCTCACGTCCGAGCTCTGGCTGGTGGTCTGCTGCTTTGCCGGTGCCTTCCTCGGTCATGTTCTGCGCCTGCCGGCCAAGACCCTGCTCGGCTGCATGATCGCCAGCGCCGCGATCCACATTTCCGGTCTGTCCGACTTCAAACCGCCCTATGAGATCGTCAATGCCGCGCAGCTGGTGCTCGGCGTCGCCATCGGCTGCCGCTTCGCCGGGACGGCGGGGCAGGTGGTCTGGCGGGTGCTGGCCCTCTCGGTCGGCTCGACCGCCATCCTGCTGTTCTGGATGACGCTGTTCGCGGTGACCTTCTCGCGCCTGTCGGGCTTTTCGGCCGTGACGCTGATCCTTGCCTATTCGCCGGGCGGCCTGACGGAGATGGCGCTGATCGCCGTCGCCCTTCAGGCCGAGGTCGCCTTCGTCGCCGCCTTCCACATCATCCGGGTCTTCCTGACCATGACCGCGGCGCCGCTGGCCTTCCGCTGGCTGGGGAGCGGCCGCGACCCGTAACCGCAAAGGCGAGGCCGGAAGCCCATCGGCACCCGGCCTTCGTCCATGCCGGGTGCCCCGTGGCGGCGTCAGGCGGCCTTGACCTCGCTGAGGAAGGTCTCGACCGAGCGGGAGAGGGTGGTGGCCTGTTCGGAGAGGCTGCGGGCGGCGGCCAGCACCTGCGAGGCCGAGCTGTTGGTCTCGGACGAGGCGGTGGTGACGGCGGTGATGTTGTCGACGACCCGTGCCGTCCCGGTGGCGGCGGCCTGGACGTTCTGCGAGATCTCACCGGTGGCGGAGCGCTGCTGCTCGATGGCGGCGGCGACAGCCGAGGCATAGCTCGCGACCTCGGTCATGGTCTGGGCGATGGCCTCGATGGAGCCGACCGCCGTCGTCGTCTCCTGCTGCACCGCGTTGATCTGCGCGGCGATCTCCTCGGTCGCCTTGGCGGTCTGGCCGGCCAGGGACTTCACCTCGCTGGCGACGACGGCGAAGCCACGGCCGGCCTCACCGGCCCGCGCCGCCTCGATCGTGGCGTTGAGGGCGAGGAGGTTCGTCTGTTCAGCGATGGCGCGGATGAGGTTGAGCACCTCGCCGATCCGGCCGGCCGCCTCGGCCAGCGCCTTGACCCGCTGGTTGGCGCCGTCGGCCTCGGCGCTGGCGCGCTCGACGACCGCATTGGTCTGGCCGATCTGGTTGGCGATCTCGTTGATGGAGGCGGAGAGTTCCTCCGATGCGGCGGCGACCGACTGGACGTTGGCCGAGGCCTGGCGCGAGGCGCCCGAGGCCTGGTCGGCCTGGCCCGAGGCTCCGGCGGCAATGCCGGTGAGGGTGCGAGCGGTCTCCTCCATGCGGCCGGCATTCTCGCCGACCCCCTTCAGGACGGTTCCGATCGAATCGGAGAAGTCGCGCACGAGGGCATCGATGCGGGCCTGCCTGGCCAGACGGGCGCGGGCCTCGGCTTCGGTCTCGGTCTCAAGCCGGGCACGGGCCACGGCATTGTCGCGGAAGACGTCGACCGAGCGGGCCATGTCGCCGATCTCGTCGCGCCGATCGACCGAGGGGACGACCTGGGCGTGGTTGCCGCCGGCGAGGGCTGTCATGGTATCGTTCAGTTCGCGGATCGGCTTGCCCAGATGGCGCGTCAAGAGCGTGGCGATGCCGATGCCGGTGACGGCGACGGCGACCAGAACGGCGAGAAGCGTCAGCATGGCGGTGTTGCGGGCGGACACGAAGGCGCTCGAATCGATCGCGACTTCGAGCGTGCCGATCGACTGCCCGGAATAGTTTCGCAGCGGGCCGGCGAGCACGGCGACGGGTTTGCCGCCGATCGTCGAGGGACGCCACTGGCCAGGGGTCTGCATGGCGGCCTGGTGGACGGGAAGGTCCAGCAAGGTCTTTTCGGGGAATGTGGCGCCGAGCGAGTTGACCTTGCCTTCCTGGATGAGATGCATGGCGATCTCGACCTTGAACCGGCGCTTCAGGTCGGTGAGGAAGGGCATGCCGAGGGGGGCACCAATATCGGCGCCGCCGACGATCCGGTCACCGCTGCGGACCGGGACGACCGAGAAGATGGAGACATTGTCCCGGCCCGGCTCGATTCCCGTCACGGGATTGCCGGACGCAAAGGCGTCGCGAACCGTGTTGCGACGGCCGAGGGTGTTGTCGCCGAAGACCTGCGGGGCATGGACGCGTGCCAGCGCTGTTCCGTCGGGCTTGTGGAAGGTGATCAGGGCGAGCCCGAGGCTCGTCTTGAGGGGATCGGCGACCGTGCTCATGGCGGCGATGAGCCCGGGGCGGTCCTCCTTCAGGAATGCCTCGACGATGCGGGGATCATTGGCGATGGTCCTTGCCGCGACCTCGGCGCGCTGTCCCTGCTCGGTCATGGCGGCGACAACCGCCTCGTAGCGCTGGACGAGCGCCGATTCGATGGCCTGGTCGCTCAGGGCGTCCTGCTGGAAATAGCCTGCTGCCCCCACCACGCCGGCCGCGACGAGAGCGGTGGCGGTCACGGACAGCATCAGTTTCGCGCCGATCGTGCGCAGTTGCAGAAGACTTCCCAAGCCCATGAATATGTCCACCCAATATCCGGCACATTCGCGCACCTGGTCCCGGTGGCATTTCGCCCTGATCTGGTTAAGGAAGACTCAAATGAGAGCAAACGGCGGCGGATTGTGACGGAAATCCCGTTATTGCCTCTCGGCCCGCGCCGTTCTTGCCTCTCGGCCCCCGCCGGTCGGGCCTCGCGGCTGCCGGGGGCAATTGCAGCGATCTCCGCAATACGCCTTGACAGGCCCATGAGCCTCCCGTAATTCCCGCCACCTCGACCGGCGCACGTCATGTGAGCCGAGCAGCGCGCGGGCGTAGCTCAGTTGGTTAGAGTGCCGGCCTGTCACGCCGGAGGTCGCGGGTTCGAGTCCCGTCGCCCGCGCCAATTCTCCCCCGGAGGAGAGCTTTTCGCTCCTTCCCGCGTCCCCGCATCAATTCCAGTCGTGCAAAGCAAGCCTCGCTAGCTGCGGCGCCTGCTAGACCAGCACCGGAGCGAGCGACGTCACAGACTCGCCATTGCCGCATGGGCGAGCGCCAACGCTTGCCACGACGGTGCTCAGGACCAGCGGTCGCGGTCCTCCCGTGCGTCTCAGCGCTCGATTGTGTCCTTCGATTCGTCCGGCATCGGTGCGGCGTAGAGGGGCTGCACGTCATGGATACCGTTTCCGGACGGTCTCGCCGTGTCGTAGAGCCAACCCTGGGTCCCGTTTCGGTGCCAGCGCCACGCCACCGGAGCCTGATCGCCGATGACCGCCATCACGTCATGGGCCTCCGGAGTCCAGATTGGCCACTCCTTGTCGACGGCTTCCATTTTCGCTTCGTCGGAAAACCGCAGCCAGCCTTGCTTCCTTCGGCACTCGCACAGCGCCAGAACGCGCGCGACCCGCTCGACCATGTCGTGCGCCATCGCTTCCTCCAGTATCCGTTCAATTCAAAATCAGCGGAATGTCCCGTGCGGTCACGGTATGCGAATATAGCTGTGCTTGACTATGGCGTACAGCGTGACATTTTGCCATCAAAGACCGGTTATTGCGCTGACGGTCAAAGTTGCTGTTATAAGAATTGTGCATATTGGTCTTTTTATTTTTCGATGAAGCAGAGTGTTGTTGCTTTTGTTGTTTTGATGGCCGGCTAGGGCTCGGGGCTCAATCCTGATCGCTGGGGGGGAAAGCGACCGTCAGAACGCGACCGAAGCATCGGCAGATGGAGCAAAGGCAGGGTTGTCAGCGTCTTCAGGCATCGTTGCCGACCGCATTGGCCCAAGCCGCCCGCACGGGCTGCCCGTACCTCCCGGGCGGGGGATATCTCCGCATTGGGTTCCTCCCCAATTCGCCGCTGATTCGCGGCCCACCGGTCTCGCGCCGAAGTGAAGGCACCGGTCCGCACGATTTTCTAACGTTTCCAGGGAATGCGACTCGTGAAGGTCTGTCCGCTGCTTGCACCGCAACAGGTGAGGGAGTAAGGCACAACACGACGCCGGTTCGGGGGCTCGCGCGCTTCGTCCGGCCATGCAGGAGGGCCCTCGATGCAGGCTGCGACATCCGCGCTTCTGAACGACTACCTGCCGCTGGTGATTTTCATCGCGCTGGCCGGGTTCATCGGGATCGCCCTCCTCGTCGCGCCTTTCGTTGTAGCCTTCTCGCGGCCCGACGGTGAAAAGCTTTCGGCCTACGAGTGCGGCTTCAACGCCTTCGACGATGCCCGCATGAAGTTCGACGTGCGGTTCTATCTTGTCGCCATCCTGTTCATCATCTTCGACCTCGAGGTCGCCTTCCTGTTCCCCTGGGCGGTGGCATTCAAGGAGGTCGGTCTGTTCGGCTTCTGGTCCATGATGGCCTTCCTCGGCGTATTGACGATCGGCTTCGTCTACGAGTGGAAGAAGGGCGCCCTGGAGTGGGATTGAGGTTCTGACCATGGCCACCGCAATCGACCGCGGCGCTCCGCTCGTCGCTCCGGCCCCGAAGGGTCTCGTCGGCGCCGACGGGCGCCCGCTGGGCGCCTCCGACCCATTCTTCACCGGCGTCAATGCCGAACTGGCCGACAAGGGCTTCATCGTCACGGCGACCGACGAGCTCATCAACTGGGCGCGGACCGGTTCGCTGATGTGGATGACCTTCGGCCTGGCCTGCTGCGCCGTCGAGATGATGCAGCTGTCGATGCCGCGCTACGACGTCGAGCGCTTCGGCTTCGCACCGCGCGCCTCGCCGCGCCAGTCGGACGTGATGATCGTCGCCGGCACGCTGACCAACAAGATGGCGCCGGCCCTGCGCAAGGTCTACGACCAGATGCCGGAGCCGCGCTACGTCATCTCCATGGGCTCCTGCGCCAATGGCGGCGGCTATTACCACTATTCCTACGCAGTGGTGCGCGGTTGCGACCGGATTGTTCCGGTCGACATTTATGTGCCGGGCTGCCCGCCGACGGCCGAGGCGCTGCTCTACGGGGTTCTGCTGCTGCAGAAGAAGATCCGCCGCACCGGCACGATCGAGCGGTGAGGGGGCGGGTATGGGCGAGCCAGCCGACATGATCCTGCCGCTGCTGCGCGAGATGCGGGCGGAGATCAGCGACCGCTTCGCTGCGATGGGTGAGGATAACGCCTCGCGCCACCAGCTTGTGATGGCACGCCTGGACAAGCTTGAAGAACAACAACGGTCGTTCAGGCACGCACTGACGGCCGACACATTGATGAGCAAGCTGCTGACCGGTGAGTTCGAAGAGCGTATTGAAGCCCTTGAGAAAAAGGTTCGCGAATTGGAGAGCCAGAAGTGACGGATCTGTCCGAACTCGGCGAAACCATCATGGCGGCGCTGCCAGGCGCCGTGACGGGGGCAAGCGTTGCCTATGGTGAGCTGACGCTGCAGGCGGAGGCGGGGGAGATCATCCGGATCCTGACCCATCTGCGCGACGACGCGGGCTGCCTGTTCCGCAACATCATCGACATCTGCGGGGTCGACTATCCGGGGCGCGCCAGGCGCTTCGACGTGGTCTATCATCTTCTGTCGCCGAAATTTAACCGCCGCATTCGGATCAAGATCCGGACCGACGAGACGACGCCGATCGCCTCGGCGACGGATGTCTTTCCGGGCGCCCTGTGGTTCGAGCGCGAGACCTACGATCTCTTCGGCGTGCTGTTCACCGGTCATCCGGACCTGCGCCGCCTGCTGACCGACTACGGCTTCGACGGCCATCCCTTGCGCAAGGACTTCCCGACCTCGGGTTTCGTCGAGGTGCGCTACGACGACGAGGTGAAGCGCGTCGTCTACGAACCGGTCCGCCTGCCGCAGGAATTCCGGCAATTCGATTTCCTCAGCCCCTGGGAAGGCACGGATTACGTGCTACCCGGTGATGAAAAAGCCAAGGCGAACTGACCATGGCCGAAGCCGAGATCCGCAATTTCACCTTCAACTGGGGCCCGCAGCATCCGGCGGCGCACGGCGTGCTGCGTCTCGTCATGGAGCTCGACGGCGAGGTGGTCGAGCGTTGTGACCCGCATATCGGGCTTCTGCATCGCGGCACCGAGAAGCTGATCGAGACCAAGACCTATCTCCAGGCGATCCCCTATTTCGACCGGCTCGACTATGTCGCGCCGATGAACCAGGAACATGCCTTCTGCCTGGCGGCCGAGCGCATGCTCGGCATCACCGTGCCGAAGCGCGGCCAACTGATCCGCGTCCTCTACTGCGAGATCGGCCGCATCCTCTCGCATCTTCTCAACGTGACGACCCAGGCGCTGGACGTCGGCGCGCTGACCCCGCCGCTGTGGGGTTTCGAGGAGCGCGAGAAGCTGATGATCTTCTACGAGCGCGCCTCGGGCTCGCGCATGCATGCGGCCTATTTCCGCGTCGGCGGCGTCCACCAGGACCTGCCTCCCGCGCTCATCGATGACATCGAGGCCTGGTGCGATCCCTTCCTCAAGGTGGTCGATGATCTCGACGCGCTGCTCACCCCGAACCGCATCTTCAAGCAGCGCAACGTCGATATCGGGGTCGTTTCGCTCGACGAGTGCTGGGCCTGGGGCTTTTCGGGCGTGATGGTGCGCGGTTCCGGCGCGCCGTGGGACCTGCGCAAGTCGCAGCCCTACGAGTGCTATGCCGAGCTCGATTTCGACATTCCGATCGGCAAGAACGGCGACTGCTACGATCGCTATCTCATCCGCATGGAGGAGATGCGCCAGTCGGTGAAGATCATGCGCCAGTGCTGCAAGCTGCTGCGCGAGACGCCCGGACCGGTCTCGACCAAGGACAACAAGGTGGTGCCGCCGAAGCGCGGGGAGATGAAGCGCTCGATGGAGGCGCTGATCCACCACTTCAAGCTCTATACGGAAGGCTTCCACGTGCCGGCCGGCGAGGTCTATGCCGCGGTCGAGGCCCCGAAGGGTGAGTTCGGCGTCTATCTGGTCGCTGACGGCACCAACAAGCCCTATCGCTGCAAGATCCGGGCCCCGGGCTTTGCCCATCTGCAGGCCATGGATTTCCTGTGCAAGGGCCATTTGCTGGCGGATGTCTCCGCCATCCTCGGCTCCATCGACATCGTGTTCGGAGAGGTTGACCGGTGAGCGTTCGCAGACTGGCGCCAGACGAGGTCCAGCCGGCCTCCTTCGCCTTCACGCCCGAGAATCTCGTCTGGGCGCAGAAGACGATCGGCCAATATCCGTCCGAGCGGAAGGCCTCCGCCGTGATCCCGCTGCTGTGGCGGGCGCAGGAACAGCACGCCTACTGGCTGCCCAAGGCGGCCATCGAATATATCGCCGACATGCTCGACATGCCCTATATCCGTGTCTTCGAGGTGGCGACCTTCTACACGATGTTCCAGCTGCAACCGGTTGGAAAGAAAGCTCATATCCAGGTTTGTGGCACCACGCCCTGCATGCTGCGCGGCGCCGAGGCGCTGATCAAGATCTGCAAGAGCCGGATCCATCACGAGCCCTTCCACCTGTCCGAGGACGGCGATTTCTCGTGGGAAGAGGTCGAATGCGCCGGCGCCTGCGTCAACGCGCCGATGATCCAGGTCTTTTCCGATACCTATGAGGATCTGACGCCGGAGAGCTTCGAGAAGGTGCTTGACGCCTTCGCCCGCGGCGAGACGCCGGTGCCGGGTCCCCAGAACGGTCGTCGCGGCGCCGAGCCCGAGGGCGGGGCGCTGACCCTCCGTGACCTGTCCTACGACGCTCCCGCATCCGGTGGCGCCATGGTCGCCGAGAAGCCGGTGGCCGAGACCGGCCCGTCCGCCGCGGCCCTTGCCCTGGCGGCGCAGGAAGAGGCCGAGATCAAGGCGAAACTCGCGACGCTGAGCTCTGACGCGACGCCTGAGCAGAAGGCCGATGCGGTCGGCCTCCGTCCGCAGGGTCTGCCGGCTGCCCGCGACGCCAAGGCCGACAAGCTGCAACGGATCAAGGGCATCGGCCCGGTGAACGAGGGCAAGCTGCACGCGCTCGGCATCTTCCATTTCGACCAGATCGCCGCCTGGACCCGCGAGGAGATCCGCTGGGTCGGCACTTACCTGTCGTTCCCGGGCCGCATCGACCGCGAGGAGTGGACGGTGCAGGCCAAGGCGCTGGCGGCGGGTGCGCCGTCCGTGAAGGAGTGAGAGCATGCTCGCCGACAAGGACCGCATCTTCACCAATATCTACGGGTTCCAGGACAAGAGCCTGAAAGGCGCTATGGCGCGCGGGCATTGGGACGGGACCAAGGGCTTCATCGCCCAGGGCCGCGACTGGATCATCCAGCAGATCAAGGATTCGGGCCTGCGCGGCCGCGGCGGCGCCGGCTTCCCCACGGGGCTCAAATGGTCGTTCATGCCGAAGCAGTCGGACGGCCGGCCGCACTATCTGGTCGTCAATGCCGACGAGTCGGAGCCGGGGACCTGCAAGGATCGCGAGATCCTGCGCAACGACCCGCATACGCTGATCGAGGGCTGCCTGATCGCCGCCTGCGCCATGGGTGCGCATGTCGGCTACATCTATGTCCGCGGCGAGTTCATCAGGGAGCGCGAGGCGCTGCAGCGCGCCATCGACGAGTGCTATGACGCGGGCCTGCTCGGCAAGGGCAACACGAACGGCTGGGATTTCGATCTCTACGTCCATCATGGCGCCGGCGCCTATATCTGCGGCGAGGAGACGGCCCTGCTGGAAAGCCTCGAGGGCAAGAAGGGCCAGCCGCGGCTCAAGCCCCCGTTCCCGGCCAATATGGGCCTCTATGGCTGCCCGACGACGGTGAACAACGTCGAGTCGATCGCGGTGACGCCAACGATCCTGCGGCGCGGCGCGAGCTGGTTTTCCTCGTTCGGCGCACCGAACAATCTCGGCACTAAGCTGTTCTGCGTCTCCGGCCACGTGAACAAGCCGGCGACCTTCGAGGAGGCGATGTCGATCCCCTTCTCCGAACTCGTCGAGAAACATTGCGGCGGGATCCGCGGCGGCAAGGATAATCTCCTCGCCGTCATTCCCGGTGGGTCGTCGGTGCCGCTGGTGCCCGCCGAGCAGATCTGGGACGCGGCGATGGACTTCGATTCGCTGCGGGCGCTGAAATCGGGCCTCGGCACGGCGGCGGTCATCGTCCTCGACAAGTCGACCGACGTGGTCAAGGCCATCACCCGAATCTCCTATTTCTACAAGCACGAGAGCTGCGGCCAGTGCACGCCGTGCCGCGAAGGCACGGGGTGGATGTGGCGCGTGCTGACGCGCATGTCGGAAGGCCGCGCCCAGAAGAAGGAGATCGACATGCTCCTCGAAGTGGCGGGGCAGGTCGAAGGGCATACGATCTGTGCGCTCGGCGATGCCGCGGCCTGGCCGGTCCAGGGCCTGATCCGGCACTTCCGTCACGAGATCGAGAAGAAGATCGACGCCTATTCGGCCAACCCGCACGGCGAGCCCGTGCGAATCGCTGCGGAGTGACGCGCATGACCCGGCACGGCCTTCTCCTGATCGGCATCCTGGCCCTTGGCGGCTGCGTCACGGCGGCCCCGCCGCCGCCGCGTCCGACCGGGGAGGCAGCGCTGCGCGTGACCATCAACGCCTCGCCGGACTTCGTCCGCCAGACCCTGCTGATGCGCGCTGCGTCCCGCGGGGCGGTGGCGCGCACCCCCAATGCCCGCACTGTCGTGCTGGAGCGGCCGATCGCCGAGACGACCCCGGCGCTCGCCGCCGTCTGCGGCCCGCACAAGCCGGGACGCAGGGTCAGCGTCGTCATCACCACCGAAGGGTCGGCCAGCCGCACCGCCCTGACCGAGCGCCGCTTCCTCATTGACGGCGACGGCACGCGCTGCGCCGTTCTGCTGACCCCGGACGATGTCGCCGCCGGCAACCGGTCGCTCGCCGAACTCAAGGCGCAGGTCGAGACGCAGATGGCGGGACGATGACGATCATGGTCGCAGCCAGCCCCCGCAATGGCGCTTGCGTCTCCGCTTCCGGCGGAGCGCGGTCCCTCGCGCGGAGCGGCGTCGGCGCGGCCTTCCTCTTCCACGACGCGCCGGATTCCGGACTGTCCCGGCGGCGGATGCAGTGCATCACCGCAACCGCGACGGAGGGCCGGCCATGACCGCAGCCACCAAGACCGTGAGTGCATCGCCGATGGGCCGCAACGCCTCGCTGGACGCCCTGGCGGGTCCGGCCATGGCGGCGATGATGCTGCCGAGCACCCTGATGCTGGGCGGCATCGTCACAATGTGCGGCTTCGGCTTCGCCTTCGCCCGGGCTTTCGGCGTCTCCCCCCGCGATCCTGTGGTGCCGGCACCGGCCGCTGCCGCGCCGCGGCTCGTCGTTTCCAATCCGCCGCCCGTCGCCGTTGCCGCCGCATCGGTGGAAGCGGCAAAGCCGGCGCCGGCCAAGCCCTCGGCCGCGCCGCCGAAGCCGACGCGCCCCGGCGGCGCGCCGCCCAAGCCCAAGGCGATGAAGGCCGTGTCGCCCAAGGATGCGCCCGCCGCCCCGAAGGTCGCTGCCGTCAAGGCGGCGGTGGCAGAGGTTCCGGCCGTGGCGCCGGTCGCGGCCGCCAAGCCCGTGCCGGCCAAGCCGACGGGGATACCGCCGAAGCCGTCGCGGCCCGGTGGCTCGCCGCCGAAGCCGAAAATGGCAACGCCTTCAATGCCAGCCCCTGCGGCTGCTGCAGCTCCCGCCAAAAAACTTATCCCCACAGCGCCGAAAGCGCTGACAATAGCGACCACATCGACGGCCAAGGGCATTTCCCTGCCCAAACTGTCGATCCAGAAGAATCCGGGCTCCGAGCCCGGCAAGGACTGAAACCTTCCGCCGGCCCGGCAATGGCAGGCGGATTTGAGATGAGGGGTGGCGCGAGCCGCCTCACGAGGATGCCGGAACCGCCGTCGCGCGGTCACGGCCAGGACCGGATGGAATGAGCCGATGGCGAAGGTGATCGTCGACGGGCAGGAGATCGAGGTGCCGGGCGAATACACGCTGATGCAGGCGTGTGAGGCCGCGGGCGCCGAGATTCCGCGCTTCTGCTACCATGAGCGGCTGTCGATCGCCGGCAACTGCCGGATGTGCCTTGTCGAGGTGAAGGGCTCGCCGAAGCCGATCGCCTCCTGCGCCCAGAACGTGCGCGACCTGCGTCCCGGCCCCAATGGCGAGCCGCCGGTCATCAACACCCGGACGCCGCTGGTGAAGAAGGCGCGCGAGGGGGTGATGGAGTTCCTGCTCATCAACCACCCGCTGGACTGCCCGATCTGCGACCAGGGTGGCGAGTGCGACCTGCAGGACCAGGCCATGGCCTATGGCGTCGACAAGTCGCGCTACAGCGAGAACAAGCGCGCCGTCGAGGACAAGTATATCGGCCCGCTGGTGAAGACGGTGATGACGCGCTGCATCCATTGCACGCGCTGCGTCCGTTTCACCACGGAGGTGGCCGGCATTGCCGAACTCGGCCTGATCGGCCGCGGCGAGGATGCCGAGATCACCACCTATCTGGAACAGGCGATGACGTCCGAGCTGCAGGGCAATGTCGTCGATCTTTGCCCGGTCGGTGCGCTGACCTCGAAGCCCTTCGCCTTCAACGCCCGACCGTGGGAACTGCTGAAGACCGAATCGACGGACATGATGGATGCGGTCGGCTCGGCCATCCGCGTCGATGCCCGCGGCCGCGAGGTGATGCGCGTGCTGCCGCGGCTCAACGAGGCGGTGAACGAGGAGTGGATCTCCGACAAGACCCGCCACGTTGCCGACGGCCTGCGCACCCAGCGCCTCGACCAGCCCTATCTGCGCGAGAACGGCCGCCTGCGGCCCGCCACATGGCCGGAGGCCTTCGCCGCCATTGCCGCCAGGGTCAAGGCCACGGCGCCGGCGAAGATCGGCGCTCTCGCCGGCGATCTCGCCACGCTGGAGGAAATGTTTGCGCTGAAGGGCCTCGTCACCGCGCTGGGCTCGGCCAATATCGACGGCCGCCAGGACGGCGCGAAGCTCGACCCGGCCCTCGGCCGCGCGTCCTATCTGTTCAATCCCGGCATCGCCGCGATCGAGGAGGCGGATGCCATCCTGCTGGTCGGCACCAATCCGCGGCGCGAGGCGCCCATCGTCAATGCGCGCATCCGCAAGCGCTGGCGCATGGGCGGGGTCAAGATCGCCGTCATCGGCGAGGTGGTCGACCTCACCTACACCTATGACTATCTCGGTGCCGGGCCGGACACGCTGGCCGACGTCGTGGCGGGCAAGCATTCCTTCGCCGAGGTGCTGAAGGGCGCCAAGAAGCCGCTGGTCATCGTCGGGCAGGGGGCTCTCGCCCGCGCCGACGGCGTCGCGGTCCTGTCGCTGGCCGCCCATGCGGCGACCGCCTTCGGCGCGCTGGCCGAGGACTGGAACGGCTTTGCAGTGCTGCATACCGCGGCCTCCCGCGTCGGCGCGCTCGACCTCGGACTGGTGCCGGGTGCGGACGGTCTCGACGCCGCGGCCATGGCGGGCGGCGGGGTTGACGTGCTGTTCAATCTCGGGGCCGACGAGATCGCCATCGGCGACGGCCCCTTCGTCGTCTATATCGGCACCCATGGCGACCGCGGCGCGCACCGCGCCGATGTCATCCTGCCGGGCGCGACCTATACGGAAAAGTCCGGCCTCACCGCCAATACGGAAGGCCGCATCCAGGTGGTGAACCGCGCCGGCTTCCCGCCGGGCGAGGCCAAGGAAGACTGGGCCATCCTGCGTGCGCTGTCCGACGTGCTGGGGGTGAAACTGCCCTTCGATTCGCTGGCGCAGCTGCGCGCGGCCATGGCCAAGGACCATCCCCACACACTGCGCATCGGCGCGCTGGCGCCCGTGGACGGCGCCGCGATCGGCGCTCTGGCGTCCCGTGGCGGCAAGGTGGAGGCGTCCCCCTTCACCGCCGCCATTGACGACTTCTACATGACCAATCCGATCGCGCGGGCCTCCGCGACGCTCGCCGAATGTTCGGCGATCGCCAAGGGCACGCACCGGCAGGCGGCGGAGTAAGGCAGAACCATGGACAATTTCTGGACCCTGATCTGGCCGATCCTGCTCATCGCCATCCAGAGCCTCGTGCTCATGGCGGCGCTGCTGGTCTTCGTCGCCTTCATCCTGCTCGCCGACCGCAAGATCTGGGCGGCGGTGCAGCTGCGCCGCGGCCCCAACGTGGTCGGACCCTTCGGCCTGCTGCAGAGCTTCGCCGACCTGTTGAAATTCGTCTTCAAGGAGCCGGTGATCCCGTCGGGCGCCAACAAGGGCGTCTTCCTGCTGGCGCCCTTCGTCTCGGTGCTGCTGGCGCTCGCCGCCTGGGCCGTCATCCCGCTCAGCGAGGGCTGGGCCATCGCCGACCTCAATGTCGGCATCCTCTTCATCTTCGCGGTGTCCTCGCTCGGCGTCTATGGCGTCATCATGGGCGGCTGGGCCTCGAACTCGAAATATCCCTTCCTCGGTGCGCTGCGTTCGGCGGCACAGATGGTGTCCTACGAGGTCTCCATCGGCTTCGTGATCATCTGCGTGCTGCTCTGCGTCGGCTCCCTCAACCTGTCGGACATCGTGCGGGCGCAGGACAAGGGCATCGGCCTGTTCGGCTGGTTCTGGCTGCCGCTCTTCCCGGTCTTCGTGATCTTCTTCATCTCGGCGCTGGCGGAGACGAACCGCCCGCCCTTCGACCTGCCGGAGGCTGAATCCGAGCTCGTCGCCGGTTTCATGGTCGAATATTCCTCGACCCCCTACATGATGTTCATGCTGGCCGAATACGTGGCCATCATGACGATGTGCGCGCTGACCGTGATCCTGTTCCTCGGGGGCTGGCTGCCGCCATTCCCCTTCGCGCCCTTCACCTGGGTGCCGGGCGTGATCTGGTTCGTGCTCAAGCTCACGCTGGTCTTCTTCATGTTCGCCATGGTGAAGGCCTTCGTGCCGCGCTACCGCTACGACCAGCTGATGCGTCTGGGCTGGAAGGTCTTCCTGCCGATCTCGCTGGTCATGGTCGTCGTGGTGGCGAGCGTGCTGCAATTTACCGGCTGGGCGCCGTAAGGGGCCCGGCATGGACAGCCTGTTCAGCCCGGCCGGACTGATCGGCGCCCTGATCGGCGCCGCGGTGGGCTGGGTCGACTACCGGATCGTCTCGGGTCTGGTGGCCGGCAAGCTCAGGCAGACCGATCGCTCGACCACCGAGGCCGAGCGGCAGGATTACGAACGCCGGATCGTCCTGGCGCAGCGGATCCTGATGGTTGTCATCGTGCCCGCCTTCGCGGGCCTTGGTTACTGGCTCGGCCGCGCGATCAGCGGCTGGGGCATTTGAGGAGAAGAGGTCCATGGCGTCGACGTTCAGGCTCGACCGCGCGGCCAAAGCCCTGTTTCTGACGGAGTTCGTCTCGGCGTTCTTCCTGTCGATGCGCTATTTCTTCAAGCCGAAGGCGACCATCAACTACCCCTTCGAGAAGGGGCAGATCTCCCCGCGCTTCCGCGGCGAACATGCGCTGCGCCGCTATCCGAACGGCGAGGAACGCTGCATCGCCTGCAAGCTGTGCGAGGCGATCTGCCCGGCCCAGGCCATCACCATCGAGGCCGGCCCGCGCCGCAATGACGGCACGCGGCGCACGACCCGCTACGACATCGACATGGTGAAATGCATCTATTGCGGCTTCTGCCAGGAAGCCTGCCCGGTCGACGCCATCGTCGAGGGGCCGAATTTCGAGTTCGCGGTCGAGACCCGCGAGGAACTCTACTACGACAAGGCACGGCTTCTGGCCAATGGCGACCGCTGGGAACGCGAGCTCGCCGACAGCCTGAAGAAGGACGCGCCCTACAGGTGACGACGCAGGGACGCAGCCGGGCGGAGCGCCGTCTGGACGCGTTGCAACTTGGACTTTAAGAGAGGCGCGCGCAGGGCTCCCCCCGAGTCTGTCACAAGCGCGCCCTCCGCAACAGGAACGGGGCAAAGGGGCAGATGCTCGCCGGTCTCTTCTTCTACCTCTTCGCCTCCGTGCTGGTGGCCTCGGCCGTGATGGTCATCGCCGCGCGCAATCCCGTGCACTCGGTGCTGTTCCTCATCCTCGCCTTCGTCAACGCCTCCGGTCTCTTCGTCCTGATGGGCGCGGAGTTCCTGGCGATGATCCTGGTGGTGGTCTATGTCGGCGCCGTCGCGGTGCTCTTCCTCTTCGTGGTGATGATGCTCGACGTCGATTTCGTCGAGCTGCGCCAGGGCTTCCTGCAATATCTGCCGGTGGGGGCGCTGGTCGGCCTGGTCGTTCTGGCCGAGCTGTTCATGGTGATCGGCGCCTGGACGCTGGGCGGCGCGGCACCGAAAACGATCACCGCGCCGATCCCCGTGGACGTCACCAATGCCGAGGCGCTGGGCCGGGTCCTCTACACGCAATATGTCTATTTCTTCCAGCTGTCGGGCCTGGTGCTGCTGGTCGCCATGATCGGCGCCATCGTGCTGACGCTCAGCCACCGCAAGGGCGTGAAGCGGCAGGATCCGGCCGCCCAGTCGGCCCGAACGCCGGAGACGGCGATCGAGGTCGTCAAGGTCAAGACGGGCGAGGGGGTCTGAACCATGCTGACCATCGGTCTCTCCCACTACCTGTCCGTCGCGGCCATCCTGTTCACGCTGGGCATGCTCGGGATCTTCCTCAACCGGAAGAACATCATCGTCATTCTCATGTCGATCGAGCTCATCCTGCTGGCGGTGAACATCAATCTCGTCGCCTTCTCCACCCATCTGGGCGACATGGTCGGCCAGGTCTTCGCGCTCATGGTGCTGACGGTGGCGGCGGCGGAAGCGGCCATCGGGCTCGCCATTCTCGTCGTCTTCTTCCGCAACCGCGGCTCGATCGCGGTCGAAGACGTCAACATGATGAAGGGCTGACCGGTCCATGTATCAGGCCATCGTCTTCCTTCCGCTCGTCGGCTTCCTGATCGCCGGCCTGTTCGGCCGGGCCATCGGGGCGCGTGCCTCGGAAATCGTCACCACCGGCCTCCTGGGCATCGCGGCGCTCCTCTCCTGGGTCGCCTTCTACCAGGTCGGCTATGCCGGGCAGGGCACCACCGTCGAGCTGTTCCGCTGGATCAGCGCCGGCTCGCTCAACGTGTCGTGGTCTCTGCGCATCGACACGCTCACCGTCGTCATGCTGGTGGTGGTGAACTCGGTCTCCTTCCTCGTGCACCTCTATTCCATCGGCTACATGCACGAGGATCCGGACCGGTCGCGGTTCTTCGCCTATCTGTCGTTCTTCACCTTCACCATGCTGGTGCTGGTGACGGCGAACGACCTCTTGCAGATGTTCTTCGGCTGGGAGGGCGTCGGTCTCGCCTCCTATCTGCTGATCGGCTTCTGGTACAAGAAGCCCTCGGCCAATGCCGCGGCGATGAAGGCCTTCATCGTCAACCGCGTCGGCGATTTCGGCTTCCTGCTCGGCATCTTCGGCCTCTACATGCTGACCGGTTCGGTCAGTTTCGAGGCGGTCTTCGGCGCCGCCCAGGGCCTCGCCGGCAAGCCGATGGCCTTCCTCGGCTACCAGGTCGACGCGCTCACCGTCGTCTGCCTGCTGCTCTTCATGGGCGCCATGGGCAAGTCGGCGCAGTTCCTGCTGCACACCTGGCTGCCCGACGCGATGGAGGGGCCGACCCCGGTCTCCGCCCTCATCCATGCGGCGACCATGGTCACCGCCGGCGTCTTCATGGTGGCGCGCCTGTCGCCGGTCTTCGAATATGCGCCGATCGCCCTGCAGGTGGTGATGTTCTTCGGCGCGACGACGGCCTTCTTCGCCGCCACGGTCGGCCTGGTGCAGAACGACATCAAGCGCGTCATCGCCTATTCGACCTGTTCCCAGCTCGGCTACATGTTCGTGGCGCTCGGGGCCGGGGCCTATTCGGTCGGCGTCTTCCACCTCTTCACCCATGCCTTCTTCAAGGCGCTGCTGTTCCTCGGGGCCGGCTCGGTCATCCACGCGATGCACCACGAGCAGGATATCCGCCGGATGGGCGGCCTCGCCGGCCACATCAAGTTCACCTATGCGATGATGGTGATCGGCACCCTGGCCCTGACCGGCTTCGGCCTGCCGTTCCTGCATATCGGCTTTGCCGGCTACCACTCCAAGGACGCGATCATCGAAGTTGCCTATGCCGCCCATGGCGCCATGGGGCCCTATGCCTTCTTCATGACGGTCGCCGCGGCGCTGATGACCTCGTTCTATTCCTGGCGCCTGATCTTCATGACCTTCCACGGCCAGCCGCGCTGGGGCCATGACGCGCATGCCCATGACCAGCACGCCCATGCCGATCACGCCCATGCCGATCATGCCCATGCCGGTGCCCATGCGGCCGACCCGGCCCACGGCCATGCCGACCCGCATGCCGCGGCCCATGGCGCCCATGACGACCACCATGCCGGCCATGGCCATGCCCACCAGCCGCACGAGAGCCCGCTGGTGATGCTGATCCCGCTCGGCGCGCTGGCGGTCGGGGCGGTGTTCTCCGGCATCGTCTTTGCCAAGAAGTTCCTCTACGAGGACGGCATCAAGTCGTTCTTCCGCGACTCCGTCTTCATGCGGCCGGAGAACCACATCATCCACAATTTCCACGCGGTGCCCGGCTGGGTGCCTTGGACGCCCTTCGTGATGATGGCGATCGGCTTCGCGCTGGCCTGGTACATGTACATCAAGCGTCCGGACGTGCCGGCCCAGCTCGCCCGCGAGCACCGCGGCCTTTACCAGTTCCTGCTCAACAAGTGGTATTTCGACGAGCTCTATGACCGCATCTTCGTGCGGCCGGCGCGCTGGCTCGGGCGGTTCTTCTGGAAGAAGGGCGACGGCTGGCTGATCGACGGCTTCGGCCCCGACGGCATCGCCGCGCGGGTCGCCGACGTCACCCGCGGTGTCGTGCGGCTGCAGACCGGCTACCTCTACCACTATGCCTTCGCCATGCTGATCGGGGTCGCGGCGCTCGCCACCTGGTTCATGTTCTCCGGCGGCGTCGCAGGAGTCCGCTGATGTCGAACGCTCCGATCCTTTCGATCATCACCTTCCTGCCGCTGCTCGGCGCCGCGCTGATCCTCATGGTGCGCGGCGACGACGAGGCAGCGAAGCGCAACATCCGCATGATCGCGCTGTTCGCCACGCTGGTGACCTTCGGCCTGTCGCTGATCCCGGTCTGGCTGTTCAACCCGGCCACCGCCGAGTTCCAGTTCGTCGAGCGCGCCGCCTGGCTCGGCGGCGTCATCAGCTACCGGATGGGCGTCGACGGCATTTCGCTGCCGCTCGTCATCCTCACCACCTTCCTCATGCCCTTCTGCATCCTCGCCTCGTGGGTCTCCATCGAGAAGCGGGTGAAGGAATACATGATCGCCTTCCTGGTGCTCGAGACGCTGATGATCGGCGTCTTCTGCGCCCTCGACATCGTGCTGTTCTACCTGTTCTTCGAGGCTGGCCTCATCCCGATGTTCCTGATCATCGGCATCTGGGGCGGCAAGCGGCGGGTCTACGCGGCCTACAAGTTCTTCCTCTACACGCTGCTCGGATCGGTGCTGATGCTCCTCGCCATCATGGCGATGATCTTCGCGGCGGGGACCTCCGACATCGCCGAGCTGATCAAGACCGGCCCGCAGATCTTCTCGCGCGACATGCAGTTCTGGCTGTGGCTCGCCTTCTTCGCCTCTTTCGCGGTGAAGATGCCGATGTGGCCGGTCCATACCTGGCTGCCGGACGCCCATGTGGAAGCGCCCACGGCGGGCTCGGTCATCCTCGCCGGCGTGCTGCTCAAAATGGGCGGCTACGGCTTCCTGCGCTTCTCCCTGCCGATGTTCCCCGAGGCGAGCGCCTTCTTCGCGCCCTTCGTCTTCACGCTGTCGGTCATCGCCATCATCTACACCTCGCTGGTGGCGCTGATGCAGGAGGACATCAAGAAGCTGATCGCCTATTCCTCGGTCGCCCATATGGGCTTCGTGACCATGGGCATCTTCGCCGGCAATGCCGAGGGCATCCAGGGCGCCGTGTTCCAGATGATCTCCCACGGCATCGTGTCGGGCGCGCTCTTCCTCTGCGTCGGCGTCGTCTATGACCGGATGCACACCCGCGAGATCGCCGCCTATGGCGGGCTCGTGAACCGCATGCCGATCTATGCGGTGATCTTCATGGTCTTCACCATGGCCAATGTCGGCCTGCCCGGCACGTCGGGCTTCGTCGGCGAGTTCCTGACGCTGATGGGCACGTTCAAGAGCTCGACGATCGCCGCCTTCCTCGCCACGACGGGGGTGATCCTGTCGGCCGGCTATGCGCTCTGGCTCTACCGTCAGGTCGTCTGGGGCGAACTGACCAAGCCGTCGCTGAAGGGCATCGCCGATGTCGACCGCCGCGAACTGACGATCCTCGTCCCGCTGGTGGTGCTGACCATCTTCTTCGGCGTCTATCCGCGCCCGATCCTGGCGACGTCCGAGGTCGCGGTGAACGCGCTGGTGGAATCCTACAAACAGGCGAACGGAGCGGCCCGCACGGCCGCGGCCGTTCCGCCGCGCTGATGGTGTCGATGATGAACGCTCCTGTCCTCGACCTCGTCCCGATCCTGCCCGAGCTCATCCTGGCGCTCGGCGCCATGGCGCTGCTCATGTACGGCGTCTTCACCGGCGACCGCTCGGCCCGCACCGTGACGGTCGGCGCCATCGTCCTGCTGGTCGTGGCCGCCGTGACGGTGATGCTCATCGGCGGCACGCCGCGCAGCGCCTTCAATGGCTCCTTCCTGCTCGACGGCTTCGCGCGGTTCATGAAGGTTCTCGCCTTCCTCGGCGCGGCGGTGGCGCTGGTCCTGTCGCAGGACTTCCTGCGGCGCGAGCGCATCGAGAAGTTCGAGTTCCCGATCCTCATCCTCCTGTCGACCACCGGCATGGGCGTGCTGATCTCGGCCGGAGACCTCATCGCGCTCTATATGGGCCTCGAGCTGATGTCGCTGGCGCTCTACGTCATCGCCTCGATCCATCGCGACAATGCGAAATCGACGGAAGCGGGCCTGAAATATTTCGTCCTCGGCGCCCTGTCGTCGGGCATGCTGCTCTATGGCTGCTCGCTGATCTACGGCTTCACCGGCACGGTTCAGCTCGCCGGCATCGCCGCCGCCCTGAAGGCCGGGCCGATCAGCCTCGGCCTCGTCTTCGGCCTCGTCTTCCTCATTGCCGGCATGGCCTTCAAGGTCTCCGCCGTGCCCTTCCACATGTGGACGCCCGACGTCTATGAGGGCGCGCCCTCGCCGGTGACGGCCTTCTTCGCCGCCGCCCCGAAGGTCGCGGCCATCGCCATCTTCGCCCGCGTCCTCGTCACCGGCTTCCCGGCCGCGACGCAGCAATGGCAGCAGATCGTCGTCTTCGTCTCGGTCGGCTCGATGCTGCTGGGTGCCTTCGCGGCGATCGGCCAGACCAATATCAAGCGCCTGATGGCCTATTCCTCCATCGGCCATATGGGCTTCGCGCTGGTCGGCCTCGCCGCCGGCACGGCGGCCGGCGTGCAGGGCGTCGCCGCCTATATCGCCATCTACATGATCATGACGCTCGGTACCTTCGCCTGCATCATCGCCATGCGGCGCGGCGACGAGGCGGTCGAGACCATCGACGATCTGGCGGGACTGTCGCGGACCAATCCGCTGATGGCGGCAGCGCTGGCGGCGCTGCTGTTCTCGCTCGCGGGCATTCCGCCGCTCGCCGGGTTCTTCGCCAAATGGTACGTCTTTTCGGCGGCCATCGAAGCCAAGCTCTACACGCTGGCGGTCATCGGCGTGCTGTCGAGCGTCGTCGGCTGCTACTATTATCTGCGCATCGTGAAACTCATGTATTTCGACGATCCGGCGCCGGCCTTCTCGCCGGTGCGGATCGAACTGAAGACGGTTCTTGTCGCCTCCGCCCTGTTCAACACGCTTTTCGTCATCTATCCGGCCCCGCTGGTGGCTGCTGCCGCTGCGGCGGCGCGGGCCCTGTTCTGAGCCCGACGGCCGATCCGGCCACGTTCCTGCCGCGGAGCAACAGGGCCGGGCTTGTCCCGGCCATGCGCGGCTTATAGGACTGCCGGACCATTCCGGCGGACGTGTGCGCCGGGTTCTCGCGGGCGGGCCTCCCGGTCCGCTCTGTCACATGCAGGATGTCGTGCTGACCCTCTCCGACACCGCCAAGGCGGCAGGCTTCCAACTCGTCCATCTCGCCGAGGTCGGCTCGACCAATGCGGAGGCTCTGGCGCGCGGCGCGGGGGGCGAGACGCGGCCGACCTGGGTCGTGGCGGACCGCCAGACGGCCGGGCGGGGCCGCTGGGGCCGCAGTTGGGCCGGCTTCGAGGGCAATCTCTTCGCGACGCTGCTGCTGACCGATCCGGCGCCGCCGCCCCGCATCGCCCAGCTCTGCTTCGTCGGCGCCCTGGCGCTGGACGACGCGCTGCTGACGCTGGCCCCCGACCTCGAGAGCCGCTTCAAGGTGAAATGGCCGAACGACGCGCTGCTCGACGGCGCCAAGGTCTCCGGCACCCTGATCGAGGCGACGACGCGCGGGACGACGACACAGGTCGCCATCGGCATCGGCGTCAATGTCGCCCATCACCCCGACGGCATGCCCTATCCGACGCAGAGCCTCAGGGCAGCGGGCATCGCCGTCGACCGCGACGCGGTCTTCGCGGCGCTCAGCCGCTCGATGGTGACGGCGCTCGCCATCTGGCGGCGCGGGGAGGGCTTCAACGCCATCCGCGCCGGCTGGCTCGCCCGCGCCCACAATCTCGGCGGACCCATGGTGGCCAAGACCGGCGACAGGCGCATCGAGGGCGTTTTCGTCGGGCTCGACGCCGAAGGGCGCCTTCTCCTCGATACCCCGGACGGCCGGGAAATGATCACCGTCGGCGAGGTCGTTCCCGCGCTGGCCGGCACGGTGCACTGACCCATGGCGAGACGAAACAACGCGGGAACGGCCGAGGAGCTGGTGTTCTGCCCGCTCGGCGGTGTCGGCGAGATCGGCATGAACTTCTCGCTCTACGGCCTCGGCTCGCCGGCGAAGAAGGACTGGCTGGCGGTGGATTGCGGCGTCGCCTTCGCCGGACCCGACCTGCCGGGTATCGATCTCGTCATGCCCGATCCGCGATTCCTCGGCGACGAGAAGAAGCGGCTGCGGGCGCTCGTCATCACCCATGCGCATGAGGACCATATCGGCGCCGTCGCCGATCTGTGGCCACGCCTCGGCTGCCCGGTCTATCTCACCCCTTTCGCGGCGGCCATGCTGGAAGCCAAGCGCCTGGGCGAGCATGGCGCGCCGAAGATTCCGATCCACATCATCCAACCGGGCCAGGTCATCACCGTCGGACCCTTCTCCTTCGAGATGATCGCGGTGGCGCATTCGATCCCGGAATCGACCTCGCTGGCGATCCGTACGCCGCTCGGCCTCGTCATCCATACCAGCGACTGGAAGATCGACCCGACCCCGGTCCTCGGCACCGTGACCGACGAGGCGCGGTTCCGGGCGCTTGGCGACGAGGGTGTCCTCGCCATGATCGGCGATTCCACCAATGCCATCCGCGAGGGCAGCTCGCCCTCCGAGCGCGAGGTGGCCAACGAGCTCGAGAAGATCATCCGTGCGTCGAAGGGCAGGGTGGCAGTGACGACCTTCGCCTCCAATGCCGGCCGCATCCGCTCGGTGGCGGAGGCGGCGATGCGCTGCGACCGGCAGGTGGTGCTGGTGGGACGCGCCATGGAGCGCGTCATCGGCATTGCCCGCGAACAGGGCATGCTCGACGGCATCCCGCCCTTTGTCGGCGCCGAATCCTATGGCTACCTGCCGCGCGACAAGGTCGTGGCGGTGCTCACCGGCAGCCAGGGCGAACCGCGGGCGGCGCTGGCCCGCATCGCCAATGACGACCATCCCGAGGTGACACTGACCCCCGGCGACACGGTGGTGTTCTCCTCGCGCACCATTCCCGGCAACGAGAAGGCGGTGGGCAACATCATCAACAGCCTCGTCAAGCAGGGCGTGAAGATCATCACCGACCGCGACGGCCTGGTGCATGTCTCCGGCCATCCGCGGCGCGGCGAGATGGAGCAGATGTATAACTGGGTGCGGCCGAAGATCGCCATTCCCGTCCATGGCGAGGCCTATCACATGGCCGAACATGCGGCGCTTGCCCGGCGCATGGGCGTCAAGGACGTCATCCTCGCCAATGACGGCGACGTCATCCGCCTCGCTCCCGGCGAGCCGGATGTGGTCGATACAGTGCCGGCGCAGCGGCTGCTGAAGGACGGGTCGCTGCTGATCGAGGAGGCGGCGCGCGTCGTTCCCGAGCGCCGGCGGCTGTCCTTCGCAGGCATCGTCTCGGTCGCCATCGCGCTCGACGACCGCGGCCAGATCGTCGGCGACATCCAGATGGACATGGCCGGGGTCCCGGAGCAGGACGCCATGGGCGAGGATCTCGCCGAGCTGGTCGAGGAGACGGTCATCGACTGCGTCGAGGGATTGCCCAAGGCCCGCCGGCGCGATCCCGATGCGGTGGCCGAGAGCGTCACCCGCGCCATCCGCGGCACGCTCAACGGCAAGTGGGGCAAAAAGCCCATGTGCCACGTGCTCGTGGTGACGGTATAAGGCAGGTGGCGGAGGGCGGTCGCACGTCCGACCGCCGACGGCCCAGGGAGCCCCTCCATGATCGGACGCCTCAACCACGTCGCCATCGCCGTGCGGGACCTCGCCAAGGCGAGCGCGCTGTACCGCGACACGCTCGGGGCCAGGGTGACGGCGCCGGTGGCGCAGCCGGCGCACGGCGTCACGGTTGTCTTCGTCGAGCTGCCGAACACCAAGATCGAGTTTCTCGAGCCGCTGGGCGCCGACAGCCCGATCGCCCGGTTCCTCGACAAGAACCCGGACGGCGGCATCCACCATGTCTGCTACGAGGTCGACGACATCATTGCTGCCCGCGATCATCTGAAAGCCCAGGGCGCGCGTATTCTCGGGGATGGCGAGCCGAAGATCGGCGCCCATGACAAGCCGGTCCTGTTCCTTCACCCGAAGGACTTCAACGGGACGCTGGTGGAGCTCGAACAGGCATGAGTATCGCGGCAGCCTTCGCCATTTATTTCATCATCTGGTGGCTGGTGCTGTTCGTCGTGCTTCCCTTCGGCGTGAGGTCGCAGGTCGAAGCGGGGCGCGTCGTGCCGGGCAGCGACCCCGGCGCGCCGCAGCGCACCGTGATGCGCGACAAGCTGATTGCGACAACCATTGTCGCCGCCGTGGTGTTCACGCTCTACTATCTGAACTTCACCTATGGCTTCGTGACCCTCGACGACATTCCCTTCCTGCCGCGCGCCGTCGTCGGATGAGCGGCTGCCGGCCCTGTATGCTGCAGCGCAGCGCAAGGTTTTGTAGGTATTCTTACGGATCGTCTCTTCTGCACTTTTTTTCGCCACCGGCTGCCCACGTTGGTGACAAAGCTTTTTATGTCGTCTAGCCTTCCCTTGCTGCAAGAAAGAGGCCCCTGCGCGCGATCGCGGAAAGGCTTCATGGCTCAGGTCTTGGGAGGAAGACCCCCTGTGGTGCAGGTTCGGAAGGACCTTCGTCACGGGATATAAAAAGGAGACGGCAGGCGCGATACTCCGCGACGTCGATCTTCACTGGCATGACCTAGAGGAGGCGGGATCCATGATCCCGCCTTTCCTTTTTTGGCCGGCTGCCCTGGCGGCGGCCAGCCATCGGGCGGGTGCCGCCGCAAGGCCGACGATGGCGAAGCCCTCCTCAGCCGGCCTTGCATCTTGCTTCCGCCGGCAAAAGAGGGTCAATTCCGCCTCCCGCGCCCCGTTCGCGGCCGCCACCGCCATGCCTTGCCGAGGTCTTCGATGCGTCTGTCCCGCTATTTCCTGCCGATCCTGCGCGAGACGCCGAAGGAAGCCGAGATCGTCTCCCACCGCCTGATGCTGCGCGCCGGCATGGTCCGGCAGGAGAGTGCCGGGATCTATGCCTGGCTGCCGCTCGGCCTCAGGGTGCTGAACAAGGTCCAGGCCATCGTGCGCGAGGAGCAGAACCGCTCGGGCGCCGTCGAACTGCTGATGCCGACCATCCAGTCCGCCGACCTGTGGCGCGAGAGCGGCCGCTACGACGCCTATGGCAAGGAAATGCTGCGCATCCGCGACCGGCACGACCGCGAGATGCTGTTCGGGCCGACCAACGAGGAGATGATCACCGAGATCTTCCGCGCCTATGTGAAGAGCTACAAGGACCTGCCGCTGAACCTCTACCACCTGCAGTGGAAGTTCCGCGACGAGGTGCGCCCGCGCTTCGGCACCATGCGCTCGCGTGAATTCCTGATGAAGGACGCCTATTCCTTCGATCTCGACAAGGACGCCGCGGTCCATGCCTACAACAAGATGTTCCTCGCCTATCTCAGGACCTTCGAGCGCTTCGGTCTGAAGTCGATCCCGATGCGCGCCGATACCGGCCCGATCGGCGGCGACCTCTCCCACGAGTTCATCATCCTGGCCGAGACCGGCGAGAGCCAGGTCTATTGCCACAAGGACTATCTCGACTTCACCGTCCCGCCGGCCGACACCGATTTCGACGATGTGGCGGGCGTGAAGGCGACGGTGGCGAAATGGACCTCGCTCTATGCCGCCACCGATGAGATGCATGACGCCGCCGCCTATGACGCCATTCCCGAGGCCTCACGGGTCTCGGCGCGCGGCATCGAGGTCGGTCACATCTTCTATTTCGGAACCAAATATTCCGATCCGATGGAGGCCACCGTGCAGGGGCCTGACGGCAAGCCGGTGCCGGTGCATATGGGCTCCTACGGCATCGGCCCGACGCGCGTCGTCGCCGCCATCATCGAGGCCTGCCATGACGAGGCGGGCATCAAGTGGCCGGCGGCGGTGGCCCCCTTCACCGTGGCGGTGATGAACCTGAAACAGGGCGACAGCGCCTGCGACGCCGCCTGCGAAGAACTCTATCGCACCCTGACAGCCAAGGGCGTCGACGTGCTCTATGACGACCGCGAGGACCGCCCGGGCGCCAAATTCGCCACCGCCGACCTGATCGGCATTCCCTACCAGGTGATGATCGGGCCGCGCGGCCTCGCCGAGGGCAAGGTGGAGATGAAGCTGCGCGCCACCGGCGATCGCGAGATGCTGACGGCGGCCGACGTGGTCGCGCGCGTCACCGGTGGCTGAGGATCAGACGCCCGAGCGGATCGAGATCCGCGCTGTCGGGACGGCCGACCGCGCGCTGTTCAAGCGCGTGGCGCCGGAGGTCTTCGACGGCGCGGTGGTGCCCGAGCGGCTCGCCGCCTATCTCAGTGCCGCTGACCATCTCATGGTGCTGGCGCTGCGGGACGGCGAGGTGGTCGGGCAGGTGGCGGCGGTGATCCACCGCCATCCCGACATGCCGGACGAGCTCTATGTCGACAATCTCGGCGTGACGCCGGCGCTGCAGCGCCAGGGCATCGGGCGGCGGCTGATGGATGCGGTCTTCGCGCTGGGCCGGGCACGCGGCTGCGAGGAGGCCTGGGTCGCCACCGAAGTCGACAACCGACCGGCGCGGGCACTCTACACCCGTCTCGGACCGGTCGAGGACGAGCCGGTCGCCTTCTATCTCTACGAGCTCTGAGATCCGCAGCGCCGCCCACCGGGGCCTGCCTTGTCCGCCATAGCCCGGCGCCTATCTCGGAGGGGCGGGGTCGCCCCTGCCATCATGATGCGCCACTGGGGACGACCCCGCACGGAAGGAGGCTGCCTTGGCCTGGATCTATCTCCTGTTCGCCGGCCTGTTCGAGATCGGCTGGGCGGTTGGCCTCAAGTTCACCGCCGGGTTCACCCGGCCGTTCCCGACCGTCCTGACCGTCGCCAGCATGGCGGTCAGCTTGTTCCTGCTCGGTCTCGCCCTGAAGACGCTGCCGCTCGGCACCGCCTATGCCATCTGGACCGGTATCGGGACGGTGGGGACGGTCGTGCTCGGCATCCTCCTGTTCGGCGAGAGCACCCACGCGCTGCGCCTCGCCTGTATCGGCCTCATCGTCCTCGGCATTGTCGGCCTCAAGGTGGTTTCGCCGGAATGACGAGTCGGAAGAATCGGTTGCGGCGGGGTGCTGGGAGATCGATTCCAGTCGTTGAGACGCTGATTCAACTGGCGGGCGCGCCGAGAAATCGAGTCGGGAAGCGGCTGCAAGTGATTGCGGATGGAGTCGTTTCCGTTCGCGCGTGACGGCAGGGCCCGTTGCCGCGCCTCATGCCAAGGTGAAGGCCTCGTGGATGGCGCTCTTGACGCCGCCACCCATCTGCGGGCCGCCGCCGGCGACGTAGATGGCATCACCGATCGCCACCGCGCCCATGCCGTGCCGCGGGGTCAGCATCGGCGCATAGGCTTCCCAGCGGTCGGCGACGGGATCATAGGCCTCGTTCTGGCCGTAGACGCGGTTCCAGCCTTCGCCGCCCATGCAGAAGATCCTGCCCTGGAAGAGCACGGCGCCGTGGCCCGAGCGCGGCGTCGGCATGTGATTGCGGGCCGTCCACTTGTCCTCCCTGGGGTCATAGACGTGGTGGAGGACGGAATTGGTGTGGAAGCTGTCGACCCGCCCGCCGATCAGGTGGATACGGTCGTCGATGGCGACGATGCCGACATGGTCGCGGCCGAGCGGCATCGGGGCGAGGCGCGTCCAGCGGTCGTCTCTGGGATCGTAGACCAGGTGCCAGTCGATCGACTTGCGGTTGGCGAAGGTGTTGCCGATGGCGCCGCCGATGGCGTGGATGCGCTCGCCGATGTTGATGCAGGCGATGGCGCCGCAGGCCTCGGGCAGGGGACGGATGGCGGCCCAGCGGTCGCCGTCGGCGCCCCAGACGAAACATTCGGCATGGGGCGTGCGGTTCTGCTCGATGAAGCCGCCGATGGCGTAGAGCTTCGTCCCGGAGACCGCGACACCGACATGGTTGGCGCCGCGGGGCACCTCGGCTGCGGTGATCCAGGCGTTGCTCGCAGGGTCGTAGACGTGGTGATAGGGCCGGTCGACGCGCTGCTCGGCATAGCCGCCGACAAGATGCATGCGCCCCTCGCGGCCGACTGCCCAGGCCATCTCCGTGCGCGGGATCGGCAGCGGCGCCCGTGCCTGCCAGCGGCCGGGATTGGCAGCCATCGGCACCGGGCTCGTCACATAGGCCTGGGAATGGTGGATGTCGGGAATGTCGACGCGACCCGGCGCATTGAGCCGTTCGAACTGGCCCTCGCGATGGGGATGGTGCGGGCCGTGGCCGGCATGGGGGTTCTGCGCCAGGGCGGCGCCGGAGACGACGGCGAGGCCGCCGGACAGCATGAGGCGACGGGAAGGGGTGTTCATCGCGATCACCGGGTTCGAGGACCAGAGCGAGAAGGCTAGCGCGGGCGCCGGCAGGCGCAATCGCTGGCGGTGGCCTAGACCGCCGCGGCAGGGCGGCACGATCGCGGCTTGCATTCGACGCCGCCTTCGCCAAATTCAGCCGATGACGCAGAAGAATCCTCTCGCGCCGGGGCAGACCGGTACCGTCACTCCCGGCCGCACCGGCGCCGGTGGTGTATCCGTCTCGGGTGCGGCCGATATCTCGGCCTTCCTGAAGACGGCCGCCGCCGTTGGCCCGCCGAAAGTGCCGGGTGAACGCGGGCGGCTCGTCTTTGCCCTCGACGCGACCGCGAGCCGCGAGCCGACCTGGGGGATGGCGCAGGAAATCCAGGGCCAGATGTTCACGGAGGCCGCGCGGGTCGGCACGCTGGACATCCAGCTCGTCTTCTTCCGGGGCATGGGCGAGTGCCGCTCCTCGGGCTGGGTGGCGGATGCGGCCAAGCTGAAGGCGCTGATGGCCAAGGTCTCCTGCATCGGTGGCCAGACACAGATCGGCCGCGTCCTCGCCCATGCGGCGGAGGAGGCGGCCGAGCGGCGCATCCATGCTGTCGTCTATGTTGGCGACGCCATGGAGGAGAGCCTCGATGATCTCTGCGCCAAGGCCGGCCGGCTCGCCATGGCCAATGTTCCGGTCTTCCTGTTCCTGGAGGGCGGCGATCCCGTCGCCGAGCGCGCCTATCGCGAGATCGCGCGGCTGACGCGCGGCGCCTTCGCCCGGTTCGACCCGGGGGCGGGGGCCCAACTGGCCGAACTGCTGCGGGCAGTCGCCGCCTTCGCCTCCGGTGGCAGGCTGGCGCTGGCGGATGCGGCCAAGGGCTCGCGCGGCGCGCAGCTCCTCCTCGGCCAGATGCGCTAGAGCGGACCCATGACCTATTTCATTGCGGGCCTGATCGCGCTCATCGTCTTTTCCGGCCTTCTGAACCAGATCCTGGGAGCCAATCCCAAATGGCTGTCCAGCACCGTGAAGAAGGCCGGCGGCATCGCCGTCATCGCCTTCGGTATCTTCCTTCTGGCGCGCGGGCGCTGGGAAATGGCGCTGCCAGCCTTTCTGGCGGGCGCGACCCTGCTCGGTATCGTGCCGGGCCAGGCGGCGCTGTCGGGCTGGGGGCAGGCGGGCAACAAGACGCCGCGGCAGAACTCTACGGTGCGTTCGCGCTTCGTCGAGATGGTGCTGGACATCGATACGGGCGAGATGAGCGGCCGCTTCATTGCCGGCTCGCTGGCCGGCCAGACGCTGGAGCAGATCCCGCTCCCCCGGCTGATCGAGGCCTTTGCCGAGATCGACGGGGAAAGCGCGCAGCTACTCGAGGCTTATCTTGACCGCCGGGAGCCCGCCTGGCGTGAAAACGCTCATGGCGATGCGGGTGCGCGGCAGCGCGGCGCGCCGGGCTCGAGCGCGATGACGGAGGAGGAGGCCTACCAGATCCTTGGCCTTCAGCCCGGGGCGGACGAGCAGGCCATCCGCGGCGCGCATCGCGCGCTGATGAAGAAGCTGCACCCCGACCAGGGCGGGTCGACGTGGCTCGCCTCGCGGGTCAACCAGGCCAAGGACACCCTCTTGGACCGTCATGGCCGGAACTCCTGAAACGCGTGTCATCGGGTTGGGATCGCTGACTCAGTTGCGGACGGGGATGCAGTCGAAGTCGCGGGATTTCAGGGCCCGGCAGGCGGCATCGGCGCCTGAACGGTCGAAGCCGGCGAAGCGGGCGCGCACCAGCGTCATGCCGCGGGCCTCGACCTTCTCGGTATAGGGATCGGCGGCGCCGAGCTGACGGCCGGAGGCCTCGCGCGCCTCCTTCAGGGTCTCGAGCGCGGCGGTCTCGGTGGGATAGGCGCCGAGCTGGATCGACCATTCGCCGCGACGCGCCGGGGGGGGCTCGGTGACAGGGGCCGAGCCGGCGGCGGCCATCTGCACCGGGCGGGGCGAGACGGATGCGGTGGTCAGTTGCGACGCATGGAGCGTGCCGAGGACACCGGGACGCGGATTGGGATTGCCGGTCGCGACCGGCGCGGCAGCCGGGGCGGCGGGCGCGATGGCCGGCCGCGAAGTGGTGGCCGAGAGGACCGTGGCGGCAACGGGCGGCGGTGCGGTCTCGGCGCGGATGACCTGGCGGTGCGGCTGGGCGCTTGCGGTGACCGGAGCAGCGGCCGAGGCACCGGTGGAGGCCCCGCCGCGGGTCTGGCCGGCGGTGATGACGGCGGCCGCCATCGGTGTGATCGGCATGGGCTCGGCCACCGGCTGGCGCCGGCCGGGCACAGGAACCTGGGCGGCGACGGCGATGCGGGTCTGGGGGCGGGCCGGCTCGCTGGCACGGGCGATCATCGGCGCCGTGCGGTTACCGGCATAGGCGCGCGGGAAGGTGGCATCGACCAGCTGGCGCATCCGCGCATCGCGAGCGCCACCGGTGCGGCCGCCGAGGACGACGGCGACGATCTGGCGCTGACCACGGCGGGCCGAGGTCAGCAGGTTGAAGCCGGAGGCGCGGGTATAGCCGGTCTTGATACCATCGACGCCCTCGACACGGCCGAGCAGGCGATTGTGGTTGCGGAAATTCACCCCGCGATAAGCGAATGAATAGGTCTGGAAATAGCGGAAATAGGTCGGAAAGTGATCCTGGATGGCGCGGCCGAGGGTCGCGAGATCACGCGCCGTCGTCACCTGGGTCGCATCGGGCAGGCCGGACGCGTTGCGGAAAGTGGTGCGGCTCATGCCGATGGCGCGGGCCTTGCGGGTCATCAGGTGACCGAAGGCCTCTTCCGAACCGGCGATGTTCTCGGCGACCACGACGGCGACATCGTTGGCGGACTTGGTGACGAGGGCACGGATCGCCTCCTCGACGGTGATGGTCGAGCCGGCCCGAACGCCGACCTTGGAGGGCGGCTGTCGCGCCGCCTCGGCCGAGACACGCAGCGGTGATTGCAGCGAGAAGCGGCCGGCATCGATCTGCTCGAACAGCAGATAGAGCGTCATGACCTTGGTAACGGAAGCGGGGAAACGCTGGGCGTCGGCGGCCTCGGCATGGATCGTCTCGCCGGTCTTGGCGTCGACGACGATGGCCGAATAGGCGGGAGCATAGCCACCATAGCGCCGGGGACGCGCTTCGGCCTGCGTCACGGCGAGGAGCGACAACGTCGCGGCCATGCCGGCTGCCACCATGAAGGTCATGCGGCTCCACACCGCGCGACCGGCGCCGTTCATCGTCGCCATAGCGCCACCCCTGAACTCATCACTAGCGGGGTCCGGGAGCCTTCTGGCGACCGGTCCGCAACCCTGTCCCTGGCGCACCGGGCTGGCTGCGTTTCGACCGGTCATGACAACCGGCGGCCCCGGAGGACCGCCGGCGACGCGACACCACAATCGGCGATACGCAGCCGTACTCGGCACTGCAGCTCCTGAACCTCAGGGGCCGTTGACAAGCACGGTAAGCGGTCGCGGTTGCCAGTTGGTTAAGCGGCGATTCGTCGGCCCGCTTTCGCCTTCCGTGGCGGCCAGGTCTCGGCCTATCGGATGATGCTGCAGTGCAAAAAGGTTAATTGACGCAGTGCAGCATGGGGCCTATGAGAAGGGCGTGCATACAGGTGCTCGGCGTCCCCGGCCGGGAAACGAATTCGGCGGATTATCGCAAGGAGAGCGGCCATGGCCCAGAATTTCGACGACGTGCAGAAGCTCGGCAAGGACCAGCTCGACAATGCCGTGAAGGCGATGACGGTGCTCACCAAGGGCTACCAGGCGATTGCCGCCGAGATGGTCGACTATTCCAAGAAGTCCTTCGAGGACGGTTCGGCGACCATCGAGAAGATCGCTGCGGTCAAGAGCCTGGACAAGGTCATTGAGGTCCAGTCGGACTATGCGAAGGCCGCCTACGAGGCTTCGGTCGCTCGCGCGACGAAGATCGGCGAGCTCTATACCGACCTCTTCAAGGAGGTCTTCAAGCCCTACGAGGCCGCTTTCGGCAAGCTCGTTCCGGCGAAGTGATCGTTGCAGGCGTGAGCCTGCGACCCCGGGGCCCGGCGCATCGCGCCGGGCCTTTTTCGTTCAGTTGCCCGGTTGTCCGTCACTGGGTCAGGCGCAACTGGCCGATCTCGGCGGCGATGCGCTGGAAGACCGGCACCAGTTCGGCGGCCGAACGGACGTCGTAGTACATCGACGGCGTCGTGGCGCAGCGGCGCAGCAGGGCAGCGTCGCCGTTGATCACGCGGATCGTGTAGAGCCGGATTCCGTTGGCCTTGGTGTTGGTGCAGGCGAGGTCGGTGCGGGCGTCGATGGAGGTGCCGTTGGTGGTCCAGCGGTTCTGGGTGTTGTCGCCATCGGTCAGCAGGATGATGATCCGCTCGAGATCCGGTTCCTGGACGAGGGTGCGCGCCGTGGTCAACGGCTGGCTGGCGGTGAGCATGTGAAGGCCCCAGACCAGCCCGATCGTGACATTGGTATTGCCGGCCGGCGACATGGCGTCGACCTTGGCCTTCAGCGCCGTCCAGTCGGTCGACAGCGGCATGATCGATGTCAAGTTGGTGTTCGTGCAGTTGCGGGCGGGGAAGAGGGTGGCCGGGACGCCGGTATTGGGGGCCGTGTCGGCGACGTCGTGGCTCTGGTCGCGGTCGGCGACGCAGCCGGTCCAGGAGTTGGCGGTGATGCTGGTTCCCGCATAGGTGAGCCAGCTCTCGTTCTTGTAGCTCGTCCCGAGGCGGACCTGCACGTCGAATGGCACGATGCCGATGCGCACGGCATCGGGCTTGTTGGAGACGATCGCCATCGTGTCGATCAGGTTCTTCGCCGCCGTCTTCAGCGCCGTCATCTTGCCCGAGCCCGACATCGAGCCGGTATTGTCGAGGACGAGAACCAGTTCGATCTTCTTTGTGCGCCAGGTCGCGCCCGCATTGCCACGGATCATTAGGTCGCCGGCACTCAGGATATTGGCCATCACCGGATTCAGCTGGCCGCTGCCGGTCACGAAGACATTGGTGTTGTCCATCGAGGCATTGATGACGAGGTTCGACATCTCCGAGGGGTTGATGTTGCCGATGACGAAGGCACGTGCGGCGGCGGTGATATCGGCCGGGGGTTTGCCGTCGGCGACGAGCCTGGCGACGAACAGGGCGGCGGCGTCGAGGGCCGCCTGCAGGCGCGCCTGCTGCTGTCCATGGCGGCTGAGATCCACTGCCGCGCAGATCATCATGAGGATGGGATAGAGTGCGACGGCGAAGGCGACGGCGATGGCGCCGCGACGATCGTTCTTGAACCTAAGGATTTTGTTCCACATCGCGTGGCGACCCCCAATCTGCGACCAGGGGTGAGATTAGGCGACACGAAATAAGCATTCGGAATCGCGCGTGAATCAATTATTAAAGTGTTTTCACGCGCGAATTAGTGATCTGTTTACTGTGAACTTGCGGATTTCGACGCAGGCGCTGCGGAAAGACACGGTCGGCGGCGTGGCGTTACGTGAGGAGGCGTCTGGTTGCTTCCGCAACGTCAGCCTGGCGCATCAAACTCTCGCCGACGAGCAGGGTGCGGATGCCCACTGCGCGCAGGCGTGCGACGTCCGATGAGACGAAAATCCCGCTTTCGCCGACGACGATCCGGTCCGCGGAAATGCGCGGTGCGAGCCGCTCGGCGGTTTCCAGCGTCACCTCGAAGGTCCTGAGGTTGCGGTTATTGATGCCGATCAGGCGCGAGGGCAGGGCGAGCGCCCGGTCGAGCTCGGCCTCGTCATGGACCTCGATCAGCGCGTCCATGCCGTAGTCGGTGGCGGCGGCGACGAGGTCGGCTGCCAGCGCGTCATCGACCGAGGCCATGATCACAAGGATGCAGTCGGCGCCCCAGGCGCGGGCTTCCGCCACCTGGTAGGTGTCGTGCATGAAATCCTTGCGCAGGGCGGGCAGACCGCAGGCGGCATGCGCCGCGGTGAGGAATTCCGGGGCGCCCTGAAACGACGGCGCGTCGGTGAGCACGGAGAGGCAGGCCGCGCCGCCGGCTTCATAGGCGCGGGCCAGGGCCGGGGGGTCGAAATCGGCGCGGATGAGCCCCTTGGACGGGCTCGCCTTCTTGATCTCGGCGATCAGGGCGGTCGCGCCCGCCGCAATCTTGTCGGTGATGGCGCCGGCAAAGGACCGCACGGGCGCTGCGGCGCGGGCCTCGGCGTCGATCATGGCGAAGGAACGCGCGCGCTTGGCCGCGGCGATCTCCTCCAGCTTGTAGGCCTCGATGGTCTTCAGGATATCGGCCATGGGATCAGGCCGTTGCCGAGATGGCGACGAGACGGTCGAGCGTCTTCGCCGCAGCACCGGTGTCGATCGCCGCTATGGCCATGGCGAAGCCGTCGGGCAGGGTGGCGGCGCGGCCAGAGACGACCAGTGCCGCGGCAGCATTGAGGGCGGCGACGTCGCGATAGGCATTGCGCGCGCCGGTGAGGACAGCGCGCAACTGCATGGCGTTGTGGGCGGCATCGCCGCCCCTGAGGTCGCCGGGCTGGCAGAGACCGAGACCGACATCGGAGGGCTGGACGGTGAAGCTGGTGATGCGGCCGCCCTTGAGTTCGGCGACGGCGCTCGGGCCGGTGCCCGTCAGTTCGTCGAGGCCATCCGAACCGTGGACCACCCAGGCATGAGTGGAGCCGAGATTGGCGAGCACGGCGGCCAGCGGGTCGACCCATTGGCCGGAGAAGACGCCGACCATCTGCCGCTTCACGTCGGCCGGGTTCGACAGCGGGCCGAGCAGGTTGAAGATGGTGCGGGTTCCGAGTTCCACGCGGGTCGGGCCGACATGTTTCATGGCGGGGTGGTGGGCCGGGGCGAACATGAAGCCGATGCCCGCCTCGCGGATGCAGCGGGCGATGCCGTCGGGGGTGAGGTCGATCTTGACGCCGAGGGCCATCAGGCAGTCCGCCGCACCCGATCGGGACGACAGGGCGCGGTTGCCGTGTTTGGCGACGGGCACGCCGGCGCCGGCGACGATGAGGGCGGCGCAGGTGGAGATGTTGAGGGAGTGGGAGGCGTCGCCCCCCGTGCCCACCACGTCGACGGCATCCGCCGGCGCGTCGACCCGGACCATCCTGGCGCGCATGGTCGCGACCGCCGCGGTGATCTCGTCGACCGTCTCGCCGCGCACCCGCAGCGCCATCAGGAAGCCGCCGATCTGCGAGGGCGTGGCATTGCCCGACATGATCTGGTCGAAGGCGGCGGCGGCCTCGTCGCGCGTCAGCGGCGTGCCGGTCGCCGCCTTGGCGATCAGGCTCTTGAACTGTTCCATCAGCGGCGTCCCTGGCTGCGGTTCCAAGCGGCCGCGATGTCGAGGAAGGTGGCGATCATGCGATGCCCGTGCTCGGAGGCGATGCTCTCGGGGTGGAATTGCACGCCGTGGACGGGCCGCGAGCGATGCATCAGGCCCTGGACGACGCCATCCTCGGATTCGGCGGTGATCGCGAGATCGTCGGGCCAGGCGGCACGGTCGACGGTGAGCGAATGATAGCGCGTCGCCTGGAAGGGGCCGTTGATCCCGCGGAAGACGCTGCGGCCCTCGTGCGAAATGGTCGACATCTTGCCGTGCATCGGCTTCGGCGCGCGGATCACGGTTCCACCGAAGCTCTGGCCCATGGCCTGGTGGCCGAGGCAGACGCCGAACATCGGGATGCGGTCGGAAGCCCTGGCGATGAGATCGAGGCAGATGCCGGCCTCGTTCGGCGTGCAGGGGCCGGGCGACAGCACGATGGCGTCGGGATCGGTGGCGATCACGGCATCGGCCGTGGTCTTGTCGTTGCGGATGACGGCAACCTCGGGCCTGACGCCGCCGATCTCCTGGCCGCCGATATAGTGGACGAGGTTCCAGGTGAAGCTGTCATAATTGTCGATGAGGGTGATCTTCACTGGCCCCTCCCGACGCGGGCCGCCGTCTTCACCGCCTCGTCGGCGGCATGGACGAGGGCCTTGGCCTTGTTGACGCACTCGGCCTGTTCCATGGCGTTGACGCTGTCGGCGACGATGCCGGCGCCGGCCTGGACATACATCTGTCCGTCCTTGACCACGGCGGTGCGCAGGACAATGCAGGTGTCCATCGCCCCCGTGGCGGAGAAATAGCCGACACAGCCGGCATAGAGGCCGCGCTTTTCCTTCTCCAACTCGTCGATGATCTGCATGGCCCGCACCTTGGGCGCACCGGAGACCGTGCCGGCCGGAAAGCCGGCGGCGAGAGCGTCGATCAGGTCATGCCGCAGGTCGAGTTCGCCTTCGACGTTCGAGACGATGTGCATGACGTGGGAATAGTGCTCGAGGAAGAACTTGTCGGTGACTTCCACGGTGCCGATCTGCGCCACCCGGCCGACATCGTTGCGGCCGAGATCGAGCAGCATGAGGTGTTCTGAGCGTTCCTTGGGATCGGCGAGCAGTTCCTCGCCGAGGCGCTTGTCCTCGGCGGGCGTCGCACCGCGCGGTCGCGTGCCGGCGATCGGGCGGATGGTGACGCGACCGTCGCGCACCCGCACGAGGATTTCCGGGGAGGAGCCGGCGACCGAGAAGCCGTCGAAGGCGAGATAGTAGAGGAAGGGTGAGGGATTGACCCTGCGCAGTGCCCGGTACAGCGAGAAGGGCGGCAGGGTGAAGGGCGTCGAGAAGCGCTGCGACAGTACGACCTGGAAAATGTCGCCGGCGGCGATGTAGTCCTTTGCCCGGTCGACCATGGCGGAATAGTCCGCCTCGGGCGTGTTGGAGACGAGGCCCGCCATGATCTCGGCATGGTCGGGCAGGGGGGTCTGCTTGTCGAGCGGTCCGTCGAGGGCGTCGAGCACCGCGCCGAGCCGGTTGACGGCCTGGTCATAGGCCTGTTTCGCGCTCTGGCCGGCCTGCGGGCGCACCGGCGTGACCACGGTGATCTGGTCCTTCACCGCATCGAAGACGAGGACGACGGTCGGGCGGATGAAGAGCGCGTCGGCTAGGCCGAGCGGGTCCGGCGGCACGTTGGGCAGATGCTCCATCTGCCGCACCATGTCGTAGCCGAGATAGCCGAAGACGCCGGCCGCCATGGGCGGCAACGTCTCGGGAATGGCTATGCGGCTGTCAGCCAGAAGCTTGCGCAATTCGGTCAGCGGCGCCTCGGGCAGGGGCACGAAGGCGTTGCGGTCGGCGCCGGGGCGGCGGTTGATCTCGGCCACCGACCCGCGGCAGCGCCAGATCAGGTCCGGCTCCATGCCGAGGATCGAATAGCGCCCCTTGATGGCGCCGCCCTCGACCGATTCGAGCAGGAAGGCATTGGTGCGCGACCCGGCGATCTTCAGATAGGCGGAAACCGGCGTCTCCAGATCGGACACCAGCGTCGTCCACACCACCTGCGGCTGTCCCGCGGCGTGGAGGGGCTGGAAGGCCTCGAAGGCCGGTTCGATCTGCATGACGTCCTCGTTGTCGCTGCCGCCTCAGCGGGCATCGGCCGTACCGCCGACTGCCCGGTTGAGCAGCGTGCGGTTGACGCTGGAGCCGAAGTCCCGCTGCAGCCGGGCGATATACTGCGCGAGGACGTCGTCCTCGATCGATTGCGAGAGCTGGTCGCGCGTCCGCTCGTCCAGCGTGGCATCCGCCGGCAGGGCGACCTCGGTCGTCACAAAGACGATGCGGTCGATGCCGTCGGCGGCGGGGGCATTGGCGCTCTGGCCCTGGGGGGTGGCGAAGAGCATCTGGATGGCGCTGGCGCCCCAGACGCCGTCGGTGGCGCTGCGCCGGATGGCCGGGGTTGTCTTCACCTCAAGGCCTGCCGCCTGGGCGAGCTCGGCCAGCGGCTTGCCCTCGCGGAGGGCCGTCGCCATGACGTCGGCGGCCTTGCCGATGCGGATCTTGACCTCGTCCTCGCGCCAGCGCGCCTCGACCTGGGAACGCACCTCGTCGAGCGTGCGGTCGCGGGCGGGGGTGACAGCGGCGACCTCGTACCAGACCCACAGGCCGCTGGTGCGGTTGTTCACCGGCTCGTTCTCCAGGCCGACCTCGGCGCGGAAGGCGGTCGGCAGGAAATCGGCGGCACCGGGCAAGTTGAGTTGCACCTCGGCGGGATCACGGCCCTGCAGGTCGACGGCATCGACGGTGGTGACGGTGAGGCCGACCTTGGCAGCGATATCGGTGAGCGGCAGTCCGGAGGAGCGCTCCTTCTCGATGCGATCGTGCAAATCGTTGACGGCGTTGCGGGCCATGGTCGTGGCGATGGTCATGCGCGCCTGTTCCATCGCCTGACCCTCGTTGAAGGGCTCGATGGCGGTCACCCGCAGCAGCACGGTACCGAAGCGGCCGCGCACCGGCTCGCTGACCGCACCGGTGGCGAGGCCGAAGGCGACGTCGCGCACGGCCGGATCGGCGATCTGGCTTCGCGAGAGATTGCCCAGGGTCAGGTCGGTATCGGCGACATTGCGCTCTTTCGCGAGGTCCTCGAACGAGACGCCGCCCTTCAGGCGATCGGCGGCGGCCTGCGCCTCCTCCGGCGTCGGAAAGGTGAGCTGCTGGACGGTGCGACGCTCGGCGACCTCCCGCAGGCGTGCGACCTCCTCGGCGACCTGCTCGTCCGGAACCTGCTGGAAGCCGAGCTGTTCCTGCGGCGACAGGGTGAGCAGCACCAGCTTGCGGTATTCGGGGGCGCGGAACATCGCCTTGTTGGTGTCGAAATAGGCCTGCAGCGTCGCCGCATCGGGGGCGGGAGCCTCGCCGGCCTGGGCCGCGCCGAGCACGACGTACTGGGCCTGACGGGTTTCGTTCTGGAACCGCGTCATGGCGTCGATCAGCACGCGCGGCGTTCCGAGCTTTTCTGAAACGGCGCCGGCGATCTGCTGGCGCACCGCAAGCCGGCGCTCCTGCTCGATGAAGGACTGTTCGGTGAAGCCGAACTGGCGCAGGACCTCGGTGAAGGCCGTGCGGTCGAACTGGCCGGTCGGGCCGCGGAATTGCGGCGTCGAGACGATGCGGGCGCGGATCGTCTCGTCGTCGATGCCGAGGCCGAGCTGGCGGCCGCGTTCGTCGAGCGTTGCCTCGGTGATGAGCTGGTTGAGCACGCGCTGGTCGATGCCGAACTGGCGGGCCTGATCGGGCGTGATGCCGCGGCCGACCATGCGGCCGAGATTCTGCACCTCGCGGTTATAGGCGTTCTGGAAGTTCTGGACCGTGATCTGCGTGCCGCCGACACTGGCGACGGTCGTCGCCGTGCCGCCACGGAAGATGTCGCCGATCCCCCAGACGGCGAAGGACAGCACGAGGATGCTCATCAGGGCGATGAGGATGAAGCGGGCGAAGCCCTTCTCGAAGGCGCTGCGAAGGCCGGTCAACATGCCGGGCGGATCTCCTGCGGGCGGCGACGAGGGCCGCGAGGGGGCGAAAAAGTCGGCGGAGCATAGTGACGGCGCCCCTGAGGGGCAAGCATGGCAGGTGGTGCCGTTCTGCAGCTTCTGCTAGGCAGCCGGCCATTCCATTTTCATCACTCTCGGGGAGTTCGTCATGGGTGTGCGCCCGCTCGTCGCCGGCAACTGGAAAATGAACGGCAGCCGCGCCGCGCTGAAGGAACTGGCGGCTCTCGCCGAAGGCTACGACGCCAGCCTGCGTGGCAAGGTCGACCTGATGATCTGCCCGCCGGCGCCGCTGGTCTTCACGGCGGCGGCGACCGCCCTTGGCTCGCGCGTTGCCATCGGCGGCCAGGACTGCCATCCCGAAGCCGCCGGCGCCTTCACCGGCGAGGTCTCCGCCGAGATGCTGGCCGATACCGGGGCGACGGCGGTGATCGTCGGCCATTCCGAACGCCGGCAGTATTTCAAGGAAACCGATGCGCTGGTGGCCGCCAAGGCCGCGGCGGCGCTGCGCGCCGGCCTGGTCGCCATCGTCTGCGTCGGCGAAACGCGCGAGGAGCGCGAAGCCGGCAAGGCGCTGGCGGTGGTCGGGCGGCAGGTGGCGCGTTCGGTGCCCGAGCATGCGACGCCGGCGACTATCATTGTCGCCTACGAGCCGGTCTGGGCCATCGGCACGGGCCTGACCCCGACAGCCGCCGATGTCGCCGAGGTCCATGCCCTGATCCGCCGCAAGCTGGTCTCCCGCCACGGCAAACAGGCCGCCGGCATCCGCATCCTCTATGGCGGGTCGGTGAAGCCGGCCAATGCCAAGGAGCTGATGGCGGTCGAGAATGTCGACGGCGCGCTGGTCGGCGGGGCGAGCCTCAAGGCCGCCGACTTCCTGGCCATCGCGGCCGCCTATCGCTGAGGTTGCCCGCATGACCCAGGCCGACGGCGGAAGTTTCAGGATCCTCCTGTGGATCGTCGCCGTCGGCTTCTTCATGCAGACGCTGGATTCCACCATCGTCAACACGGCGCTGCCGTCCATGGCGCGGGCGCTGGGCGAAAGCCCGCTGAGCATGCACTCGGTGATCATCGCCTATTCGCTCACCATGGCCATGCTGATCCCGGCCTCGGGCTGGCTCGCCGACCGGTTCGGCAGCCGCAACGTCTTCCTCGCGGCCATCGTGCTGTTCACGGTGGGGTCGGTGGCCTGCGCGGCCTCCACCTCGCTCACCCAGCTCGTCCTGTCGCGCGTCGTGCAGGGCGCCGGAGGTGCCATGCTGCTGCCGGTGGGCCGCCTGGTGGTGCTGCGCAACGTGCCGCGCGACCAGTTCCTCCCGGCCATGAGCTTCGTCGCCATTCCCGGCCTGATCGGGCCCCTGATCGGCCCGACGCTCGGCGGCTGGCTGGTGCAGACGGCCTCCTGGCACTGGATCTTCCTCATCAACCTGCCGGTCGGCCTCGTCGGCGTGGTGCTGACCGTCCTCTACATGCCGGAGAGCCGCAATCCCGGCATCGGTCGTTTCGACATGCTCGGCTATCTCATGCTGTCGCTCGGCATGGTGGCGCTGTCCTTCTCGCTCGACGGGCTGACCGATTTCGGCTTCGAACGCGCCACGGTGCTGGTGCTGCTCGTCTTCGCCTTCGCGCTGATCGTCGGCTATTTCCTGCATGCCCAGCGCCATCCCGCGCCGCTGTTTCCGCTCTCCCTGTTCCGCATCCACACCTACACGGTCGGGCTTCTCGGCAATCTCTTCGCGCGCATTGGTTCGGGGGCCATGCCCTTCCTCATTCCGCTGCTGCTGCAGGTGGGTCTGGCGCGCAGCCCGGCGGAGGCAGGCATGATGATGCTCCCGGTCGCTGCCATGGCGATGACGGCGAAACGCGCCGTCACCCGGCTCATTACCCGCTACGGCTACCGGCGGTTTCTCGTCGTCAACACCCTGGTGCTCGGCTGCCTGCAGGCGGCGTTCGCCTTCATGCCGCTCCTGTCGCTGCCGGCGATGCTCGTCCTTCTTGGCTGTTACGGCGCGGTCAACTCGTTCCAGTTCACGGCCATGAACACGGTGACGCTGCGCGACCTCGACCCCGCCGGGGCGGGCAGCGGCAACAGCCTGTTCTCGATGGTGCAGATGCTGTCCATGAGCCTCGGTGTGACGGTAGCCGGGGCGCTGCTCGCGACGTTCACCACCCATTTCGCCGGGGGAATCGCCGGCTCGGCGGTCCCCGCCTTCCAGGCCACCTTCGTCACCATCGGCCTCATCACCAGCGCCTCGGCCTGGATCTTCTGGCACCTCGATCCCGGGGTCTCGGGCGGGGGCAGGGCGGTGCAGTCCGACGAGGCTGGCTGACGGCGCCGGGCCTCCCCATATCCAGGCCGGCGCGGCGGGGTAGGCAAGCCCCGCCCGATCGTGTAGAGACGCCCATTCTTTCGAGCCAAGGACAATTGCGCGGCCATGCAGTCCGTCATTCTCGTCGTTCACCTGATGATCGTGCTTGCACTGATCGTCGTGGTCCTCCTCCAGCGCTCCGAAGGCGGCGGCCTCGGCATGGGCGGCGGCGGCGGCAATTTCATGTCCTCGCGCGGCTCCGGCAACGTCCTGACGCGGGCGACGGCCATCCTGGCCACGGGCTTCTTCATCACCTCCATCACGCTGGCCTATCTGGCGACGCAGGCCCGCGGGCCGCGTTCGCTGCTCGACCGGCCGGCGACCACGGCCCCGGCGACGCCCGGCGTTCCGGCGGCTCCCGCCACGCCGCAGGTCCCGCAGTCCGGCGGTGGACAGGGCGGCACCGGCATGCTCGAGGGCCTGCGCGGCCTGTCGCAGCCGCCGGCCGCACCGGCGGCCCCGGCGCCGCGTCCCTGAACGCCGCATTTTAGTTGGGGACGGGCCACAGAAGTCCGTTTCCACCCATTGCAAGCCGGCTGTGCCGGCGGCAAGCACGACGATCCGAGACAGGGCCGGGAAACCGGCCCTTTTTTGTGGGGGACAAGACGCAGTCCGTCGGTCGCCCCGCTGTCCGAATCGGTCGTTGCGCCTTAAGGAAGAAGCCCCATGACGCGGTACATCTTCATCACCGGCGGCGTGGTCTCGTCCCTGGGCAAGGGTCTGGCCTCGGCGGCCCTCGGCGCCCTCCTGCAGGCCCGTGGCTATACGGTCCGCCTGCGCAAGCTCGACCCCTATCTCAACGTCGATCCGGGCACGATGAGCCCGACCCAGCACGGCGAGGTCTTCGTCACCGACGACGGCGCCGAGACCGATCTCGACCTCGGCCATTACGAGCGCTTCACCGGCCGTCCCTGCACCCGGGCCGACAACATCACCACGGGGCGGATCTACCAGGACATCATCACCAAGGAGCGGCGCGGCGACTATCTCGGCGCCACGATCCAGGTGATTCCGCACGTGACTGACGCCATCAAGGACTTCGTGCGCACCGGCAACGAGGGCTTCGACTTCGTCCTCGTCGAGATCGGCGGCACGGTGGGCGATATCGAGGGGCTTCCCTTCTTCGAGGCGATCCGCCAGCTCGGCAATGAACTGCCCGAGGGCGACAGTATCTATGTTCACCTGACCCTGCTGCCCTACATCGCCTCGGCGGGCGAGCTGAAGACCAAGCCGACCCAGCATTCGGTGCAGGAACTGCGCTCGATCGGCATCGCGCCTGACATCCTGCTTTGCCGCTGCGACCGGCCGATCCCGGAAGGCGAGCGCAAGAAGCTGGCGCTGTTCTGCAACGTTCGGCCCTCGGCGGTTGTCGAGGCGCGCGATGCCGGCTCGATCTACGACGTGCCGCTCGCCTATCACCAGGCGGGGCTCGACGACGAGGTGCTGCGCGCCTTCGGGATCGAGGTCGTCGGCGAGCCCGACATGCGGCGCTGGGATAACGTGTCGGCGCGGGTCCATAATCCCGAGGGCGAGGTCAATATCGCCATCGTCGGCAAGTATACCGGCCTGAAGGACGCCTATAAGTCGCTGATCGAGGCGCTCGCCCATGGCGGCATCGCCAACAAGGTGAAGGTGAATCTTGAGTGGATCGAGAGCGAGGTCTTCGAGCACGAGGATCCCTCGCCCTATCTGCAGGACGTCCACGGCATCCTGGTGCCCGGTGGTTTCGGCCAGCGCGGCGCCGAGGGCAAAATCCGTGCGGCCCGCTTCGCCCGGGAGCGCAAGGTTCCCTATTTCGGCATCTGCTTCGGCATGCAGATGGCGGTGATCGAGGCGGCGCGGAACCTCGCCGGCGTTCCGCAGGCCAATTCGACCGAATTCGGCCCGACGCCGGAGCCCGTGGTCGGCCTCCTCACCGAGTGGCTGCGGGGGAACGAGTTGCAGAAGCGCACGGCGGCGAGCGATCTCGGCGGCACGATGCGCCTCGGTGCCTATACCGCCCACCTGAAGCCGGATTCGCGTATCGCGGCGATCTACCGTTCCGACGTCATCTCCGAGCGCCACCGCCATCGCTACGAGGTCAATCTCGATTACCGCAAGCGGCTGGAGGACAAGGGCCTCGTCTTCACCGGGCTGTCGCCGGACGGCGTTCTGCCGGAGACGATCGAATATCCCGACCATCCCTGGTTCATCGGCGTGCAGTATCACCCGGAGCTGAAGAGCCGCCCCTTCGAGCCGCATCCCCTGTTCCGCTCCTTCATCGAGGCGGCCAAGGCGCAGTCGCGGCTCGTGTGATGAAACCTGTCGCGGTCGTCGGCTCGGCCCTGATCCTGACGGCCGGCGCCATCGTCGCCTATGTCATCGCCACCGGCGGCGACTGTGCGGGCGCTCCGGTCTTGCGCTCCGTCGCGGCCTGCACCGCCGGTGGAATCGACGCGGCCCGGTGCGCGGCGCTCATGGGCGAGGCCGATCGGCGCCTGTTACAGAACGGCCCCGTCTTCGACATGCGGCAGCAATGCGAGGACCGCTACCTTTCCTGCCAGCCCGCCAGTGGCGCCACCGGATTCGTGCCGCGCGCCAGCGGCTTCTGCCTCAGGCCGGGGCCACCGGAGGTGGTCGTGCCGGTCTTCGGGCGAGGCTAGCGGGCGGCCCGGACCGCGGCTAGCCTGCGGCGGCAACGGTTTGGGAGGGGCTCGTGGTCATTACGGAATATCTGTCGGGGTTTCCGGCCTTCTTGGCGCATTATGTGCTGGCCGTGCTGTTCCTGGTTATTTTCGGCGCCATCTACACGAAGATCACCCATCACAACGAGTTCGCGCTGATCCGGCAGGGCAATACGGCGGCGGCAATCTCGCTCGCCGGCAGCCTGATCGGTTTTTCCCTGCCGCTGGCGGCCTCGGTCGAGTTTTCCGTCTCGATCCTCGACAATACGCTCTGGGCCACCGTCTCGCTGATCGTCCAGATCGCCATCTATTACCTCGCGCGGCTCATCATCGACGATCTCAGCGGGCGGATCGAGCGGCAGGAAATCTCCGCCGGCATCTGGCTCGCCGCCGTCTCGGTCACCGGCGGCCAACTCGCCGCCGCCTCGATGACGACGTGAGGAGGCACCCATGGCGGACCCAAAGCCTCCCTTCGGCAAGCGGCAGAAGCGCAATCTCCCGAAGCCGCAGGTGAGGGTGGAGGCTGCGGCGGCCCCGACGCAGAAGCGCTCGGTACTGCTCGGTCCCGTCGGCATCGGTACTGCGGCGCTGCTCGGTATCGGTGCCATCACGGCCACCAACGGCTTCGGTCTCGGCGGCACCCGCCCCGACTGCACGGCGAGCCAGATCGCGGTGTCGATCACCCAATGCGAGGCGATCCAGTCGGGACCGCAATGCGGTGCGGCCTTCGCCCGCGGCGCCCAGGCGGTCGGACTGACCCGGAGGGGAACGTCGGGACCGTGGTCCATCGAGACCCTGACCGCGGGGGCGGGGTCGGCCTATCTCACCGCGCTCGGCCAGCCATTCACCGCCCGCAACACCTGCCGGTCCTCGAGTTCCAGCCGCTCGGTGTTCTGGGGCGGCGGCAGCAGCGGCTCGTCCGCCGGCTCCAACACGTCCGGCACGGCCTCGAGCCAGAGCCAGGGCGTCAGCCGTTCCGGCTTCGGGTCGACGGCCCGAAGCTTCTCCAGCTCATCCAGGGGGGGATGACATGCAGCGGATCGCCATCGCCGAACGGCCCAACTGGCAGGCGCTCGCCGACGAATATGGCTTCGCCTATGCCATGCCGGGCGGGGAGCGCTACTGGGACGAGCGGGCCCATTACCGGTTCACCCTGCGCCAGATCGAGGACGATATCGAGGCGGGCACCAGCGAGCTGGTGGCGCTTTGCGGTGAATGGGCCGGCCGCGCCGTCCGCGACGAGGAATATCTCAAGCGCCTGAACATCCCCTCGACCTATTGGGACTGGATCGCGCAGAGCTGGGACCGGCACGATCCGAGCCTCTATGGCCGCTTCGATCTGGTCTATGACGGCAAGAGCCCGCCCAAGCTGCTGGAATTCAACGCCGACACGCCGACCTCGCTCTACGAGGCGTCGGTCTTCCAGTGGTACTGGCTCGAGGACCGGATCAAGGCGGGCCTGCTGCCGCAGGGCGCCGACCAGTTCAACAGCCTGCACGACCAGCTGATCGCGCGGTTTTCGGCCTGGCCGACGGCCGGGCTGCTGCACATGACGGCCTTTTCCGAGGAGCTCGAGGACCGCAAGAACGTCGAATACATGGCCGAGTGCGCCGGCGAGGCAGGCCATCAGGTCGTGCTCCTCGACATCGCCTCGATCGGCCTCGACGGTGGAGGGCGCTTCGTCGACGAGGACAACCGCGAGATCAAGACGCTGTTCAAGCTCTATCCGTGGGAATGGCTGATCCACGAGGAGTTCGGGGCGGCCATGCCCGGCTCGCCCACGGTGTGGATCGAACCGCCGTGGAAGATGCTGCTGTCCACCAAGGCGATCCTGCCCGAGCTGTGGAAGATGTCGCCCGGCCATCCGAACCTGCTCGAGAGCTATTACGAGGGCGATCCGGCAGCCTCCGCCATCGGCCGCGACCATGTCGCCAAGCCGATCTTCTCGCGCGAGGGCGCCAATGTGGAGATCCGCCGGGACGGCGTGACGGTGGTGGCGCCCGAGGGCCCCTACGACACCCTGCCGCGGATCATCCAGGCGCTGGCGCCGGATGTGGTTTTCGACGGCATGCGGCCGGTGATCGGTTCGTGGATCATCGACCAGGACCCGGCCGGAATCGGCATCCGCGAGGATGCCGGCCTCGTCACCGGCAATACCTCCTGCTTCATCCCGCACGCCATCGTCGATTGACGAGGCGCGGCGGTCATCCCATCTCGGGTTGATCGGCCCGGGCGGGTCTGCGAGAACCCGCCCGGGCAGACCAGCCTCGCCGATGCGGCGCGAGAAGGGACACAGTCGTGATTGCAGCTCTCGAACAGGCGACCGTCGATGTCGGCGGCGTGCGCTTCGGCAACCGCCTGCCGCTGACTCTCATCGCCGGCCCCTGCGCCATGGAAAGCCGTGATCACGCCCTGGAGGTGGCTTCGGCCCTCAAGGAGATCACGGCGCGGATCGGCATCGGCCTCGTCTACAAGTCCTCCTTCGACAAGGCGAACCGTACCTCCGGCAAGTCCTCGCGCGGCATCGGGCTGTCGGCGGCGCTGCCGATCTTCGCCGAGGTCAAGGAGCGGCTCGGCCTGCCGGTCCTCACCGACATCCACGAGATCGACCAGTGCGCGCCGGTGGCGGAGGTGGTCGACATCCTGCAGATCCCCGCCTTCCTGTGCCGGCAGACCGATCTTCTGGTGGCGGCAGCCGAGACCGGCCGCGTCGTCAACGTCAAGAAGGGCCAGTTCCTCGCCCCCTGGGACATGGCCAATGTGGCCGCCAAGATCCGCGAGGCCGGCAATTCCGGTGTCATGGTGACCGAGCGCGGCGTGTCCTTCGGCTACAACACGCTCGTCTCCGACATGCGGGCGCTGCCGATCATGGCCGAGACGACGGGGGCCCCGGTCATTTTCGACGCCACCCACTCGGTGCAGCAGCCCGGCGGCAAGGGCTCGTCTTCCGGCGGCCAGCGCGAATTCGTCCCGGTGCTCGCCAGGGCGGCGGTGGCGGTCGGCGTCGCCGGCGTGTTCATCGAGACCCATCCGGACCCGGACAAGGCGCCCTCCGACGGCCCCAACATGGTGCCGCTGAAGCAGATGGAGGGGCTTCTCGCGACACTCGTTGCCTTCGACCGGCTGGCGAAGGGCCTCAGCTAGCCCATGCAGCCGGGGGATGAGAGCGACTACGGCCTTTTAGGCATGAAGGTCATCAAGGAATCGAATTTTCCCCACGATCATCAGCTTAGGGATTTGAAGCCGGATTCGCGTATTCTCCAGGATCTGAGGATCGATGGAGATAATTTCTACGAGTTCCTAGAATTTTTGCTGGACACTCACGGCGTCCAGTTTCCACCCGAGTTTCGGTGGACAGACTACAGCCCCTCAGAGGGCGATCTGATCTCACCCTTCAATAACCGATTTTTTCGGGTTCTCGGTTTAGGGAAAGACCTCTCCTATCATCGGTATCCCGCCTTAACCGTGCGGGATATCGGTTCTTGGGTCGCCAACGGTATCGCCGCTCTCCCGTCGTCTCTCGATGACCAACGAAATGACTGATATGACCGAGCGCACCTGCCTCTCCATCGTGCTCGCCGCAGGCGAGGGGACGCGGATGAAATCCGCCAGGCCCAAAGTGCTGCACGAGGTGGCGGGGCTGTCGATGGTGGGCCACGTTCTGCGCGCTGTCGCGGCTGCTGGCGGTACGGCGGCGGCGGTGGTGGTCGGCCCGGACCGGGAGGACGTCGCCGCCGAGGCGCGCCGGCTGAAGCCCGACGCCTCGATCCACGTCCAGACCGAGCGGCTCGGCACGGCCCACGCCGTGCTGCATGCCGAGGCGGCCCTCGCGCGCGGCTTCGACGACGTCATCGTCGCCTTCGGCGACACGCCGCTGGTGACGCCGGAGACCTTCGGCCGGCTGCGGGCTGCACTGGCCGATGGCGCGGCGGTCGCGGTGCTCGGCTTCGAGGCGGCCGATCCCTTCGGCTATGGCCGACTCGTGATGGAGGGCGGGTCCCTTGCCGCCATCGTCGAGGAGAAAGAGGCGAGCGAGGCCCAGCGCGCCATCAGGCTCTGCAATGGCGGGTTGATGGCGCTCGCCGGTGGCACGGCGCTCGCGCTCCTGAAGCGCATCGGCAAGGCCAATGCGAAAGGCGAGTACTATCTGACCGATGCGGTGGCGCTCGCGCGTGCCGATGGCCTCGCCACTGCCGTCGTGCTGGCGCCGGAGGCCGAGGTGAGGGGGGTCAACGACCGCGTCCAGCTCGCCGAGGTCGAGGCCATCGCCCAGGCGCGCCTGCGCGAGGCGGCGATGCGCGGCGGCGTGACCATGGTGGCTCCCGAGACGGTGTTCCTCGCTTTCGACACGGTGCTCGGCCGGGATGTCACGCTGGAGCCGCACGTGGTCTTCGGACCGGGCGTCACCATCGCCGACGATGTGACGATCCGGGCCTATTCGCATCTGGCGGGCTGCCTGGTGGACCAGGGCGCCATCCTCGGCCCCTTCGCGCGCATCCGGCCGAAGAGCCGTATCGGCGCAAAGGTCCATATCGGCAATTTCGTCGAGGTGAACCGAACCACCATCGCGGCGAAGGCCGAGGCGAACCATCTCGCCTATCTCGGCGATGCCACCATCGGCGAAGGCACCAATATCGGGGCCGGCACGATCACCTGCAATTTTGACGGTGCCGACAAGCATCCGACCATCATCGGACGCGACGTCTTCGTCGGCTCGAACTCAACGCTGGTGGCCCCGCTCACCATCGGTGACGAGGTGCTGATTGCCGCGGGCTCGACCATCACGCTCGACGCCAGGGACGGGGCACTGGTTTTCGGCAGGGCCAAGCAGGCCGGCCTGCCCGGGCGGGGCGCCGAGATGATCCGCGCCAACAAGGCGAGGCGGGCGGCGCGCAAGGCGCGGGAGCAGGGGAAGGGGTGAGGCCAGGTCCGCGCGCGCGGCAGACTGCACGCGCGCCGGCGAGCCTCGAAGGACGCACGTCTTCGACCGTCCCCCCTGTCTCACATCGTCACAGCAATTCATTCGCGGCTGCAGGGGCACGCCGTTAAACCCGCCTTGGTTTCTGCCGGCGTATAAGCGGCGGATTCGGACATCGTGCGGCGAAGCACGGTGGCAGGACGTGGAGAACGACACGCATGTGCGGGATCATCGGCATTCTCGGCAAGGAGCCCGTGGCGGGCCAGCTCGTCGACAGCCTCAAGCGTCTCGAATATCGCGGATACGATTCGGCCGGCGTGGCGACGCTGGAGGGCGGGGTGCTCACCCGCCGCCGCGCCGAGGGCAAGCTGAAGAACCTCGAGGCCCTGCTGGCGAAGTCGCCGCTCTCCGGGACGATCGGCATTGGCCATACGCGCTGGGCGACCCATGGCGCGCCGACCGAGACGAACGCCCATCCGCACGCCTCCGAGGGCGTCGCCGTCGTCCATAACGGCATCATCGAGAATTTCCGCGAGCTCCGGCAGGAACTGGAGGCCAAGGGCATCGTCTTCTCCACCCAGACCGATACCGAGACGGTGGCGCATCTGGTCGGCCAGGGCATGAAGGAAGGCCTCAGCGCCGTCGAGGCGGTCGGCGCCGCCCTGCCGCGGCTGCGCGGCGCCTTCGCGCTCGCCTTCATCTTCGAGGGTAACGACAACCTGCTGATCGGCGCCCGCAAGGGCTCGCCGCTGGCGGTCGGTTATGGCGAGGGTGAGATGTATCTCGGCTCCGACGCCATCGCGCTCGCCCCCTTCACCTCGGCGGTGGCCTATCTGGAGGAGGGCGACTGGGCCATCCTCGACCGCAATTCGGTGGAGATCCGCGACGAGGCCGGCCATGTGGTGCAGCGACCGGTGATCCGCTCCTCGGCCACCGCCTTCCTCGTCGACAAGGGGAACCACAAGCATTTCATGCTCAAGGAGATCTACGAGCAGCCCGAGGTCGTGGCCCGCACCACCGCCCACTATCTCGACATGGCGGCCGGCAAGGTGCGGCTGCCGGCGGATCTCCCCTTCGACTGGGCCGCCCTGCCGCGCATCTCGATCGCCGCCTGCGGCACGGCCTATCTCGCCGGCCTGACGGCCAAGTACTGGTTCGAGCGCTTCGCGCGCATCCAGGTCGACATCGATATCGCCTCGGAATTCCGCTACCGCGAGACGCCGATGGTGCCCGGCGGCCTGATGATCGTCGTCTCGCAGTCGGGCGAGACGGCGGACACCTTGGCCTCGCTCCGCTACGCCAAGGAGAACGGTCAGCACGTGCTCGCCGTCGTCAATGTGCCGACCTCGACCATTGCCCGCGAGAGCCACATCGTCATGCCGACGCTGGCGGGGCCGGAGATCGGCGTCGCCTCGACCAAGGCCTTCACCTGCCAGCTCGCCGTGCTCGCCTCGCTGGCGATCGCCGCCGGCAAGGCGCGCGGCTTCGTCAATGCGATGGAAGAGGACAAGCTCGTCCGCGCCATGATGGAGGCGCCCCGCTACATGAACGAGGCGCTGAGGCAGGAAGACCATATCGCCGGCATCGCCAAGCTGCTGTCGAAGGTCCGCGACGTGCTCTATCTCGGTCGCGGCACCTCCTATCCCATCGCCATGGAGGGCGCGCTGAAGCTCAAGGAACTCTCCTATATCCACGCCGAGGGCTATGCGGCGGGCGAGCTCAAGCACGGGCCGATCGCGCTGATCGACGAGGACATGCCGGTCGTCGTCATCGCGCCCTTCGACAAGGTCTACGAGAAGACCGTGTCGAACATGCAGGAGGTGGCGGCCCGCGGCGGCCAGATCATCCTCGTCACCGACGCGAAGGGCGCCGAACACGCCGAGGTGGAAACGCTGGCGACCATCGTCATGCCGGACGTGCCGGCGACCATCGCGCCCATCGTCTATTCGGTGCCGATCCAGCTCCTCGCCTATCACACGGCGGTGGAGATGGGCACGGATGTCGACCAGCCGCGCAACCTCGCCAAGAGCGTCACGGTGGAGTGAGGTTCATGCGGCCCGGCGGGCTCCGGCCATCCGGGCCACCACCACGGCCACATAGATCAGGAACAGGCCTGCGAAGGTCGCCATCAGCCCGTGCGGTGGCCACAGGTCCATGCCGAAGCCGGCGAGCGGCGGCCCGATCATCAGGCCCGCCGAATACATGACCACGAAGGCGGCATTGGCCTGGGCGAGGTCGGCACCGCGGAAACGGCTGCCGAGATGGGCGAGGCCGACCGTGTAGAGGGCCGCGACGATACCGCCCCAGACGAAGAGCAGGACGCGGAACCAGCCGATCGGCAGCGGCACGAAGGTGGCGATCAGCATGCCCGCCGCGCCGACGATGCCGCAGGCGAGCAGCACCTTGCGGCGGTCGATGCGGTCGGCGATCAGGCCGATGGGGATCTGGAAGGCGAGGTTGCCGAGCGCCATCAGCGAGACCAGCGTGGCGGCCCCCGCCACGTCGAGGCCGATGGCCGTGCCATAGAGGGGCAGGAGGGCGAAGGCGCCGGTCTCTGCCGAGCCGAAGACCAGGGCGGCGAGGGTCGCGGCGGGGGCCGCCCACAGGAAGGTGACGAAGCCGGACGAGGGCTGGTCCTCGATCACCGGGATCATGGCGCGCGCCAAAAGGACCGGAAGCATGGCGAGGACGAGAAGGGCCGCTCCGGCGAAATAGGGGGCGGGTCCGGCGGCGCCGAGCACGATCAGCACATAGGGACCCGCGGCGAAGCCGATCGACAGGGCGCTGGCATAGACGCCGAGCACGAGGCCGCGCCGGTGTTCGGGCGCCGCCGCATTGATCCAGTATTCCGAGAGGACGAAGAGGACGGTGAGGGCGAGGGAGAAGACGAAGCGCAGCGGGAACCAGGCCCAGATCGGCTCGACGACGAGAAAGGCCAGGAGGCTGACGCCGGCGAGGATCGTCGCCCCGACGAGCAGCGTATGGACGCCGAAGCGCCGTGCCCAACCGGAGATGAAGGGGGCGCAGACGATGGTGGCGACGCCGGCCATGGCCGTGTTCAGCCCGATCAGCGTGCGGGAGGCGCCCTTGGCATCAAGCGCGAAGGACAGCAGCGGAATGGACAGTGACAGGCCGATGCCGACGCTGACGATGCAGGCGATCGCCGCGCCGAGGGAGACGAGGGTCTGACGCGTGAAGAGATCAGGGGCGGGCGCAGCGGTCATCAGGCCGCCTCCCATGAAGGCAAGACGCCCCGATGACAAGCGCCGAATGGCGGGATCAGGCCGGCGTGCCGACCGGAGCCGTGGTTGCCCTGGACGGCCGCGGCCGGCGCTTGCGGAAGCGGCGGCGGGCCCAGATGATCAGACCGGTCGTCATCAGCGCCACGAACGCGATGGAGATGACGACATTCATCAGCACCGACCACATGCCGGCGAAATTGCCTTCGTGCAGCAGACGGACCCAGTTCCGGGGGCTCGGCACGAGACCCTCGCGCGTCACCGCGAAGACGCGGTATTCACCGCCGTCGACAACCCGGGCGAGGAGCCGGCCGGCCCGGCCACGGATCCAGACAAGGCCTGTCAGGTCGTGGGCGGCGCCGACCTGGCGGACCGCCTCGACCATGGTCATCGGAGCTGAGGCGGGCGTGGCCGGGGGCGTGCCGGTAAAGCTGATGCCCCAGGCGAGGAAGAGCCCGGTGAGCGGGCTGAGCACGAGCAGCGGCAGGAGGCCCCAGGCGACCCCCTTGTGCCAGCCCGAGACCAAGTTGGCGAAGCGCGGCCAGCCCATGGCGATGCCGAGCGCCATGAGCAGGATCATCGCCATGGTCGAGACATGGACGAGCCAGCCGAGGTCGAGCATCAGCGTCTCATGCAGGACCCGGGAATAATAGAAGAGGTTGGAAAGCGCGCCGTCCTCGGTGAGTTCGACACCGCTGCTGACATCGACGTCGATGGTGTCGTCGGGACGCACGCCGCCGATCGACAGGCGGCCCTCATAGGCGCGGAAGGTGAGGGAGCGCGCCTTGCCCTCGGGATCGTGGCGGGCGAGCAGGTCGACCATCCGGTCGGCGGACAGCGTGCCGGGCCGTGCGGCGCCGATCTGCGCGGCCGGTTCGACGGACAGGATCAACCCGGTGAGGATGATGACGGCGAGCGGCATCGCGAAGACGAGCGTCAGCCAACGGTGGAAGCGCAGCAGCCACGGCTTGATCATGTCGGACCCCATCTGCGGCAGGTCGCCGCAGCCTTTCCCTAGATCACTTCTGATCAGGGGCCTTGCGCTGCCTCAAATCACGACTTCGCGATGATCAGGCGATGAGCTCGCGGCGGAATTCCTTGCGCACCATGAAGTAGAAGGGGACCGGCAGGAACTGCGAGAAGCCCTTGGCGATCCGGTCGCCGAGTTCCTCCAGCACGACGGTGGTGATGGTCGGCAGATCCTCGTGAAGGGCCTCGTCGAGGGTCAGCCACTTCAGTTCGGTGAGCTCGGCATGGGGCCCGACGACGCCATCGATCCGGTGTGCGATCTTGTCGGCATCGCAGGCGAAGAACCGCGTGTCGAAGCGCTTCGGTCGCCGCGGTGGGGTGATGGCACGGGCGACGAAATGGAGCGACTCGAGATCGGGGAAAACGCCGTGCTCCGCGAAGGCCTCCCAGCCCTTGGGCACCCCGTCCGGCGCGCCGGCGTCGCGGGTGCCAAGCAGGAGGCCGGTCTCCTCGCAGGTCTCGCGGATGGCGGTCAGGGCCAGCGATCGGGCGCGCGACATCGAGGGCCGCTGGACGCGGGCCATGAGGCGGGCCTGGGCGAGGTCGTGCAGGGTGCCGAAGACGGGCATGGCCCGGTCGTTGGGATCGCGCCGGCCGCCGGGGAAGACGAATTTGCCGGGCATGAACTTGAGGTCGTCGCGGCGCTTTCCCATCAGCACCTTGGGCTTGGTGCCGGAGCGGTCGATGAGGATGAGGGTCGCCGCATCCACCGGCTTCTGGTTGGCCCAGCGCTGCTCGCGCTCGGTCTTGGTCAGGCGCTCGGCGAGAGCGATACCCTTGTCACTCACTGGATCTGTCCCTGTCTGCGTTCGTCGCCGAACTCGTCGAAGCCGTGCATGCGCATGGCCCACTGGTATCCCACGACGAGCCCCTTCAGGGGAGGCAGCAAAAGGAGGGACATGACCACCGTCAGCGGCAGCCAGATCAGGGCGTGGATCCAAAGCGCCGGCTCATAGGCGAGCTCGACCCACATCAGCATCGGCACAACGACATGCCCGACCACCATGATCGTGAGATAGGGCGGGGCGTCGTCGGCGCGGTGGTGATGCAGTTCCTCGCCGCAACGGTCGCAGACCGGCGCGACCTTCAGGTAGGAGGTGAACAGCCGTCCCTCGCCACAGGCCGGGCAGCGGCAGCGCAGGCCCCGTTTCACCGCCGTCCAGAGGTCGCGCGACGGACGCGCATCGATAACGGCGGGCTGGCCGGTGAGGATCTGAACCGTCATTTGCGGCCTTTCTTCTTCCACGGTGGCCTGGAGGGCTTGTCGCCCGGCCGCGCGCGCCGACCGTCGGAAAAGCCGTCGCCGCGCTTCTTGCGGCCTATGTGCGCTCCCCGTCCTGCCGCGGCAAGGCCACTGCGGCCATCGCTCATCAGTTCGAATCGCAGGGCTCCGGCGACCGGGGCGGCCTCGACGAGGCGCACCGTCACGGTGTCGCCGAGGCGCCAGGTCTCGCCGGTCCGCGTGCCGACCAGGGCCTGCAGGCCCTCCTCGTAGCGGTAATAGTCGCCGCCGATGGTCGAGGCGGGCACGAAGCCGTCGGCGCCGGTATCGTCGAGCTTCACGAAGAGGCCGGAGCGCGTCATCCCCGAAATGCGGGCGCCGAAGACGTCGCCGACCCGCTCGGAGAGATGGGCGGCGATGAGCCGGTCGATGGTCTCGCGCTCGGCGGCCATGGCGCGGCGCTCGGCGGCGGAGATCTCGGCGGCGATCTCGGCGAGGGAGGCTGCCTGGCCGTCGGTCAGGCCGTCCGGGCCGAAGCCGAGGGCGCGGATCAGGCCGCGATGAACGATCAGGTCGGCGTAGCGGCGGATTGGCGAGGTGAAATGGGCGTAGCGGCGCAGGTTCAGGCCGAAATGGCCGATATTCTCCGGATCATACTGGGCCTGCGACTGCGACCGGAGCACCACCTGGTTGACGAGTTCGGCGGATTCCGTGCCCCTGGCGCGCGCCAGAATCTGGTTGAAATTCGAGGGTCTGAGCAGCGCCGCCTTGGGCAGGGCGATGTCGAGCGTCTTGAGAAACTCCTTCAGCGACAGGAGCTTCTCCATGCTCGGCGCGTCATGGATCCGGTACATGCAGGGCGTGCGGTGCTTCTCCAGCGTCTCGGCGGCGCAGACATTGGCGAGGATCATCATCTCCTCGATCAGCCGATGCGCATCCAGCCGCTGCGGGATCACCACCCGGTCCACCGTGCCTTCCGGCGTCAGCACGATCTTGCGCTCGGGCAGGTCGAGGTCGAGCGGCTCGCGGTCGTCGCGGGCGCGCTTCAGCGCCGCATAGGCGTCCCAGAGCGGCCTGAGGATCGGCGCGACGAGACCGTCGGTGGTCGCGTCGGGATGGCCGTCGACGGCGGCCTGGGCCTGAGCATAGGCGAGCTTGGCGGCCGAGCGCATCATGATGCGGTGGAAGCTGTGCGACTTGCGCCGGCCGTCGGCGCGGATGACGACGCGGCAGGCGAGGGCGGGGCGGTCCTCGTGGGGCTTCAGCGAGCACAGGTCGTTGGAGATGCGCTCGGGCAGCATCGGCACGACGCGGTCGGGGAAATAGACCGAGTTGCCGCGCACCGCCGCCTCGCGGTCGAGCGCGGTGCCGGGACGCACATAGGCAGCAACGTCGGCGATGGCGATGGTCAGGATGAAACCGCCGGCATTGTCCTCGGACGCATCGGGCTCGGCGTGGACGGCGTCGTCGTGATCCTTGGCGTCCGGAGGGTCGATGGTGACGAGGGGGAGCTTGCGCCAGTCCTCGCGCCGCCCGACGGTCACGGGCTCGGCCTTTTCGGCTTCCGCCAGCGTGTCGGCGCGGAAGACGTGGGGGATGCCGTGCACCTCGAGCGCGATGAGCGAGACGGCGCGCTCCGACTTCAGGTTGCCGAGGCGCTCGCGCACCTTGGCGACCGGCGGGCCGAAGCGGGAGGTGCGCACGATGTCGACGGCGACGAGATCGCCGTCCCGGGCATCGCCCGTCGCCTCCTCGGGGATGGCGAGCTCGCGGCCGACGTTCTTCTTGTCGATGGGGAGCAGCCGGCCGCCATGGCCGGGAACGGCGCGAAAGACGCCGATGGTGCGCGAGCGCCCGCGTTCGAGGATCTTCATGACCCGGCCGACGGGACGCGGATCGTCGCTGGGGGCGCCGCCGTCCGACAGGCGCACCAGCGCCCGGTCGCCGAGGCCGGGCACCGGATCGCCGGGGCGCGGGCGATGCGGCACCGCGATGACGATGGCGGGGGGCGCGCCGTGTTCGTCCTCGTCCCATTCGGCGGGCGTACCGACGAGGTCGCCGTCGGCGTCGCGGGTGAGGATGTCGACGAGGATGACCGGCGGCAGGGCGCCATGTTTCGACAGCTTGCCGCGGCCCTTGGCAACGAGGCCCTCGTCGACGATGTCTTTCAGCAGCGCCTTCAGCGCCGTCTTCTCGGCGCCGTGCAGGCCGAAATGGCGGGTGATCTCGCGCTTGCCCACCCGGCCCGCCTGACTGGCGATGAAGGCCAGCACCTCGTCGCGTGAGGGCAGGGTGGAGGGCGTTCCGGTCTTGGCTCTGCGGGGCAAATGACGTCCAGATCAGGCCGACGCGAAAGCGGACGGCATGGTCAGGCTAGCCGATCGGCGGATTCGGGGAAACGCCGTTGACGCAGGCCCATCCCTACGCCTTCGGCTTGGCGGCCTTGGGCTTCGAAGCTGTTTTCGTCGCGGTCTTGGGCTTGGCGTCGGACGCCTTGGCCGTGCCCTTCGCTGCTGCCTTTGGCTTGGCCGGTGCCTTGGCCGCCGCCTTGCCGCGCGCCGGCGGCTTGCGGCCGGATCCGGCGGTTTCGGCGCGCGCCGCGAGCAGCGGGACGGCCTCATCCATGGTCAGGCTCGCCGCGTCCTTGCCCTTCGGCAGGGTGGCGTTGACCGACCCGTGCTTGACATAGGGACCGTAGCGGCCGGCCATGACGGTGACCGGGCCGCCGAGGGTCGGGTGCTCGCCGAGTTCGCGGCCCGCCGGGGCGCTGCCGCGGCCGAACCGGCTCTTGGCACCGCTCTCCTTGGCGATGACGAGATCGATGGCGCGGTTGGCGCCGATCGCCAGCACGTCGTCGTCCTTTTCGAGATTGGCGTAGGTCTTCTCATGCTGGACATAGGGCCCGTAGCGGCCGATGCCAACGAGGATCGGATTGCCGCTTTCGGGGTGCCGGGCCACTTCCTTCGGCAATTCGAGCAGGGCGAGGGCCCTTTCGAGGTCGAGGCCGGCCGGTGTCATGCCCTTCGGCAGGGACGAACGCTTGGGCTTCTCGCCCTCGCCGAGCTGCACATAGGGGCCGAAACGGCCGTCGCGCACGGTCACTTCGAGGCCGCTCACCGGGTCGGCGCCGAGCCTGCGCGTGCCGTCGGCGCCGGCCGAGGCGGGGCCGTCGCCGTCCGAATCGGGGCCGGGGGCGGCGAGCTGGCGGGTGAAGCGGCATTCGGGATAGTTCGAGCAGCCGATGAAGGCGCCGAACTTGCCGAGCTTCAGCGACAGGGCGCCGGTGCCACACGACGGGCAGACGCGGGGATTGGTCCCGTCGCCCTTGTCGGGGAAGATGTGAGGGCCGAGGCTGTCATTGAGTGCCGAGAGCACGTCCGAGACGCGCAGTTCCTTGGTCTCGTCGATGGCGGCGGCGAAGTCGCGCCAGAAGTCGCGGAGCAGCGCCTTCCAGTCGAGCTCGCTATTGGAAACGAGGTCGAGCTTCTCCTCCAGCGCGGCGGTGAAGCCATATTCGACATAGCGTTCGAAGAAATTCTCCAGGAAGGCGATGACGAGGCGGCCCTTGTCCTCCGGGACGAGGCGCTTCTTGTCGATCTTCACATAGTCACGGTCCTGCAGGGTCTGCAGTGTCGAGGCATAGGTCGAGGGCCGGCCGATACCGAGCTCCTCCATCCGCTTGACGAGGCTCGCCTCGGAATAGCGCGGCGGCGGCTCGGTGAAGTGCTGGCTCGTGGCGATGGCCCGGCGGGCGAGCTTCTCGCCAACGGTCATGGCGGGCAGGCGCTTGGCGTCGTCGTCGTCGCTGTCGTCGTCGCGGTCCTCGGTGTAGAGGGTCAGGAAGCCGTCGAACTTCACCACCTGACCGGTGGCGCGCAGCTCCAGCTTGCGTCCCATGGACGATCCGAGCCCGCCGACGGTGGCGTCGATATCCACCGTGGTGCGCTCGAGCTCGGCGCTCTCCATCTGCGAGGCGACGGTGCGCTTCCAGATGAGTTCGTAGAGGCGCGCCTGTTCGGGCTCGAGGAAGCGGGCGACATCGCGCGGATGGCGCCGGGCATCGGTCGGGCGGATGGCCTCGTGGGCCTCCTGCGCGTTCTTCTGCTTCGAGGTGTATTTGCGCGGGGAGCCCGGCAGGTAGCGGGCCCCGAAATCCTTGCCGATGAGATCGCGGATCGCAGCGACCGCCTCCGGGGCAACGTCGACGCCGTCGGTTCGCATATAGGTGATGAGGCCGACCGTCTCGCCGCCGATATCGGTGCCCTCATAAAGGCGCTGGGCCACCTGCATGGTGCGCGCCGGGGCGAAACCGAGCTTGCGGCTGGCCTCCTGCTGCAGCGTCGAGGTGGTGAAGGGCGCAAAGGGGTGACGCCGGGCGGGCTTGGCCTCGACACCGGACACGGCGAAATGGGCTTCCGCCAGGGCCTTCTCGAAGGCCCGCGCCTCGGCCTCTGTGCCGACGTCGAGCCGCTGGATTTTCTGGCCGTCGGCGCCGACGAGGCGGGCCTCGAAGGCTTCGCCCCGCGGTGTCGCGAGGGTCGCGACCAGCGACCAATATTCCTTCTTGCGGAAGCGCTCGATCTCGGCCTCGCGCTCGCAGACCAGCCGCAGCGCCACGGACTGGACGCGGCCGGCGGAGCGGGCGCCGGGGAGCTTGCGCCAGAGCACCGGGGACAGGCGGAACCCGACCAGATAATCGAGGGCGCGGCGGGCGAGATAAGCTTCCACCAGCGCAGTGTCGATGGACCGCGGCGCCGCCATCGCCTCCTGGACCGCCTGCTTGGTGATCGCGTTGAAGGTCACGCGCTCGACCGGCATGTCCTTGATGACGCGCTTTTCCTTGAGCGCCTCGAGCAGGTGCCAGGAAATGGCCTCTCCCTCGCGATCGGGGTCGGTGGCGAGGATGAGCTTGTCGGCGCCCTTCACCAGCTTGGCGATCTCGCCGATGCGCTTGGCGCCGCGACCGTCCGCTTCCCAGATCATGGCGAAATCGGCATCGGGGTCCACCGACCCGTCCTTCGGCGGCAGGTCGCGCACATGGCCGAACGAGGCGATGACCTCGTAGTCGGATCCCAGATATTTGTTGATCGTCTTGGCCTTGGCCGGCGATTCGACGATAACGACGTTCACGGCCACGCGCCTCTGCCTCTCGGAAATCTCGGCTCGCCGATGATGCGGTGCCACAAGTTGGCCGGAACATGGGCACAAGGCCGCGCCAAGTCAAATGCCACTCGATATGCGCGCATAGGGCGTATCAATTGTTGACATAAATTACAGGTTGCAAATACCGTCCGGTCCTCGGGTGACGTCTCGGGACGGGAGTGGTGCATGTCGAGCCATGGCGGACGGCGCTGGACGGGATCACAGAACGTCCGGGATGGCCGCGCTGCGGCCGCGTCGCCGCATGTCCGGCGGGAGGAACTCGCCGCCTATCTGGCCAAGCTCGCCGGGGAAATGGTCGAGCTCGCGCGGGCGGCCGACCTGCATCTCCTCGCCTATCTCGCGGACATGACGCGGCTCGAGGCCGAGCAGCAGGCGCGGGTCTTGCGGCGGAACGGCCGTTCCGGACCACCGCGTCAGAGCAGCGAGACCCGGCCGCCGGGATCGCGGTGAAGGCGGCCGGCCAGTTCGAGTTCAAGAAGCGCCACGCGCACGGCTGCGACAGCAAGACCCGAGGCCCTGACGATATCGTCGGGCGTCACCGGCACCGGCCCGAGCAGGGCCAGAATGCGCTGGCGGCCGTCGTCTCCAGGATCGGCTTCCTGCATGTCGTGCTCGTCCTCTTCGAGCGCCGCGTCGTCGGGCGGGCGGGCGAGGATGGGGTTGAGCACGGCCAGGACGTCGTCGACCTGCGTAACGAGTGTCGCGCCCTGCTTGAGGAGACGGTTGGTGCCTTCGGCGCGCGGGTCGAGCGGCGAACCGGGGACGGCGAAGACCTCGCGGTTCTCCTCCAGCGCCAGGCGCGCGGTGATGAGCGAGCCCGAGCGCTCGGCCGCCTCGACCACGATGACGCCGATGGAAAGGCCGGCAATCAGCCGGTTGCGACGCGGGAAATCACGGGCGCGCGGCTCGTGCCCCATAGGCATCTCGCTGACGGCCGCGCCGGCATGCAGGAGCCGCGTCAGGAGCGGTTCGTTGTCGGCGGGGTAGACGTGGTCCTGCCCGCCGGCAAGGACGGCCACCGTTCCGGTCGCCAGGGAGGCCTCGTGGGCGGCGGCGTCGATGCCGCGGGCGAGGCCCGAGACCGTGGTGAAGCCGGCCTGTCCGAGGCCGCGGGCGAGGAGCGCCGCCATCTTGATGCCGGCGATCGAAGCGTTGCGCGAACCGACGAGGCCGATCATCGGCCGTGACAGGCAGGCAAGGTCGCCGCGCAGGGCGATCAGCGGCGGGGCGGAGGCGATGCGGCGGAGGCGGTCTGGATAGTCGCGCTCGCCGATGGCGACGAAGCTGACGCCGAAGGCCGCGGCGCGGGCCATTTCCCGCTCCGCCTCGGCGAGGCTGGCGATGCGGATGGAGCGTCCGCCGCCGCGGCGCGAGAGTTCCGGGACGGCCTCCAGCGCGGCGCTGGCGCTGCCGTAGATATTGATCAGTTCGCGGAAGGTGCGGGGGCCGACATTTTCGGACCGGGCGAGGCGGAGCCAGTCGAGCCTCTGGCGATCCGTCAGGCGGATCGCGGCGGTGGGGCGCGCGAAGAGGTCGTCGCCCGGCGTGTTCATCCCGGCGGTTTCTCGCTTTTGGCGCCGATGCGGCTCTCGGTGCCGGCCAGGAGCCTGCCGATATTCTCGTGATGCTTGGCGACGAGAAGGACCGTCATGGCGGCAACAACGGCGACGGTCGGCCAGCCGAGGCCGGCGACGAGCAGGATCAAGGGTGTGGCGATGCTGGCGGTCAGCGCCGCCAGCGACGAGAAGCGGAAGGCATAGGCCATGGCGATCCAGATCGCCGCACAGACCAGAAAGGTCGGCCAGTGGATGGCGACGAGAATGCCGAGGAAGGTCGCCACGCCCTTGCCGCCCCTGAAGCCGAGCCAGACCGGGAAGATATGGCCGAGGAAGGCCCCGAGCCCGGCGACCAGCGCGGCGGCGGGATCGAACATGCCGGCGATCAGCACGGCCGCCGTGCCCTTGAGCCCGTCGAGGAGGAGCGTCGCCGCCGCGAGCTTGCGGTTGCCGGTGCGCAGCACGTTGGTCGCGCCGATATTGCCCGAGCCGATGGCACGGATGTCGCCAAGGCCGGCGCTGCGGGTCAGAACCAGGCCGAAGGGGATCGAGCCGAGGAGGTAGCCGAAGCCGAGGGCGGCGATGAGCACGGGCAGGGATGCGGCGGCGAACATGGGGCGGGCACCGGAACGGGGAGGACAGGCTAGAGCCAATTTGCGGTGAAAGGCCATGCCCCCGACGCGCGGAGACAGGGCTATGCACGAAAAAAGTGTGGCCGCGTGGCTTCCGCGACCGTCCGGCGTCAGTCGGCGAGGGCGTGAACGGTGCGCCCGCCGACGATGGTGCGCAAGACACGGCCGCTCATGCGGGCCTCGTCGAAGGGCGAGTTCTTGCACTTCGAGCGCAGGTCGTCGCGGTCGAGCACCCAGGGCGTGTCAAGGTCGAGGACGATGAGATCGGCGGGCGCGCCCCTGGACAGCGTGCCGCCGGGCAGGCGAAGCAGAGCGGAAGGTGCCGTCGACAGGGCCTTCAGCAGGGCTGCGAGCGGCACAAGCCCGGCATGGACGAGGCGCAAGGCCGCCGGAAGCATGGTCTCGACGCCGACCGCCCCGGGCATCGCCTCGGCAAAGGGCAGGCGCTTGGTCTCGACATCCTGCGGATCGTGGTCGGAGACAATGACGTCGATCGTGCCGTCGGCGACCGCGTCGGCGAGGGCAAGGCGGTCGTCCTCGGTGCGCAGGGGGGGCGTGAGCTTGCAAAAGGTGCGGTAACTGCCGATGTCGTTCTCGTTGAGAGTGAGATGATTGATCGTCACAGCCGCGGTGACCGGCAACCCCTCGTTCTTCGCCCGGGCGATGATGGCGAGCGAGTCGCGGCAGGTGATCGAGGCAGCGTGGTAGCGGGCGCCGGTCAGCTTGACGAGGCGCAGGTCGCGCTCGAGCATGATCGTCTCGGCCTCGACCGGAATGCCGGTGAGCCCCAGGCGGGAGGCGAATTCGCCTTCGTTCATGACGCCTTCGCCGACCAGGGCCGGGTCCTCGGTGTGGTGGACGATGAGGGCGTCGAAATCGCGCGCATAGGTCATGGCGCGGCGCATCACCAGGGCGTCGGTGACCGAGCGCGCACCGTCGGTGAAGGCGACCGCACCGGCCTCCTGCAGCAGGCCGAACTCGGTCATCTCGCGGCCACCGAGCTTCTTGGTGATGGCCGCCATGGGATGGAAGTGGACGATGCCGGTGTCGCGGGCGCGGCGCAGCAGGAAGTCGACGATGGCGGGATCATCGATGGCCGGGTCGGTCGCCGGCTGGCAGACCAGGGTGGTGACGCCGCCCGCTGCCGCCGCCGCCGTCGCCGAGGCGATGGTCTCGCGGTATTCGTAGCCAGGCTCGCCGACGAAGCAGCGCATGTCGACGAGGCCGGGCGCCACGACGCGGCCGCCGCAATCGACGATCTCGGTGCCCTCTGGCGCGGTTCCGGCGGCGAGGTGCGGGCCCGCATCGGCGATCAGGCCGTCCCTGACCAGAAGGCCGCCGTGACTTTCGGTGCCGGCCGCCGGATCGATCAGCAGGGCATTGGCGAGAAGGAGAGGGCGCTGTGCAGTCATCGGCAGGGCCCTCACGCGTTTGGCAGGTTGCGGGCGAGGGCTTCCAGCACGGCCATGCGCACCGCGACGCCCATCTCCACCTGCTCGCGGATCAGCGACTGGGCGCCGTCGGCGACGGCGGTGGAGATCTCGACACCGCGGTTCATCGGGCCGGGATGCATCACCAGCGCGTCCGGTTTGGCGTAGCGGAGCTTGGCCTCGTCGAGGCCGAAATAGTGGAAATATTCCTGGACCGACGGCACGAAGGAGCCGTTCATCCGCTCCCGCTGGAGGCGCAGCATCATGACGATGTCGACGTCCTTAAGGCCTTCCTTCATGTCGCGGTAGACCTCGACGCCGAGGCGCTCGACGGCGGCGGGCAACAGCGTCGAGGGGCCGATCGCGCGCACGCGCGCCTGCATGGCGTTGAGCAGGATGATGTTGGAGCGCGCCACGCGCGAATGCAGGATGTCGCCGCAGATGGCGACCGTCAGCCGCTCGATCCGGCCCTTGTTGCGGCGGATCGTGAGGGCGTCCAGCAGGGCCTGGGTGGGATGTTCATGGGTGCCGTCGCCGGCATTGACCACCGAGCAATCGACCTTCTTCGCCAGCAGTTCGACGGCCCCCGACGCGGCATGGCGCATGATCAGGATGTCGGGATGCATGGCATTGAGGGTGAGCGCCGTGTCGATCAGCGTTTCGCCCTTCTTGATGGAGGACTGGGCCACCGACATGTTCATGACGTCGGCGCCGAGGCGTTTGCCCGCCAGCTCGAAGGAGGACTGCGTCCGGGTCGACGACTCGAAGAACAGGTTGATCTGCGTACGTCCGCGGAGCGACGTGCGTTTCTTCTCGACCTGCCGGTTGAGGGTGACGAATTCCTCGGCGAGGTCGAGGAGGCCGGTGATCTCGGCGGGGGAAAGCCCCTCGATCCCGAGCAAGTGCCGGCGCTTCAGCACGAAGGACGAAGGGTCTTGTGTCATAAGCCCCGGGCTTTAAGCGGAGTCGGACGACCCCGCAAGCGCCGTCTCACTCCGCCGCGTCCTGTTTCCCCAGCCGCTTGTCGAGATAGCCGCCGACGATCTCCATCAGCGGGTCAACGGTGTTCTCGAAGAAGTGGTTGGCGCCGGGCACGACCTGCTGCTCGATGATGATGCCCTTCTGCGTCTTCAGCTTCTCGACGAGGCCCTGGACAGCGGTCAGCGGAACGACGGCGTCCTTGTCGCCGTGGACGATGAGGCCGGAGGAGGGGCAGGGGGCGAGAAAGGAGAAATCGTAGAGGTTGGCCGGCGGGGCGATGGAGATGAAGCCCTCGACCTCGGGACGGCGCATCAGCAACTGCATGCCGATCCAGGCGCCGAAGGAGAAGCCGGCGATCCAGCAGGTGCGGGCCTCCGGATTGATCGCCTGGGCATAGTCGAGCGCCGCGGCGGCATCCGACAATTCACCGACGCCGTGGTCGAAGGCGCCCTGGCTGCGACCGACCCCGCGGAAATTGAAACGCAGCACGGAAAAACCGCGGTTCACGAACTGATAGTAGCAGTTGTAGACGATCTGGTTGTTCATCGTGCCGCCGAACTGGGGGTGCGGGTGCAGCACGATGCCGATGGGGGCGGAACGGACCTTGGCGGGATGATAGCGCCCTTCGATCCGGCCTGCCGGACCGTTGAAGATGACTTCAGGCATGGATAATCCTCGTCATGGGGCCCCATTCGACATTGAAACCCTCCGTCTGACGGCGATTTCGATGGAGTTCCGACCTTGACAGGGCGGCAGGGCAACTCTAGAGTTTAGAATAATTCTAAACGCCTTCCCGCCGGCCTCAGAGGGTCGGGCTGGGTTCGGCGTATCGGGGTCGGGCCTATAGCACGAACCCGCCATCCAATGCCAAGTTTTTCCGACAGGGCCTATCCCCCGATGACCCGCGTCTATCTCGACCACAATGCCACGACGCCGCTTCGCCCCGAAGCGCGCGCGGCCATGGTCGCGGCCTTGGACGTGACGGGAAATGCCTCGGCGGTGCATCGGGACGGTCGCGCGGCCCGTCGCATCATCGAGGAGGCGCGCCGATCGGTCGCGGCCCTGGTGCAGGGCGATCCGCGCTGCGTCACCTTCACCTCCGGCGGCAGCGAGGCCGCAGCGACCCTGCTGACGCCCGGCTTTATCGCGCGCGATGGCGCGTCTAATCCGTTTTCTCGCCTGATCGTTTCGGCCGTCGAGCATTCCTGCGTGCTGGCCGGTGGTCGCTTCGCCGCCGGTGCGATCGCTGTCTGTCCAGTGGACGACGCGGGCCGCGTCGATCTCGCCCGTCTCGCCGATCTCCTCGCTGCCGAGGGGACGCGCGCCATCGTCGCCGTCATGGCGGCCAACAACGAGACCGGGGTCGTCCAGCCGCTGGCGGAGATCGCCAAGCTGTGCCGCGCCCACGGAGCGGCGCTGGTCGTCGATGCCGTCCAGGCGCTGGGCAAGATGCCGCTCGATCTCGCCCGGCTCGATTGCGACGCGCTTTTCGTGTCGGCCCACAAGATCGGCGGTCCGCAGGGCGTCGGAGCCATCGTCACCGCATCGGAGGCCGTCGGTTTCCCGCCGCTGGTGCGTGGCGGCGGTCAGGAAGTCCGCCGGCGCGCCGGGACCGAGAATCTCGCGGGGATCGCCGGGTTCGGTGCGGCGGCCGTGGCGCTGGCTCCCGGCATGGCAGCGGAGATGCAGCGTCTTGTCGCACTCCGCGACTGGCTGGAGCACGAAATCATCACTATTTCGGGGGCGAGCCGGGTCGTCGGCTTGCCAGCGGAGCGTCTGCCCAATACGAGCCTGACGGTCCATCCGGGCCTCGAGGGCGAGACGGCGGTGATCGCCCTCGATCTCGCCGGCCTTTCGGTGTCGACGGGGTCGGCCTGCGCCTCCGGAAAGATCGCTCCCAGCCACGTGCTGGCGGCGATGGGACTGGCGGCGACGGAAGCCCGCTCGGCGCTCAGGGTGAGCCTCGGCTGGACGACGACACGCGCGGACGTGGAACGGTTCGTGACGGCTTTCGCCGCTCACGCAAGTACGATCGCGGCACGCGCCGCGTGACGCAATGCCAACCTGCGGCCCTTGAAGCCGCGAGGATGTGAGGAGAAGGCCATGCCCGCGGTTCAAGAGACCGTCGAACAGGTCCGTGCGATCGACGTCGACCAGTACAAGTACGGGTTCTCGACCGATATCGAGATGGAACTCGCCCCCAAGGGCCTGTCCGAGGACATCGTGCGCTACATCTCGGCGCGCAAGAACGAGCCGGCCTGGATGCTCGAATGGCGGCTCGACGCCTATCGCCGCTGGCTGACCATGCGCGAGCCGGACTGGGCGCGTGTCGATTATCCGCAGATCGACTTCCAGGACATGTATTATTACGCCGCGCCGAAGTCGAACGCGGCGCCGAAGTCGCTCGACGAAATCGACCCGGCTATCCTCGAAACCTACAAGAAGCTCGGTATCCCGCTGCGCGAGCAGGAGATTCTCGCCGGCGTCGCGCCGGAGAACCGCATCGCGGTCGACGCCGTTTTCGACAGCGTCTCGGTGGTAACCACCTTCAAGGAGGAACTGAAGAAGTCCGGCGTCATCTTCAGCTCGATCTCCGAGGCGCTGCATGAGCACCCGGAACTGGTGAGGAAATATATCGGTTCGGTGGTGCCCATCACCGACAACTACTACGCGACACTGAACGCGGCGGTCTTCTCCGACGGTTCCTTCGTCTATATCCCGCCGGGCGTGCGCTGCCCGATGGAACTGTCGACCTATTTCCGCATCAACGAGCAGAAAACCGGTCAGTTCGAGCGGACGCTGATCATCGCCGACAAGGGCTCCTATGTGAGCTATCTGGAAGGCTGCACCGCGCCGATGCGCGACGAGAACCAGCTGCATGCAGCCGTGGTCGAGCTCATTGCCCATGACGATGCCGAGATCAAGTATTCCACGGTCCAGAACTGGTATCCGGGCGATTCCCAGGGCAAGGGCGGCATCTACAATTTCGTGACCAAGCGCGGCGATTGCCGCGGCGCCCGGTCGAAGATCTCCTGGACGCAGGTCGAGACCGGCTCGGCGATCACCTGGAAATATCCGAGCTGCATCCTGCGCGGCGACGACAGCCAGGGTGAGTTTTATTCAATCGCCGTGTCGAACGGTGCCCAGCAGGTCGATTCCGGCACCAAGATGATCCATCTGGGCAAGAACACCCGCTCCCGGATCATTTCCAAGGGCATCTCGGCCGGCCGCTCGCAGAACACCTATCGCGGCCTCGTCTCGGCCCATCGCCGCGCGACCAACGCCAAGAACTTCACCAATTGCGACTCGCTGCTGATCGGCAATGCCTGCGGCGCGCATACAGTGCCCTATATCGAGAGCAAGACGGCCTCGGCGGTCTTCGAACACGAGGCGACCACCTCGAAAGTGTCCGAGGACCAGATGTTCTACTGCATGCAGCGCGGGCTGACGCAGGAAGAGGCCATCGCCCTCATCGTCAACGGCTTCGTCAAGGACGTGCTCCAGCAGCTCCCGATGGAGTTCATGGTGGAAGCCCAGAAGCTGATCGCCATTTCGCTCGAAGGCTCGGTCGGCTGATTCAGCCGATTCACCCCGTTCATTTTCGCCGCGCCGGCGCGGCCCGTCCGTGATCGCAAGGACCACCCCATGTCGCTTCTCGAAATCAAGAACCTGACCGCCAAGCTCGCGGAAGAAGACAAGCAGATCCTCAACGGCCTCAATCTCACCGTCGAAAAGGGCCAGGTCGCCGCCATCATGGGCCCGAACGGTTCGGGCAAGTCGACGCTGTCCTATGTTCTCGCGGGACGCGAGGATTATGAGGTGACGGATGGCGAGGCGCTGCTCGACGGCGAGAACATCCTTGAGCTCTCGCCCGACGAGCGGGCCGCCAAGGGCCTGTTCCTGGCCTTCCAGTATCCGATCGAGATCCCCGGCGTCGGCCAGATGACCTTCCTGAAGGCGGCCGTGAACGCGCAGCGCCGCAAGAACGGCCTCGACGACATGCCGACGCCGGAATTCATGAAGCTCGTCAACGGGCGCGCCAAGGAACTCGGAATCTCGCCGGACATGCTGCGCCGCTCGGTCAATGTCGGCTTTTCCGGCGGCGAGAAGAAGCGCAACGAGATCCTGCAGATGGCGCTGCTGCAGCCGAAGCTGGCCATTCTCGACGAGACCGATTCCGGCCTCGACATCGATGCGCTGAAGATCGTCGCCGACGGCGTCAACGCCATGCGCTCGCCCGACCGCGGCTTCGTGGTCATCACGCATTACCAGCGCCTGCTCGACTACATCAAGCCGGACGTGGTCCATGTGCTGTCGGCCGGCCGTATCATCAAGACCGGCGGCCCTGACCTTGCCCTCGAACTCGAGGCCAAGGGCTATGCCGACATCGTCGGCAAGGCCGCGTGAGCATGGTCATGAACGCCATCACCCCCATCCGCACCCCCGCCGAACAGGCGCTGATCGGCGCTTTCGGTGCCCTGCGCGACAGCGGGCCGGCCAGCGCCGCGCTCGAGGGCCTGCGCATCGACGGCTTCGCGCGCTTCGAGGCAAGCGGCCTGCCGCATCGGCGCGTCGAGGACTGGAAATATACCGACCTGCGCGCCCTCATGCGCGAGGCGCGGCCGCTGGCCGCGGTCCCCGACGCCTCCGTCCTGCTCGCGGCGAAGGTCGCTGTCGGCCGGCTGCCGCGGGTCGGCGGCAGCCGCATCGTCCTGGTCGACGGCTTCCACGCGCCGGATCTCGCCGATGGCGGGGCGCTCCCCGAGGGCGTCACCGTCTCCGATCTCGCCGCGGCCATGGCACAGCGACCGGAGATCGCGGCGCTGGTGACCGGGCAGCCGGCGACGCGCGCCAATGTCGCCTTCGCGCTCAACAATGCCTTCCTCACCGAAGGCCTGCTGATCGAGGTGGCGCCGGGCACCGAGCTCGGCCACGCCCTCGACCTCGTGTCGATCACCTCCGACGGCGCGCCGCGCCTCGTCACCTCGCGCATCGTGGTGGTGGTGGGGGCCGGGGCCTCGGCCGGTATCGTCGAGACCCATCTCGGGCCAGCCGGCGTTGAGTACCAGAAGAACGTCGTCATGCAGGTCGTGGTGCGCGACGGGGCGACGCTGGAGCATGGGCGGCGCCAGATCGAGGGCGACCAGGCCCTGCACCTCGCCACCCTCGAGGCGAGTGTCGGCGCCGAGGCGCATTTCGACTCGCTGACCCTCACAACGGGGGCGGCCGTATCGCGCAGCCAGCTCTTCGTGCGTTTCGCCGGAGAGCATTCCAACGTGACGCTGCGCGGAGTGTCGATGCTCAAGGGCCGCCAGCATGCCGATACGGCGCTGGTGATGGAGCACGCCGTGCCCCATTGCCAGAGTCGCGAGACCTTCAAGCACATCCTCGACGGCGAGGCCCACGGCGTCTTCCAGGGCAAGATCATCGTCCAGCCGGTCGCCCAGAAGACTGACGGTCGGATGATGAGCCAGACGATCATGCTGGCCGAAGGTCCGTCGATGGACAACAAGCCCGAACTCGAGATCTTCGCCGACGATGTCGCCTGCGCCCATGGCTGCACCTGCGGCGAACTCGATGCCGACCTGATGTTCTACCTGAAGGCGCGCGGCATCCCGCACAAGGAGGCCGAGGCACTGCTGGTGGAGGCTTTCGCCCGCGAGGCGATCGAGGATTTCGGCGCGGGACCGCTCGCAGTCGTCGAGGAACTGCGCGAGGCCATGCTGACCTCGGTGACCGACTGGATGCGCGCGAGGAGCTGAGCCATGACCCTTGCAGGCCAGCATCCGGCAGTCGCCAAGGGCGGCTACGACGTCGATCTCATCCGCAAGGACTTTCCGGCCCTGGCGCTGAAGCCCTATGGCAAGGACCTCGTCTATCTCGATAATGCCGCCTCGGCGCAGAAGCCGCGCGCGGTGATCGATCGGATCTCACGGGCCTACGAGAGCGAGTATGCCAATGTGCATCGCGGCCTCCACTACCTCGCCAATGCGGCGACGGAGGCCTATGAGGCGGCACGCGAGAGCGTACGCGCCTTCCTGAACGCGCCTTCGGTCGACCAGATCGTCTTCACCCGCAACGCTTCCGAGGCGATCAACCTGGTGGCGGCCTCTTTCGGCGGGCTGGTGATCGGCGAGGGCGACGAGATCGTCCTGTCGATTATGGAGCATCACTCGAACATCGTTCCCTGGCACTTCCACCGCGAGAAGCGCGGGGCGAAACTGGTCTGGGCCCCGATCGACGAGGAGGGGAATTTCCTCATCGACGAGTTCGAGAAGCTGCTCGGACCGCGCGTCAAGATGGTGGCGCTGACCCACATGTCGAACGCGCTCGGCACCGTTGTGCCGATCAAGGAGTGCATCCGGCTGGCGCACGCGCGCGGCATCCCGGTGCTGGTCGACGGATCGCAGGCCTGCGTCCACATGGAGGTGGACGTCCAGGACATCGACGCCGATTTCTACGTCTTCACCGGTCACAAGGTCTATGGACCGACCGGCATCGGCGTTCTCTACGGCAAGAAGGAGATGCTGGAGCGGATGCCGCCCTACAATGGCGGTGGCGAGATGATCTCGGTCGTCACCACCGAGGGCGTCACCTACAACGATCCGCCGCACCGCTTCGAGGCCGGGACACCGGCCATCGTCCAGGCCATCGGCCTCGGCGCGGCGCTCGACTACATGCGCTCGATCGGCCGTGCGGCGATCCGCGCCCATGAGGACAGCCTGGTCCGCCATGCCCACGAGCGGCTTGGGGCGATCAACTCCCTGCGCATCTTCGGCACCGCGCGGGACAAGGGCGCCATCGTCTCCTTCGAGATGAAGGGGGCCCATGCTCACGACGTCGCCACCGTTATCGATCGCTATGGTGTCGCGGTCAGGGCGGGAACCCATTGCGCCCAGCCGCTGCTTCAGCGATATGGCGTGACCTCGACCTGCCGTGCCTCTTTCGGTCTCTACAACACGACCGATGAGGTGGACCGTCTTGCGGAAGCCCTCCTCAAGGCCCAATCTCTCTTCGGCTGAGGCGTTGCCGCCTTGGACCCTGACCCACGGACCTTGAACCCGATGGACGAGACGCCGACCCTCAACACCACCGTCGGTGGTGACACCAACGCCATCCCGCCGGAAGAGCTGGACCGTCTGACCGACGACATCGTCGCGGCCATGAAGTCGGTCTACGATCCGGAGATTCCCTCCGACATCTACGAGCTCGGTCTCATCTACCGGGTCGATATCGATGATGCGCGCAAGGTCGCCATCGACATGACGTTGACCTCGCCGTCCTGCCCGGCAGCGGCCGAGCTGCCCGGCATGGTCGAAAACGCTGTTGCGAGCGTCCCTGGTGTCTCCGAGGCCAAGGTGACGATCACCTTCGACCCACCCTGGGACCAGAGCCGCATGTCCGACGAGGCCCGTGTCGCCCTCAACATGTGGTGATGCCACGGGCGGCAAGAGGGATTTAACTCGCACGCGGCACTGTCTATATTGAGACCTGCGCTTTGAACGCCGGACCTTGAATCCGGGCGCCTTCGGAGACCGAAATGCCCTTGCCCAGAATGCAGGCCATGCGCCTGACCCAGTCCGCTGCCGACCGGGTGAAGGAACTCGTTGAGGCCTCCGGCCATGACACGGCCGGCTTGCGCGTGGGCGTCACCAAGGGTGGCTGCGCCGGCATGGAATACACGATGGAATTCGTCGATGCCCCGGCCAAATTCGACGAGATCGTCGAGGATCGCGGCGTGCGCGTCTTCATCGACGCCAAGGCGGTGCTCTATCTCCTCGGCACCGAGATGGACTATGTCACCGACAAGCTGTCGGCCAAATTCGTGTTCAACAATCCGAACCAGACGTCGGCTTGCGGCTGCGGCGAATCGATTGCCCTGACGCCGGCCAGGCCCGAGGCTCTCGGCACGGTGTGACGATGGCGGCGATCGATCCCGATGTCCTCGTGGATCTGTTCGCGCCCTTCGCACCCGTTACCATCCGCCGCATGTTCTCCGGCTATGCGGTCTATCGCGAGGGCGTGGTCTTCGCGCTGGCGATCGCCGGCGAGATTTTCCTGAAATGCGATGTCGAGAGCATCCCGGCTTTCGTAGCGGAGGGGCTGACGCCCTTTGTCTACGCGACGCGTCGGGGTGAGACGACGGTCGGGAGCTACCGCCGCATGCCGGAGGCCTGTTTCGACGACGAGGACGCTTTGAGGCTCTGGGCGACGCTCGCCTGGCAAGCCGGTCTCAGGGCGGGTCGCGCGCGACCGCGCCGGGCGGTCACGCCACCTTGAGTTCGGCTTCCGGATCGGTCTCGCAGACGACGCGGTTGCGACCGTTGCGCTTGGCCGCATAGAGGCAGCGGTCGGCGCGCTCGTACAGGGTGGCGACGGTGTCGCCGGGACGGAAGGTTGCGACCCCCAGCGAAATGGTGATGCGGCCAAGATTTTCGCTGGTCGAGCGCTTGATCAGTTCCTTGGTCATGACCGATCGACGGATGTGCTCGGCGACCGTCACTGCGGCGCGTAGCGTCGTGTCGGGCAAGATGATGACGAATTCCTCGCCGCCGTAGCGGCAGGCGAGGTCCTGTCCCTTGACGTTCTGCTTTAGCGACAGCGCCACGAGGCGCAGGACCTGGTCGCCGGTGAGATGGCCGAATGTGTCGTTGAACTTCTTGAAATGATCGATATCGCTGACCAGGAGGCTCAGCGGCATCTCGGACTTGTTGGCGAGCGACACGGCCTTGGCGATCGACTGATCGTAGTACTTGCGGTTGCCGAGGGAGGTGAGGGGATCGGTCAGCGACTCGGTCCGCACCGCGTCGAGATTGTCCTGCAGCAGCTTGATCTCGCTGCGCGAGGCTTTCAGCCGCTGCTCCAGCGCTTTGTTGTTGGCCTCAATCTCGCGAGTTGAGCGAATCAGGTTTTCGATGATGGTCCGGACGCCCTCGGCCGACCCGACCGAGGCGAGACGGGCGGTGGCACCGGCGAGGTCGTTGCCGTAGGCGCTGGCCTGACCGGCGGCCGAATCGATCATCGACATGACGTGACCGATCTCGTCCATGACCCGGTTGCCGACCACGTCGAGCTTCTCGCCCATGCGGTGCTGGGAGAGGAAGGTGTCGTAGATCGTATCGAGCTGTTCCTGTGAAATACTGCCCTTCTCGGACAGGACCAGGTTCAGCGCGTCAGACAGCTCGGCATAGTAGCCGGACGCGTAGCAGTACCAGATCTCGTAGTTGCGGGGCATGGCCGCGAGGGTGCGGCCCTTGATCTGGGAGAACGCAAGCTCGCCGAAGCTATAGCTACGCTCGATTTCGTCGCGGTTGTCCATCGGGGGCAAGCCTGTCCTGGGCAGGAGGGAATTGCCGATACGCCCTTCCGACCTCAGCGGGGAGGCTAGCCTGAGAATGATTTATCGCAGGTAAAAATTAGACATTACGCAACGTCATTTTCCGCGGTACGTCACCGGGCGCAGGAGGAATTGCGGCATGTGCGACATGTCGGCCTCCTCGGAGACCGGGGGACGCGCCGAACTGCGGTCGCGGGACGCGGGAGCCTCCGGCTGACGCGCTGGCCGCTCAGTCCGCGCCGGGCGTTCGTCGTCGCGCGGGGCTACGGCGCGCGGCTCGGCCGGGCGTCGCGCCGGGCGTTCTTCGCGGGTGCGCGGCTCGCCA
>CALRLZ020000012.1:0-108296 GCA_943368975.1 Archangium gephyra
CGCATAGTCTCGGCCTCCAGATAGCGCAGCACCAGCGGCGGCAGGACCGGTACAGCCCCTCCGCGCGCCACCCGCGCGGTCGAAACGGTCAATGCGACGTCCGACCAGTCCTCGCCGGTCTGCTGGCGGATGTCGGCACGGCGGATCAGGTCGAGGGCCGGACGGGGACCCGTGGTGACGAGGCGGGCGTCGTAGACCGGCGTCCACCGGGCATTGCGAACGGCATAGGTCAGGGTCAACTCGCCGCGGAACGGCGCTCCGGCCTCGACCGCAATCCGCGCCTCGAGGCGCCGGGGCGGCTGGGCCTTCAGGGACGCCTCGATCTCGGCAATGGCGCGGTCGAGACCGCGCTGGCGCTGCTCGGCCTGACGGATGGCGCGGTCGGCGGCGAGCGTCACCTCATGGGCGGCGGCGAGCGCCAGGCGGGCGGCGGCGACATCCAGCCCGCGCTCGCCCGCGGACAGGGTCGCGGGCGCGACCAGCGCTTCGGCGGCGCGCTTGCGCATCCGCTCGGCGGCGATACCGTCATCGAGGGCGAGACGCTCGTCCCGCAGCGCTTCCAGACGCTGAACCGCCTGGATATCAGCTCGTTCTGTCGGCCGCGCCTCACGGGCGTCGACCGAGCCGATCGCGAGATCGCCGCGGCCGCTGCCGACGACGCGCAGCGAGCCAGCATCAGCGGTGAGTGGCAGATCGTCGAGGATAAGGACATGCTCCCCCGCCGGCAGGTCGACGGTGAAGCGGCGGGTGACGCTGGCCCCGTCGGGGAAGACGGTCACGGCTTCGACGCGCGACGGCGGGCGCATGTCTGCGGCGGAGGCGCCGGCGGTCGGCACGACGAGGGCGAGGGTCAGGGCGGCGAGACACTGCGGCTTCATCGATGGGCGCTCCGGAAGGGGAGCGCCCAGCAGGCCGGCCGAATCGGGCCGCCGCAGGGCCGAAGCGCGGCGGCCACCCGTCGAAAATCAGCCGAAACGGCCGGTGATATAGTCGCGCGTCCGGGTGTCGACCGGATTGGTGAAGATCTGGTCGGTCGTGCCTTCCTCGACGAGAATGCCGAGGTGGAAGAAGGCCGTGCGCTGCGACACGCGCGCCGCCTGCTGCATCGAGTGGGTGACGATGACGATGGTGAAGTTCTGCTTCAGCTCGTCGATCAGCTCCTCGATCTTGGCGGTGGCGATCGGGTCCAGCGCCGAGCAGGGCTCGTCCATCAGGATCACCTCGGGCGACACCGCGATGGCGCGGGCGATGCACAGGCGCTGCTGCTGGCCGCCGGACAGGCCGGTGCCCGATTCCTGCAGGCGGTCCTTGACCTCGTTCCACAGGCTCGCCTTCTTCAGCGCGGTCTCGACGATCTCGTCCAGCTCGGACTTGCTCTTCACCAGGCCGTGGATGCGCGGGCCGTAGGCGACGTTCTCGTAGATCGACTTCGGGAACGGGTTCGGCTTCTGGAACACCATGCCGACCCGGGCGCGCAGCTGCACGACGTCAAGGCTGCGATCGTAGATGTCCTGCTCATCGATGCGGATGTCGCCGGTGACGCGGCAGATCGAGATCGTGTCGTTCATCCGGTTGAGGCAGCGCAGGAAGGTCGACTTGCCGCAGCCCGACGGGCCGATGAAGGCCATGACGGAGCGCTCGGGGATGTCGACATTGACGTCCTTGATGGCGTGCTTTTCGCCGTAGAAGACATTGACGTTGCGCCCCGTGATCTTCGGGTGCACCGCCGCCGCCGGAACGGCCGACGTGGCCGCCGTCGTCTCGAAGCTGGGAAGCGAGTTCATCGACGTGATCCTTTTGTCGTGGGCGCCCGGGCTGTCACCAGCGGCGCTCGAACCTCTTGCGGAGCATAACAGCCGCCGCGTTCATGACCATCAGGAACACGAGCAGGACGATGATCGCCGCGGCCGTCTTGCTGACGAAGGCCGCCTCGGGGAAATCCGCCCACATGAACACCTGGACCGGCAGCAGGGTGGCGGCGTCGGTGATCCCCTTCGGCGCGTCGACCACGAAGGCGACCATGCCGATGAGCAGGAGCGGCGCGGTCTCGCCCAGCGCATGCGCCATGCCGAGGATGGTGCCCGTAAAGATGCCGGGCATGGCCAGCGGCAGGACATGATGGAACACCGCCTGCTGGTGCGAGGCGCCGACCCCGAGGGCCGCCTCGCGGACGGAGGGCGGCACGGCGCGGATGGCGGCCCGGGAGGCGATAATGATCACCGGCAATGTCATAAGGGCGAGGACCAGGCCGCCGACGACCGGCGCCGAACGTGGCATGCCGAAGATGTTGAGGAAGACCGCGAGACCGAGCAGGCCGAAGATGATCGACGGGACGGCCGCCAGATTGTTGATGTTCACCTCGATGATCTCGGTGATCCGGTTCTTCGGCGCGAATTCCTCAAGATAGATGGCCGCAGCGACGCCGATCGGGAAGCTCAGCACCAGGGTGATCACGAGGGTCATGAACGACCCGACCACGGCCACCCAGACGCCGGCGAGTTCGGCCTCGCGCGAGGCACCGCCGAAGAAGAACTCGCGGGAGATGCGCTGCTCGACCAGGCCTCGCGCCTTGAGGGATTCGAGATAGGCGATCTCGCGGTCGCCGATCCGCCTGTTGGCCTCCGGCTGCACGATGCGGACGATTTCCCAGTCGCCGGCCTTGGCAACGTCCGTGCTGCGCGGCGGCAGGAGCACCTGTCCGACGGCATTGGCGCTGCGGACCTCGGTCAGCTTGATCATGCCGCCATTGATGCGGACGAGATAGCTGGGCAACGCCGTATCGAGAGCCTCGGCGCGGTCGGCGCCGCTGATCCGGCCCTCGAGACCGGCGATGCGCTGACGCAGTTGCTCGATTTCCGAGCGGGTGGCGGCAACCTGGCGTGCCTCCTGCTCGATGCGGCCCTGCAGTCCGGCGCGCGCGCTCTCGGGGGCGGTGGCAAGACCGCTCTGCAGCGTTGCGGCATCCCGCTCTTGAACAACCAGAACCCTCTCCTTGCCGGCGAGATCGCCGCGCAAGCGGGCGGCCGTGCCCTGGAGCTGGGCTTTCACCGCGGCGAGCAGCGGTGCGAAATTGTTGACGGTGGACGAGAGCTGGACCTGGCCGGACGTGCCCGAAACACCCAGTTCACCTGCACCTTTCGTCACTTCGACGGGCGAAAGAAGGCCCTTCAGGTAAAGGTCGGCATTGGCCTGCAGCGGCACATAGATCTGTCGCGTGGTGCCGATGGCGGCAGGGTCGGCGAGCACCTCGTTGCGGACCATCGACGGCGCACCCGATGACATGATCGCGCCGAGCGCGCGGCGGGACGTCCGGTCCGTCACCGACGGGAAATAGCCGCGCAGGGCCTGATTGACCATGGCGTCGAAATTCGCCGCACCGATCGCCTTCGTCAGGTCGGCACCCGTCGCGTTCTGCGGGTTGAGGTCCTCACGCTTCAGCTCCACATCCAGTTTCAGGTAGTTCTGGGTGAAGGCCGGGATCGACTGGCCGACGATCGTCGACAGGAACAGCACGAGAAAGCCGGCCGCAATGGCGAGGGCGCCTGCGCCGAGAGCCTGGAAAATGAACTCGCCGCGATAGCGGGCCTTGAGCCGCTTCTGCGCCGCTTCGTTGGTGTGCAGGCCGGTGGAGATTCGAGGCAGCGAGGCGTCAGTCATACTGTTCCCGATACTTGTTGACGACGCGCAGGGCGACGAGATTGAGCGACAGGGTGATGACGAAGAGCGAGAGGCCGAGGCCGAACGCAGCCAGCGTCTTGGGGCTGTCGAACTCCTGGTCGCCCGTCAGCAGCGTGCCGATCTGCACGGTGATGGTGGTCACGGCTTCGAGAGGGTTGAGCGTCAGGTTGGCGGCCATGCCGGCCGCCATGACCACGATCATCGTCTCGCCCATGGCGCGGGACACGGCCAGGACAAGTGCCGAGACGATGCCCGGCAGCGCCGCCGGCAGCACGACCCGGCGGATCGTTTCTGACTTGGTGGCACCGAGGCCGGCCGAGCCGTCGCGCAGCGATTGCGGCACGGCGTTGATCACGTCGTCCGAGAGCGAAGACACGAACGGGACGATCATGATGCCCATCACGACGCCCGCGGCGAGCGCGCTCTCCGAGGACACGTCGAAGCCGAAGGACTGGCCGGTATTGCGGATGAAGGGGGCGACGGTGAGCGCGGCGAAGAAGCCGTAGACGACCGTCGGGATGCCGGCGAGCAGTTCCAGGACCGGCTTGCCCACAGCACGCACCTTCGGCGAGGCATAGTCGGACAGGTAGATGGCCGCGAGGATGCCGAGCGGAGCCGCGACCATCATGGCAATGAAGGTGATCAGCAGCGTCCCGGTGAGGAGCGGAATGAAGCCGAAGGCGGCGGTTCCCCCGACCTGATCGGTGCGGAAGGCCATCTGCTGTGGCGTCCAGGTCGTTCCGAACAGGAAATCCATCGGATTGACCAACGAGAAGAAGCGCAGCGATTCGAACAGCAGCGACATCACGATGCCGACCGTCGTCAGGATCGCCACGGTGGCGGACGCCGCCAGGAACACGTTGACCGCAGCCTCGACCTTGTGGCGGGCGCGGAAGTGCACGGCGATCATCTTGCGCGCGACATGGAAGCCGGCGGCTCCGAGGAGCAGCATCAGGACGACCATGCCGGTGAGCGACATCCGGTTGGCGGACTGGTAGGCCGCTGCGGCCTCGACCCGGAAGGCATCACGCACACCCGGCGTCCCGCCACCGGCAATGGCCTGGATGTCACGCCAGAACCCGTCCAACTGCGCGGCGCCGTACTCGGCCAGTTGCGGCCCGAACTGGGACAGGACCAGGGGCCTCAGGATATAGGGGCTGATGAGCGACCAGAGCACCAGGACGGCGAAAGCCGGTCCTGCGGCCATCAGGACCAGCCACCAGCCATGATAGCTCGGCAGGGAATGGAGCGCGCTGTAATTGGCTCCGGAGACGGCGACGGCGCGGCTCCTGCCCACAAAAAAACAGACGACTGCAACCGCCAGGATGAGGCCGAAAAGGGGCAGGAACATCAGAGCCTTCCTTACGCGATCGAAGCAGGCCGGATCATCCGGCAGAGGGGCCCGGCCGGAGCCGGACCCCCATGAGCCTATTCGCCGGAGATCAGAGGCCCGCCATCGAGGTGGCAGCGGCGACAGCGGCACGGAACCGGGCGCGATCCGCTTGCGGGCTCGGGACGAGGCCCTTCTTCTCGAGATAGCCGTCGTCGCCCATGGCCTGCTCCGAGGCATATTCGTTGATGAAGTCCTGCAGGCCCGGAACGGTGCCGATGTGGTTCTTCTTCAGATAGACGAACATGGACCGGGCCATCGGCCACTTGCCGTTCTGGATGTTCTCGACCGTGGGCTCATTGCCGCCGATGACGGCGCCCTGGATCTTGTCGTGGTTCTCTTCGAGGAAGGAATAGCCGAACACGCCGAAGGCGGTCGGGTTGGCCACGAGACGCTGGACGATGATGTTGTCGTTCTCGCCGCCCTCGATGAAGGCGCCGTCAGCGCGGATCTGCTGGCATTCACGGCTGGCGATCTGCATGTTGCGGCGCTTGGCGTGCTCCTGGCAGCCAGCGAGCAGGCCGAGCTCGTTGAACGAGTCGCGGGTGCCCGACGTCGGCGGCGGCCCGATAACCTCGATCTTCACGTTCGGCAGGTTCGGCGCGATGTCCGACCAGTTCCGGTTGGTGTTGTCGACGAGCTGGCCCTGGGCGTTCGGAATCTTGGCGGCGAGGGCGAGGTAGAGCTGCTCAAGGGTGAGCTGCACTTTCGGACCCGCCTTGGAGTTGGTCAGGACGATGCCGTCAAAACCGATCTGCAGCTCGATGACATCGACGCCATTGGTCTTGCAGGTATTGAACTCGTTCTGCGTGATGCGGCGCGAGGCATTGGTGATGTCGGGCGTGTTCAGGCCGACGCCGGCGCAGAACAGACGCATGCCGCCACCGGTGCCGGTCGATTCGACGATCGGCGCGCGGCCGCCGCGCTGCGAGAAGCGCTCGGCCACCGTGGTGGTGAAGGGGAACACGGTCGAGGAACCGGTGATCTGGATGCGGTCACGGGCCTGGGCATTCGCCGGCGCCGTGGCGAGAACGGTGCCGCCGATCGCGACGACCGCGGCAGAGATGAAGAAAGCGAGTTTCACAGGATGCTCCTGTCCTTGGAGGAACCTCGTCCAGCGCTTCACTGCGCGGGGCGGACAAGGGATGCAGCCTTTGGATAGGGCCGCTGCGCGATACTTCTATGACCACTGCTTGACAGAAAGATGAAATGCTAATTCCAGCGTTATCAGAGCGTTAGAGCATAATCATCCAATTTGTCGCAAAGACTGGACGACTCCGCCCGAACCCCCTGGAGGACATTGCTCGGCTGCGCCCGGACCGGCTGCCAGCGACCCCTCGGGACGTCTATACTGCATCTCCAGCAGGGTTTTTCGAGCGCATGCGCCTCTATGATCGTCCTTACCTCATTCTCGCCGCCACGACATTGATCTGGGCCGGCAATGCCATCGCCAGCCGTCTCGCGATCGGGCATGTATCGCCGATGATGCTGACGACACTGCGCTGGGTGGGCACGTTGGCACTGATGATCGCCATTGCCGGTCCGGCCTTCTTGCGGGAATGGCCAATGATCCGCGCCCACTGGAAATGGCTGGCCATCCTCGGCGTCGTCGGCTTCACCGGCTTCAACGCCATGTTCTACCTGGCCGCCCTCTACACCACTGCGGTCAATATCGGCATCATCCAGGGCTCGATCCCGGTCATGGTTCTGACTGGCGCCTATCTCGTCTATCGCACCGCCGTGACAGCCCTGCAGGCCATCGGCATCGTCGTGACCATCGCCGGTATCACCCTGCTGGCAGCGCGCGGCGACCTTGCCGTGCTGACCGGTCTCGCCTTCAATTTCGGCGATGTCCTGATGCTGATCGCCTGCCTCGGCTATGCCGCCTATACGGTGGCCCTGCGCAACCGGCCTGCCATCTCCCCACGCCCCTTCTTCATGGCGCTGGCGCTGGTGGCGCTGATCTCGTCGCTGCCGCTGCTCGCCGCCGAGGTAGCCCATGGCACGGCGCGCTGGCCGGACCTCAACGGCTGGCTCATCATCCTCTATGTCGCTGTGCTGCCGGGCTTCGTCGCCCAGCTCTTCTTCATGCGCGGCGTCGAACTGATCGGGCCGGGCCGGGCCGGGCTCTGGGTCAACCTCGTGCCGGTCTGGTCGGCGATCCTCGGACCGCTGATCCTCGGCGAGGTCTTCGCCTGGTATCATGCCGTGGCACTGCTGCTGGTGCTCGGCGGCATTGCCATCGCCGAGAGCGGCAAGCGCTGATCAGCGCACCGCGTAGCGCATGTAGCCGTTGAGGATCTGGCCGATCCAGGCGAGGCCGATGCCGAAGGCCACCGCGAGCGCCGCTCCGGCAGCGATCCGCCCGGCCTGGCCGCCCTCGAACAGCGCTGCACCGCGGAGCGCCGGCCAGACGACCCAGAGCACCAGGCCGGGGCCGACCAGGCCGAAGAGCGTGCCGAAGCCGGCCCCCTTGACGATGCCCTGGCGGCCCCAGCGGTCCCAGATCAGGATGAACAGCAGCCCCCAGAGCCCGCCGATGATAGCCGGCTGGGTGAGACCCGGCAGGGTCGCCGGCAACGGCGCGCGCATCGGGAACAGCTGGACGGCGGTCATGCCGACCTGGCCCATCAGCCAGAGGGCCCCCTGCAGGGCGAGGATCACGGCCAGTGCCCCGACAACGAAGCCGAAGGACAGACGGGCGAGGACGTACATGGGCGGATTCCGGCGAATCGGGACGCTCAAGTGTAGCGCAGGCCGGGGCGGGCGGGGCCTGGATCGCGACTGCAGGCTTGATCGTTAAGCAGGGCTCCACTCTCACCCTCCCCACGGCGCGGGGAGGGGGATTTCAGCCGCTCAAGTTCGTTTCGCACCTTGCGCCAGGCTCGACCGGGCAGGCCAGGCGCGACGCGGTAGCCCCCCTCCCCTATCGGCAGCGAGGGGAGGGTAAGGGTGGGGCCAATGACGGCGCGCGATGCCGCTCAGAACGCCAGACGCCGGGCGCGCTTCACCTGCGGGATCTCGTGGATCTTGCCGAGCAGCTCGTCGGATATCCGCTCGTCCACCGCGACGAAGCAGATGGCATCGCCGCCGGGCTTGTCGCGGCCAAGATTGAAGGTGGCGATATTGACACCGGCATCCCCAAGCAGCGAGCCGAAGCGGCCGATGAAGCCCGGCTTGTCGTCGTTGCGCACATAGAGCATGTGCGGGGCGAATTCCGCGTCCATGGCGATGGCGCGGATCTCGACAATGCGCGGCTTGCCGTCGGCGAGCACAGTGCCGGCGGCGTGGCGCGGCATGTCCTCGGCCTCGACCGTGATCATGATGCGGCTCTCGAGATTGCCGCCAGGCGCCTCGCGCTTCACCTCGTCCACCGTGATGCCCTTGTCGTTGGCGATCGGCACGGCATTGACCATGTTGATGTCGGACAGGAAGGGCCTCAGCACGCCGGTGACCGCCGCGGCGGTGAGTGGACGCACGTTGAGGTCGGCAACCTTGCCTTCATATTCGATGCGAATGCCCTTGATCGGGGCTTCCGTGAGCTGGCCGAGGAAGGAACCGAGCTTCTCGGCGAGCGCCACGAAGGGCCTGAGCTTCGGCGCATCCTCCGCCGAGATCGACGGGAAGTTCACCGCATTGGTGATGGCGCCCGACAGGAGATAGTCCGACATCTGCTCGGCGACCTGCAGGGCAACGTTTTCCTGCGCCTCGGTCGTGGCGGCGCCGAGATGCGGCGTGCAGATGACGTTGGGATGGCCGAAGAGCGGGTTGGCGGTCGCCGGCTCCTCGGCGAAGACGTCGAAGGCCGCGCCCGCCACATGGCCGGCATCGAGCGCATCGCGCAACGCCTGTTCGTCGACGAGACCGCCGCGGGCGCAGTTGATGATGCGCACGCCCTTCTTCGTCTTGGCCAGCGCCTCGCGGGACAGGACGTTCTTGGTCTGCGCCGTCATCGGCACATGCAGCGTGATGAAGTCGGCGCGGCGCAGCAACTCATCCAGCTCCACCTTCTCGACGCCGATGGACACGGCCCGCTCGGGCGAGAGGTAGGGATCGAAAGCGATGACCTTCATCTTCAGGCCGAGGGCCCGGTCGGCGACGATGGAGCCGATATTGCCGCAACCGATGATGCCAAGCGTCTTCGAGGTCAGCTCGACACCCATATACTTGTTCTTCTCCCACTGCCCCGCCTGGGTCGTGCGGTCGGCGTCAGGGATCTGGCGGGCGATGGCGAACATCATGGCGATGGCGTGCTCGGCGGTCGTGATCGAATTGCCGAAGGGCGTGTTCATCACGATGACGCCCTTCGACGTCGCGTTGGGGATATCGACATTGTCGACGCCGATGCCGGCGCGGCCGATCACCTTCAGCTTGGTGGCATTGGCCAGGATCGCCGGCGTCACCTTGGTGGCCGAGCGGATGGCGAGGCCGTCATAGTCGCCGATGATGGCGGCGAGCTTGTCCTTGTCCTTGCCGAGGGCCGGCTGGAAATCGACATCGATGCCCCGATCCCGAAAGATCTGGACGGCTGCGGGCGAGAGGGCGTCGGAAATGAGAACGCGGGGTTTGGTCACGGGGTCATGCTCCGCATGCGCCTCTCCTCGGGGGGAGAGGGTGCGCCGTGGGGCGCCAGGTGAATGGAAAAGGGCTGAGCGGAGCCCTATGGCTCCGCGTTTCACCCCCGGCCGAGCGATGGCGAGGTGAAAGGGGGTCCAGACGCTGAAGGGCGATGCCCGAAGCCTGGATCCCCTTCCCGCGCCGCTCACGCGGCAGGCCGGGGATGGCGGTGGGCGCTTACGCCGCCTTCTTCAGTTTCGCCTTCTCGGCGGCGAAGGCATAGGCGATCCAAGGCATCAGCGCCTTGAGATCACGCGCCTGAACGGTCGCGCCGCACCAGATACGCAAGCCGGGAGGTGCGTCACGGTAATGCCCGAGATCGAGGCCGGCGCCTTCCTTCTCCAGCGTCGCCACCACGCCCTTGGCAAAGGCCGCCTGAGCATCGGCCGGCAGCGCCGTCACGGCCGGGTCGGTGAACTTGAGGCACACCGAGGTATTGGAGCGGGTCTTCGGCTTCACGGCGAGGAAATCGATCCAGTCGTTCTCCTTCACGAACTTGGCGATGACGCGGGTATTGGCATCCGCGCGCTTCACCAGACCGTCGAGGCCGCCGACCTTCTGCGCCCATTTCAGCGCGTCGATATAGTCCTCGACGCAGAGCATCGAGGGCGTGTTGATGGTTTCCCCTTCAAAAATGCCCTCGATCAGCTTGCCGCCCTTGGTCATGCGGAAGATCTTGGGCAGCGGCCAGGCCGGCTTGTAGCTCTCCAGCCGTTCGACCGCCCGCGGCGACAGGATCAGCATGCCGTGGGCCGCCTCGCCGCCGAGCACCTTCTGCCAGGAGAAGGTGACGACATCGAGCTTCTCCCAGTCCAGACGCTGGGCGAAGGCCGCAGACGTCGCGTCGCAGATGGTCAGGCCCTGGCGGTCGGCGGCGATCCAGTCGGCATTGGGCACGCGCACGCCCGAGGTCGTGCCGTTCCAGGTGAAGACGACGTCCCGGTTCCTGGTGTCGATCTTCCTGAGGTTCGGCAACTCGCCATAGGGGGCGGTGATGGTGCGGACATCGGCAAGCTTCAGCTGCTTGACCACGTCGGTGACCCAGCCCTCGCCGAAGCTCTCCCAGGAGACCATGTCGACGCCGCGGGCGCCGAGCATCGACCACATGGCCATCTCGACCGCGCCGGTGTCGGAGGCCGGCACGATGCCGATCCGATAGCCGGCCGGGACCTGCAGCACCTCGCGCGTCAGGTCGATGGCGAGCTTCAGCTTCGCCTTGCCGATCTTGGCGCGGTGCGACCGCCCGAGGGGCGCGTCAGCCAGAGCTTTGAGGGACCAGCCGGGGCGCTTGGCGCACGGGCCGGACGAAAAGGTATTCACGCGCGGACGCGCAGTCGGGGCGGTTGTCGCCATTTGGATCTCCATCCTCACAGATGGGCGTGCCCCGTTGGGGGGGCATGTCCCGCTGACCGGGATAGGCGCATGCGGCCCGGCGGTCAAGGACGAACGAGTCCGTCCGGCGCCCGGGCGCGGTCCGCACCGGCGGGCTGAGGCTCACCGCCGCCCCACCCCGCCACGATGATGCGCATGGGTGATGGCGATGGCCAATGCATCCGCCGCGTCCATGGTCTTGGGATCGGCCTTGGGCAGGAGGATGCCGATCATCATGTGGATCTGGTTCTTCTCGGCGTGGCCGGCACCCACCACCGACTTCTTGACCTTGTTCGGCTCGTATTCAGCGACGGGCAGGCCCGCCAGCGCTGGCACTACCATGGCGATGCCGCGCGCCTGGCCGAGCTTCAGCGTTGCCCCGGCATCCTTGTTGACGAAGGTCTGCTCGACTGCGACCTCCTCCGGCGACCAGGCCGCGAGTACATCGGAAATCCCGCGGTGCAACTGGGCGAGGCGCGGTCCGAGTTCGGCCTTGTCGTCCGACGTCACCGTGCCGCAGGCGACAAAGGCGAGCCGGTTGCCGGTGACGTCGATGATGCCCCAGCCGGTGCGGCGGAGGCCGGGATCGATGCCGAGAATGCGAATCGTGGGACTCATCGCTGCAATCTAGGCCTCGATCGCCATGATCAGCCACCGCTGATCGTGGCGAGGCTCACCATGCCGGGGAGGGCTGTCATCAGCTATCCGGCGCAGGCTCGGCGGCACCTGCCGTCTCCAGCGCGAAACCCTCGTCGAGCCAGCCGGTGACCCCGCCGGCCATGATCTTGACGGGCAGGCCGAGCTGCGCGAGCCGCAGGGCGCCGCGGGCGGCTCCGTTGCAGTGGGGCCCGGCGCAGTAGGTGACGAACAGTGTGCCTTCCGGCCAATGCGCCATCTTCGACGCGATGATCTTGCCATGCGGCAGGTTGATCGCGCCGGGAACATGGCCCGCTGCGAACAGCGCCGGCCCGCGCACGTCCAGAAGCACGAAGTCGGCCCCCTGGCTCATGGCTTCGTGAACGTCCCAGCAGTCGGTCTCGAAGGTGAATTCGGCGGCGAAATGAGCCTCGGCTTCGGCTGGGGGCGCAGCCGGGATCCGGATTACGGCGCTGGGCATGGTCTTGTCTCCTCGTGTCGGCGATGCCCGTTTTTCCTGCTTCCCTCGCCGCCGCGCGAGTGGCAGGTTTGCCATACATGCTGAAGATCGCGCCAGAATCATCGAACACGCCCGTCGAGCGGATGGAAGCTCCGACGACCGGCCCGCTGGTCGTCGCCATCGCCTATGACGGGCTCTGCACCTTCGAATACGCCATCGCCGCAGAGGTGTTCGGCCTCGCCCGGCCGGAGATGGGTGCCGGCTGGTACCGCTTCGCCACTGCGGCGGTCGATTCCGGAGTGCTGCGCGCCCATGGCGGCTTGCGGTTCGAGGTGGACGGAGGGCTGGAACTGCTCGAGGACGCCGACCTGATCGTCATGCCCGGCTGGAAGGGCGCAGGCGTCCCCGTTCCGGAGCGGCTGCGAGGAGCCCTGCTGGCGGCCCATGCCCGCGGCGCGCGGCTCGCCTCGATCTGTTCGGGCGCGTTCGTGCTCGCTGCGACGGGACTTCTCGACGGGAGGCGGGCCGCGACGCATTGGCGCTACGCCGAGGCGCTGGAGCGGGCGCATCCTCAGGTCGCAGTGGACGCGTCCGTGCTCTATGTCGAGGAGGGGCAAGTGCTCACATCCGCCGGCTCGGCGGCCGGCATCGACCTCATGCTTCACATCGTACGCTCCGATTTCGGCACCGATGCCGCCAACAGCGTCGCCCGCCGCATCGTCATGCCGGCCCATCGAAACGGCGGCCAGGCGCAATTCGTGGAGCGGCCGGTGCCCAAACGCCGCGAAAGCCGGCTGTCGCCGCTGCTCGACCTCGTGCGCGCCGAACCGCAACACCGCTGGACCATCGCGGAGATGGCGGGCAAGGCCGCCCTGAGCGAGCGCAGCTTCCTGCGCCGGTTTGCGGAGGCGACGGGGACATCGCCGGGCGAGTGGCTGGCCGGCGTGCGCGTGGACGAGGCCCGGCGATTGCTGGAGGCGACCGCGCTGCCTATCGAGGAGGTGGCGAGGCTCTCGGGCTTCGGCAGTACGGCGACACTGCTGCACCACTTCAGCCGCGCCACGGCGCTGAGCCCGCGCGACTACCGCGAACGCTTCGGCCACGGCGGCAAGGGCGCGAGGGTCGCCGAGGCCTAGTCCATGTGCAGGCGTGTCCCGCGTCGCCGCTGGTTCCGGAGCCGGAAAAATCCCCGTAAGCGACGGGAAACGTCCGGAAACGCTCGAAGGCTTCCCCCGTGGACCTCATCGCCGCCCTCGGCTCTCCCCCGCCGATCGCCGTCCTCGTCGCCGCCTTCTTCGCCGGCACCGTCCGCGGCTATACCGGCTTCGGCTCGGCCATGATCTTCATGCCGGTGGCCGGCGCCTATCTCGGCCCCAAGGCCGCCATCGGCATCATGTCGATCATCGATGCGGTGATGCAGTTCGCCATGCTGCGCTCCACCTGGCGTCACGCCCGCTGGGGCGAGATCGGGCCGCTCTTCGTCGGCTACGTCGTCGGCCTGCCCATCGGCGTCTGGCTGCTGGTCACCATCGACCCGACGCCGGTGCGGTGGGTCACCTCGCTCTCCATCGTGCTGGTGCTGACCATCCTGCTGACGGCCGGTCGCATCGAGCGCTCGCCCGGCCTGCCCGCGACGCTGGTAACGGGCACCGTCTCCGGCATCATTTCGGGACTGGCCAGCCTCGGCGGCATGGTGCTGTCGCTGTTCTGGCTGGCGGGGCCGAGCCACAATGCCGGCGTCCGCGGCTCTTCCGTCGCCTTTTTCGTGCCGGCCTCCCTGCTCTCGATGAGCCTCCTGGCCTTCGCCGGCATCTTCACGTCCGAGGTTTTCCGCGTCGCGGCCTGGGCCCTCCTGCCCTATGCGGTCGGCATAGGCCTCGGCGCCCTGCTCTTCGACAGGGCCGACCCGCGCCTCTTCCGCCCGGTCGCCTTCGCGGTGATCGCCGTCGCCGCGCTGACGAGCCTGCCGCTGCTCGACCGGATCCTGCGCTAGGGCTGGCGCGCGGCAGGCACGCCGGTCCGGGACAATTCCGGCCGAAGCCTCACCCGCCCATCCTGGCCATGAGCGCGTCGGAGAGCTCGAAGTTGGAATAGACGTTCTGCACGTCGTCGTTCTCGTCGAGATTGTCCATCAGCCGCAGCAGTTTCTCGCCGGTCTCGTCGTCGACGGCGACATTGGTCTGCGGCTTCCAGGTCAGGGCCGTCTTGCTCGGCTCGCCGAATTTCGCCTCCAGCGCCTTCGCCACCTCGGCGAGGGCGTCCGCGGCGGTGGTGATCTCGTGGCCGGTCTCGGATGAGACGACGTCCTCGGCGCCCGCCTCGATGGCGGCCTCGAGCATGGCGTCGGGCGAGGCCTTGTCGGCGGAAAACTCGATGCTGCCGACACGGTCGAACATGAAGGAGACGGCGCCGGTCTCGGCAAGGTTGCCGCCCGATTTGGTGAAGTACGAGCGCACCTCGGAAGCGGTGCGGTTGCGGTTGTCGGTCAGCGCCTCGACGATGACGGCGACGCCGCCGGGCCCATAACCTTCGTAGCGGATCTCGTCGTAATTCTCCGCATCGCCGGCGGTGGCCTTGTTGATGGCGCGCTGGATCGTGTCCTTGGTCATGTTCTCGGCGCGGGCGGCGAGGATCGCGGCGCGCAGGCGCGGGTTCATGGCAGGGTCCGGCTGGCCCATCTTGGCCGCCACGGTGATCTCGCGCGCCAGCTTGCCGAACAGCTTGGAGCGGGCCGCGTCCTGGCGGCCCTTGCGGTGCATGATGTTCTTGAACTGTGAATGGCCGGCCATATGCCCCTCTCGGCGGTGGACAGCCGGTGTCGGGGCGCAGGCACTCACGCGCCGCGCTGAGCGCCGGCTACAGGTCGGCGCGACTTATAGGCGGGTGGGGCCGCGAAATCCAGCGCGGCCGGCCGCGATCAGCGCCGCGCGCCGAAGGCATTCGCCAGGAGATCGATCTGGCTGGAAATGGCGTTGGCAGGAGCTGCGGCCGTTTCCGGCGGCGGGGTGAACAGCAGGCGGTCGATATGGACGATCCGCTCCTGCAGCCGCATGGCCTTGCCGATCAGCAGGCCGAGCGCCTCGGGCAGCTCCTCGATGACCGAAAGCGGCGTCGGCGCCCCGACCGACGAGAGGCGCACCTTGGACTTCTCCTGCGCCGCCTGCTCCTGGGTCAGTTCGCCCTCGTTGACGGCACGCTGCAGCAGCAGCCACGAGGCGAGCTGCATCAGGCGGGTCGTCAGGCGCATGCTCTCGGTGGCATAGGCGAGAGCCGGCCCGCGCTCCAGCGATCGGCTTTCCTCGCGTCCCGGGCCGTCGAGATAGGCTGCCGTCTCCTCCACGAGGCCCATCCCGTCGCGGAACAGCTCCTTGAAGGCGGGGGAGCTGGCGAGCCGCGCCCCGAAGGCGACGGTCGGCTCGGCGATCGACGAAACGCTCTCATGCGACATCACGCTAAAACTCCCTCAGAACCCATGTGTGCCGCCGTCCTCGCGCCGCGTAAAGCGTTTGCTTAAGGAAAGGTAAACGGCGGTGGAAATGCGGTCTCGGATCTGATTCAGCAAGGCCGGTGCCAGTCCGATCCGTCCCGCAACGGGACAGGGAGCAACCGACGCCGATGATGAGACGATGAAAACGCGGCGGTGCCAAGGCTGAAAATGCAGCGCAGGCGGGCGCCCCGAAACAGGGCTGGTCAGCGTGAAAAAAAGGCCGCCCGAAGGCGGCCTTGAAGTGGAATACAGGGAGGCGTCAAACAGAGTGGACAGGAGCCACTCGCGTCCAGCGAACTGAACGATTTTCTTGTTAAAGCAGAAAGGTTAACCCCCAGTTAACCTGGTCCGTTGCAGGCGCCGATTCTTCGCGGTGCAGCACAGACGGCGGGAGGTGGCGCGGTGAACCGGGACACGGCGGCTCGGACTTGACGGGCGGCTGAAAATGCGGTGCGTCGGCAGTCCATCCTGCTGCCTTCCAGACTGTCCGGGGACCCCCTCATGCTCGATCTCGACCTCGCCATCCGCGGCGGCACCGTCGTCACGGCTTCCGACACGATCCGCTGCGACGTCGGCATCAAGGACGGCAAGGTGGCCCTGCTCGCCGAGAACATCACCGAGGCCGCCCGCACCATCGACGCCTCGGGCCTTCTCGTCATGCCCGGCGGCATCGACAGCCACGTCCATCTCGACCAGCCCTCGGGGCCGGACATCACCATGGCCGACGGCTTCGAGAGCGGCACGCGCTCGGCCGCCGCCGGCGGCAACACCACCATCATCCCCTTCGCCATGCAGGTGAAGGGGGAATCCCTGCGGGCCTGCGTCAGCGACTACCACCGCAAGGCCGAGGGCAAGGCCTATATCGACTACGGTTTCCACCTCGTCGTCTCCGACCCGACGCCGACCGTCCTCAACCAGGAACTGCCGGCGCTCTTCGCCGACGGCTGCACCTCGTTCAAGGTCTTCATGACCTATGACGACCTGGTTCTCTCCGACCGGCAGTTGCTCGAGGTCTTCGAGGTGGCCCGCCGCGAACAGGCGCTGGTGATGGTCCATGCCGAGGGCTACGACAACATCAAGTTCCTGACAGAGCGGCTGGAAGCGGCCGGCAAGACGGCGCCCTACTATCACGGCCCGTCGCGCCCGCAGGTGATCGAGCGCGAGGCCACGCACCGCGCCATCAGCCATGCCGAACTGCTCGACGTGCCGATCATGATCGTCCACGTCTCGGGGCGCGAGGCGATGGAGCAGATCCGCTGGGCCCGCCAGCGCGGCCTCAAGGTCTATGCCGAGACCTGCCCGCAATACATCACCCTCACCGAAGACGACATGAAGGGCCTGAACATGGACATGTCGGGCGCCAAATATGTCTGCTCGCCGCCGCCGCGCGATACCGACAGCCAGCAGGCCATCTGGGAGGGGCTGAAGCAGGGCGTCTTCCAGACCTTCTCCTCAGACCACTGCCCGTTCTTCTACGACAGCCCGCGCGGCAAGCTCAACGACAAGGGCCGCACCTCGTTCAAATGGGTGCCGAACGGCCTGCCCGGCGTCGAGACGCGCCTGCCGGTGTTCTGGTCGGAGGGCGTCGCCAAGGGACGCATCACCATGAACGAATTCGTGGCGCTGACCTCCACCAACCACGCCAAGCTCTACGGCCTCTATCCGAAGAAGGGCACGATCGCCGTCGGCGCCGATGCCGACATCGTCCTGTGGGATCCGAACCGCAAGGAGACGATCCGCCAGGAGATCCTGCACCACGGGTCGGACTACACTCCCTGGGAGGGCTTCGCCGTCACCGGCTGGCCGGTCATGACCATCGCCAGGGGGAGGATCGTGGTGGAGGACGGCAAGGTCGTCGGCGCCATGGGGGCCGGCACCTTCCTCGCCCGCGACAAGAGCCCCTACGCCCTTCCCGCGGGGGCGTGAGGGCACTCACGCCCGGGGGCGAGATCCGGTCGCAGCGCCGGGCGCCCGGCGCCCTGTCTCACACCGTCAGCACGATCTTGCCGATATGGGTGCTGCCCTCCATCCGGGCATGCGCCTTGGACGCCTCGGTCAGGGGAAAGGTGGAATCCATCACCACCTTGACCTTGCCGCTCTCCAGCAGCGGCCAGACCTTGGCCTTCAGCGCGTCGGCCAGTGCCGCCTTGAAGGCGATGTCGCGGATGCGCAGGGTAGAGCCCGTGAAGGTGACCCGCTTCAGCATGATCCAGCGGATATCCGCCTTGATCTCCGAGCCGTGCAGGAAGGCGATCTGGACGATGCGCCCGTCGGCTGCGACGCAGTCGAGGTTCTTCTGCACATAGTCGCCACCGACCATGTCGAGGATGAGATGGGCGCCGCGCTTGGCCGTGATCTCGTTCACCGCGGCGGGGAAATCGGTCGTGCGGTAATTGATCGCATGGTCGGCGCCAAGCGCCCTGGCGGCCGCGCATTTCTCGTCCGAGCCGGCAGTGGTGATCACCGTCGCGCCGAAGGCCTTGGCGAGCTGGATGGCGGTGACGCCGATTCCCGACGTACCGCCATGGATCAGGATGGTCTCGCCGGATTTCAGACCGCCGCGGTCGAAGACGTTGGACCAGACCGTGAAGAAGGTCTCGGGGATGCCCGCCGCTTCGACCATCGACAATCCGGCCGGGACCGGCAGCGCATTGCTCTCGTGGACGACGGCATATTCGGCATAGCCGCCGCCAGAGACGAGGGCGCAGACCTTGTCGCCCGCCGTGAAACGGGTCACGCCGTCGCCGCAGGCGACGACCTCGCCGGCAAATTCCAGGCCGGGAATGTCTGAGGCGCCCTTCGGCGGCGGATAGCCGCCGGCCCGCTGAAGCACGTCGGGCCGGTTGACGCCGGCCGCGGCGATCCTCACCAGCACCTCGCCGGCGGCAGGCACGGGCACCGGCCGCGTCTCCGGCACCAGGGCCTCGGGGCCGCCGGGAACAGGAATGGCAATGGCAGTCATGGTCGGGGGAACAGCGGTCATGAGAGCGTCCGGTTTCGACAGCGGGGGGTGAGACGGTGTAGCCTCGCCAACGAGGCAATGCCAGTCCGCGAGGAGGAGGCCCTGATGTTCGACGACGACCTGAAGCCGCGCCCGAAGCCACCCGCCCATGTGCTGGGACAGGATCTGTCGGCCCTGTCGGTCCACGAACTCGCCGAACGGATCGCGCTGCTGAAGATCGAGATCGCCCGTCTGGAGATGGATATGGGCGCCAAGGAAGCGAGCAAGTCAGCCGCGGCCAGCGTCTTCAAGTTCTGAACCGGCGGGAACGGCGCGCGGCATCCCGTCAGCCTCCACGGCAACCCGCACCCGGTCGCCGATCGCCAGGCCCGCCGCACTCCGGCACATGATCCGCGGGCCTTCGTCCAGCGTGACGAGGGCGATGCCATAGCCGCCGGGCGTGTCCAGTTCGGGCAGCGGGGCGCGCAGCACCGTCGTCACCGACCAGACCGTGCCCCCTCCCCCGGACTCGGCCGCGATGATGTCCCGTGCGCCACAGGCGGGGCAGGCCGCACGATGGAATTGCCAGCTATGTCCGCAGGTGCGGCAGGATTGCAGCATGGGCCCGCTCATCCGACGCGCTCCAGAACGAAGCCGGCATGGCTGGAGAAAACCCCGCCATCGGCATGGCAATAGGCCAGCGGCGCATCCCTTACCTGCCGCTGCCCCGCCGCGCCGCGCATCTGCCGGACGACCTCGACCACATGGGCGAGGAAGCCGGCGACGCCAGGATGGCCATAGGACATCAGCCCGCCATGGAGGTTGAGCGGCAAGGCGCCGTCGCGCGAAAAGCGTCCCTCGCGCGCCGCAGGGCCCGCCTGCCCCGGACCGGCGAAGCCCAGCGCCTCAAGGAAGATGGCGAGGGTCGGCGTGAAACTGTCGTAGAGGCCGAGGAGGCGCATGTCCTCCGCCTGGCGCCCGGCCGTCGCGAAGGCCCGGGCGGCGGCGATCTTGGCGCCCAGCCCGAGGTCGTCGGGCATTTCCGAGACGTGCTGGTGGGTATGGGCCTCGCCCCAGCCGGCGATGCGGATGGCCGCCGCGCCGGCCGGCTCAGCCGAGACGATCACCGCGGCGGCGCCGTCGGAGATCGGGCAGCAGTCGAGGAATTTCAGCGGCGTGGCGATCGGCCTTGAGGCGAGAACCTCGGCCACCGTCAGCGGCTTCGTCAACTGCGCGCCCGGATGGGCCGCTGCATGGCGGCGCATCAGCACGGCGAGCTCGGCGAGGTCGGCATCCCTGGCCCCCGTCTCATGAAGGTAGCGCGCCGCGACCAGGGCATAATAGGCCGGGATGGAGGCACCGAGCGGCACCTCATGGATGGGATGGCCGACGCCTGCGAGGGTCTTCACCGCATCGTCGCGGCTCTGTCCCGTGAGCCGGTTCTCGCCGCCGACCACCAGCACGTGACGGCAGGCTCCCGCAGCGATCAGGTGCCGGGCGAGGATGATGGCCGCCGCCCCCGTCGCCCCGCCGACCTGGGCCTGGTGGGCATGGCGCGGCCGGAGAGCAAGCCGCTCGGCCATGACCGTGCCCATCATCAGATGCGGATAGGTCGTGGCATAGCCCGCAATCAAGCCGTCGACGGCCTCGCGCGGCAGGCCGGCATCGGCGAGCGCGGCGAGCGCCGCCTCCTCCATCAGTGCGACGGGACCGCGCCCCGGATGCTTGCCGAAGGCCGTGACGGCAATGCCGCTCAGATAGGCCATCGCGCCGGATCAGGCCGGGACGGCTTCCAGCACGATCCGGCCGGCGACCTTGCCCGCTTCCAGATCATGAAGGGCTTGGTTGACCTGGTTCATCGGCCGCGTCTCGATCGGAATGGCCGGCAGCTTCACCTGGCGGACGAGCGCGATGAATTCCTTCAGCTCCTTCAGCGAACCGACATAGGAGCCGCGCACGGTCAGCGCCCGCATCGGGAAGAAGGGCAGCGGATAGCGCAGCTCGCCGCCGAACAGGCCGACAATGACGAGCTGGCCGCCCTTGCGCAGGCCGTTGATCGCGAGACTCGTCGTGTCCTCGCCGCCGACGAAATCGAGCGCTGCGGCGAGCCGGCCGCCGGAGAAGGCGGCGAGCTGCTTGGCAGCGTCCGGCGCCGTCGGATCGAGGGTCGCGGCGACGCCGATGCTCTCGGCGATCCTGCGCTTCTCCGGCGAGGGATCGATGGCGATGACGGGCCCCATCCCCAGCGCCTTGAGCAGTTGCAGCGCCGTCTGACCGAGGCCGCCGATGCCGAAGACGGCGATCTTCTCGCCGTCGCGATGCGGGCGGATCTTGTTGACCGCGCTGAACACGGTGACACCAGAGCAGGCATAGGTGGCGGCGAGCGCCGGATCGAGCCCCTCGACATCGACGAGGAACTCCTCGTCGCGCACCAGCACATGGTCGGCGAAGCCGCCGCGCGCCTGCACGCCGAGGAATTGCGGCTGGGCGCAGAGGTTTTCATCGCCCGACTTGCAGAGCGGGCATTCGCCGCAGCCGATCCAGGTGTGCAGCAGGCGCCGGTCGCCCGGCTTCACGCTGGTGACCTCCGGACCTACCGCCTCGACCGTGCCGAGGATTTCGTGGCCGAGGGTGAGTGGCAGTTTCAGGCCGCGCTGGGCAAGGTCGAGGCTCTTGCCACCGCCGATATTGTACTTGCCCTCGCGGATGTGAAGGTCCGAATGGCAGACGCCGCAATGGCTGACCTTCATCAGCACCTCGCGACCCTTCGGCACTGGCCTCGCCTCCTCGGTCAGGACCAGCGGATCGCAGGAGACGTTGAGGCGCCAGGAGCGGGTGGTGCGGGCCGGCGAGAATGTGTCCATGGCGTGTCCTCGGATGCTGGGCGCGCCCGTTGGTTCGGGCGCCGCCGTTTATGCACCGGAACGCTAGCATGCGAGGACGGGCTGTAAATGTGCCGAAGGGCCGAGACGGCCCTGTGCTTTTCAGGCCTTCGGCGTCGGGATGATGCTGACATGGGCGGCGACCACCCGCCAGCCCTCGGGCATGCGCGCCCAGGTCTGCATCTGCCGGCCGATCTTCTCCGTGCCCATGCTCTCCCGGTGGAACAGCGTCGAGGCGGTGGCCGTGTCCTGCCCATAGGTCGTGATCACCGTCCGCATGATCCGGCGTTCCAGACCGACCGGCGAGCGGGCCGAACGGAAGGCGGCAATCTCGCCGAAGCCGTAGAGGTTCTCACCGATCCCGTAACGGATCGTGTGGTCCGCCTCCCAGAACAGCGCGTCGAGCGTCGCCACGTCGTTGTGGGTCAGCGCTTTCTCGTAGGTGGCGAAGGCGGCGCTCACCTCGGCATGGACGGCGGGGTCGTTGATGATCACGGCAAGGCTCCTGAGGGGGCGCCGCGCTCAGGGCAGAGCCGCGACGGCGGGCGCGAGATGGGCGAGGACGGCACCGCCCGACGGATCGGTTGCGGCAAAGATGACGGCCACGGCAAAGGCCGTGACAAGGGCCGTGGCGAACAATAGCAGGCGGGGCATGGCACGCTCTCCGGAACTGCGGGACGAACCCGCCGGCGGGGAGATCGGTCCCTGCCCGGGCCGGACTTGCGGACAATTGTCGGGATCATGGTCAACGAAACATGAATCCTGCGGGTCAGTCGAGCCGGGCGATCCTGGCACCGACCAGGCCGGCCCGCTCCAGATGGCCGGCGACGCGCACCACGATATCCTCCCGCCAGGCTGGCGCGATGATCTGCACGCCGATGGGCAGCGCCTCGCCGGCGGTCCATACCGGCACGCTCATCACCGGCAGGCCGATGAACGAGAAGGGCTGGGTGAAGAGCCCGAGATTGGCCCGCACCGGCACCCTCTGGCCGTCGAGGTCGAAGGTCTTCTGGCCAAGCGCCGGGGCGCGCGTCGGTGTCGCCGGCGCGATGATCACGTCCACGTCCCGGAACAGTACCCGCATGGCATCGCGGTATTTGGCGCGGACACGATGGGCGGTGGCGACATGGGCCGCCGGCAGGAGCGCCCCGGCGATGAGACGGTCGCGGGTGTCGGGGTCGAAATCGGCGGCACGGGTCCGCAGCCGGTCGAGATGCAGCGCCCCGCCTTCCGAACAGGTCAGGACGAAGGCGGCGGCCCGCGCCGCGGCGACATGGGGGATCTCAATAACGCCGGCGCCGAGCGCCCCCGCCACCAGGGCCGTGGCGTCCCGCGCCGCCGCCTGCTGCATGCCGTCGAAATAGCCCGTGGCGCGGGCGATCCTCAGGCCGCCGATCCCGGCGCCCACCTGCGGGCCGAGCGGCGGCGCCGGCCGGTCCTGCGAGACCGGGTCGTCGGGATCGTGGCCGCGCATGGCGTCGTAGAAGGCGGCGCAGTCGGCGGTCGACCGGCCGAGCGGACCCAGATGGTCGAGGCTGGTCACGAAGGGAAAGGAGCGCGCCCGCGACAGCCGCCCGAAGGTCGGCTTCAGCCCGAACAGGCCGCAAAGCGAGGCCGGAACGCGGATGGAGCCATTGGTGTCGGAGCCCAGCGTCACCGGCACGAAGCCGGCAGCGGCCGCCGCCCCCGAGCCGCCGGACGAGCCGCCGGTCATCCGGGTCAGGTCGTGCGGATTGCGCGACGGACCGACATGGGCGTTCTCGCCGGTGAAGTCATAGGCATATTCGCCCATATTGAGGGCACCGAGGAGGACGGCATCCGCTGCCCAGAGCTTTTCGATCAGCGCCGCATCGCGCACCGCCGGCGGATGGTCGCGGTTGATCTTCGATCCCGCCAGGGTCGGCAAGCCCACGACATCGAAGAGGTTCTTCACCGCATAGGGCACCCCCGCCAGGGGGCCGAGCGGCGCGCCGCCGCGCCGCTTCACATCCACCGCGTCGGCTTCGGCCAGTGCCCGTTCCGTGGTGACCGCGGTGAAGGCGCCGACCCTGCCGTCATGGGCGGCGATCCGGGCGAGATGCGCCTCGGCCACGGCGCGGGCGGTGAAGGCGCCGGCCTTGACGCCCTCGGCGATGGCGGCGGCCGCGAGCTGGGTCAGGTCACTCATGTCAGGCCTCGAAGACCGCGGCGGGTTCGTCGTGATCCCCGAGATCGAGCGTCTCGGCGATCCGCACCAGACGCAAGGCGATCTGCAGGTTGAGGACGACGCCGGGCCGGTAGTCCGGAGCAATGGCGAGGCCGAGCACGGAAGCCACCGCATCGATATAGCGCTCGGCGGCCTCGGCGGTCAGTTCGCTGGATGGCATCGATCGCTCCCTGCAAAGGGCCGCCCGCGTTCCCGCCCAAAAAACAGGCAGGAGGACCCGGGAGACCGGCCTCGGCATCCAAAGAGCAAGTCCGGGGCCAGCCGCAGAAGCGGGGACGGATTAGCCGCCGCGATAGAGGAGGCGGGCGCGGATCGTGCCGGGAAGCTCGCGGATCTGCTCAAGCACGGCCTCGGCATCGGCCACGGCACCATCGGCGTCCAGCACCACGTAGCCGATCTCGCCGTCGGTCTGGTAATATTGTGCCGCAATGTTGATGCCCCGGTCGGCGAAGACGTCGTTGAGCCGCCGCAGCTCGCCCGGCAGGTTGCGCTGGACCTGGATGAAACGGGTACCGGCCGGACGGACAGGCAATTGAACCTGCGGAAAGTTGACCGCACCCCAGGTCGATCCGACATCGGAATATTCGATGAACTTACGCGCCACCTCGGCGCCGATGCGCTCCTGCGCCTCCTCCGTCGAGCCGCCGACATGCGGGGTCAGGATGACGTTGTCGAGGCCCTGCAGCGGGCTGACGAAGGGGTCGGCATTGGAAGACGGCTCGACCGGGAAGACATCCACCGCGGCACCGCGCAGATGGCCGGACTTCAGCGCCTCGGCCAGCGCATGGAGGTCGAGGATGGTGCCGCGGGCATTGTTGATGAGATAGGCACCCTTCTTCATCGCCGCGATCTCGCGGGCACCGATCATGCCCTGGGTCGCCGGCGTCTCCGGCAGGTGCAGCGAGATGACGTCGGCGCGGCCGAGGAGATCGAACAGGCTCTCGGCCGGCTCGACATTGCCATGGCGCAGCTTGTCCGTATGGTCGAAATAGATGACCCGCATCCCCATGGCCTCGGCCAGCACGGCGAGTTGTGAGCCGATATTGCCGTAGCCGACGATGCCCAGCGTCTTGCCGCGGATCTCGTAGCTGTCGACCGCCGACTTGTCCCAGCCGCCGACATGGGCCGCGCCGGATTTCGGGAAGATTCGCCGGAACAGCATGACGATCTCGGCGATGGTCAGTTCCGCCACCGAGCGCGTGTTGGAAAAGGGCGCATTGAAGACCGGCACGCCGGCCCGGTTTGCGGCGACGAGGTCGACCTGGTTGGTCCCCACGGAAAAGCAGCCGATGGCGATCAAGCGGTCGGCGGCGGCGAGAATCTCGGCGGTGATTTGGGTGCGCGAGCGGATGCCGAGCAGATGAACGCCACGGATCGCCTTGGTGAGCGCGACGGCATCGAGCGCCTTCGGCAGGCGCTGGATATTGGTGTAGCCGGCCTGTTCGAGGACGCCCACCGCCGTGTCGGAAATGCCTTCGAGCAGCAGGATCTTGATGCGGTTCTTGGACAGCGACAGGGCCGCCCGGCGGGGGGTGCCGGATGCGGCAGATTTCGAGCTGGTGGGCATGAGATGGTCCGTGCGCGAGCCTTCAGGCGGACACCGCATGACAGGAACCGCAGGGCCGGGCAAGGGCGCACACCGGTCATAGGCCGGCAATTCGGCCACTGCGTTCATTTCTCCGCCGAAACGTGCCGGGGAGCCGCCCGGGGCGACTCCCGCCGGACGGATCAGCGCGTCCGGTCGATCATCTGGGTCAGCGTATCGTGGGTGCGCTTCAGCTCGACAATCGCTTCCTCGATCTCGCGCTTCTGCTGCTCGAGATGGGCGATCTGCTCCATGCACTTCTCGCGGGACAGCTTGAGCTGCTGGTCCGGACCGGCATCGTTGCGCTCGTGGGCCTCGACCATCTCGGCGATCTCGGCGAGGGTGAAACCGAGACGCTTGCCCTTCAGGATCAGTTGGAGACGCACGCGATCGGCGGCGCTGTAGAGGCGCGCCAGCCCCTCGCGTCGCGGCGAGAGGAGGCCCTTGTCCTCGTAGAACCTGAGCGCACGAAGCGTGACGTCGAACTCGCGAGCCAAATCGCCGATGGTGTAGACTGCCGGGCCTGCCTTGGCGGCCTCGGCATCGTCCTCGATCCAAAAGACGTCATCGTCGTTCTTGCGAGTCATAAATGCCTTCCGTTCCATAATCTGCTCCATCCTCGCTGCCCGAGGAAAACTCATTCGTGGATGGGACATCCTTTACCGGAAATTGCACACGCGAAGCGAGAGTGCGACACAAACCGATCTGTTACTTACCGTTAGGACAGGTCCACGCCAGTCATACAACAACACCTATAATCGCTTACCATCAGTTTAACGGTTAACGACTCGGCGGCGTGGGCAACAAAAAAACGCGCCGTTAACTCTCCATTTACCATGAAGGCCAAGATTGCGGAACGGGAGTGTTCGCATGGCGCATCGTGGATTCGCCTTGGAGGATGCCCCGATCGCGACCATCCGTCCAGCAATGGGTGTGCGCGGTGCCAACTGGCCAAGCGTGTGGACCCGTGATGCGACACACTGTCCCCTGGAGCGTGAAAGGCGTCGATCAGGACGCCAGGGAGGCCGCCAAGGAAGCGGCCCGCCGCTCCGGCATGTCCCTCGGGGAATGGCTGAACAGCGCCATTGCTGACCAGGCGGCGGAGGTTGCCGCGGCTGCCGTGAGCGACACGGGGCTGTCTACCGTCACCCGCCGGCTTGAGTCGATTTCCCAGCGCCTCGACGCTGTGACGCGGCGCGAAACCGAGACCGCGATCCCCAGATTTCCGGCCGCTCGCGGTGACAACGGTGACATCGTCCGCGCGCTCGATGCCGTGGCGCGGCTCGCAGAGATATCCGAGCGGCGTTCAGCCGCAGCCATCGAGGCGGTCGAACGACTGGGTGGCGCGAGGACGGCACCGTCCGGCGCGACCGCTGCCACCCCGGGAAGGACCGACCACGCGGCCCAGATGGACGCGATCGCGCGCTCGATCCGCGATCTCGACATGCCAGCCCCGCGCCATGCTGATGTGACTAACGGTACACCAATACCGCGAAAGAGCTTCCGCAGCGACATCGACATGGCCGTGGCCGAGATTGCCGCGCGCCAGAAGATTCTCGCCCACGGCCGCAGCGAGGCCCCGCTGCCGATGGCCGCTGCCCCGGCCGACCCGCTTGCCATGCCTGACATGGCGCCCATCGCGGCTCGGCTCGACGCTCTCTCCCGGCAGATCGAAACGGTGCTGAGTCAGCCCCGCCCCGGGGCACCGCGTGCGCCCGAAACCACGGCGCTCGCCGGCGAGATCGGCCGGCTGAGCCAGCGGATCGATGCCATGGCGGTACCCGCCTCCGACGGGCTGCAGAGCGAGATCAGGACGCTGTCAGGCCGGGTCGAGCAGATGCGGCGCGACCTCGCCGAGCGCGAAACCGGCCAATATGACCGCGCCGTCGCCGACCTGCGCTCCGACATCGCCGCCATTGCCGACCAGCTCTCCGATCTCGCACCTCGCCGCGCCGTCGCATCCCTCGAGGCCGAGGTGCAGGGACTGGGCGCCAGGCTCGATGCGGCCCGCGCCCAGGGGCTGCCGGCCGAGCCGCTCGAGCAGCTGGTCCACGAGTTCGAGCGGGCCCTCGCCCGACTCATGCCCGCCGAGGGAATCGCCGACGAGCTGAAGGCCTTGTCCTATCGCGTCGACACCCTGGCGAGCCGTGATCTGAGCGGCGGCCTGCTCGACAGGTTCGCCCAGGAAACCGGTGCCATCCGCGCCATGCTGGCCGACACCGTGTCGCGCGACGCGATCGACGCCCTCGGCGACCAGATCGCCGCGCTCGGCCGCCGTATCGACGAACTCGCGCAGCCGCGGCAGATGTCCGGCGATGTTGCCGCGATCACCTCCGCCATCGAGGCGCGGATCGAGGAAATCGCCGAACGTCTTGCCGCGGTGCCGCGCCCGACCGCAACGTCCGCCGGCAATCCCCAGCTGGAAGAGGCGCTGCATCGCCTCGCCGACAAGCTCGAAGACGGCCACGCCCGCCCCGACGACCCCAAGGCGCTGGCCGACATCGAACGGCATATCCTGTCGCTCGCCGCCAAGATCGATGCCGCCGACGGGCGCTTTGCCCAGCTCGGCACCATCGAGCGCGGCCTCTCCGATCTCTTCGTCCAGATGGAAGAGATGCGGGCGGGCGCGATCGAGGCCGCCGAAAAGGCGGCGCGCAAGGCTCTGGCGGCAGCGCCGGGCGCGGGCACGGACGACGAGATCGAGGCCTTGCGCCGCGAGATCGCCGAGGTCCGCCGCTCCCGCCTCCCCATGGACCAGAAGGGCGCCGAAACGGTCGATGCCGTACAGCAGACCTTCGAGCGTGTCGCCAAGCGCATCGCCGAGATCGAACCTGCCGAGGCTCCTCCGGTGGCCGCCTCGCCCCCGCTCGCCCCCCGCGAACCGGAACCGGCCCTCGCCCGTCCCAAATCGGCTTCGGCCCCCTTGGTTGCCGAGCGCCCCGCTGCGCCCGTCTCGCGACAGACGGCGCCGGGCCGTCCGCCGGGCAGTGTCGATCTGCCTCTGGAGCCGGGATCGGGCGCCCCCCGCGTGCGCCCGCCAGCACCGGGCGCTGCCCCCGTCGGCGGCACCAAGACCGATTTCATCGCCGCAGCCCGTCGGGCCGCGCGCGCCGCAGCCGTCGACCCGGCGCTTCGCCCGGAACCGGAAGAAAGCGCCAAGCCCGGTTTCTTCGCGCGCTTCCGCGGCGCACCGAAGCCTCAGGACGATGGCCCGCCCACCGTGCCGCAGCCGAAGAAGCCCCGCTGGCTGGCCAAGTCCGCGCGCGAGGACGCGGCTCCGGACCTCCCCGCGCCGGAACCTGTGACGATCCATCCCGCAGGGGAAGCCGAGCCGGACGTGGCCGGCAAGCCGGTTCTCGCCGTCAACCGCAAGACCATCCTAATGGGCATCGCCGCGGCCCTGCTCGTGCTGGCGGCCGGCATCGCCACGATGCCGAAAATCCGCAGCCTGCTGGACGCCACCGGGACACAGCAGACGGCGGTCCCGGCCGCCACGGTCGAGGCCCCTGCCGCGGCGCCGATCTCCGGCACACCCGCGGCCACGGCTCCGGCCTCGAACCTGTCGCCGGCCTCGACCAGTGCGACCCCGGCCGAACTCGTCCCGCCTGCGGCGGGACCGGCGGCGACCGATCCCACGCCGGCCATGCCGGGCGGCGAAACGGCCCCCGAGACCACCGGCTCGGTCAGTGGCAGCCGCACCCCACCGCCGGGCATGACCGTCTCGCCCTCGGGATGGCAGCCTGTCGATACCCGCACCGGACGCGCCGCATCGGTTCCGGCCGCGTTGAAGGCCGCCGCCGATGCCGGCGACCCGCTGGCCGCCCACGAGATGGGCACGCGTCATCTGGAGGGCCGCGGCGTCGCGGTCAGTGCCGCGGAAGCGGCGCGGTGGTACCAGCGCGCCGCCGATGCCGGCATCGTCCCGGCGCAGTACCGCCTCGGGAGCCTGTACGAGAAGGGAACCGGTGTCCTGCGCGACTTCGAACGCGCGCGCCGGCTTTACGAGCGCGCCGGCGAGGCGGGCAACGCCAAGGCCATGCACAACCTCGCCGTCATGTTTGCCCAGGGCCAGGCGACGCCGCGGCCGGACTACAAGACCGCCGCTCAGTGGTTCCGCCGGGCGGCCGAACACGGCGTCACCGACAGCCAGTACAATCTCGGGATTCTGTATGGGCGTGGGCTCGGCGTCGACCAGAGCCTGGCCGAGAGCTACAAGTGGTTCGCCCTCGCCGCCGCCGGTGGCGATCAGGACGCGGCCAAGAAGCGCGACGAGGTCGCCGCCCGCCTCGATCCCCAGACGCTGGTCGCAGCCCGGCTCGCCGTGCAGACCTTCGCGCCGAAGGCCGAACCGGACGCCGCCGTCCGCGTCGCCGCGCCAGCCGAGTGGAGCGATCCTCCCGCCGCTGCCCGTCCGGCGGCACCGCGGCGCGCCCAGACCACGCGCTGAACAGGTTCCCCTGCCCCGCCGCATGGGGCGCCTGCATCAAAGCAGGCATCCTCCTGTCCCATCACCATTGACATTCATGCTGCACTGCACAATTTAACGCTTCTAGGGATGTGAACGCCTCGGGACGATGTTTCACGAGGAGATCACCATGGCACGAGCCTCCAACGCGCTCGGCACGATCCGCGAACTCTCCGGCCCGGATGCCGCCTGGCACCGCGATCACCTGCTGCGGCTCGATCCGCAGGGGCGGCGCGAGCGCTTCAACGGTGTCGCCGACGATCGCTTTGTCATCGCCTACTCGACCCGCTGCTTTGCCGGCCGCACCCGTGTCTTCGCCTGGATCGACGAGGGCGGCACGGTGCGCGGCACTGCCGAACTCCATCCGCCAGCCGCCGATCACCCGGCCGACATCGCCTTTTCCGTCGAGCCGGACTACCGCAATGGCGGCATCGGGACGGCTTTGTTCGAGACGGTGATGGTCGCTGCGCGCTACTCGCGTTTTCCCGAGTTGCGCATCACCTCGACCGCCGGCAACCGAGCGATGCGCGCCCTGGCCCGCAAGTTCGGGGCACGGTTCACCTTTGAAGGCGGCGATGTCACGGGCCTGCTGGCGTTGCCCGTCGAGCCGGCCCTCGCGGTGCCCCGCCATCACCGGGAAGCCGAGGAACGCGTGGCGGCGCTCTGAACCATTGCCTGCCAGCGCGACGACGAAGAGCCCGCCGGGACGGATCCCGGCGGGCTCTCTCATGCGGGGGAACGGTTGAGCGGAGTAGGCGGCTCAGGCAGCCTTGAAGCCGGCGGTGAAGCTCGCCGCTTCCGCCTGCATCGCCTTGACACCATCGGTGGCCGCATCGCGCGCCCTGGCGAAGCCGTCCTGGGCCCGGGCAAGGTTCGCCTCGCCGAAGGTCTTGAGGAAGTCGCCCTGACGCTGCAGCGCCTCCTGCAGGGTCGGTGCGGCGAGGACCTGCTGGACCGCATCGATGGTCATGGTGGCATTGGCGACCGCGCCCGCGACGGCGGTCCGGACGAGATCGGTGCCGGTACCGGCAAGGGACGCCGCCAGCGTCTCGGCTCCGGCCGTGACCATCCGGGCAGCAGCCTCGGCATCGGCGAGACGCGCCTTCGCCGTCTGTGCGCCTTGGGCGGCGAATTCCTGGACGGCGGGCGGAACGTGGAACGGAACGGGCGCGGTGGCGAAGCCCTGGAAGGCCTGCTTCATCTGCGCCAGGGTGGCCTCGGCGGCCGTCTTCATCGTCGTGTCGAACATGAGGGTCTCCATTCTCTTTTTTGAGCCATGGTCCACCGTCCGGAACGGCCCGGTGGAGATGTCCCTTCTAGATGATTTTTTGCTGCGTTGCAACATTTATTGTGCAATGCAACACATCCCTCGTGTCCCGCGGCGCCCTGAACCCTTTTGCACGCCACGGGTTCCGCCTATCTGACGCATGGCCCCCGCAGGAGACCGATCGCATGGCCTCATCCCCGCCTGCCGGACAGACCCGGCCCGAGACCGACGCGACGACGCTATCGGCAAGGGACCTGGAGAAGGAGGCCGGCCTGCGCCGCGCCAAGCTGGTAGCCACCGCGCTCCTCGCCTGCAGCATCACGGTGATGATCGTGGCAAAGCTCCTTGAGCACCGCCACCCGGCCTTCGGCTTCATCGCCGCATTCGCCGAGGCCGCCACCATCGGCGGCCTCGCCGACTGGTATGCGGTCGTCGCGCTGTTCAAGCACCCCATGGGCCTGCCGATCCCGCACACCGCGATCATCCAGAAGAACCAGGCGCGCATTGCCGACAGTCTCGGCAAATTCGTCGAGACCAATTTCCTCGCCCCCGGCCCGGTCGGCACCAAGCTGCGCGAGGTGGATTTCGCCGCGCTGATCGCCGCCTGGCTCGCCGAGCCCGCCAAGAGCGCCAGCCTGTCGCGCTTTGCCGTCAACCTCCTGCCCAACGCCCTGGCAGGCATGGACCAGTCGCGGATGAAGGAGTTCCTGGCCGAGCGGCTCACCGACCAGGTCAATGCCCTCAAGCTCGGCCCGCTGGCCGCGCAGCTGCTCGGCGCCGTGACCGCTGACCGCCGCCACCAGCGCCTGCTGGACGAGTTGATCGGCGCGGTCGAGCACATCCTGAACGACCCCGCCACCGTGGAGGGGATCCGTGAGAAGATCCGCAAGGAACTGCCTACGCTCTTCAACCTGTTCAAGGCCGACGCCTATCTGCTCTCCCGCATCCTCAAGTCCACGGGGACCTTCCTCGACGAGGTGAAGCAGGATCCCGACCATGCGCTGCGGCAGGAGTTCGATCGCTTCGTCCAGAGCTTCATCGTCGGCCTGCGCGAGAGCCCGGACTACGAGGCACGCGCCGAGCAGCTCAAGCACGATGTCCTCGGCCGGCAGGAACTGCGTGACGTCGCCCAGGCGCTTTGGCGCAACATCATCGCCTATATCGAGAAGGACGTCGCCTCGCCCCAATCACGGATCGAGGCGCAGATGACCGCGATCCTGACCGAGATCGGTGCCAAGCTCGCCTCCGACCCGCGCATGAAGGCGGAGATGAACGAGGGTTTCGTCGTGGCGCTGTCGACCCTCGTCGAGCAGCAGAAGAGCGGGGCCTCCCGCTTCATCGCCGACCAGGTCAAGGCCTGGAACATGCAGCAGCTGATCCGGCTGATCGAGCTGAACATCGGCCGCGACCTGCAGTACATCCGGCTCAATGGCACGCTGATCGGCGGCCTCGCAGGCCTGGTGCTCCACACGATCGAGGTGCTGTTGCGGGCTTCTTGATACGGTCACCGTGGAAGCCTAGAGTCGACCTCTCCCCCGGTTTCGGCCGGCGCGTCAAAGGCGGCTCGCCGCCCTTCCAAACGTCCCTTGCAGCGGAGACATTCGATGACCCAGACGCCCCAGGCCATGCTCGACATGTTCAAGAAGCTCGGCGAGGACATGAAGGTCCCGGCAGTCGACATGGAGAAGATCGTCGAACATCACCGCAAGAACCTTGAGGCGCTTGCAGCCAGCGGCAAGGCCGCCGCCGAGGGGGCGACGGCCATCGCCACCAAGCAGAAGGAGATCGTCGAGACGGCCGTCAAGGATATCCAGGCGGCCGCCGAGAGCTTCAAGCTGCCGGGCAGCGCCCAGGAAATGATGGCGGCGCAGACCGAGTTCGCCAAGCGCGCCATGGAAGCCGCGGTGAAGAACACCCGCGACATGGCCGAACTGATGCAGAAGTCCAATGCCGAAGCCGTGCGGGTCATCCAGGACCGCATGAAGGAGAGCTTCGAGGAAATCCGCCAGAACTTCACCCGTCGCTGAAACGGGCACCCATCACCGCCCGACCGGGGCGGCGATGACCGGCAGGGTTTCGTCGACCGGTCCTCACCGGGCTCGGATGACCGACTTTGGCGTGGGGATGAACGGGCCGTGAGGACTGCGACGGCTGCCACCCCGAGCGCGCGGGACCGACGCCCGCCGGCCTATTCGGCGGCCTGGTTGCCGCGGCTGGCGTCGAGCACCGCCCGGATGCGCTCGGCGAGCGGCAGATCGTTCCGGCGACGGCGTCCGCCGGAGCCAGCCGGCGCGGCAGCGGCGAGAATCTGGTCGATCCGCGAACCTGGCCCGTCGAGAAGGGCCGTTACCCGCGCCACCTCGACAGCCACGTCGTCGATGCGGCTGCGCAACTCGTTGCCGTCAGCCGTCTCCCGGACGAGGGCGTTCTCGGCCGAGCGGGTCAGTGCCGCCACCTCGCGCTGGATCCGGGTGCGATCCTCGCGGACATTGGCGAGTGAGCCCTCCAGCACATTCCTTTCGGCGATGGCGGTTTCCGCCGCGATCTGCAGGCGGCGGGCGGTCTCGGCGCCGCGCTCCCGCACCTCCTCCACCTCCTTGCGGGCGCGGTCACGATCGGCCTCGATCCGGGCAAGGCTGCGCTCGATGGCGTCGCGCGCCGTCTGCTCGCGCGTCGCCCGGTCCTTCTCGCCCTCCAGCGAGACCTGCAGCTTGTCGCGCTCCCGCTCGAGCTTGGCGGCGCGCTTTTCTTCCGTCGCCAGCCGGGCCTGCAAGGTCTTGATCTCGCCGGCCTGATCGGCGGCGCGCTTGCGCTCGGCGGTAAGCAGCGTCGCCGTTTCCGCGAGTTGCTTGCCGGTATCGGCAAGGTCGGCGCGCAGCGCCGCGGCGCCCTCCTGCTCGCGCTTGAGCGCGGCCTGGACGTCGGCGATGCGCTGGCGCTCGGAGGTCAGCAGGTTCGAGGTTTCGGCATAGGAGAGCCGGTGGCCGGCGAGATCGGCCTCGGCGGTGGCGAGGTCGGCAGACAATGTGCCGATCTGGTTGCGCTGGTTGTCCACCTGCGTGCGCAGCGACACGATCTCCACCCGCTGGCCGTCGCTCTCGGCGACCTTGGCTTCGTGTTCGGCCTTCAGCGCCGCAAGGGCGGCTTCGCCAGCGGCGATCGCGGCCTTGGCTGCGGCGAGGTCCTCGGTCCGCGCCGCGACTGTCGCCTCCGTAGCGGCAACCTGCGCCTCCAGGCGCGTCCTGTCGCCCTCCAGCCCGGCGATACGCGCCGCCCGGGCGTCGAGTTCGCTGTTCAGATCGCGGATGGTCTCGACGCGGCGGGCGATCTCGATCGTCTGCAGATTGGCCGCCTCGCGCAGCTTGTCCGCGACGATCTCCGCGCGGCGGATCGCCAGCGCAGATTCGGCCCGCACCTGGTCCTTGTCCGCCTTGATCTCGGCCATCGACAGCGGGACGGCGCTTTCCACCCGCCGGGTTGTGAGCCGCACCGCCCGTCGCCACACGGCCCCCATGAGCGCCAGCGACAGGAGCGCGGCGACAACGAAGCCCAGGACGAAGACCATGGCGGTCTCGATGGTCACGACGGCGCATCTCCCATGGTGGCCGGCCATTCCCCTTCTGCCACGCTGACGGTGCGGCGGAAAGTGCCAAGGCCGTCAGACATCACCCAGGGGCAGGCCGGCCCCGTCCGGCTGCCGCTCAGAAGGGGTTCCAGGTCGGCTGCGACGTGAACTTCAGGTAGCCGCCATTGACCCCGAGCCGGGCACCGACTCCGGTGCGGATGGGCACGATGAGCATGTTGTCGGCGCCGAGCGCTGTCATGCCGAGCCCGCCCACCAGATAGGCCGAGCCGTCGATCCCGATAAAGCGGCGCTCGAGATCGGAAACGTCGCGGACGCGATAGGCGAGCATCATCGTGCGGGCGCCGTCGCCGCCGAAATCGAGACCGAGGCTCGGGCCCTGCCAGTAGACCTTCGAATCGCCGCCGCCCTTGGTGTAGAGCATCCCCTCGCCATAGCGCAGGCCGGCCACGAAGGCGCCGGAGCCCTCCTGGCCGAGGATATAGGCGGTCGGCTGGCCCCACTGGCGGGTGGCCCGCTCGACCAGATTGGCAAGTCCGCGGCTGGTTCCGCCGAAGAAGCGGTGGCCTGCCGTCAGCACCTCGTTGCCCGAGAAGGTCTGCGGCGACTGCGCATTATACGAGCGCTGGGCATGGGCGCTCTGGTTGATGCCGATGAGGAACGACGCACCGAGGCCGGCGACGATCGTGCGGCGGTCGAAGGACGTGGGATGGCGCATGCTCACCTCTCGAAAGGGTCCGGGCCGATCAGCCAGGGATCATTGGGCTTCATGCTAAACGCGGATGGTAACCATCTGGTCACCAGACCGGCATTTAACCGGCGCCGGTAAGGAAGAAGTTACCCTCTGAAAGCATGGTCCAGTGACGAAGAGACCGAAGAATCGGGTGAGATCATGTCGGTGTTGAGGCAGTTTCTGCGCCCACTCGCCTGGACGCTGGCGATCACGGGATTGTATGCCGGCATCGCGGTCCTGATTGGCATGACCAGCGAGACCGGGACGCGCGCCGCCACCACCGAGCGGGTCGTCACCGACCGGCTGACGGGCCTCGCCATCTTCGGCTTCGACCCCGTCGCCTATTTCACCGAAAAGTCGCCGCGCCAGGGCTCGGCGACCTATGAGCTGGCCTGGGCGGGCGCCACCTGGCGGTTCATCAATGAGGGCAACCGCGAGGCCTTCATGCAGGATCCGTCGATCTACGAGCCGCGCTTCGGCGGTCACGACCCCGTCGCCATCGGCGAGGGCCTTCCGACCGCCGGCCATCCCTCGGTCTGGGCGCTCTACCGCGATCGCCTCTATGTCTTCCATTCCGAAGCCAACCGGCAGGCCTTCGCCGCCGATCCGGAACAGGCCCTCGACCGCGCCGAGATGCGCTGGCCCGCCGTGAAGGCCCTGCTCGTTCCCTGAACAGGGGCTGGGTCAGGGCCGCCGCTTGTCGGCGAAGAAAGCCCAAATCTCCTCGTCCGTCTCAATGTCGTGGTTCTGCTGCCCCAGCAGGGCACCGATCGGCGGCCTCTGCCGGCGGTCCAGCTGGGTCGGGGTGTGATGGCCGCCGCCCTCCACGCGATAGAGGCGCACCGCATGCAGGCAACCCGTGCCTTCGACAAGGAAGACACGCGAATTGTCCGACGTTTCCTGTTCGGGCAGCACCCGATCACCGGCTGACAGACAGCCGTTGCGGCTGCGGAAGAAGGCGAAAGTGTCCATGACCGGGTGGAGGGCGCTGTCGGGGTCGACGCCGCCGGCCCGGCCGCCGAACGGCGTGATCGGATCCTCGGTGCCAGCGACCATCAGGACCGGCAGCGGCTGGCCGATGCAGAACCTTGTCCAGCGGACCGACAGCGTGGCGAGCAGTGGCGCCGCGGCAGCGAACAGGTCGCTGGCCTCGCAGATCAGCCGGTTCGTCATGTGCCCGCCGGCGGAAAGGCCAACGACATAGACGCGCCGGCGGTCGATGCGCCCCTTGTTGTTGAGGTCGGCGACGAGGTTGCGGATGAAGGCGACGTCGTCGACGCGTTGCAGCGGGTTGAAGCGTCGGCCATCGGCCGGGCGGCCGTCGTTCCACGCCCCCCGAACGCCCTGCGGGTAGACGACGACCAGTTTCTCGCGCTTGCCGATCTCGTCCCATGTGAGATAGCGCCGGATCTGGTCGGCGGATCCTTCCGCCGCGTGCAGGACGATGACCAGCGGCGCACGGCGGCCGCCCGAGAAGTCGGTCATCAGCACGGTGCGATTGCCGCCCGGCATCTGGTAGGTGATCGTGACGGCGCCCTGCGCTGCGGCCGGCCGAACGCCCCCGGCCAGGGCGACGAGAGCCATCGCCAGCCCTGCCACGGTCGCCAGCCATCGACCTCGACCACCGGAGCGAATCATCACATCCGGATTTGGAGGTATCCAGGGACGAAAGGCAACCTGGCCGGAAACCAGGCCGAGTCGCCCCGTCAGACGATGCCGTTGACCAGCGGTTCGCCCCGCGACAGGCGGCCGAGATTCTCCACCAGCAGATCGACGACGCGCTTTTCATAGGACGCTGTCTCGCCGCCTGTATGCGGGGTGATCAGCACATTCTCCATCGTCCACAGCGGCGAGGCCTCGGGGAGCGGCTCTTCCCGCGTTACGTCGAGGCCGGCCGCGGCGATCGTGCCGGCCTGGAGCGCGGCCACCAGCGCATCCTCGTCCACGACCTTGCCACGCGCGCAATTGATGAGATGGGCGGTCGGCTTCATCGCCTTCAGCCGGTCCGCGTTGATCAGCCCCTGCGTCTCCGGCGTCAGCGGGCAGGTCAGCGCCACGATGTCGGCCTCGCCGAGCGCCCGGTCCAGATCGGCGGGACCGACCAGCGCATCCACATTGTCGACCCGGACGCTGGTGTCGCGCTTCAGGCCGATGACGCGCATGTCGAAAGCCTTGGCGAAGCGGGCGAGGCGCCCGCCGATGCCGCCGAGCCCGACGATCAGCATGGTCTTGCCGGCGAGTTCGTCCTCGCGCGCGAAGGGATCCGAGATCATGCCCCGCCAGTGCTTGCGCGCCTGGTTGTCACGGGCGGTGTGGATCATCCGCGACAGCGCCAGCGTCAGCCCCATGGCGTGCTCGGCCACGGCGATGGCGTTGGCCCCCTGGGCGCTGGCGAGGCGCACGCCGCGGGCCTTCAGCGCGTCGAGGGCGAAGACGTCGATGCCGGCGCTCACCGACTGGATGAAGCGCAGCTTCCCCGCCTGTTCCAGCGGCGCGCCCCGCCAGAAGGCGGAGACGCAGACGACGTCGAAGTCACCGACGCGCTGGTGGAATTCGGCGGCGGAGCGGAACTCCGCGAAGCGGATGCCGGTGTTCCGGCGGGCGAACTCCTCCCCGAGGCGATAGGCGGAATGGCCGAAGCCGATGGTCAGGTCGGAAAGCGCGGGCAAGGCGGTCATGGATCATCCGGAATGAAGGGCCGGCCGATCATCCCCAGAAGCGCGGGGAAGGCAATGGCGGCGCGCGGGAAGGTACACAGGCCGGCGCGCATGGGGCCTGCCGCGGTACGGCGCTTGCAAAGCGTCACGGCCTTTCGGCACGCTGCCCTGCTCTCCCCTGTCCCTCCTTGCCCTTGCGATCATGACCCAGCCACCCGTGCCGCCGACCCTGCCCTCCCATGGGCGCTATGCCTACAGCGCCATCACCCGGCGGCCGGTCTATGACTGGCCGGAGGGCAAGCGGCTCGCCGTCTATCTCGGCGTCAATCTCGAGCATTTCGCCTTCGGTACCGGGCTCGGCGCCGAACTCGCCCCCGGCGGGCCGCAGCCGGACGTCCTCAACTACGCCTGGCGCGACTATGGCAACCGGGTCGGCGTCTGGCGGATGATCGAACTCTTCGACACGCTCGCCCTGCCCGCCTCCGTGCTCGTCAATTCATCGATCTACGGCTATTGCCCGGAGGTCATGGACGCTTTCCGCGCGCGCGGCGACGAGGTCCTCGGCCACGGCCGGACCAACTCCGAGCGTCAGGGTCTGTTCGACGAGGCCGGCGAACGGACGCTGATCAGCGAGACGACGGCCGTCATCGCCGCAACCGAGGGCAAGGCGCCGAAGGGATGGCTCGGCCCCTGGATCTCGCAGAGCCAGGTGACGCCCGACCTCCTCGCCGAGGACGGCTATACCTATCTGCTCGACTGGTGCCAGGACGACCAGCCGGTCTGGTTCTCGACCCGCGGTGGCGGGCGCATCCTGTCCCTGCCCTATCCGCAGGAGCTCAACGACATCCCTGCCATCGTCGCACGCAAGGATTCCGCGAGCCAGTTCGCCGACATGATCATCGACCAGTTCGAGGAGATGCTGGACCAGTCGCGCGCCATGCCGCTGGTCATGGGCATCGCGCTCCACCCCTATATCGTCGGCCAGCCCTACCGCCTGCGCCAGCTGCGCCGGGCCCTCGCCCACATCGCCCTGCGCCGCGACGATGTCTGGCTGACCACGGCCGGCGCCATCGCTGACCATGTCGCCGCCCTGCCGGAGGGAATCGTGCCGGGGTCGCGGGGGGCCTGAGCCCCCCGCGGCGCCCGCCTCAGGTCATCGTGTAAGTCATCGCGCGCTCGCCGCGGGCCGGCAGGAAGGAGCGGTTGAAGATCTCCGCCGGCGCCGGCGTGCGCGTCAGCCCATAGCCTGTCACCACCATGCCGATGGCGCGCGCGAGCCGGTCGTCCTTCACGTCGCCGGCGCCGATCTCCTTCAGTTCGGGCGACATGATCAGCTTGTCGAAGGCATATTGCAGGCGGCGCTTCTCGACCGGGATATTGACGAGCCCGTCAAAGGCGCGCACCGCGGCCATGCCCATGTTCTGGTCGGCGGCCACCTCGACATTGGCGCGGTTCACCGCCCTGACGAGGCCGGACACCGCCCGCGGATTGTCCTTCAGCAGCTTCTGCGACACCATCATGCCGTTGGAATAGAGATCGAGGCCGTGGTCGCCGAAGGCGAACCAGACGAAGTCCTTGTCGGGGTCCTGGCGGTTCAGCACCAGGTTGAAATAGCTGGTGATGTTGAAGACCAGCGCCGCGTCGATCTGGCCCTGGATCAGCATCGGCTCCTGAAGGTTCGGCGCCATGCTGGTGACGGTGAGCTTGGCCATGTCGAGATTGTTGGCCTTGGCGAAGACCGGCAGGAGGCGGGTCGTCGGCGTGCCCGGCGCTCCCCCGAGCTTGCGGCCCTCGAGGTCCTTCACCGTGGCGATGCCGGACGACTTCTTCGCCACGATGGCGAAGGGCGGCTGGTTCCACATCTGGTAGACCATGACCGGCGTGTCGGCCGGGCGCGTCGCTGCATTCTGAATGATCGCATTGATGTCGCCGAAGCCTGCATCATAGGCACCGCCCATGATGCGCGTGACCGTGGCGCCCGAACCCTCGCCCTGGTCGATGGTCACGTCGAGCCCGGCCTCGCGGAAATAGCCCTTGTCGCGGGCGACGAAATAGGGCGCATCGGAGCCCTGGGTCTTCCAGCCCAGCGTGAACTTGATGGGCGTCAGGGCCTGCGCCCGCACCGCGGGGGCGAAGAGGGCGAGGCCGAGGCCGGCAGTGGCTGCGCGTCGGGTGATCATGGGGCTGGCTCCGCGGAAAGGGCCGCGCGACGGCGGCCGGACAATCACGGCGGACCAAGACGCAAGAACTTTGCCATAAGGACCAGACAGGTTGCGGGCGCCTCAGACCGGCGGGGCGAAACTGACCAGCCGCCGGTAGAGATGCCAGGTCGCATGGCCCCAGAGCGGCAGCACCACCAGCAGGCCGGCAAAGAGCGGCGCCATGGCGAGGAAGACGACGACCGCGGTCACCGCCCCCCAGCCGAGCATCACCACCGGGCTCGCCTGCACGGTCCGGACCGAGGTGATGATAGCGGTGACGATGTCGAGGTCGCGATCGAGCAGCAGCGGAAAGGAGATGACGGTGATGGAGAAGGTGAACAGCGCCATCACCGCCCCCACGGTGGTGCCGATCGCCAGGAAGGTCCAGCCGTCAGCGGTCAGGAACAGCGCCTTGGCGAAGAGCACGGGGTCGAGGCTGGCGAAGCCGAAGAACAGCGCATAGAGCATGCGCACCTGGTACATCCAGATGATGAAGACGAAGATGGTGAGGAAGGCGAGCCAGGAGAGCTCCCGCCCACCCTGCCGCCAGACCATGGCCAGCACCGCCCCCCAGCTCGGCCGGATGCCCTGTTCGCGCAGGCGCGACACCTCGTAGAGACCGACCGCGACGAAGGGGCCGATCAGCGCGAAACCGGCGGCGAGGGGAAACACCGCCCAGGCGTAGCCGAAGCGGGCGGGCAGGATCAGCAGCGTCAGCCCGCCGAGCCAGTAGATGCCACCGAAGAACAGGCCAAAGGCCGGCGCGGCCCTCAGGTCGCCCCAGGCCGCCTCCAGCGCCGCCTTGATGTCCTCGACCGTCGCGATCTTGACCACGGGCTGCGGCGGTCGCGGTGCGATGCCCGCTGCCGATGTATCGGTCATGATGGTGCCTCCCCGCATGGCATGACGCGGCCGGCTTCGAGGCCGGCGGCTTTCGGGGGATGGATGAGAGGATGACGCGCCTGCGCGCCGCGTCAAGCCGTTCCGTGGTTCAGCCGGCGAGACGCTGGGCCTCGCGCAGCGGCCAGGAGGTGACGCCGGCAAGGCCCTTGTAGGCCTCGGCATATTCCCGCTTCAGACGCGCGATAAACTCACCGGCACTTTCCACCGCCTTGATGGCGCCGATGCCCTGACCGGAACCCCAGATGTCGCGCCAGGCCTTGCTCTTCTCCGAGCCGCCCGAGCCGAAGCTCATCTTGGAGGGATCGCTCTCCGGCAGGTTGTCCGGGTCGAGGCCGGCATTGACGATGGAGGCGCGCAGGTAATTGCCGTGCACGCCGGTGAACAGGTTCGAATAGACGATGTCGCCGGCGGTCCCGTCGACGATCGCCTGCTTGTAGGCCTCCGTCGCATTGGCCTCCTTCGTCGCGATGAAGGCCGAGCCGATATAGCCGAGATCGGCACCCAGCGCCTGGGCCGCGAGGATGGCACGGCCTGTCGCGATGGCCCCCGACAGCACCAGCGGCCCCTGGAAGAACTCGCGGATCTCCTGGATCAGGGCGATGGGGGAGAGCGTGCCGGCATGGCCACCTGCCCCGGCCGCGACGGCGATGAGGCCGTCGGCGCCCTTCTCCAGCGCCTTCTTGGCATGGGTGATGTTGATGATGTCGTGCAGCGTGATGCCGCCATAGGAATGGATCGCGTCGTTCAGCTCCGGGCGGGCGCCGAGCGAGGTGATGACCACTGGCACCTTGTATTTCACGCACATCTCGACATCGTGCATGAGCCGGTCGTTGGACTTGTGGACGATCTGGTTGACCGCGAAGGGGGCCGAGGGCGCATGCGGGTTGGCCTCGTCATAGGCGCCCAGTTCCTCGGTGATGCGCTTCAGCCAGTCCTCGAGCACCGGACCCGGCCGGGCGTTCAGCGCCGGAAAGGAGCCGACGATGCCGGCCTTGCACTGGGCGATGACGAGGTTCGGGTTCGACACGATGAACAGCGGCGACCCGATGGCCGGGAGCTGCAGGCGGCTGGCGAGCGAAGCGGGAAGCGACATGGGGAGCGTTCCGGGGCCAAATGTTTCGTGACGTGTATCGACACGTCGCATCAAAGCCGATCGGACCGCCCGGCGGAAGCCCTCCCGGTCGGCGGATGGCGTGACGCAGCTAGAGGTCGAGCATCGGCTGGCACCCGCGCGATGATGCCGCCGGGCGTGCATCCAGGCCATCGAGGAAAGCGCGCGCCTCGGACAGGATCTGCGCCTTGCGGCCGCTCTCCATGCCCTCCCAGGTACGATAGGGCATGGCCATCCGCGGATTGCCGGAAAGCGCGCCGGCATTCTCGGCGATGAAGTTCCAGTAGAGCAGGTTGAACGGGCAGGCCCCCTTGCCGACCTTGATCTTCGGATCGTAGGCGCAGCCGGAGCAATAGTCCGACATCCGGTCGATATAGGCGCCGGACGCGGCATAGGGCTTGGAGGCAAGGAGCCCGCCATCGGCGAACATCACCATGCCGTGGACATTGGGCAGTTCCACCCACTCGAAGGCGTCGAGATAGACGGCGAGATACCAGGCCTCCACCTCCGCCGGGCGGATGCCGGCGAGAAGCGCGAAATTTCCGGTGACCATCAGCCGCTGGATATGGTGGGCATAGGCGTTGCGGCGGGTGTCGCCGACCACCTCCGCCAGACAGGCGAGATCGGTCTCCCCGGACCAGTAGAACCAGGGCAGCGGCCTATCGGCGCCCAGGGCGTTGGTCTCCGCATAGCCGGGCATCTGGTGCCAGTAGATGCCGCGGACATATTCACGCCAGCCGAGGATCTGGCGGATGAAACCCTCGACGGCATTGAGCGGGGCGGTGCCGCGGCGCCAGGCCGTCTCGGCCGCCAGACAGACCTCCCGGGCCGTCAGCAGGCCGACATTCAGGTAGGGTGAGACGAGGCCGTGATAGAGGAAGGGCTCACCGCGCTTCATCGCGTCCTGCACATCGCCGAAGGCGGGCAGCGCTTCGGAGATGAAATGGTCCAGCGCCATCAGGGCATCCGCCCGCGTCACCGCCCAGCCGAAGGGTTCGAGGTCGCCGAAATGGCCGGAGAAGCGCCCGCGCACCAGATCCATCACCGCGCGGGTGATCGCATCGGGTGCGAAGCGCAGGCGCCGCGGCGGCCGCGCGTCCTTCGGCAGGGCTTTGCGGTTCTCGGCATCATAGTTCCACTGCCCGCCGGCGGGCTGGTCACCCTCCATCAGCAGCCCCGTCTCGCGCCGCATCTCGCGATAGAAGAACTCCATGCGGAATGTCTTGCGACCCGCCGCCCAGCGGGCGAAGCGGCCACGCGGGCAGAAGAACCGGTCGTCCTCGCGGATCTCGACGGGCAGCCCGGTCGCCGCGGCCCAATCCTCCATCATGACGCGCACCCGCCACTCGCCGGGCTCGGTCACCACGATGCGGTCGACGGCATGACGCGCCAGCGCCCGCGTCAGCTCGCCGGTGAAGCTGCCACTATTGGCCGGGTCGTCGAGCCGCACATAGTCGACATGGATCCCGTCCCCCCGCAGCGCCTCGGCGAAATGCCGCATCGCTGCGAGGATGAAGACGATCTTCTGCTTGTGATGCGGGACATAAGTCGTCTCCGCCGCGACCTCGACCATGAGCACGACATCGCCGGCCGCGTCCAATCCGTCGAGGGCGGCGACGTCTCGCGACAGATGGTCCCCGAGAACGATGCGCAGGGCCGGCAAGACCGGCCTCAGCCCTTGGTGCGCAGCATGGAGCGGCCGCCATCGACGCCGATGATCTGGCCGGTGATCCAGCCCGCCTCGGCGTCGAGCAGAAGGGCACCGAGGGCCGCCACGTCGTCCGGCTCGCCGAGCCGCGGGATCGCATGCAGCGCGGCGATGGCGTTGGCCATGGTCTCCGAGCCGGTCAGCGCCTTGGCCAGCGGCGTCCGCGTCAGCGATGGCGCGACGCAGTTGACCCGGATCTTCGGGGCGAGTTCGGCGGCGAGCGCCACGGTCAGACCTTCCACCGCACCCTTGGCCATGGAGACGGAGGCATGGGCTGCAAAGCCCTGGGCCACCGCCACCGTCGAGACGAGAAGGATCGCGGCCGTCGGCCCCTGATGGGCCTTGAGGGCCGGGAGGCTCGCCTGGACGGCGCGCACGGCGCCAAGGGCATTGATCTCGAAGTCGCGGGTGAAATCGGCATCGGTGAGGCGCGTCACGGGTTTCAGGTTGATCGAGCCGACGCAATAGGCAAGGCCCGCGAGCGTGTCGCCGGCCTCGGCCGCGGCCGCCGCGATGCTGGCGCGATCGGTGACGTCGGCCACCGAGAAGCTCGCGCCGATCTCGTTTGCGAGCGCGGCGAGGCGTTCACGGTCGCGCGCCACCAGGTGAACCCGATGCCCGCGGCCGCGCAGCCGGCGCGCCAGCGCCGATCCGATGCCACCCGAGCCGCCGTAGATGAGGAAGGTATCCGCCATGATGCCGCTGTTCCGCTTCCGGCATTGGGGCCGGTCATTGTGATACGGCGGGCACCGGGCGGCGGTTCAGGGACGGATGCGCGATGGCGAAGATGGTCCGCAAGGCAGACCTGCCGCAGAAGACCTGCGCGACCTGCGGGCGTCCCTTCGCCTGGCGCAAGAAATGGGAGCGGGTCTGGGGGGAGGTCCGCTATTGCTCCGACCGGTGCCGCGCGGCCCGGCCGAAACAGGCCGGCTAGCAAAGGGGCGCTGCCGGCGGACGATCCGGACGGATCAGCCGTAGCGGGCCTCGTAGCGCGCCTCGCCCTGCGGCGGCGGCGGGATGGCATGGCCCTCGTCGGCATACTGGTTCAGCTTGTTGCGCAGCGTGCGGATGGAGATGCCGAGGATATTGGCCGCATGGGTGCGGTTGCCGAGCGTATGGCCGAGCGTGTCGAGGATGAGGTCGCGCTCGACATCGGCGACGGTGCGGCCGACGAGACCGCGAGTCACCGCCTCCGCCGCGATCGCCGCCTGCGCCGCCACCTGATCGGGACCGCGGCGCTCGTCGAGCCGGGCGCCGTCGGGTGAGCGGATGGCGTCGACCCCGATCTCCGGACCCGTCGAGAGCAGCACGGCGCGGTGCAGCGTGTTCTCCAGTTCGCGCACATTGCCCGGCCAGCGGGCCACCGTGAGCTGGCGGCGGGCCTCCGCCGATAGCAGCTTGGGCTGCATGCCATTGGCTTCGGCATATTTCTTGGCGAAATGCCCGGCGAGTTCGAGGATGTCCGCCGGACGCTCGCGCAGCGGCGGCAGCTTCAGGTTCACCACGTTGAGACGGTAGAGCAGGTCCTCGCGGAACGTGCCCTTGCGCACCTCGTCCGCCAGCGTTCGGTTGGAGGTCGCAAGGATGCGGATATCGACTGGCACCGGACGGGTACCGCCGACACGGTCGATGACCCGCTCCTGGATGGCACGCAGGAGCTTGGACTGCAGGCGGATGTCCATCTCGGAGATTTCGTCGAGCAGCAGCGTGCCGCCATTGGCCTCCTCGAACTTGCCGATGCGGCGGGCGACAGCGCCGGTGAAGGCGCCCTTCTCGTGGCCGAAGAGCTCGCTCTCCAGCAGATTGTCGGGAATGGCCGCACAGTTCACTGCCACGAAGGGCGCCTTCGCCCGGTTCGACTTGGTGTGGACGTAGCGGGCCAGCACCTCCTTGCCGGTGCCGCTCTCGCCGGTGATCAGGATGGAGGCATCCGAGCCCGCCACCTGATTGGCGAGCTGGACCACGCGGGCCATCGACTCGTCGCGGTAGATGAGCTGCTTGGCGTCGTCGGCGACTGCCGCCAGCACCGCGGCGATGAGTTCCGGGTCAGGCGGCAGCGGGATGTATTCCTTGGCGCCGGCATGGATCGCCGCCACCGCCGCGCGGGCGTCGTTCGAGGTCCCGCAGGCGACGATCGGCACGGCGATCATCTCGTCGGCGAAGGCCTGGACCAGCGCCCTGACGTCCATCGTCACCTCGACCATGACGAGGTCGGCACCCTTGGCGCGCATGACGCGCAAGGCCGTCTCGATGTCTTCGGCATTGGTGACGGCCGCACCCTTGTCCACCGCCATCTTGGTGGCGATGGAAAGCTGGCCCTTGAGTGTTCCGACGATCAGGAGGCGCATCGTTCGGTTTCCTTCAGCGCTCGGCTTTGATGATTTCGGTCATGGTGACGCCGAGGCGGTCCTCGACGAGCACCACTTCGCCACGCGCAACGAGACGGTCGTTCACATAGATGTCGATGGCCTCGCCGACCTTGCGGTCGAGTTCGAGAACCGTGCCCGGGCCGAGCTTGAGGAGTTCTCCGACATCCATCCGCGAGCGTCCGAGGACGGCGGAGACATTGACCGGCACGTCGAAGACGGCTTCCAGATCCGCAGCGTCCTTGGAACTGTCGTCGGCGCCCTCGTCGGCCTCCATGCCGGCATTGCTGCCGGGCACCACGTCCATGCCGTCATTCTCGAGATCGGGCAGCGGCATGCCGGTTTCGGTCGGGTTGGTCATGACAGGGCCTCGGCGGTACCGGAGGTGGAGGCGACATAGCGACCGACCGCCTCGGCGATGCGGCGGGCGGTCTCGTCACGGTCGAGCATGATGCCCCCGCTCGACCATTCGATGCGGCAGTCGCCCAGCGGGATGCCCGGCTCGGCGAGGATGACGAGGCGCCCGTCGAAGCCGCGCTCGGCGGCGAGCCTGGTCAGTTCGGTGCGGGCGTCCTCAAGCAGTTCGTCGCTGACGCGGACGACCAGATGCGGCGCGCTGCGCAGGTTGGCGAAGCAGTCGGAGACGAGATCGCGGATGGCGACCAGCGGCTCGCGGGCGACGAGGGCCTCGGACAATTTCCGCGCCACCGCCACCGCGATGTCGATGGCCTCCGCCTCCAGCCGCCCCTCCAGGGCGGTCAGCGCGGCGGCGGCCACGGTCAGCCGGTCGCCGAGATCGCCGAGGGCGAGGGCGCGCTGGCGCTCGACCGAGGCCATGGCCCTGGCCTCGCCGGCGATGAACCCGGCCGCCTCGCCCTCCTGGCGCGCCAGCGCGACCAGTTGCTGGTGTTCGGCGAGCGCGATCCGCGGCTCGGCGGCGCGCTTGGCCTCCTGCCCGAACTCCGTCTCGAAGAGATATTTGACCGGTGCTGCCACGTTCATGCCCTCAGAAGACCAGTTCGTCGTCGGCACGATTCTTGGAGATCATGATCTCGCCCTTGGCGGCCAGATCCTTGGCGAGGTTGACGAGTACGCCCTGCGCCTCGTCCACGTCCTTGAGGCGCATCGGTCCGAGCGCCTGCATGTCGTCCTGCAGCATCTTGGCGGCGCGGGTCGACATCTGCGCGAGGAAGAAGTCGCGCATCGTCTGGCTGGCACCCTTGAGGGCGATGGCCAGCTTGTCCTTCTCGACCTGGCGGACCAGCGTCTGGGCCGAACCGGCATCGAGCTTGGCGAGGTCGTCGAAGGTGAACATCAGGCTCTTGATGCGCTCGGCCGAGTCGCGGCTCTGCTCTTCCAGGGCGGTGATGAAGCGCGTCTCGGTCTGCCGGTCGAAGGAGTTGAAGATCTCCGCCATGGCCTCGTGGCTGTCCCGACGGGAGGTCTGCGACAGGTTCGACATGAACTCGGTGCGCAGCGTCTGTTCGATGCGCTCGAGGACGTCCTTCTGGATCGCCTCCATCTTGAGCATGCGACCGACGACGTCGAGGGCGAATTCCTCGGGCAGGATGGCGAGCACGCGGCCGGCATGTTCCGGCTTGATCTTCGACAGGACGACGGCGACCGTCTGCGGATATTCGTTCTTCAGGTAGTTGGCGAGCACCTGCTCCTGCACGTTGGAGAGCTTCTCCCACATGTTGCGGCCGGCAGGCCCGCGGATCTCCTCCATCAGGCTGGCGACGCGGTCCGACGGCATGAACTGAGAGAGCAGGCGTTCGGTGGCGTCGAAATTGCCCATCAGGCCGCCAGCGGCCGACAGCCGGCCGACGAATTCGAGCATCAGGCTTTCCACCACGTCCGGCTCAACCGTGCCGAGCTGCGACATGGCGATCGACAGCACGCGGATCTCGTCGTCGTCGAGCAGCTTCCAGATGCGGGCAGACACCTTGTCGCCCAGCGTCAGCATCAGGATGGCGGCGCGCTGGTGGCCATTCAGCCCCTTGGCGGCGAGCGTGTTGATGCGGCCATCGGCGGAGAGCGCGGCGAGCGCCTTGCCGAATTCCGCGTCGCGTTCCATCTGGGGGACGGTCATTTCGGTTCCCCGTCATTCAACCATTGGCGGATAATCGACACCGTCTCGTGCGGGTTCTTTTCGACCAGTTCGCCGACCTTCGCGAGCGAGGCCTGGTGCACCTCGCCCTTGATCTGGGCGATCTCGATCATCTTCATCGTGGGGCTCTCGACGCCCGGCGCCAGCGGCGGCGCCTTGATCGCCACCGTGCCGTCGCCGCGTTCACCGGTCTCGCCCCCCGCGGCGGCCTCGGTCCGCGCCGCGGCGCTGCCGGTGCTGCCGGCCGGCAGGGCTGCCGCCGGCACCTCCTCGGGCGCCACGATGCGGCGGAGCAGCGGGCGGACGACGAAGAGCATGACCAGCAGCGACACGAGCAGCAGCACGACGAGCTCGATGGCGTACCGGATGTCCTCCTTGGTGAAGTCATAGACCATCCACCAGGGCCGCTCGGCCTCGGGCGCAGCGAGCTGCGGCGCCTCCGCGAAGCGCAGGTTGACGATCTCGACCTGGTCGCCGCGGCGCTGGTCGAAGCCGATGGCCGAACGCACCAGCGCGCCGATCCGCTCCAGCTCTTCGGCCGACCGGGGCTGATAGTTGACGTTGCCCTGGGCGTCGCGGGCATAGATGCCATCGACCAGCACCGCCACGGACACGCGCCTGATGCGACCACCCTCGATGACCTCGGTCCGCTGGGTGCGGGCGATCTCGTAATTGACTGTTTCCTCGGTCTTGCGGCTCGCCTCGCGTGACGGATTGGCGCCGGCGCCGGTCTGGTTGGCGCCGGGAAGCTCGTTGCCGACCGTCACCTGCCCGTCGCCGCGACCTTCGTTGGAGCTGGACTGTTCCTCACGCGTCTGGGTCGAGCGCACCACGCGACGCTCCGGATCGAAATCGTCAGAGGTCTGCGTGACCCGGTTGAAGTCCATGTCGGCGGCGACCTGCACGCGGGCCCGGCCGGGACCGACGACCGAGGCAATGATGCTCTCGACCTGCTCGCGCAGGCGGCGCTCCTGGCCGGCCTTCCGTTCGTCGACGGTGGACCCCATCATGCCCGTGGCATCGCCCGCCCCGTCGGCGAGGAGCCGGCCGCCCTCGTCGACGATCGAGATGCGCTGCGGCGACAGGCCCCTCACCGCCGAGGCGACGAGATGGCGCACCGCGCGGATCTGCTGCGGCTCCAGTCCGCCGCGGACACGGAGCACGATGGAGGCGGAGGGCTCGGTCCGCTCGCGCGAGAACAGGGCGCGCTCGGGCAGAACCAGGTGGACACGCGCCGATTGCACCCGCTCGATGCCGCGAATCGTGCGGGCGAGCTCGCCTTCCAGCGCCCGCAGCTGGTTCATGTTCTGGACGAAGGAGGTGGAGGAGAGCGCGTCGCCCTTGTCGAAGATCTCGTAGCCGACGCCGCCACCGCGTGGCATGCCGCCCTCGGCGAGCTGCAGGCGGACGCGGGCGACCTGTTCCTGCGGGACGAAGACCTGGGCGCCGTCGTTGCGCAGCTGGAACTTCACCTGCCGGCGCTCGAGTTCCTTCACGACCTGCGCGGAATCCTCCAGCGTGAGATCGGAGAAGAGCAGCGCCATCTGCGGCTGGCTCATCCTGAGGATGATGTAGACGAAGAACCCGACCAGGCCGAGCGAGACCGCCCCCATCGCCGCAAGGCGGGGCGCTCCCAGTTTCTTCATGAACTCCATCATGCCGTTCAAGACGCCACCAGCCATCCGGTCCCAGGCGACGCGGCCTGACGCCGTTCGCTGGGCAAGATTTGCCGGGTGGGTGGTTACCGGATGGTTAACGCGACCGTGCGTTTTGGGGCGGACTGTCGAATTTACCGCAGCGAGCGTAGGACGAGCCCGATTCCGCCGGCCGTCAGCCCGAGCATCATCAGCGTGTTGAAGAGGCTGGTGGGCACGAAATAGATGGTCAGGTTGACCAGGATACCGGCGGCGATGATGACGACGCCGGCGAAGAGGAGCAGGAACCCGAAGCGCGACGAGCCGTCGAAGAACAGCATGCCGATGCCGAAGAGAATGGGCACGAGCGACAGTCCGAAGGCCGAATAGCCGCCCAAAGTCCACGATCCCCCGTGGACGGAGACCTGGTTGGTTAACAGATAGGCCCCGGCGACCGTCATGCCGAGGCCGACGAAGAAGGGGATCAGGCCGCCGGGCGTGCCGCCGGCGCCGGACAGACGGAAATCGGCCATCGCGGGCTCCATGAGGGGGCAGCGTCGCCCGTTCAGAGCTTTGCCATTCCTCCCGGCCGGGAACAAGCGCCTGCGCAACGCCTGAGGGTAACCTCCCGTTAACCATCTGCCCGGCAATTCTTGCCCAGGACGATTCATCGAATCCGCGCGTGTTTGCGGCCGGGGACCGGGCATGAGCGATACGGCGTTAGCCGACAGACAGCGCGCGACGGCCAGTGGCATGTCGGTTGGCCAGATGACAGGCTGGCTGCGCCGTCCCGACCTGTGGATGGCCGTCGGCGTCATCGGCATCCTGATCATCCTGATCTTCCCGCTGCCGGCGATCGTCCTCGATCTGATGCTGGCGGTATCGATCATCTCTTCGGTCATGATCCTCATGACCGCGCTGTTCATCCACAAGCCGCTGGAATTCTCGTCCTTCCCGACTGTGCTGCTCATCGCCACGATGCTGCGGCTGGCGCTGAATCTGGCCTCGACCCGCCTGATTCTGTCGCATGGACACGAGGGCACCCACGCCGCCGGCCATGTCATCGAAGCCTTCGGCAACTTCGTGATGGGCGGCTCCTTCGTCATCGGCATCATCGTCTTCGCCATCCTGGTGATCGTGAACTTCATCGTCATCACCAAGGGTTCGGGGCGCATCGCCGAGGTCGCAGCGCGCTTCTCTCTCGATGCCATGCCTGGCAAGCAGATGGCGATCGATGCCGATCTCTCCGCCGGCCTGATCGACGAGCAGACCGCGAAGACACGCCGCAAGGATCTGGAAGACGAGAGCGCCTTCTACGGCGCCATGGACGGTGCCTCGAAATTCGTGAAGGGCGACGCCATCGCCGGCCTGCTCATCACCTTCATCAACGTGATCGCCGGCCTCATCATCGGCGTCGCCCAGCAGGGCATGCCCTTCCTCGAGGCGGCGCGGACCTACACGATCCTCACCGTCGGCGACGGTCTGGTCAGCCAGATCCCTGCCCTCATCATCTCGACGGCCGCCGGCCTCCTCGTCTCCAAGGCGGGCGTCCAGGGGTCCGCCGACCAGGCGATGCTGAAGCAGTTGACCGGCTATCCGAAGGCGCTGGGCCTGTCGGCCGGCGTCATGGGCGCCATGGCGCTCCTGCCGGGCATCCCTTTCCTGCCCTTCGCGGGCCTCGCGGCCCTGGCGGGCTGGGCCGCCTATTCGCTCGGTGAGGAATCCAAGCGCATCGCCCGGGACGCGGACGTCGCCCAGGCTGCGGAGGTCGCGGCCGCCGCCGCACCCCCGGCGGAAGAGCCGATGTCCTCCGTCCTGAAGATCGACGACCTGAAGATCGAGCTCGGCTACGGCCTGCTGCCGCTCGTGCAGTCGGAAGGTGGCTCGGACCGTCTGACCGACCAGATCAAGGCACTGCGCCGCCAGCTCGCCTCCGACATGGGCTTCGTCATGCCCTCGGTGCGCATCCTCGACAATGTGCAGCTGCCGCCCAACCAGTACATCATCCGCGTCAAGGAGGTGGATGCCGGCCAGGGCCAGATCTGGCCGATGCAGTTCATGGTCATGGACCCGGCCGGCGGCCAGGTCGACCTGCCGGGCGTCCACACGACCGAGCCGACCTTCGGGCTGCCGGCGACCTGGGTCGATGCGGCACTGAAGGAAGAGGCAAGCGTGCGCGGCTACACGGTGGTCGATGCCGCGACCGTGCTGTCGACGCACCTCACCGAGATCCTCAAGGCCAATGTCTCCGATCTCCTCAGCTATTCCGAGGTGCAGAAGCTGATGAAGGAGATGCCCAAGGATCAGAGCGACCTCATCAAGGACCTCGTGCCCGGCCAGATCACCATTTCCGGCATCCAGCGTGTCTTGCAGACCCTTCTGGCCGAGCGCGTCTCCATCCGCGACCTGCCGACCATCCTCGAGGGTATCGCCGAAGCGGTCGCCTTCACCCGGTCGCCGGCCCAGATCGCCGAGCACGTGCGCTCGCGCCTCGCCCGCCAGCTCTGCGCCCAATATGCCGGCTATGACGGCGGCCTCGCCCTCATTGCACTGTCGCCCGTCTGGGAACAGGCCTTTGCCGATTCCATCGTCGGCCAGGGCGACGACCGCCAGCTCGCCATGCAGCCTTCCAAACTGTCGGAGTTCATCATGCTGGTGCGCGATTCCTTCGAGGATGCCGCCCGCATGGGCGAGGCGCCGGTCCTGCTCACCAGCCCCGGAATCCGGCCCTTCGTGCGCTCCATCGTCGAGCGATTCCGCGCCCAGACGCCGGTGCTCAGCCAGGCGGAGATCCATCCGCGCGTGCGCCTGAAGACCGTGGGCAGCGTCTGACGGCGCCCCGCGCCGGGACGCTGCGTTAACCCTGCCTTCATCCTTTCATCGACGTCCGGTCGCCCTGCGCTAGAACGGAAAGCGGACGGGGTCTGTCCCATCGGGGCGAGGCTTTTCGATGAGGTTCCACATGTCTCCAGCCAGGGCTGTTCTGGCCACCATCACCGTCAATTTCGTCGTCTGGACGCTGATCATCGCCGCCGGCGTCCATTACCTGATCTGATTGCGGTCACCGCCATGACAAAGGGCCCCGGCACCGACAGCCGGGGCCCTCTGCGTTCCAGGACGGACCTCAGGTGGCCGGCGGATTCCGGTCGGGCGTGCTCGCGATCTCGCCGCGCTTGACGCGGTCGGCGTGGCTAGTCGTTCCGCCGGCAGCCAGCACCCTGGCCTGGCCGATCCAGTCCTCGCGCTCGATGCGGCCGGGGAACGCGAGATAGCCGCCAACCCACTGGGCCTCTTTCGGCGTCCAGGCGGCGATCTGGTCGAAATGGTAGATCCCGAGCGCATGGAGGCGCGCCTCGTTCTGCGGTCCGATGCCGCGGATCAGCTCGAGTTCGTCAGCCTTGCCGGAGCGCGGCGCGACAACGCCCTGCGGCTTGCTGCCCTGGGCCATGGCCTCGGAAGCCGCCAGGGCGCCGGCCGATACGGCGGGCGCCGAGCCGGCCACCGCCTTGACTGCCACAGTGCCCGCGGCCAAGGCCTGCCCCGCCGCGGCCAGTGGCTGCAGGGGCTCTGTCGCCGCCTCCTCCGCCTTGTCGGTGAAGACGCGGGCGAAGGCACCGACGATGCAGCCGAGGAGATAGGCGGCGCCGAACAGCACCACCGTGTCGAGCCACAGGCCGGGGCGGCCAGGCAACCAGTTCAGGGCCGCAGCCACCACCATCAGCGCGAAGCCCGTCATGGCGAGCGCGGCCCATGGGCTCGGCCCCTGATCCTCCCGGTCGGAGGTGACCCAGCCGACGGCGAGACCACCGGCAAGGGCCAGAAGAAGGGGAGCGGCGAAGGTCTGGACGAGATACAGCATCACCCTCTCCTCAATTGCGCGGCAGGACGTGGAACTCGACCCGGCGGTTGAGGGCCCGGCCCTCCTCCGAGTCGTTCGGGGCGACGGGCCGGCTCGCGGCATGGCCGACCACGACCAGCGCCGATGCCTCGACCCCGCGCCGCAGGAGTTCGGCGCGCATCACCCCGGCGCGATCCTCGGAGAGCTTCTGATTCTGCCCCGTCCAGTTATGGCTGTCGGTATGGCCCGCCACCTCGATCCGCGCCCCGGCGCCGCAGCGCTTGATCGCGGCCGCGAGACGGTCAAGCACCGGTCCGTGCTCGGCGCGCTGCTCCGCCTTCCAGTAGTCGAAGAGAATGCGGTCGCCCTCGAGCGCGGTCTGGATGATCGTGGCGCAGTCGGGCGGCGGCAGCCAGAGCGGTGCGGGGGCGGGAGGCGGCGGCATCGCGGCCGGCGCCGGCGCCGGCGGCGGGTCTGCCGCAGAACCGGCGGCGGTGGCAGCCGCTGCCGTTCCGGCTCCGGAACTGCCGGATGACGCCACCGAAGGGGCAGAGACGGGTGGCAAGGCCGGCGGGACCACGGGCAGAACGAGTTGCTCCACCGGCGGCGCCATCGCTTCCAGCGACGGCAGCGGGACAGGAATGGTCGGCAGCGGCAGTTGCTCGGCCGCGGGCGCCATGGTCTCGAGCCGCGGCGGCGGCACGGCGAGATCCGCCGAAAGCGGCGGCGGCGGCGGCGGCGGCGGAATCTCGGCGGGCGGCAGCGCGAGATCGGTGATCGCGACGACCGGGGCGGCCAGCGCGGCGAGCGCCTGCCTGACGCTCATCGCCACGCCGACATCCGGCGCCCGGCCGGCCAGCGTCAGCCGGGTGCCGTTGATCTGGGCCGAGCCTTCGGTCAGGCGGAAGAGCTGGGTGAGGGCGGCCTCGGTCAGCGCCGCATAGTCGACGCCGTCGGGAAATCCGCCTGCGAGACGCATCTCGTCGACGACGCGCAAGCCTCCCGCAACCCGGCCGGCCAGCGCCAGAACCGCCGCCTTGGCGGCCTCCGAAGGCGCAAAGCCCTGCAGGGTCAGGGCATCCGGCGACCGCTGCGCGCTCCAGCTGAAGGGCGAGACGACCGGCGGCGCGACGATCAGGTCACCGATCGAGAACCCGTCCTGCATGCCGCGGACTACGTTCGCGAGCCGGTCGAAAGCCGCCGGATCGGCAGCGACACCGGTGAAGGAATAGACGGTGCCGGTGATCTTCGCCGTGCCGCTGGCCAGACCTTTGAGCTGTTCGATGGCAGAGAGCGCCTTGCCCTCAAGATTGGCGGGCAGTCCGCCGGTGACAGTCATGGCATCGGTCACCGGCCCGGTGGTCGAGGCACGGGCGGCAGCCAGGATGCGCTCGCGCGCTTCGGCCGAGCCCACCGATCCGACGAGCCGAATGGCGCCGTCGGTTGCCTTGATCGCCGACCAGTCGACCTCCGGCGGCAGGATCGCCGCCGGCGGCGGTGCCTGGGACACGGCAGGCCCCGGAACAGTGACGTTGATGCCGCCACTGGTGATCCCCTGGGGCAATGCACCCAGCGCCAGTTCGATCGCCGCCCTGGTCGCGGCATCGCCGGCGGTGCCGGTAAAGCGGAAGGCCGTGCCGGTCAGCGTCGCCGATCCGGACGTGACCCGTCCCAGCTGTTCGAGCCCCAGTTCGGCGGCGCGGGTGGCGGTGGCGGGAATGTCGCGCGCCAGCGTCATGAGGTCGCTGACCTCGGCGCCGGACACGGCCCGACGCGCCGCCTCGACGAGACGGGTCCTCGCGCCATCCGGGGCGACCTGGCCGGACAGCGTGACGGTCTGGCCCTCACGCCGCGCCGACCAGCCGAAGGGATTGGCGGCGGGCAGCAGATCATTGGCCGCATCGGCGCGCCGGACGCCGAACTCGCCCTCCGAGACCGTCTCGGCGGCGGCGCCCGCGGCGAGGCTCGGAGCCGTGCCGGTGATGACCGCATCGCGGCCGCGGACACTGACGCTGGCCCAGGGCTTGCCGTCGACGGTGGACGTGGCGGCGATCGCCCGCGTCGCACGGGCGGCCAAATCGGCTTCGATGGTATTCTGTTTCCACCAGAGCGACCCACCGGCCAGGAGAGCGAGCGGCAGCAGGCCTGGGAGCCAACGACGCGGCTGATGCAACATGAAACTCGCCCTCACTCCTCCGCCGCCGCGATGCGACCGGCTTCTCCCGCCTCGCCTGCGCGCCGCGAGCAGACCAGGCGGACGGGTTTCCATGCGATTTCGGTGCGGAACGCGACGCGAGTCAAGATCAGCATTACCGAATCGGTCATGATTCATCCGGCAGGCTTGGTTTCCGAAACGCGCGGGAGACAACCGGCGTGAGTGTGGAGAGCATCAGACCTACCCAGGCGATAGCCCCCGTCGAGCCGGTCAGCCTGCGCGCGGCGCTGGAGGCCCTTGGCGCGAAGCCCGGCGAGGCCATCGCCGCGCGGGTAGCCGCCATGTTATCCGAAGGGATTGCCCGGCTCGCCATCGGCACCGGTACGCTCGACGTCAGGACCAGCCAGCCGCTGGTGCCGGGCACCGACGTCATGCTGACCATGGAACGCGGTGGCCAGGCGGTGAAGATCGCCCTGGCGGAGGCCGGGCTGGCCGTGCCGCGCAGCGTCGCGGCGGCCCCCGTCGCTCCGGCGCAGACCACCGCAGCACCCGCCGCGCCCGCAGCCGCCGCGACGCTGCCTGGCGCCGGCACGGTGACCGCCGCCCTCGTCGACCTCCTGGCCCGCGGCCTCGTATCGCCTGGCGCCGCGAAACTTGCGGAGGCCGCCCAGGTGGCGCTGGCGACGCGCCCCGCGCCGAACCTGCCCGCTGCCGAAGCAGGCGAGGCCGGGGCTTCGCCTCCCAAGGCGCTGCATGATGCGCTGATCCAGGGCGTGCGGGCCGCAGCCGGGCGGCAGGACAGCCTGACCGCGCTCTTTGCCGACCTCTCCGCGGTGGCCCAGGGCCGCACGCGGGCGGAGATCCCGGCACCGGTCGCCCGCGCCATGGCCGAGGTCCTCGGCTTCCGCGTTCCGGCCGAAACCCTGGCGACGCCCGCGGGACTGACACGGGCGCTGCACGATTCCGGCGCGCAGCTGGAGGCAAGGCTCGCTGCGCTGCCAGCGGGCATGCCGCTGCCGCCGGACCTGAAGGCGGCGCTGCAGCGGCTGCAATCGGCGCTTGCCGGCTGGCCGGCCGGTCACGATCCGGCGGAGGCACCGGCCGCCCCGAAAGCAACGGGGCACGAGCGGCCACCGCTCCGCGGCGCCCTTCCCCACGGCCAGCAGGTCCAGCAGAGCCAGCTTGGTGCCGCATCCACCCCGGCCGAGGTGGCGCAGGTCCTCACCGAACGGACGGAATCCGCCCTCGCGCGCATCACCCTTCTGCAAGCGGCCTCCCTGCCCGACATGCGCGACGGCATGCGGCCGGACCTGCCGGGCCTGACCACACTGGAGGTGCCCCTGCGGGTCGGTGCCGAGACCGCCGTCGTCCAGTTCCAGATCCAGCGCGACCGGGACGAGGCCGACGAGCCTGCGGCCCGCTCCCGCAAGGGCGGCGACTGGACCATGCGCTTTTCCCTCGATGCCGAACCTCTCGGGCCCATCCATGCCGCCGTGCGCTGGCACGACGGCCGCGTCGGCATCCAGCTCTGGGCCGAACGGGACAATGTCGCGGCGGCGCTCGAGGCCCAGCGGGCGGGGCTATCCGACGCCCTGGCCGCATCCGCCTTCACGATCGAGCGGCTGACCATCGCATCGGGGACGCCGCCCGATCCGCGCGCCCCGGCCGGCCTGCCCCGCCACCGTCTCGACCGGTCGTCATGAAGGGGGAGGACAAGATGAGCGGGCAGGACATGAACCCCCGGGCCACCATCGCCGTGGCGCTGGAATATGAGATGGGCAAGGACGCCGCGCCGCGCGTCACCGCGTCCGGCCGCGGCCTCGTCGCCGAGAAGATCATCGCCACGGCGCGCGAACACGGCGTCGCCATCGAGGGCAATCCGCTTCTCGCCGAGGCCCTTTCGGGGGTCGCGGTGGACGACCATATCCCCGAAGAGCTGTATCGGGCCGTCGCCGAGGTGATTGGTTTCGTCCTGCGCGCCGCCGGCAAGCTGCGCTAGGCCGATCGTCCCCAGGGACGACATCGCGCCGTCTGGCGGGCCCGGTGGCATTCGACTATAGGCTGAGACACAAGAAAATCCCGGGAGGATGGCATGACCCAAGTCGACAGCGCGCCTGCGAGGCCCTGGACGAAATTCTATTCGGTCGGCATGCGCCACACGATCGATGAGGCTCCCCATCCCAACCTCGCCGCCATGGTCCGCTCCGTGGCGCGCACCTTCGGGGCCAAGACAGCCTTCTCGCTTTGCCTGCCGAACGGCATGGGCGGCTCGCTGACCTATGCCGACATCGACCGCCTGTCGGATGATTTCGCTGTCTATCTCCGCGAGGTCCTGAAGCTTCAGCCCGGCGCGCGCGTCGCGCTGCAGACGCCGAACGCCCTCGCCTTCCCGATCGTCGCCTTCGGCGTCTTCAAGGCCGGCTGCGTCCTCATCAACGTCAATCCGCTCTACACGGCGGAGGAGATGGGGAATGTCTTCGCCGACGGCGAGCCGGACCTGCTCGTCATCATCGACATGTTTGCCGACAAGCTGCCCGCCGCCTTTTCGCGGCACAAGGTGCGAAACGTCGTCGTGTCCTCGATCACCGACTTCATGCCCTGGCTGCAGGGCACGCTGGTCGGCCTCGTCCAGAAGTACAAGGACAAGTCGGTGAAGCCGGTTCCGGTGGAACATACGACCTTCCGGGCCGCCCTCGCCGCCGGCGCGGCGCGGAAGGCGGGCGTCAAGGTCACCGCCTATGCCGAGACCGTCGGCCTCGATACCCTCGCGGTGCTGCAATATACCGGCGGAACGACGGGCGTCTCGAAGGGCGCCATGCTGACCCACGGCAACCTCGTCATGAACATGGCGCAGGCGCTGGAAATGGTGGCGTCGAACATGGTCAGGGGCGAGGAGACGATCCTCACCGCGCTGCCGCTCTATCATATCTTCGCCTTCACGGTGAACATGCTCGGCTACTGGGTGCTCGGGGCGCACAACGTGCTGGTGCCCAATCCGCGGCCGCTGACCAACCTGCAGAAGGCCTTCGAGAAGTTCCCGATCTCGACCCTGACCGGCGTCAACACGCTGTTCAACGGTCTCAACAACGAGGCCTGGTTCCGCGACAACCCGCCCAAGGCCCTGAAGAGCTCCTGCGCCGGCGGCATGGCGCTGCAGGACGCGGTCGCCAAGCGCTGGCACGAGGTGACGGGCACGCCCGTGATCGAGGGCTACGGCCTGACCGAATCCTCCCCCGTCCTCACCTTCAACCCGCTCGATGCGGTGAGGGAGGGCACGATCGGCGTTCCCGTTCCCTCCACCGACATCAAGTGCGTCGATGACGACGGCAAGGAAGTGCCGCATGGCCATCCCGGCGAGCTCATCGCCCGCGGCCCGCAGATCATGGCCGGCTACTGGCGCAAGCCAGACGAGACCGCCCGCACCGTGCGCGACGGCTGGCTCTACACCGGCGACATCGCCACCCAGGACTCGGACGGCTATTTCACCATCGTCGACCGGAAGAAGGACATGGTGCTGGTCTCCGGCTTCAACGTCTTCCCCAATGAGGTCGAGGATACGCTGGCCAAGCACCCCGCCATCCTTGAAGTCGCCGTGGTCGGCGTTCCGGACGGGGCGGCGGGCGAGGCGGTCAAGGCCTTCGTCGTCCGAAAGCCCGGCTCGGATGTGACCGCCGAGGAAATCCGCTCCTTCTGCAAGGAGCATCTGACGGGCTACAAGGTACCGAAGCTCGTCGAGTTCCGCACCGAATTGCCGAAGTCGAATGTCGGCAAGATCCTGCGCAAGGACCTGCGCGCCGAGGAAATGGCGAAGGCACCGAAGGCCTGAGGGCATCGCCGCAGGGCGGCCGCGCGCGGCGGCCGCCTTTCCCCTCCCTCGCCGGCGCGCTAGCCTGCGCGCAGGTGGAGACGCGCCATGACCGATCACGATCACGATCACCACGACCATCATCATCACGACGACGACCACCACGATCACCACCACGATCACAGCGAGCTCTCGGCCATGGACGCCCGGGTCCGGGCGCTGGAGACGATCCTGGTCGCGAAGGGCTATGTCGATCCGGCCGCCCTCGACGTGCTGATCGAGACCTACGAGACCAAGGTCGGGCCGCATAATGGCGCCCGCGTCGTGGCCAGGAGCTGGGTCGACCCCGCCTACCGCGCCCGGCTGCTGGCGGACGCCACCGCCGCCGTCGCCGAACTCGGCTTTGCCGGCCGCCAGGGCGAGCATCTGGTGGCGGTCGAGAACACGCCCGACACCCACAACATGGTCGTCTGCACGCTGTGCTCCTGCTACCCGTGGCCGGTGCTCGGCCTGCCGCCGGTCTGGTACAAGTCGGCGCCCTACCGCGCCAAGGCGGTGCGTGACCCGCGTGGTGTCCTCGCCGATTTCGGCGTCGCCCTGCCCGCCGGCAAGGCCGTCAAGGTCTGGGATTCCACCGCCGAGATCCGCTATCTCGTCGTGCCCGAACGCCCCGCCGGCACCGAGGGCTGGGACGAGGCGCGCCTCGCCGGTCTTGTCAGCCGCGATTCCATGATCGGCACGGGCCTCGCCCGCAGCCCAGAGGCGGTGGCATGACCTATGTGACCCATGCCGATCTGGGCGGCCGCACCGGCCTTGGCCCCGTCGTCCCGGAACGCGACGAGCCCCTGTTCCACGCGCCTTGGGAAAAGCGGGCCCTTGCCCTCACCCTCGCCATGGGCGCCACCGGCGCCTGGAACATCGACCAGTCCCGCGCCGCCCGCGAGCAGCAGGCCGGCTATCTCGGCATGAGCTATTACGAGGTCTGGACCGGCGGCCTCGAGCGCCTGGTGACCGACCGCGGCCTCGTCACCAACGCCGATCTCGCCGCCGGCCGCGCCGTCGATCCGGCAAGGCCTCTCCCCCGGCTTCTCACCGCAGACAACGTCCCGGCCGTGCTGGCACGCGGCGGCCCGACCGAACGGGAGGCGACGGGACCCGCCCGCTTCGCCGTCGGCGACCGCGTCATGACCGCGACCATGCCGGCGCCGCAGGGCCACACGCGTCTGCCGCGCTACGTTCAGGGCAAGACCGGCACGGTCACCCATCTGCACGGCGTCCATGTCTTCGCTGACGTCAATGCGACCGGCGCGGGCGAGGCGCCCGAATGGCTCTACACCGTGCGGTTCGACGGGCGAGAGCTCTTCGGGGCCGAGGGCGACCCCGCATCCAGCGTCTCCGTCGACGCCTGGGACAGCTATCTGAGCCCGGCATGACCCACACCGCCGCTCCCGACCTCGCCGCCCTCCCCCACATCCCCTGTGATGCCGAGGGGCCCGTCTTTCGCGAGCCCTGGGAGGCCCATGCCTTCGCTCTCGCCGTGACCCTGCACCAGCGGGGTCTGTTCACCTGGGCCGAATGGGCGGAGACGCTCTCCGGCGAGATCCGCGCCGCCCAGGCCGCCGGCGACCCCGACACGGGCGAGACCTATTACAGCCATTGGCTGCGGGCGCTGGAACGGCTGGTGATCGCCAAGGGCGTGACCACCGCGCCCGCCATAGCGGACACGACCGCCGCCTGGCATCGCGCGGCGGAGGCGACCCCGCACGGCCAGCCGATCGTCCTCGACGCGCGGATCTGACCGGCCTTCGCGCGCGACGGCCTAGGCCATCGCCACCCTCTGCGACCGATTGACCCACTCTCCACCGGGTGAGCATGGTGCGCGCAAGGTGCACCTGCCTCATCACCTCCGCCCCACCCCGACATGCACCCCGCGGAGAGAACCGAGATACCCGACATGCGAGCCCTGCTCATCGCGGCTTTTGCCGCTCTTTCCCTCATGGTCGCCGGCGATGTCCATGCCCAGTCGCGACAGGACTTCGTCCTGACCAACCGAACCGGCTATACCATCGAGGAGGTCTATGTAAGCCCCTCCCGCGTCACCGCCTGGGGCAACGACGTCCTCGGCGCCGACACGCTGGAAAATGCCCGGCAGGTCACGGTCCGCTTCAACGGCAGCACCACCGAGTGCAGCTTCGACATCAAGGTCGTCTATGACGACAAGGAAACCGCCGAGTTCCGCGGCGTCGACCTGTGCCGCGTCAGCAAGGTCACGCTCTTCTACAACCGCTCCGCCGGCACGACGCGCTTCACGGTCGAATGAGGCGACAGGGGCGGGGCGGGCTCCAGCGAGCCCGCCCAGTGCCGGTCATTTCACCGAGGAAAAGGCCGTCGGCGCCAGGAACGAGCTGGCAATGTTGGCGACGATCGGCCCGTCGCTCTCGCTCTCGCTGCGCGCGGCGTTCCAGTCCGGATCCTGCTGGAAGGCGACCCACTTGGCCTCGCGCTCGGCCATGGATTCCCACGCCAGCAGATAGGTCAGGTCGTTGTTCGACGGGCCGATCGCCGTGGTGAAGAAGCCGGCCTGGCGGATGCCATGCTTCTCCCAGATCTTCAGCGTGTGATTCTGGAAGCGGGCGAGCAGCTTGGGCAGACGACCGGGCAGGCAATTGTAGACGCGCAATTCGTAGATCATAGACTTTCCTTCCCTGATGGGACCACCACCATGCCGTGCGCCGCGGCTCTTGGCCATCGACGCCAGCGAATGGCCGGCTCCCGGAACAACGCTCCCGAAAACTGCCGCCGCTCTAGCCTGCCAGCAGGTCCTGAACGGCCTGCCGCAGCAGCGCCTCGTCCGCCGGGTTCTGGGCCGGATTGCCGGCCCGGTGGCCCCAGATGGAGGGGATCGGCCGCAACGTGGCATTCGGCATCATGGCGGTCTCGATGGCGCTGTCGGCTGTGGGAAAATAGAGGTCGGTCTCCGACGGCATGATGATCGACGGCGCGGTGATCGCCCCGAGGGCGCGCGCCAGGTCGCCACCATGGACCGGATTGGCGGAAATGTCGGAGGCCATCCAGGTCTCGATCATCGACAGCAGGTCGGCCGGGTCGCGCCGCAGGAAATTCGCCTCCCAGCTGCGCACCAGGAAATCCTCCAGGGAGGAGAAGCCGACGCTCCGCCACAACTCCTCCCGGTAGAAGGCCTGGCTCATCGCCCAACCCGCATAGACCCTGGCGAAGGCACGCAGGCCTTTCACCGGACGCTCGACGAAGCGGCCGTCGCGATAGGCGGCGTCGGTGGTGAGCGTGGCGCGGATCCCCTCAAGGAACACCCGGTTATGCGGGCTGGTGCGGGCCGAGGTACAGACCGCGCAGATGGCGCCGACCCGGTCGGGATGGAGCGCCCCCCAGTGCAACGCCTGCTGGCCGCCCATCGACCAGCCATAGACCAGCGCCAGCCGCTCGATTCCGAAGACCTCCCGCAGCAGTTGCTCCTGCGCCGCGACATTGTCCACATGGGTGAAGACCGGATCGCGCCCGAGGCCGAAGGGTTCGGCCAGCGTGCTGGGCGACGAGGACAGGCCGTTGCCAAACTGGTTCGGGATGATGATGAACCAGCGCGTCGGATCAAGCACCCGTCCCGGCCCGATCAGCCAGTCGATGTCGCTGTGATGGGCGCCATAGGAGGTCGGGTAGAGGATGGCGTTGCTGCGCGTGGTATTCAGCGTGCCGTAGGTCTTGTAGGCGAGGCGGGCGAGCGGCAGCGTCAGCCCGCGCTGCAGGGCGAAGGACCTGATCTCGAAAATGTCATGGTCTGCCATCGCGTCCCCCCCTGATCCCGCCGCCACCATAGGCGGGCGGAGCGGAGAAGGGGAGGCTGCCCCGGCCGGGGCAGCCTCCCGCGCGGGCCGGGGGGAACGGCCGCGCTGGTCCTCAGCCATGGGCCTGGCTGATGGCTCCGACGTGTTGCGGACTGTCGCAGCCTGTTCCAGATACGGGAGAACGCCTTGGGCGGATCAGCTGCGCAATCCCGGCGCCTCCTGGCCGGTGCGCGCGACATAGTCGGTATAGCCGCCGCCATAGGCATGGATGCCCTCCGGCGTCAGCTCCAGCACCCGGTTGGAGAGGGCGGCGAGGAAATGCCGGTCATGCGAGACGAAGAGCATGGTGCCCTCATAGCCGGCGAGCGCCTTGATCAGCATCTCCTTGGTGGCCATGTCGAGGTGGTTGGTCGGCTCGTCCAGCACCAGGAAATTCGGCGGATCGTAAAGCATTCGCGCCATGACCAGACGCGCCTTCTCGCCGCCCGATAGCACCCGGCAGCGCTTTTCGACATCGTCGCCGGAAAAGCCGAAACAGCCGGCCAGCGCCCGCAGCGACCCCTGGCCGGCCTGCGGAAAGGCCTCCTCGAGCCAGCGGAAGACGGTCTGCTCGCCGTCCAGCAGCTCCATGGCGTGCTGGGCGAAATAGCCCATCTTGATGCTGGCGCCGAGTGCCACCGTTCCGTCGTCAGGCTCCGTCGCCCCTGTGACGAGCTTCAGCAGCGTCGACTTGCCCGCGCCGTTGACGCCCATGATCGCCCAGCGCTCGCGCCGGCGCACCTGGAAGTCGAGCCCTTCATAGATGGTGCGGCTGCCGTAGCGCTTGTGGACGCCCTTGAGGGAGACGACGTCCTCGCCGGAGCGCGGCGCCGGCTGGAACTCGAACATGACCGTCTGGCGGCGGCGCGGCGGCTCGACGCGGTCGATCTTGTCGAGCTTCTTCACCCGGCTCTGCACCTGGGCGGCATGGGAGGCGCGCGCCTTGAACCGCTCGATGAAGGCGATCTCCTTGGCGAGCATGGCCTGCTGGCGCTCGAACTGGGCCTGCTGCTGCTTCTCCGCCAGCGCCCGCTGCTGCTCGTAGAAGGCGTAGTCGCCGGAATAGGTCGTCAGCGCGCCGCCGTCGATCTCGATGATCTTGCCGACGATGCGGTTCATGAATTCACGGTCATGGGAGGTCATCATCAAGGCCCCCTCGAAGCCCTTGAGGAAGGCCTCCAGCCAGATCAGGCTCTCGATGTCGAGATGGTTCGACGGCTCGTCCAGCAGCATCACGTCCGGCCGCATCAGCAGGATGCGGGCGAGCGCCACGCGCATCTTCCAGCCGCCCGAGAGCTTGCCGACATCGCCCTCCATCATCTCATCGGAAAAGCCGAGACCGGCCAGGACCTCGCGCGCCCGGCCGTCCAGCGCATAGCCGTCGAGTTCCTCGAACCGGCCCTGCACCTCGCCGTAGCGGGTGATGATCTCGTCCATCCGGTCCGCCTGCTCCGGATCGGCCATGGCCGCCTCCAGCGCCTTCAGCTCGGCCGCGACCTCGCTCACCGGCCCGGCACCGTTCATCACCTCGGCGACCGCGCTGCGGCCGGCCATGTCGCCGACATCCTGGCTGAAATAGCCGATGGTGACACCGCGGTCGGTGGAGACCTGGCCTTCATCCGGCGGCTCCTCGCCGGTGATCATGCGGAACAGCGTCGTCTTGCCGGCACCGTTGGGCCCGACGAGGCCGATCTTCTCGCCCCTCTGGAGGGCGGCCGAGGCCTCGATGAAGACGATCTGCTTGCCGTTCTGCTTTCCGATGCTCTCGAGTCGAATCATACGCGTGGACTGCCCGGTGACTGGTGTTGCCGGGGGCCATACGCCATGCAGCCGCGGGGAGGAAGGGCAGCCAGGCGCGAATTGCCCGCGCGTGAACCTCGCAAGGCCGTAAAGCGACCCATGGGCGGCCGGCCAGTCTCGACAGCCCGGCCTTCGAGAACCGCATGCCGACGATCTGCGCACGGCAGCGCTGGGCCGTGGACGCCTGGGGGAACCCCTATCGGACCTACCGCTGCCGATGACCGGCCACCCCGCGGCGTTCCGGCAGGTCAGGGCCGCGGCGACGGCGCTCCGGCGGCGCCCAGGCGCAGGATATTGACCTTGTTGCCGGCCGTCTGGATGTCGCCGGGCACCAGACCGCCCGAGCAGGTGGCGCCGCGCCAGCGGGCGTTCTGCACGAGCAGCGTCTGCTGCGGCGGCTGGCCCGGCATGGTCACCGAGCCCTCGATCCGGATCGAATAGGTGGTCTGGAAGTCGCCGCTCATGACCGAACGGGACACGGTCCGCATCGCCCCCATCTGGCAATCGACCTCGACATGATAGTCTTGGCCGACGCGGCGCACCTCGTAGCGCTGGCAGCTCCCGCCGGCGAGCCCGAGGCCGAACTGCATCATCTGCCGCTCGGTGGCCGCATCGGTGCAGGTCTCCGCCTTGATCTCCGGTCCCCCCGCAACGCCTTCCAGCAACATGGTCAGTTCCCAATGGCCAGGACGGCGCTCCGGCAGGCTGACGCCGGCCGGTTGCGCCACCGCCGACGCGGTCAGGAGCAGGCAAAGGACAAGGCTGGGCCGGACGACCATGCGGGCTCTCCAGAAGGATGGACCGGTACGCTGCCGGCCTGCGGAGAGTCGGGGCCTCACATTTCAGAATGTCGCCGGCTGGTCACGCGACATGAGTCGCGCGACGGCATCCGGAAACAGCGACACGCCGCGGCCGGCAGGACCTGCAGGCAAACGGCAGGCCATAGGACCATTTCTGCAACACAGACCTTTTCCCTTTTCGTCACAAAGCGATGGGACAATACGTGACGAATCTGTAACAGAAAATCGGATGGCCGCCTTGAGCCGGCCATGTCAGCCTGCGATCAGACTGGCTGCGCCGCAGCACTGTGCTGTCCGGAGGGGCCTTCCATTATGCATGCGGCCGACCGCGGGAAGATGCTGGAAACGGGTGAGGACTCGCGCGCCGATGCAGCCGGCCCGGACGACGCCGGCCCGGGCGGGCGGGCCCGCGTCCAGTTCGCCGCCCTGCCCTATCGCATCACCGACGAGGGGGAATTGCAGATCCTGCTGATCACCTCCCGCAGCACCCGGCGCTGGATCATCCCGAAGGGTTGGCCCATGGGCAAGCGCCCCGCCCACAAGGTCGCGGCGCTGGAAGCCGCCGAGGAGGCTGGCGTCGAGGGCAAGATCGGCAAGCAGCCGATCGGCTTCTACCATTACGACAAGCTGCTCTCGACCGGGGCCGTGGCGCGCTGCCGTGTCGACGTCTATTCCCTCGAGGTACGCCGGCAGAATTCCGCCTGGCCGGAGCGCAAACGACGTGAGCGCCGGTGGATGGACCTCACCGAAGCGGCGAGCATCATCGACGATGGCGAACTCGCCCCGCTGATCCGCCACTTCGCGCCGGGCGCGGCCTGACGAGACTGCCCCCTTCCCAGGATGGACTGGCAGGCACCACCGGAAAGCGGTAGAGGCGAACGCGGAGTGACCCTGTAGAATGGTCCACCCATCGTGAGGACGAGCCTGACCCCACCATGAACGACCATCGCGTCATCATCGCCGGCGGCGGTATCGGCGGTCTCGTCACCGCCCTGACCCTGCACCAGATCGGCGTGCCCTGTACGGTATTCGAATCGGCGCGCGAGATGCGTCCCCTCGGCGTCGGCATCAACCTCCAGCCCAATGCCGTACGCGAACTCGCCGATCTCGGCATCGACGAGGCGGAACTCGACACGATCGGCTGTCCGGCGAAGGAATGGGCTCTGGTCGGGCTCAACGGCAACGACATCTATTCCGAACCGCGTGGCCGCCTTGCCGGCTATCGCTGGCCGCAATATGCCGCCCATCGTGGCCGCCTGCACATGATGCTCTACGACAAGGTGGTGGAGCGTCTCGGCCCGGGGGCGGTCCAGCTCGGCCGGCAGATCAGGGGGTACCGCAAGGATGCGGACGGCGTGACGGCCCTCGTCACGGCGTCCGACGGAACCCATTCGGACGAGCACGGCGCGCTGCTCGTCGGCGCCGACGGCATCCACTCCGCCGTTCGGGCGCAGATGCACCCCGACCAGCCGCCCATCCACTGGGGCGGAGCACTGATGTGGCGGGGCACCAGCCGCGCCCGGCCCATCCGCACCGGCGCGTCCTTCATCGGCCTCGGCACTCATCGCCACCGCATGGTCGTCTATCCGATCTCGGCCCCGGACGGCGACGGCCTGGCGACGATCAACTGGATCGCCGAGGTCGTGGTCGACCCGTCCGACGGGTGGAAACAGCGCGGCTGGTTCCGCGAGGTCGGAATCGGCGACTTCATCCATCATTTCGAGGACTGGCGCTGGGACTGGCTCGACGTGCCGGCCCTGATCCGCAGCGCCGACAGCGTCTACGAGAACCCGATGATCGACCGGGATCCCGTCGCCACCTGGCAGGACGGCCCCGTCGCGCTGCTCGGCGATGCCGCCCACGCCATGTATCCGACCGGGTCGAACGGGGCGAGCCAGGCCATTGTCGACGCCCGTGTCCTCGGCGCCGCCATGGTGACGCACGGGGTCAACGCCGAGGCGCTGGCCGCCTATGATGCGAAGCTCTGCGGGCCGATTTCACAGGTCGTCCTGCGCAACCGCGGCGCCGGACCCTTCGGGCTGCTCAACCTCGTCGACGAGCGCTGCGGCGGCACGTTCGACGACATCGACACCGTCGTGCCGGCTGCCGAGCGCACCGCCTTCATGGCCGGCTACAAGACGGCTGCCGGCTTCGCGGTGGAACAGCTCAACGCCGCACCGCCGACGATCGCGGCGGGGGCACGGGCCCGCCTCGCCTAGCCGTTCTGGTCGCGCCGGAGCGTCGGCAGGCCGATCCCTGCGGCGTCGAAACCGCCATCCACCGCCAGCGTCTGGCCGGTGACGTAGCTCGCACCCGGACCGCACAGATAGACGATGGCGTCGGCCAGTTCCTCCGGCAGGCCGTAACGGTTGAGCGGGATGGCGTCGTGGTAGTCGGCGCGGATCTCGGGCGAGTGGACCTTCTTGGCCATGGCGGTGTCCACCGGGCCCGGCGCCACGGCATTGACGCGGATACCGTAGCTGGCGAGTTCCACCGCCATCTGCTTGGTCAGGTGGCCGAGCCCGGCCTTGGACGTTCCGTAGGCAACGCGCAGCGTCGAGGCGCGCAGCGACGAGATCGAGGTGATGTTGACGATCGCCCCGCCGGTCTCGCGCATCAGCGGCACCGCCGCCTTGGTCATGATGAAGGGCCCCGTCAGGTTGACCGCCATGACCTCGTTCCAGGCCTCCAGCGGGGTCTCCATCAGCGGTCCGAAATGGGCGATGCCGGCATTGTTCACCAGGGCATCGAGCCGTCCGAACCGCCCGGCGACGGCGGCAATCGCCGCCTCCGCATCGGCCGGGCGGGAGACGTCGAGCGTCAGGGCGAGCACCCGGTCCGGGGCTCCCACCGCCGCGGCGGCCGCAGCGAGGACGGCGCCGTTGTTGTCGAGCATGGCGACCGCCCAGCCATCGGCGAGAAAGCGCTGCGCGGCGGCAAGGCCGATGCCCTGCGCCGCACCGGTAACGAGCGCGACGCGCTGCTGATCCTTCGTCATGGGTCCTGTTCCGTCCGGTGGCGACACGCCATGGCCGCAAGGCCTAGCACGAAGGCACCGTCAGGTCCTCCGCACCTTCGGCAGGGCCGCCCCTTCGTCTGATGCGGCCATGATGCGCGCCATCCGCCACGGTTGAGCGGCGGGACACAACCGGGCAAGGTCGGTGGCCGATTCCGCGCCGGCCCCGAGGGACAGTGTCTTGCCATTCCGCTTCGTCCACACCGCGGACATCCACCTGGATTCGCCGCTGCGGTCGCTGGCGCTGCGCAACCCGGCGCTCGCCGCGCTGATAGGCGATTCGACCCGGCAGGCCCTGGTGGCGATCGTCGACCTCTGCCTCGACCAGAAGGTCGATGCCCTCGTCATCGCCGGCGACCTCTATGACGGCGACCAGACCTCGATGAAGACGGCGCGCTTTCTGGCGACCCAGCTCGGCCGGCTGCATGAGGCGGGCATCGCCGTCTTCAAGATCCGCGGCAACCACGACGCCCTGTCGAAAATCTCCCAGGAGTTGATCCTGCCGCCGACGGTGAAGGTGTTCGGCGGGCGCGGCGAGACGGTCGAGATCGCCGGCAAGGGCGTCGGCGTTGCCGTCCACGGCATCAGCTTCGCCCGCCCCCAGGCACCGGAGAGCCTGGTGCCGAAGTTCCGCCCGCCCGTGGCCGACGCGGTGAACATCGCCATCATGCACACCAGCCTCGCCGGGGCGCCGGGCCACGACGTCTATGCCCCCTGCGCGCTTGCTGACCTGCACGGCTCCGGCTTCGACTACTGGGCGCTCGGCCATGTCCATGCCCGGACCCAGCATGCCGGTCCCCGCACCGTGGTCATGCCGGGCATGCCGCAGGGGCGGGACATCAATGAAGCCGGGCCGAAATCGGTGTCGCTCGTCACCATCGGCGACGACCGGCGCATCACCGTCGCGGAATGGCCGACCAGCATCGCCCAGTTCGAGCGCATTCCCGTCGATCTCGGCGGCATCGCCGGGTGGCGCGAGGCGGTCGACGCGATCGAACAGGCGGTCGGCCGGATACGGGACCGGACCGAGGCGCCGCATCTGGTAGGACGGCTGCTGCTGTCCGGGCGCACGCCGCTCGCCTGGCGGATGCGTCGCGACCGCGACGTGCTGCTGGCCGAGATCGAACAGCGGCTGGAGGCGGGAGGACGGACCTGGATCGACAAGATCGAGCTCGCCGTCGCGGCACCGGGTCCGGTCGAGGATGCCGGATCGGCCGATCCGGTGCGCGAGCTCGGCGACCTCATGCGGTCGGACGCGATGCGCCGGCACGGTGTGCGCGAAACGGTCCGCGACCTCGTCCGGGAGCTGCGGGACGACCTGCCCGGCGACGCCCGCGGCTTCTCTGGAGACACGGAGGCAGAGTTCGAGGCCTATGTGGAAGCGCTGCTCGGCGAGGCGGGCGAGGACGTGCTGGCGCGTCTCGCCGCGGAACCGGCCGGAGACCGGTGATGCGGCTCCAGCGCCTCGACCTCATCCGCTACGGCCGTTTCACCGACCGCGTACTCGACTTCGGCGCGGCGCCAGCCGAGGGGCCCGATTTCCACGTCGTCTACGGGCCGAACGAGGCCGGCAAGTCGACGTCGCTGAACGGCTATCTCGACCTGCTCTTCGGCATCCCCGAGCAGACCCGCTACGCCTTCCTGCATCCCTATGCGACCATGGAGGTGGGCGCCGTTCTCGCCTTCGCGGGCGAAACCCACACGCTGAGACGGGTCAAGCAGCGCGCGGCTTCCCTGCGCGATGCCGGCGGCCAGCCCGTCGCGCCGACGCTGCTGGCCGGGCCGCTCGCCGGCCTGACACGCGACAGCTACCGCATGATGTTCTCGCTCGACGACGAGACGCTGGAACTGGGCGGCGAGGCGATCCTCGACAGCCAGGGCGACATCGGCGAACTGTTGTTCTCCGCCAGCAGCGGCCTCGCCGACCTCTCCCGCAAGCTCGACGCCGTGACCAAGGAGGCCGACGACATCTTCCGCAAGCGGGCGAGCACCACCTTCATCGCCGTGCTGAAGCGTCGCCTCACCGATCTCAAGGCCGCCCGCGACCAGATCGACGTCCAGGCGTCGGAACATCAGCGGCTGGCCGAGGCCCTCGCGCGCGCCGACGAGGCCTATGCGCTCGCCGCCCGTGACCTTGCCGTCGCGCGCGCGCGGGACGACGAGCTCGCCCGCATCCTCCGCGCGGTCCCGCTCAGGACCGAACGCGACCGCATCCTCGCCGCCCTCGCGCCGCTCGCAGACCTGCCTCACCCTCCCGGCCACTGGATCGGCAGCATGCCGGCGCTGCTGACGAGCGATGCCGCATTGACGGCCCGGGCCGATGCTCTCGACGGGCAGATCGCAGCCCTCGCAGAAGCCCTCGCCAGTCCGCAGCCTGAAGCCGCCCTCCATCCGCTGGAGGAGCGGCTCGCCCGCCTCGCCCAGGAAACGGCGCGCTACCGCACCGCCGCCGAGGACCTGCCGAAGCGCCGGCGGGCGCTCGCCGAGGCCGACCAGCATCTCGGTTCGATCGCCGCCTCCCTCGGTCGGCCGGATGCCGCCGACCCCGCCGCCCTGGTGCTTCCCGCCGCCCTGATCGGGCAGTTGCGCGACCTCATCGAGGAACATTCCGGGGTCAGCGCTGCCCTCGCGACGGCAAACCGGGAGTTGCAGGACGCCCGCGAGGCGCTGGCGCGCGCCGAGGATGATCACCGCCGTCTCGCGGCGGCTGGCGCTCTGCTGGCACCCGAAAGGACCGCCGCCCTCGAAGCGGCGCTCGCCCCTGTCCGGCAGGGCGACCTTGGCGCCCGGCTCACCCTGCTGGAACGCGAGGTGGACAAGGACCGCCGCACCCTCTCGGCCGCCATGGCGGCGCTCGCCCCCTGGTCAGGCCCGCCCGCAGCCCTCGCGGCCCTCCCCATCCCCGACCGTGCCGAACTCGCCGGCTGGCGGCGCACCCTCACCGAACATGCGGCCGAGGCGGCCCGCGCCCGCCGGCAGGTGCAGGACCTCGCCGCCGAGCATCATCAGGCGACGGCCTCGCTGGACGCGCTCCGCTCCGCGGCGGGTCTCGTCGACGATGCCGCCGCAACGGCCCTGCGGGGCGAGCGAGACGCCGCCTGGACAACCCACCTCGGGACCCTCGACCGCGCCACGGCGGCGACCTTCGAGGCGGCCATGCGGGCGGCTGATGCCGTCGCCGATGCGCGCGCCGCCCATGCCGACCGCCTCGCGGAGCTGCGCAACCTCTCGGTGGTCGCGGCGACCCGGCAGGCGGCCATGGCAGGGGAGACGCAGCGCGCCGCGGAGGCCGACGCGGCGCTCGCGCTGCTGCAGGGCACGGTGCTGGCACGGTGCCCCGTGCCGATCGGACTGCCGGACGACGCCCCCCTCGCCGCCAGACTCGATGCGATCGAGCGCTGGGCCGCTCTGCGGGACAGCGCCCTTGCGGCCCGTGACCGGCTGCAGGACGGCGAGGACCGTCTCGCCGCGGCCCGTGACGAGGCGGCCAGGGCGCGGCGCGACCTCGCCGCCGCCGTCGCCGCCATCGGCCTCGACCCCGGTGACCTCCCGCTCGCGGCGTTGGCCCAGACAGCCGGGAACGCCCTTGAGGCCGCCGCCGAGCATGCCCGGACCGCCGCCATGGCGGCGGCAGCCGTCCGTGACCGTGAGGCCGATATCGATGCGCGGATGCGCCATGCCCGCACCGCCGAAACCACCATGGCGACATGGCGCGCCGCCTGGGAGACGGCCCTCGCCGCCACCTGGTTCGCCGACCGTGGCGGCAGCACCGGTGCCGTCCGCGCCCTGCTCGACCTGCTCGGCAGCCTGCCGGCGGACCTGCGGGCGCGCGACGACGTGGCCCACCGCATCGCCGCCATGGAGGCCGATTGCCGCAGCTTCGTCGACGACCTCGCCGCGCTGCACGCGGCCCTGGGCGAGCCCTTCGACCAGGGCACGGCCCTGGCGGCCGCCGAACGGCTCCTCGGCCGCCACGAGGCGGCCCGACTGGAGCGGAAGCTCCAGCGCGATACACAGGAAAAGCTCACCGCCCTGCGCGCCGACAGGCAGGCGCTCGACGCCGAGATGATTGCCCATCGGGCCGAGAAACAGGCCCGTCTCGCCTTTTTCGGGGTCGACGACCTCATGGCGGTCAATGCCCGGCTTGAGGCCTGCGCGCGGCGCGATGGGCTCGTCGCAGAGGCCGCAAGCCTTGCAGCCCGCATTGCCGGCGAGATGCAGAGCGTCGGGCTGGACGAGGCGCTCGGCAAGCTCGACAGCCTTGCCGCCGACGGGCTGGAGATCGAGGCGGGCACGCTTGGCGCCAGGATCATGCAGGGCGAGGCGCGGGCCCGCGAGCTCTATGGCGAGCGCACGCTCGCCGCCGAGCGGCTTCTCGCCATAGGCGGCGATGATTCCGTCGCCCGGATCGAGGCCGAGCGCCGCGTCGTCATCCTGGAAATCGAGGATCTGGCGCAGCGCTTCCTGCGCCTGCGCACCGGCCGCATCCTCGCCGACCACGCCCTGACCGCCTATCGCGACCGTCACCGCAGCGCCATGATGCAGCGCGCCTCGGAGGCCTTCCGGCTGATCACCCGCGACGCCTATCTCGGCCTGACGACCCGGGCGGAGAAGGAGCGCGAGGTGCTCATCGCCCTGCCGCGGGAGGGCGGTTCGAAGGCGGCGCAGGACCTGTCGAAGGGCACGCGGTTCCAGCTCTATCTGGCGCTGCGCCTCGCCGGCTACGAGGAGTTTGCGGCCGCCAGGCCTTCGGTCCCCTTCATCGCCGACGACATCATGGAGACCTTCGACGAGATGCGGTCGGAGGAGGTCTTCCGGCTCTTCGGGCGCATGGCGACCATCGGCCAGGTGATCTACCTGACCCACCACCGTCACCTCTGCGACATGGCCGCCCGTATCGTTCCCGGCTCGCGCATCCACGACCTGACGCCCTGAGACTGGCCAGATGGCCGCCGACAGGCGAGGATGGCGATGCGGAGGCGGCGCAATGGAGGACGGCTTCAACGACCCGGACCGGCGCAGGCGTGCGGTGACGGCGCTTCTCTGGCTGACGCCCGTCCTCTTCGGCTTCGGCTACGGCTTCGTCTATCTCACGGAGTTCAGGCCGACGCCGCAGACCGCCCTGATCGCCGGCTCCGCCTCGGCGGGGCTGACGCTTGCCTTCGCCGCCATCCTCGCCGCTTTCGGACGGGAGTGGATGTCCGCCCTGCGGATCGTTGCCATCGGCGTGGCGCTCATCACGCTGTTGCTGCAGGCCTGTACGGGCGGCTGAGTGGCAGGCCGGCCCGGCGGCCGGCTTGCCCTTCGCTTCCCCCGCTTCATGCCGCCTGCGCCATGGTGGGCAAGGCTTCCCAGGCAAGGCCCGGGCGGTAGCGGCTGTGGACCCGGCCGTCCTCGAGGACGAGGAGGTGCAGCCAGCCATTGTCGAAGAGGGCGCGCACCCCGTCATGACGGCGGAGGATGTCGCTGATCGCCGCCTGAGGGGCCTCGACGAGGACGGAGAGCCGCAGGGGTTCATGGGCCAGGGCTTCGCCGTCGTGAACCGCCTGCCAGGGCAGCCCGGGCCGCAGCGTGCCGCCATTGCCCTGCACCACCCCGATGCCGCCGGTCACATTGTGGATCAGCTTGTTGCCCCCGCCGAAGACGGCCGGTGCGACCACCGAGCCGTAATATTGCAGGCTGATCCAACTCGCCACCACCACGGGTGCGGTCAGGATCAGCTCGAGCGTGCCGAAGCCGTCATCCCCACGCCAGTCATAGTCGTGGAGGAAGGCGCGGCCGCCGAGATCGACACCCGCCGTGGCGCCGCGGGGCGCCGCGACGAAGGCCGCGCAGCCGGCAAGCCCCCATTCCGGCCGCACCTCCGCCCAGTTGCGGGCCCGGACGGCAAGGCCTGATGAAGCAGCCCCCGGCAAGCGCAGCGCACGTTCCGACCGGGCCAGCGCGCCCGCCTGCTCGAGCCAGGCGACCGCCTGTGCGACAACCGGATCGGACGCGCCCTCCGGCAGGTCGAAGAGCATCACCGCATCGGTCGTCGTATCATGGAGACCGGCGATGAAACGCGTATCCGCCGGCAGTGCGATGCCGTGGTCCGGGAGGCCGGCGCGGGCTTCCGGGTCGTTGAGCAGCGTGGCAAGCAGACGCGCCGAGACCTCCCCGGTCTGGCCGCCGCAGGCACCGCAATGATAGGCGCTGGCATGCGGGTTGTTGGTCACACGGGCACCGTGGCCGATCAGCAGCACGAGCGGGGCATGATCCCGCGTCAGGCTCATCGCCTTCAGCACGGCCGCCGCCGTGGCGGCCTTCTGCGTGGCCGTCAGTTCCTGTTCGAGCCTCGGCACGGGTTCGCAGGCGAAGCCCGATCCGCCGAGGCCGAGGGCGTCCCGCACCAGTTTCCAGCCATAGGTCGGGCCGCTCGCCTCCACGAAGGCGAAGGACGAGACGGCGGCCTGACGGAACCGGCCCCAGGCCCGCGTCGTGCGCGCAGCGATGCGCGAGGCCTTCTCGCCGGCGGGATCGCCCTGGCTCTGCGAGAACAGGCCCGGCGTCAGCAGAACCGGCAGATGGGCCTGCCGCTCATCCGTGCCATGAGGCCGGTGCGCCAGCGGCAGGCCGAAGAACCCGGCAAATCCATGCGTCGCGATCCGCGCATCAAGCCCCTCGAGGGCCCGGCGGAAGACTTCCGAACGGACGTCGATGCAGAAGGCGGCCTGCAGCGCCGGCCGCCCGGCCCGCGCCCGGGGTCCGGTGAGGGCGGCCGCGAGCCGGCGCTGGTGGGCGCGCTCCGCCGCCTCCTGCAGGATCGCGTCGATGACCTCGTCCTCGCTTGCCACAAGCGACCGGCCATGGGCGGCGAGGGTCTGCCGCCAGGTTTCCGCGACAGCGGGCGCATGGGCGAGCAGCGCCTCTTCCCAGACGAGGCGGATCGCCAGCAGGTCCGTCAGCGTATCGTCGCTGCCGCCGGCGAGTTCGGCCTGCCACAGCAGCCAGCGCGCGTGCTGGGCCCAGCCGCCGAGATCCATCAGCAGCCGGTGAAAGGCGGTCTCCGCAGCCGCCTCGGTCATGTCCAGCCTCTCGCAGGCGCGCAGGATGGCCCGCTCGGGCGTGTCGGGCGCGGCGGCGACATGGGCGCAGAAGCCGGTCAATCCCGCGACCTCGGGTGTCAGGTCGTGGATCGCCCATTCGCGCCAGGCGGTGAAGGCGGACTTGCCCGGAGCCGGGGACCAGAGCGCCTGGCCGCGGTCGAAATGGCTTCCGGCCCACAGGCCGATGCAGCGGGCGGTCACGCCGGGCCAGTCGGTTCCGGTGGCAGCGGCGGCGAGCCCAGCCACCGTCGGGAGGGCTTCCGGCTCCGGTCCTGCGACCGCGAGGGCGGCCGTGAGGACGCCCGGTTCCGCCGGCTTCAGCGGGGAGACCGACGCTGCCAGGGCCGCAGCGAGATCATCCTCCGTGATCCTGCCAGCCGCCACCTCGGCGGCATAGTCGGTCCGCCGGCGAGTGACGCGGATGCCGGCGACACGGGCGAGCCGTGCGGCGCAGACGGCGAGGTCTTCGCCCGTCTGGCCAAGGAAGGGATTGACCGCTACCGTCGCATCCAGCGGGAAGGCGGGCGGGATGGCCCTGGCGGCGGCCGCGGCGGCCTTGAGCAGGCCGGCGATCCTGGCGGGGACGATGTCGTGGGCTTGCGCGAGCATGGACGTTCTCCGGCTCAGAGGGGCTTTGCGGTCCGGAAGCCGCCGATCAGGCGGTCCAGAAGGGCATTGAGGTAGAGGCCGTTGGCAAGGTGGACGCGCAGGCCTGCCGAAGCGGGGTGATGGGCCCAGAGGGGGAACAGGGCCTGGGCGAAGGCGACGAGGCCGAACGAGGCCACGGCGAGGACGATCAAGGCCCATTCGAGCGCGCCGGGATCCGGCGGCGGCGGCAGGGCCGCTCCCCACAGCGCCGCGGCGAGGGCCTGGAAGCCGAAATAGGCCAGGGTGGCGGCGGCCGAGGCCGCCAGCGTGCGCCAGGTCAGGGCGATCGGGGCGGAGTCGGCCATGCCCTGCGCCACGAGATAGGCGACGCCGAAGATCAGCATCGCTCCGAGGGCGAGCGCCTGGGCCGACTTGTCGCCTGCCACCAGACTGAACCCGGCCGCCACCAGCGCATAGAGGGTGATGGCGAGCGCGAAGCTTCGGCCGACGGCCACAAGTCCGGGCACGGCGACCGGCCCCGGCTTGCGGATGGCATTGACCGCCTCGACTGCCGTGCCCGAGGCGAGAAAGGCATGCGCCTTGTAGAGCGAATGGGCGACGATGTGCAGGAGAGCCAGCGTCCACAACCCGAGTCCGCATTGCAGGATCATGAAGCCCATCTGCGCCACGGTGGACCAGGCCAGCGCGGTCTTGACGGCACTCTGGGTGAGCATGACGACGGCACCGAACAGCGCCGTCAGCCCGCCGAGCAGCACCAGCGCGGCCATGGCCCCGGGACTGGCCTGCATGACCTCGGCCAGCCGGATCAGCAGGAAGCCGCCGGCATTGATGATGCCCGCATGCAGGAGGGCCGAGACGGGGGTCGGCGCCTCCATGACCTCGGTCAGCCAGCCGTGCAGCGGAAAGGCGGCGGTCTTGAACAGTGCGGCCAGTACCAGGAAGCCGACGGCGATCTTCGCCGCCATGGGCAGGCCGGAGCCGGCCGCTTGGGTGATAGCGGCGATTTCGGCGGTTCCGAAGGCGATCCACAGGCCCGTCGCCGCGATCACCAGCGCCGCGTCGCCCATGCCCCAGACGAGGGTGAATTTCGTCGCCGCCCGCCGCGCTTCGGGCCGGTCCGGATAGAACAGCAGCAGATGGCGCAGGCCCAGCCCCACCAGGGCGAAGGCCGCGACGAGCACGAGGAGCGTTCCGGCCTGGACAAGCAGGAGGACCGCGGCCATCGTCGCCAGCATGAACCCGTGGAACAGGCCCTCGCGCGCCTCGCCATCGACATAGGTGCGGGCATAGCGGACGACGATCCAGCCGACGAAGGCGACCAGGACCGTCATGGTGGCGCTGATCGCATCGAGGCGGACACCGAGGGCAAGCGGCCCGTCGAGGATCATGGAGGTCGCCGGACCGGCCGCGACCAGTTGGGCAACGCCGGCGAGAGCCAGCAGCAGGGACAGCGCGGCGGCGGCCTCGGCGACGCGCGGGACGGCGACCGGGCGCCGGCCCGGCCGGATGAAGGCGAGGGCCGCGGCGATGACCAGGACGGTCACGGCCAGCAGGCCGAGGGGTGGCAGGACGGTCATCGGGGCTCTCCGTTCCGGTTGACGGGAGCGGGATAGCGCGCCGGGAATTTTTATAATAATACATATATTAGCGATTATTGTTCTACAAAATCGAACAATGGCCCTTCTCAACCTTCACCATCTGCGTCTGTTCCGGGCTGTCGCCCTGGACGGCACGCTGACCGGAGCCGCCCGGCAGCTCAGGCTGTCGCAATCGGCCCTGTCCTCCCAGTTGCGGACCCTGGAAGCCGCGCTCGGCCATGCACTTTTCGAGCGCCGCGGGCGTGGGCTCGTGCTCACGGAAGCCGGCCGGATCGCCCTCGACCATGCCGAATCGATCTTCCGCACCGCGGCGGATCTGACCGCCACCCTCAGCGAATCCGGCCGGACGCGGCGGGCTTTGCGGGTCGGCGCCCTCGCCACCCTGTCGCGAAACTTCCAGATGCAGTTCCTGCGGCCGCTGATCGGCCGCGAGGATGTCGAGGTGGTGCTGCGATCGGGATCCCAGGCGGAACTGCTGCGCGGGCTGGAGGGCCTCGCCCTCGATGTCGTGCTGACCAACCTCGCCCCGGCACGCGATGCGGTGAGCCCCTGGCTCATCCACCGCCTCGACGAACAGCCGGTGAGCCTGATCGGCAGCCCGGCGCGGGTGGGCGATCCGCCACGGGCGCTGACCGACCTTCTGGCGACCGAGCCGCTCATCGTGCCCACGGCCGACACGGCCATCCGTGCCGCCTTCGACGCCCTCACGGCGCGGCTCGGGATCAGCCCGTCCATCGCAGCGGAGGCCGACGACATGGCCATGCTGCGTCTGCTGGCGCGCGAGGATGCAGGACTTGCCGTCCTCCCGCCGATCGTCGTGCGTGACGAACTGGCGACGGGCCGCCTGGTCGAAGCAGCAGCGCTCGAGGGGCTCTTCGAATCCTTCCTCGCCGTGACCCTCGCCCGACGCTTTCCCAATCCGCTGCTTGCCGATGTCCTCGCCGGGGTGGCCTGACGGCCCGCAGTGGGCGGCGAGCGGGCGAACTGACGCAAGCCCATCCGCTTTCGATTGCGGTCCGGGGAGCCAACAGCATAGGGTGCGGGCGCAGCGCCGTCAGAGGTCGGGCATGTGGTCTCTCGAAAGTTTCGCCAACGACCTCGTGGCTTTGGCGCGCAATAACACCTCCCTCTTTCTCCCGGTCGTCGCGGCGCTGGCCTTCGCCGAATCGATCATCCTGTTCTCGTTGTTCATCCCCGCCTCGGTCATCCTGATCGGCTTCGGCGCCCTGGTCGGGGCCGCTGACATGAATCCGGTCCCCGTCCTGCTGGCGGCGGCTATCGGCGCCGCCCTGGGCGAATGGGTTTCCTATGCCGCCGGCTATGTCCTGAAGGAGCGGGTCTCGGGGATCTGGCCACTGTCACGGCACCCCGATCTGGTTGAGCGCGGCACGAGACTGATCGCCGCCTGGGGCATTCTCGGCGTCTTCGTGGCGAAATTCATCGGCCCGTTGCGCGGCGTGGTCCCGCTCCTCGCCGGCGCCTTTCACATGCCCCAGATCCGCTTTCAGATCGCCAACTGGACGTCCTCCCTGCTATGGGCGGCCGTCTGGCTCGGTCCGGGCTATCTCGCGGCGAAGTACTGGCCGTGACGCGTCTGCAAGCGGCGGAAGCATCTGCGGGCGGAGCCTCGCCGCGGCCATCTCGGAAAGAGAGGCGTCAAGCGGCTCAGGTGGCCCCGGTGATCTCATAGAGACTGACGCCGTGGGCATCGATGGCGACCGTGACGGGACCCATGTCCTCGACCTCGAGCCGCACCAGCCGGTAATGCATCAGCATGTCGGACCAGCCGACCTCGATGACGCGGCGGATGGCCTGCGTGTGCAGGGCCGCGCCGCCGCCGAGAAACGAGAGATAGACCCCGCCGACCTGGCGCAGCGCCTCCACGCAGGGCCTGTCGAGCCCGCCCTTGCCTCCCACCGCATGCCAGTTGAAGCCGCTGATGAGCGTCGGCATCAGAGCGTTGAACCGGGTGCTGGTCGTCGGGTTGATGTAGTGGAGCTGCAGCGTGCCGTCCTTCTCCTCGCTGTAGCTGCCGAGATGGAAGACCGAGGCGCCGTTCAGGTCCATCGGCATCGGCTCGACGCCATTGAGGCAGCCGATCAGGCGGTGATGGGTGGGAAGTCCGGCCGTCACGACGATCTCGCCGCTCATGATGACCATGTCGCCGGCGCGCAGCGACCGCGCAGACTCGGCCGTCAGGGGAAAGGTGAGGCGGTGCGTTCTGATCGCCATGACCTACTCGATGATCTCGACGCGGCCGTCGTTGAACAGGCGGGCGCGCGTGCGCCTGTTGATCCAGCAATTGAACGTCACGGCCACCGGGGTGAAGCCGTGGCCGGCGGCATAGTCCACATGGACCGCGGTCGCCGTGCTGTCGCCGCCGGTGCCCATGGGCCCGAAGCCGGTGCGGTTGACGGCCGCCAGCAGGCGCTCCTCCATGGCCGCCACCATGGCTTCCGGATGGGGCTGCCCGATCGGCCGCAGCGTCGCCTCCTTGGCGAGCTTGCAGGCATAGTCGAAGGTGCCGCCGATGCCGACGCCGACGACGACGGGTGGGCAGGGCTGGCTGCCCGCCTTCCGGACGACGTCGAGGACATAGGTCTCGATGGTCGGCAGGTCGGGGAAGCTGAAGATCTCCATCGCCGACCAGCGGCCCGACCCGAGGGCCTTGGGCGAACAGGTGATGTCGATGAAGTCGCAATCGTCCACCATGTCGAAGGTGACGATCGGCATGTGACGGCCGCTATGGCCGCGCTCCAGCGTCAGGGGATTGGTGACGTGGGGCAGGAGCGGCGGCTGGATGCTGGCGACCAGGTCCGCAAAGCCCTCGACGATGGCCTGCCGAACATTGCCGGAAAACCGCGCCTGCGTGCCGACCTTGATGACATAGACCGGCACGCCGGAATCGGAGCAGACGAAACGCCAGGATTGCTCGGCGGCCTCGGCGCTCCTGATCATGGTCTGCAGCGTGTGGCGGGCGGTTTCGTTCGTCTCGATGCCGTCGGCCTTGCGCAGCGCCACCTTGGAATCGGCCGGAATGAACCGGAGGGACCGGTCGTAGAGGTCCGCCGTGACGCGTTTGATGGTGTCGAAGCCGATCCCTGTCATGGCGTCAGAAGCTCGGCTTGCGCTTTTCGGCGAAGGCGCGCTGCGCCTCGCGGAAATCGTCGGTCGTCGCCAGCATCGCCGTCTGCGACTGTTCGAACTTGTAGCCCTCCTGCAGCGGCAGCCCCTCGGTGGTGAGGAAGGACTTCTTCGCCGCGCGGACGGCGGCAGGGCTCTTCGCGGCGATCTCGCGGGCAATGCCAAGGGCAGCCGACAGCATCTCGTCTCGCGGCAGGGACACAGACGCGACATTCATCCGCAGCGCCTCCTGGCCGGAGATCCGGCGCGCCGTATAGATCATCAGCCGCGCGTCGGACTCGCCGAAATGCCTGCGGATATGGCTGACGCCGCCGGCGAGCACATAGTCGACCTCGGTCATGGCGAGATAGGCCTCGTCGGCCATCACCACGATATCGCAGACCAGCGCCAGGACGCAGCCTGCACCGATCGCGGCGCCGTTCACCGCGGCGATCACCGGCTTCGGGCATTCCATGACGCAGTTGAAGCCCTCGCGGACATTGCGGCCGTGGGTCGGATAGGCCCCGGGAACCTTCGGATCGGGACGGTCCTTCAGGTCGGCGCCGGCGGAGAAGATCTTGCCCGCGCCGGTCAGCACGATGGCGCGGACGTCCGCCCTCTCTCCCAGGCTGTCGAAGAGCCGGGTGATCTCCTCGCGAAAGGCGCGGTTCTGCGCGTTCACCGGTGGCAGCGTGATGGTGACGGTCGCCACATAGTCCGCAACCTCGACCGAAAAGGCGCTGTAGGTGTCCGTCATGGAGAGGCTCGCTTGGCTGGTTCGAATTGGTAGAGATGCTGCGGATTGTCGACGAGGATCTGACGGACGAGCGTCTCGTCTCCCGTCCATGTGGCGAAGAGGTCGAGCATGGCGCCGGCGTCGGGCGCGGGCTCCAGCCGCACATAGGGCCAGTCCGAGCCCCAGAGCAGACGATCGGGATTGGCGGCGATCAGCGCGTCATGGAACGGCCTGGCATCGGCATAGGCCGGAAAGGCCTTGCCCACCCGGCAGACCGACAGCTTCACCCAGACCGCCCCATCGCGGAGCGCGTCGCACACGGCGCGGAAGGCCGGCGCATCCGGCCCCCCGGCCAGGTCCGGGCTCGCCATGTGGTCGAGAACCAGCGGCAGCCGCAGTGACCGCAGCATCGCGAGATGGTCGGCATAGGTCTCGGCGCTCGCCCAGAGCTGCGCGTGCAGGCCCAGGGCCCGCATGCGCGGGGCGAGCCTGATCAGGCCGTCGAAACCGACACTGCCCGGATAGCGCTGGCCGGTCGGGGCGCGCATCTCGACGAAGCGCAGGCCTCGGACGCCGCGCGCCGCCCAGTCCGCGAGCGTCGCGTCGCTCACGTCCTCATCGGCGATGGCGATGGCCCTGAGGGCGCCGTCCGCCCCGGCGACGGCCGCCAGCATCGCCGCCGGATCCATGCCATAGGGCGCGGGCTGCACGAGCACGCCGCGGCTGATGCCCATGGTCGCGCGCGCGGCGGCGTGAACCACGTCGGAGGCGGCCGGCAAGGGATAGGTCGAAGCCTGGCTGGGCGGGAAGGTGTCGAACGGCCCGAAGACATGACTATGGGCATCGCAGGCCCCCGTTGGAACCGCGAGGCGGGGCACGGTGACCGGCGGCGCCGGTGCCGTCGCCGTCACGGGCGCCTCGCCGCCGGCAGGCAGGTGAGGCCCTCCGCCGCGATCGGCGTCAGCGGCGGCGTGCTGCCCTCCGGCACCGGGATCTCGTGCACATTGAGCGTCATCGAGACCATCGTGTAATAGCCGATCACCGCGGTCAGCTCGACCACGCCGCGCGCGTCGTAACGCGCGACGATGCGGTCATAGACCGCTTGCTCGACCGTGCCCGTCATCTGCAATTGCCTGGCGAATTCGTAGATATCGGCTTCGGCGGCATCGGCGAAGACGGGAGCCTCCCCGGCATGGATGGCCGCGATGACGTCTGGCGCGATGCCCGCCGTCTCGGCGGCCCTGGCATGGACAAGCCATTCGACCTGGCTGGTCCAGCGCCGCGCCGTGACGATGATCGCGAGTTCCTTGCAGGCCGGTGGCAGGCAGGTGCGGAAGCGGATGTACTCGCCGAAGCTGGACCACAACCGGGCCAGATCCGGGCTGTGAATGACAGCCCTCAAGGGGCCGATGATTGCCTTGCGTGGACCCGAGAGCGCAGCGTCGTAAATACTCTGCTGCTCCTCGTTCATGTCGGCGCGGCCGGGGAGTGGAATGCGCGGCATCAGATGATCCCCTTGCCTCTCAGGGCGGCGATCGCATCGGCGCCGAGGCCCAGTTGTGCGAGGGCGTCGTCCGTATGTTCGCCAAGGAGCGGCGCGGACCGTGGAAATTCCAGGGGCGCGTTCTCGAAACGCAGCGGGCTGACGACGTGGCGAACGCTGCCGGCCTGGGGGTGGGGCAGATCGCGCACCATCTCGCGGTGCAGGATCTGCGGATCGTTCAGGACCTGCGGGACGGAATTGATCGGTGCCGCGGGAACGCCTTCGACATCGAGACGCGCGATCAGGTCATCGCGGTTGAATGTCATGAACCGGTCGCTGAGCAGCGCTGTCAGCTCGGGATTGTGCCTGACCCGGGCGGCATTGCTGGCGAACCGTTCGTCGCTGGACCACTCCGCATGGCCGAGCACCTCGCAGAGCTTGGCGAACTGGCCGTCATTGCCGACGGCGAGCACGAAGAAGCCGTCGGCGCAGGCGAAGACGTCCTGCGGCTGGATGTTGGGATGACGGTTGCCGCCGCGCTGGGGGCTGCGCCCGCCCACCAGGTGGTTCATCGCCTGGTTCGCGAGGAATGCGGCCTGGACGTCGAGCATCGCCAGGTCGATCACGTCGCCGACGCCGGTCCGGTCGCGCTTGGCCACCGCGGCGAGAACGGCGACGGCGGCATACATGCCGGTCATCAGGTCGACGATGGGCACGCCGACCTTCTGCGGTCCGCCGCCGGGCTTGTCGTCACGTTCCCCGGTGACGCTCATCAGCCCGCCCATGGCCTGGATGGCGAAGTCATAGGCGGCCTGGTCCTTGCGCGGCCCGTCCTGGCCGAAGCCGGTGACAGAGCAATAGATGAGGCGGGGGTTGTCCGCCCGCAGGCTGGCTGCATCCAGCCGGTAGCGCTTCAGCGTCCCGGCCTTGAAATTCTCGATGACGATGTCGGCCTGCCGCGCCAGGCCGCGTACGATCTCCTGGCCCTCGGTGGTGGCCATGTCGACGGTCACCGAGCGCTTGCCGCGGTTGACCGAGAGGAAATATCCCGATTCCTTCGTCACCCCGCCCTGGCTGTCCTTCAGGAACGGCGGCCCCCAGCTGCGCGTGTCGTCGCCGACGCCGGGACGTTCGATCTTGATGACGTCGGCACCGAGATCCGCGAAGATCTGGGTCGCCCAAGGAGCGGCCATGATGCGGCTGAGATCGAGCACCGTCAGATGCGCGAGGGGCCCCGTCCGTTCACTGGCCATCGACGATGACCGTTGCCCGCGCTGAATCGCGCGCATTGAAGGTCTCGTGCCAGGCCGCCAGCTGCGGCCGGGACGCGCGCCAGGCGAGATCGGCGAACCGGAAATCGACATAGGACAGGCAGCAGCCGACGGTGATCTGGCCGATCGCGAAAGGGGTCTCGCCCAGCCGTGCCGCGGCCTGTTCAAGCCGATCGAGGCCGGCGCCGACGCGCAGGGCGAAACTCTCCAGCAGCGCGACCGTCTGCCGGTCGGCCGGCTTCTCGCGTTCGTTCCGCCACAGGATCAAGAGGTCGAGCAGCCCATTGGCCAGCGCATGGTCGGTCAGGGCCTGCCACCGCGCGTCGCCGGCCGGCGGGAACAGGCGATGACCACCGGCCCGGAAGTCCAGGTACTCGCAGATCGTCAGCGAATCGAACAGCACCCGGCCGTCATCCAGCACCAGGGTCGGAATCTTGCTCAGCGGGTTGTCGACCATGATGTCCGGATTCGGCTTCGTCATCATGGCGACGCTGCGCACCAGGGTCATCGCGTCGGCCAGCCCCAGCTCGTGGGCAGCGACCATGACCTTGCGCACGAAGGGCGAGCGCGGCGACCAGTGCAGTCTCAAGGTGGGCTCCTCGATCCGGTCGTTCGGATCATGCTATAGGCTATACCTCTGTACAAACAGCCTAACGCAGCTTCATGTCAAGCCTGACGAGGTCACCGCGGTAGATGCCGTCGGCGACGAGGACGATGAAGCCCTCGCGGTCGACGGCCGTGCGCTGGACGAGGGCGACCGGTGCGTTCAGCGGCAGGCGCAGATGCTCCGCCGCCTCGATGTCGGCGCTGCCGATCGTCAGAGTCTGCTGCGCGTCGGTGATCTCCACCCCCGGCAGGTCGGCCACCAGCTTGAGTGCCGTCTTCGAGTGGATGTCCTGTTCGGTGATCCGGTCCATCAGCCGCTCGTCGACATAGACGTCGGCCAACAGGAAGGCCTGGCCGTCGCGCGAATGGAGGCGACGCAGATGACGGTAACGCGCGGCCGGCGTACCGATGGAATGGGGGAAATTCACCGGCATTTCGCCTGATTGATCGGTAAGAATCGCGATCGTCGCGCCTTCGCGGGCACGCAGCAGGCCGGCGAAATTAGTCTCCATCGTCAGCCACATCTGGTCTCTCGGCCGCCGCCGGACGAAGGTCCCCTTGGCCCGCAGGCGCTCGATCATCTCCTCCTTCTCGAGCATGCCGAGGGCCTGGCGCAGGGTCGCGCGCGCCACGCCCGTCTCGGCCGCGAGGGCGTCGACGGTGGGGATCTGTTCGCCGACCTTCCACTGCCCCGTCTCGATCCGTCGGCGAAACATGGTCGCGAGCTGGATGTAGCGGGGAATGGGGCTCTGGCTGAGGCTGTCCATGGCAGTTCCAGGTGGGCGGTACGACACTTCAGAGGCAATCCTGCTTGACAAAGGTAAATGATATAGACTTTTGTCATCCGATCAAAGAACAAAGGGGAGAATACGACATGGGAGCGCCTTGCCATATCCGCCCGTCGCGCCTGCATTCACGACGGCTCGCCATGCTGGCGGGCTGCCTGCTGGCGGCGGCGGTGATCGCGCCCGCGACGGCCCAGAATTTCCCGGTCCGGTCGATCACGCTGGTCGTGCCCTTCCCGCCGGGTGGCTCGACGGACATTGCGGGACGCGCGCTCGGCGAGAAGATGTCGCAGATCCTCGGGCAGCCGGTGGTTGTCGACAACCGTGCCGGCGCCGCGGGCGCCATCGGCATCCGGGCGGTCGCCACGGCGCCGGCCGATGGCTATACGCTGGGTGTCAGCGGCATCGGCCCCTCCGCCGTGCTCCCCGCGCTCGGCCGCGAGATCGGCTATGATCCCGCCAGGCTCACCTATGTCGGGCATATGGGATCGACGGCGCTGATGCTCGGCGCCCGCCGGGACCTGAACGTCCGGACCCTTTCCGACCTGGCCGCGCTGGCCAGATCGACCCCCGGCGGCATCAGCTTCGGCACGTCCGGGGCCGGCTCGCCGGGCCATCTGGCCATGGAACTGTTGCTGCATCGCCTCGGCGTGAAGATGAACCATGTGCCCTACCGGGGAAATGCGCCGCTGCTCAACGACGTCATCGGACGCCACGTCGATGTCGGGGTGCTGACGATGCCCGGCACCCCCGACCATGTGAAGGCCGGTTCGGTCATCGGTATCGTCGCCCTCGGCGGCGAGCGGACGAAAGACCTGCCGGATCTGCCCACTGTTCGGGAGGCCGGCGTTCCCGACTATGCCTTCGAACTGTGGAACGTGCTCGTGGGTCCCCCGGGTCTGCCTCAGCCTGTCGTCGACAGGCTCTCGGCAGCGCTCGCTGCCGCCATGGCCGATCCGGATGTCCGGGCGAAGCTGGAGGCCAGCAGCATCATCCCGGTCACCATGTCGCCGGACCAGGCCAAGGCTCTCGTCGATCGTGAGAGGGGCATCTGGCGCGACGTCGTCACGTCGCTCGCCATCAAGGTGGACTGACGTCCCGTTGACAGGCCGGCGGGAGAGGATCTTTCCGCCGGCGGCAATGCCAACCCGGCGGACGAATCCGACGCTCATCGCCTGGCACGTGCGACAGCGCACATCGCGTCGCAGACGATTCGCACCTGATGATGGCGGGACAACCGAACGCGGGGCGGGGCGGAACCCAGCCGGCCGATCTCCTGCGTGCCGGACTTTCGCTCTCGCACGCATCGCGGCCATCGGCGACCATGTGGTCGGTTCCACATCATGGAGACTGAGGAAATGACCTTCCCCCTGCGCGTCCGCCTGCCGGTCCTCGCCGGTGCTGCACTCATGACCCTGATGGCCGTATCGCCGGCCAGCGCCTACGCCGTCATCTGCAAGAGCGGACGCTATGACATCGACTCGCGCGACGAGGCCCAGTTGAGAATTGCCTTCGGCACCAGCTATTGCACGCTGCGTCGGTTCAGCTACCGGTCGGACGCCGAAAACTTCTCGCGGAACAACAACATGCGGCCGGGCTCATCGTGTTCCTGCCGGTAGCGGGAGACCCGCGGCAATGGCGGTGCGGGTCCGCCGGCTTCGACCTGGAGCGCCGGCCAGACCCTGGCGGCCTAGCCGACCTCCTGCATCTTCTGCGCGATCCGCTGCCTCAGGGCGTCCGGATCGGGCAGGATGAGCCCGCCGCGGGTCTTCTGCATCAGGCCGTCGCGCTCCATGACACGCAATTCCCGCGTGATCTGCTCGCGACGACAGCCGATGCGGGCGGCGAGCACATGATGGTAGGGCGGCGGGGAGACGATCCGTGCCGGTGGCGACGGCATGCGCGGGATCGAGAGCCGCAGGAGTTCCGCATAGAGATTGTGGCGAACATCGAGCACCGCGTGCTCGAGCAGGCGGGCATTGAGGTCGCGGACGCGCCGGGCCAGCAGCCGCATCACCCGCCCCGACAGCGTGGGTGAGGACTCCAGCATGTCGCGAAAGAGCCCTACCCCGACGATGCAGATGGTCGCACGGGTCAAGGCGGTCACATTGGCCGACCTGGGCTCGCCGTCGATCGCCGCCAGCTCCCCGAAGAATTCGCCCCCGCGCAAATCCGCGAGGATAAACTCGCGGCCGCCCAAGGTGCGCAACTGGATACGGACATCCCCGGAAACGAGGAAATAGACATCGCTGGAGGAATCGTCGAAGTCGATGATGGTCTGGCCTTCGTCGACCTTCCTCCAGACGCAGCGGTGGTCGAAACGCGCGAGGTCGAGATCGCCGATGCCCTGGAAGAATCCGATCTGCGCGATCGATGCCATGCCCGCTCCCCGCTCCATCCCGCGCCCGAGGATCGAGCGGCCGCCCCTCGGCGGCAAACCGGCGCAACATCAGCCTCGCATTCTTTGCCAAAGTGGGGTGCAAACTGGCAAGACCATTCCAGGATGAGGCAACACTGCTCGTAAGGACACCGGCCGGTCGCGCATGGAAGTCATGAGACAGCCCCTCAAGCGCAAGATCACCGCCATCCTGGCGGCGGACATCGCTGAATATACCCGCCTGACGGCCGAGGACGAGGAGGAAACACTCTCGCGGCTCGAAGCCTATCGCATGGTCTTCGACGACCTCGTCGTGCGGGCGGGGGGCCGCGTCTTCAACAGCGCCGGCGACAGCGTGATGTGCGAGTTTCCCAGCGCCGTCGAGGCGACACGCTGCGCCATCGACATCCAGGAATCCTTCCGCACCCGCAACCGCGCCTACCCCGTCCAGCGCCAGATGCACTTCCGTATCGGGATATCCATCGGCGATGTCGTGGAACGCGACGGCGACCTGCTCGGCGACGTCGTCAACATCGCTGCCCGGCTGCAGTCGCTGGCCGAGCCGGGATCGATCTGCGTGTCCCGCAGCGTGCAGGAGGCCGTCGCCAACAAGACGTCCATGCCCTCGCTCGACATGGGCCATCGCGAGGTGAAGAACCTCCCCTATCCCGTGCATGTCTTCAAGATCGACGTGAACCACAGGGCGGGCGGGGCAGCGCGCGGCGGCAAGGCGACCGGCTCCAGGCCGACGGCATCGCGGCCCACCGTCCTCTGGATGCTTGGCGGCCTCATCGTCGCCACCGGCGGCGTCGCTTTCGTCTCGCTGCCGCTGTGGCGTGGCGCCGGCATGACCGATGTCACGACGACGCCCGCGGCCGACCCGACGCGTCCGGCAGAAGGTGCCATCGCGCCCGCGCGCGACACGCCGGGCGTGGCCGAGCGATACCGCACCGCCCGGTTGCTGGAGGTCCGGGGCGAAAGCGCCGCGGCGCGACGGGACTATGCCGCCCTCGCCAGCCTCGGGACCGACTTCGTCGATCCGGCCCTGCGGCTCGCCTCCCTGATCCGGACCGAGGAGGGCCAAGCCGCGGCAAGCAGCGCCCTGGCGGAACTCGCCGATGGGCGGAAACGGGCCGTTCAACTGGCCTATGCCCTTCAGTTCGATGGAGCGGAACGCCTGCGGCGGCTGGAGGCCCTCGCGGCGGCCCATCCCGACTTCGCGCCCCTCGACTATCTCATCGCCGCGGAGCTCGGCGACGCGCGACGGGACGCCCAGACGATCGCCGACAAGCGCCGCGAATATGCAGCGCTCGATCGATTCCTCGGCGCTGACCGGGAGGGAGCGCTTGCCCGCTTCTTCATCGACCACGCCCTTCTCGGGCCGTGGCTGGATCGCGCGCGAGATCGGCAAGCGTCCCTGGCCGCCCTCTTCGTCGGAGGCCGCGACCGGATTTCCATCGGTTTCACGCCGACGAACAACGGCTGGATCGGGACGATCACCCTGCCGGAACCCGCCATCGGCGTGGAGTACCGTCTTGGCGATGAAGGCCTGTTCCGATCGACCGGCCTGCTTCAGGCGATCGATCCACGGACGGGACGGCCGATGCCGAAGCCCAGCATCGCTTTCCCCCACCAGACGGCGGCGCTGGACATCGCCCTGCGCTATGTCGATGGCGCGGGTGTGACCTCGCCGGTCACGACGGTGGCATTCGAACCCGGAAGGGCTCTCCAGCGCAGCATGAGAGACACGGTCGAGGGCATCGCGCCCTCTTGGCTCGCCTTCGGCAGCGGGCAGAACAGCGACCGGGCCTATCTCACGACCCTGATCAGCTATCGCTGTGCGCTCGACAAGGTGGAGATCGGCTTCAACGGGCAGGCGCCGCGGGACGTCTTTCCGCTGCCACCCTGTGACCCCGAAAAGCCGATCGGTGTACCGGTCGACGCGCGCCATTTCGTGAGGCTCGCCCCCTCGGTGGAGAGCGTGACGGTTCGGCTGACCTTCATCGGCGGGGACCTGTCCGAGGTCGCAGCCTTCCCGCGTCCCGCCCGCAGGTAACCGCGGTCAGGGCGCTTCTGCACCAGCCGTCGCGGGATTGTACGACGACGCACAGGCGCGAGGCCATCCCATGACCATTGACGCGGGCTCCGCCATGACAGGCCACATGCAGAAGGCTGGGGCGATCATGCCTGCCGCCCTGGCCCTGTTTCTCGGAGCGATCCTTGGCACGGCATCGGCGGGCCCGGCGCGGGGGGATGAACCCCCTCCAGCGCGGCGGGATTTTCGCGGCGTCTGGGCGGGGAACGGCTCTGTCTGCCGAACGCCTGACGAGTTCCTGCTGGTCTACGACCGCCGGACCGTCCGGCTTCCCTATCGCAGCTCGCTCCAGCCCGACCGCGAATGCCGGATCGTGTCGGTCAAAGGCCGGCATCCCGAATGGGAGCTCCTGCTGTCGTGCCAATATCCCGATCCCAGGTATCGCCTGCCGCGGCGCTTCGCGGTCCGCCAGAAACTGAAGATGTCTGCCGATCGTTTCGAGATGATCGTCGAGACGCAGGCCGTGCTCGGACAACCGGCCAGCGTCGAGGACACATTCTACTGCCGCGAGACCAATGTGGGGCCGCCACAGCTCATCTGTTTCGACCCGGTGTCGAATACGACGATGCCCTGTCCTCCATGATGGCCGTTGCCGTCTTCCGCCGGGGCGCGGCCATGCAGGCCGGCAGTCGCCACAGGCGTGGCCGCTTGGTCCCGTCGCGGCCGGATCCCGTTTCCGAGCCGGGACGGTGACGTCTCCTCCGGCGCGACAAGCCGGCGGCCCATGCCGGCCTCAAGGGTTCCGATAGGTGGGCGCCAGGGCGTTCCCGACGAGCATCGACGCATCGGCGGCTGGCCGTGCCGGATCGACCAATGTCACGATCCGCCGCCGGATCACGCGCCGCTGCGGATAGCCGTCATAGACGAAGGAAAAACTCCGCGTCGCATGATTGGACACAGCGCCGGCCGGCACCTCGGTGGTGCAGAAGCCCTGTCGCTGTTCCGCAGCGCCGAACGCGTCGATCGCGCCAGGCAGGAGCACCCAGCCGAGACAGGGATAGATCGGGGCGGCAAAGCCGGGGCCGAGCGCCGGGACGGTGCACTGACTGTCCACATGCACCCAGTTTCCATCCTCCAAGGCATAGCCGTGCCAATGCAATTCTGTGGCGATCACCCCGTCGTCCCGCGCGATCACGAAGCGCATCTCGTTGACGACGCCCGTCTGGTCGGCATGGCCCTCCCGGTTGAGGTCATACCCCCAGGCATTCAGGCCCTGATGGTCGATGAAGCGGACGAGATCGGCCTCGATGTCCAGTCGCGTGACGAAGGCGATGGTGTAGGTGGCGGCGTCCAGCCTGACGAAGACGGTCTCGTTGGCCTGGACCGCAAAGGGTTCTGAGGCCAGCACGGCGGGGCTCTGGTGTCGAAAGCCGGACCACCGGAGCGCCTGGGCCAGCGCTCCCGAAAGCTCCGCTGAGCGGGAGGGCGTTGAACCCGTCTCTTCACGCGATCGCCCGGAACTCACCTCTGGACCCTTGGCATCAACGAAGCCGATCGCGCCGAGCCTGGGGTGCGACGGGGCTCCGGACTGTGCGCGAGCGCACAACCCGCACCCGAAGCCCTCTCTAAACGTCCGATAAGCCGCCTGCCCATGCTGCGACGCCGGGAGGTGCGGTTCGGCTTGGCGAAATCCGGCAGGAAAAGGGATCGACAGTGCAAGACTTCATCCACATCGCTCGCAATTCATGGATCGTGATACTCGCTGCTGTCGGCATCCTGGTCGGCCTCGCGATGGTGGGCTATGGCCTGCTTTCGGGCCCGCCCGCGCGCAGCAGCCTGCAGGTGGTCGAGGGTACGATCAGCGAAGCCTCCCGGGTAACGCGCAGGAGCCGGCGGAGCGGCACCACCTCGTCCTACTACGAGATGACGATGAGACCGCGGCTGAGCGGTGCCGAACTCAAGCTGCGGGTTCCGACCATCGAGATGGCGGAATCGGATGTGCGGTCGCTGATCGGCCGGCCGGTCCGGGCGGAATTTGACTCCGAGCAGGACGTCTATGTTCTCAGCAGCGGCAACCGCGAGGTCCTGACCTACGCGAATTCGCTGGAGCGCCGCCATCTGAACCTGCGCCAGTATCATGTGGACGGGATCGCCATCATGTCAGCCGGAGCCCTCGCCCTGGCCATCGGATTCGCCATCGGCTACCGCAAGCGGCGGCGCGAGGTGGCGGCGGCAACGGCTCCGGCGTCGCACTGACCCCGCATGCCTGCAACACAGCAGGGCTACTCCCGACAAGTGGCGGATGTTCGATGGGCTCCACGGAAAGGGCGCCCATCAGACTGCCCTCCTCCCAGGGCGACCGGCGGTTCCATTTGCCGGCCGTCACCGCAGCGACGCTGCTGGTCGGCCAGGAGACGGCCACGGGTTTCACGCTGGACGAAATCGGCGAGTGGCTCGTAGCCTGCGGCATCGGACCTGCGCCGGGCCGGGCCTCGACCTCTCGACCGGCTGCCGGGCGACAGGTTGAGGGCGGACCACCCATCCAGCACCCCTTGGAAGAAGGTCGACACGCTTGTCTCCCGTCCCTCCCCTCACCATCACAAACCGCTGGACAGGTATCTCGAACGACTTCCGCGTCCGGCTCGCACGCCTCGTCAACCGGGACGAGACAGCCCGTCGCACCGAAGCGCTGCTGCGCCAGATCGGAGCACCCGTGGCCTACGAGGTGTTTGGACACGAATTCGCGCTGTGCTCGCCGGCATTTCCCGACATTGCATTCGTCATCGGCGATGCCGAGCACGACCTCTTCTTCGTGGCCCAGCGGGAACGCGGTGCGCTGGGGCGGATTTCCGTCCATGAAAGCGTCCACGACGCCGCGGACGATTTCCTCGGACGGGCAACCGATTCCGTCGGTCGCTCCCATATCCCCAAGATCATCGCTCTGGATGGCGCCGCCTGACCCCCGACGGCGTGTTCATCACGGTCGCCGATCCCGACGGTCTTCAAGGAGCAACGCCACAGGCTGCTGTCCTGGCCATCAGGCGACGAGGCTTCGCATCCAGGCTTTGTCCCGCGGCGACGGGCGCCTGTGGAGACGGGCGTCCAGAACCATCCTGGCCCTGGCGGTCTCACCGCTCCGGATCAGCGCCAGCACAAGCGTATCCTCGAACACCGCGCGTTGCGCGCCGCTGCCGCCGACCCGCGCCACATCCGCCGCCAGGGGTTCGAGAATGGCCACGCAGGCTTCGTACCTCTCTTCGGCGAAGGCCAGGGCGGCCTTGCACAAGCCCGGCACGACCGGGCCGGCGGCAAGGGTGCCTGCCTCGACCAGCCGGGTGATGGCCTCGACGCGCTGCGAGAGCTCGGCGGCTTTGCCGGTCGCGGCCTGAACGAGGCCCAGGTGGACATCGATGAAGGCATGGCCCGGCGCCGGGAACTTCTCCGCGGCATAGAGCGCCGCCTGCTCCCACAACGCCCCGGGAACGGGATGACCATAGGCCTGCACGCGCCAGAGCAGGGACACCGTATCGGTCATGATGTTGATGGGCAGACCGGACGATGCCGAGGGATGCACGAAGCGCTGATAAATGGAGAGCGCCTGCCCGGCATCGCCGCGCTCCAGGGCGGCAAGGGCCTGATGCCAGGCAATGTGGCCGTGAAGGACACCGGCCCGGTCATAACCGGGCAGCCAGTCCTCGATGAACGCCTCCGCCTCGGCGCCCGCGCCTTCCTCGAACAGGGCGTGCGATACGGCATGCGCGCCATTGGCGTTGGCGCGTCTGAGGTTGAAGCCCTTCATCGCCATTGCGCGGCCGAGAGCGACCGCCCCGTTTTCCGCCTGGGACCAGCCGCGATAGGTCAGGAACCACCAGTCGTCCTCCGGGAACTGCGCCGCGTGGCGCTCGCACAGGTCGACGCGCGCCTGGTCGTGATCGGCCATGCCGGAAAAGGCGAAGAGACCGAAAGCGCCGAGGGGAAGGCCGAAGATCAGGATGTCCCGCGGCCAGGATTCGAGATGGGTCAGGACACGGTCAAGGGCCAGGGCGCCCTGGCCGCCGATGGCGAGCGCGAGGATCTCCACATGGCTCCTCTCACGATCGCTGCCGCTGAGCGCCACGAGGTCGATGGCCCGGGTGATATGCCTTCTGGCGTCAAGCGGTTCGGCCCGGACGGCATGCGCCCGCCCCAAGGCGGCATGGGCGAGGGCAAAGCCCGGATCGGCCTCGGTGGCCCTGCGCAACAGATCGACGGCGCCGGGCCAGGCGGACAGCAGCAGGTCCACGCCGTCGCGATAGCACGCGGCCGCCTCGCGCGAACCTGTGGAGAGGGGCAGGCCGCGACCATCAACATGCACCATGAACACCTCCGGGACCGGCGGACGACGCCGGTTGCAGGCCCGGCCCGCCAATCAGCCGCCATGCCCGGCCTCTTGGCAACTCTCCCCCTCGCGGGTTCGCGGCAAGCCCGGTCCGATTCAGGCCGTAGGGGATTGGTCGGATCTTGTCACGCAGGGGATGAGGGTGGCGCCGCGACCACCGATGCTGCGCCGATGTCGCGGCAAGGGGCACCGCCAGTGACGCAGCAGCAGCACAGCAAAGGCCAAACAATCGCGACACAGCCGGATCCTCGACTCTGGTGTTCAGACAGGCCCTGGTCGGGTGGCAAAGTCCTGGCATCCCCTGACGTAATGTTGGTGCTCCTGATTCCGGAGCTTCACCGATGAAGCGCGCGTGAAAAGCGTTGTTCCGCGTGCCGCGGAAACATGAGAACGCCCGTTGCGGCATGATCCATCAGCATCGAGGGCGCAGAAGGCGGGACAGGAGAGCCGTCATGTCTGTCGCCATTCGATGTCTGGGCCTCGTCGCCAGCCTCGCCGCCTTCGTCGCAAGCGCAGCGCCATCTCTCGCCCAGGATGGTCGCGACACGCCGTCTTGCAGTCTGGGGGAGACTGACTGGCGCAGCCACCCCGTCTTCCTTGCCAGTCAGCATCCCTCCGCGCGCGGGCACCAGACGGGCGAACTGCGCTGCCGCGTGTCCGACATGTTCCAGTGGCAGATCGACGGAGAGCCCCTGACCCTGACGCGCGCCAGGATCTTCGAGTCGGCGGGTGGCAGCGGTAACGATGTCCAGCAGGCGGTTAACCTGTTCATCTTTGCGCGGGGCTCCGGCGAAAGGACCCGGATCATCGGTCGCTTCCTGGAGCCCTACGACGTCTCCCTGGACTCGCCGCAGTTTTTCAGCCGCACGGGACGGATCGACCAGGGCACGCTGGTGCAACTCGATCGGCGCGTGAGAACCGCCTACCTCATCGCAGGAGATGACATCAGGCCGATCGATTCCCAGGCCTGGCTCGACATGCTCGGTACGGTCGTGCCCGCCGGCTGGGTGGCGGGACCGGTGCGCAACGTCGAACTGGCCGCGATGAAGGGCTATGTTTCCCTGTTCCGGGCGAGCGCGGATGACCCCGCAAGCCCGGGCCGGGCCTCCGATGATGGTCAGGCGGTCGAAGTCGATCTCACCCTGAGCCACGGCAAACTGATCGGGAGACAGGCACGGGTCGTTCAGGCCCATTTTGCCCAGACCGACGAGGAGTGGACAGGCTTTGTCTCTGATGCCGAAAGCATGCGGCTTCAGCGCAGGCACCTCCCGCCCGGCACCGAAACCTGCGATATCGCGGCCTGGTCCGCAGACCCGGATCCCGCCGGCTTGCCCCTGCGGGCCGCACCCGAACCTCAAGCGCGCCTCATCGGCCGGATCCCGCCCCCCTGGAAGGCACCGGATCGCCAGGGCGACGAGGGCTCTGTCTATCGATCGCAGTTCAGGGTCGTCGGTTATCGCAATGGCTGGTTTCTGGTGCGCGACATCAGCGCTCCGGGGGTCGCCTATGGCGAGCGCTATCCCCGCAACATGCCGCAAGCCCCGCGCGGCCAGGGTTGGGTTCAGTCCCGTCTGGTCGGAGCAGCCCTGGCCAATGGCGCGGCGAGGCCCGGCCTCCTGCATCAGGCGCCGAGCGAATTCTCCGCATCGCGGCAGGTGCTACGCGCCGGAACGGCGATGGGCGCCGGCGACACGGTGGAGCGTCTTCATGCCTGCTCGGGGGCCTGGAGCCTTGTCGACATCGGGGGACAGCGCGGCTGGTGGCGCGGCATCTGCGCCAATCAGGTGACGAACTGCAGCTGACGCCATTTGCGGGGAGCGACACATGAAGCGGCCTCCAACCAATCTCCTGCTCGCGTGCGGCACGGCGGCATTGCCCTGGCCTGCGCTCAAGCTGCTCGAACAGTCGAGCCAGGGCTGCGGCGACGGTTTGTGCGGATTCCTGCCGGGCCTGGCCATTCTCGCGGTGCTCGCGGTCATGACCGGGGTCTTCCTGGTGCGCAGCGGCCGCCGGAACGAGAGCCCGGCCGCCCTGCGGCTGATCCCCCTGTTGCTGTGGCTGGGACCCTTGATTCCGCTGCTTTGGTGATGTGGCTTCGGACGGGATGTCGCGTCGTCGTGTCCCGCGGGGTCATGGGTGCGGGTTTCCCTGAGGTGGCCATCGCCGCCCCCCGGCAGGGTTGCGGTTGTGAAGCTGACCCTGGAGCAGAAGTCGACCCCAATCCGAGGAACGGATGGCCCTGCGCGATCTGATCGGGATGCAGGCGGATGGCGAGCAATACGGTTACGGCCGTCGCTTATACAAATAGTACGAGCGTATTAATCCCGTTATTCTACAGTAACTGATGTGATATTGAAATAATTATCGTCATATGACTCTGGATGATTCACATAATTATAATACATGACTGCGATCTTCAGCCGAAAACATGAAGAGTCATAGTCCTTAACGCGCTCTCGCCACCAACATTGTCGATCTCCTGGGGCCAGACGATCGTGCCCTGCATTGCCAACACCTGATTTTTGAAACGGAATTTCCGTCCCTGTGAGGGGGTCATGACGCCGGAGCTTCGGGACGAAATCGTTGGTCAGACGCCCTTCAAGGAGGCCGTCTCGGCATTCACCGTCGTCGCGACGATGCTCCTCAGCTTCCTCGTCTGCGTCACACTCGGCAACCACATGCTCGCCGATCCCGACAGTTTCTGGCATCCCCATTTCGGAACGCAGATCATCGAGACCTGGACGTTACCGACGGCCGATGCCCACTCGCACTCGTTCAACGGCACGCCTTGGATCGCCAAGGAATGGCTGTCTCAGATCCTCTTCGCTGCCGCCCATCGCCTGGCCGGCTGGACCGGCATTGTCTTGTTGAGCGCGGCCGCCGCGAGCCTCGCATTCACCATCGTCGCTCTTCACGTCCTCCGCCGTGTTCCGCAGACTACTGCCATCCTCATCCTCTGCGTGATCGCCGTCCTAATGACCGGTCACACCAATGCGAGGCCTCACCTCCTCGCGGCTCCGGTGATGGCTGGCTGGTTCGCCATGCTCATCAGTGCCGCGGAGAAGGGACGCACCCCGCATCCCGCCGCGATAATCTTGATGGCCTTGTGGGCCAATCTGCATGGCAGCTTCATCTTCGGCCTCGGCTTTGGCGGATTGCTGGCGGTCGAGGCCGTCCTTCGCGCGGCAAAGCCAAATCAGACCTTCATCGGCTGGGCCCTGTTCGGAACGGCCAGCGGTGTGGCGTCCCTGGTGCACCCCTATGGCTTCGAGCACGTCATTGCCGCCTACAAGGTGATGAGCCTTGGACCTGCGAAGGCCGTCATCGCAGAGTGGAGGCCGACCGTTTTCTCCGAGATCACCGCGATGACGCTGGTCATCCCCGCGCTGATCATTCTCGGGCTCGGTGCGCAGCGGCGTCTGCCCTACATCCGCCTCGCGCTCCTCATGCTGCTGGTCCTGATGGCGCTCCAGCACGTGCGGCACATGATGGTGCTCGGCATTGTCGGAGGCATGCTGATCACGCCGGCATTCGCCCGCCTCGGGACTGACGCGGCGGAATCGCGGCCCCATCAGCCGGCCCTTGGCCTGTCGGTCGGTCTGGCCGCGATGCTGACGTTTATCGTCATGCTCGGCGCCATGCGGCCGACCTTCCATCCCTCTGTCTCGAACATGCCGGCTGCGGCGGTGGATGCCGCGCTGGCCCGCAATATCCCCGGCAATGTCATCAACGATTACGGCTTCGGCGGATATCTCATCAGCCGCGGCGTCCCGACCCTGATCGACGGTCGCACGGAGCTCTTCGGGCCGGATTTCACCGTCTCCACGATCCGGGCCCTGTCGATGCAGGATCTCGACAAGCTGGATGCGCTTCTGGACCATCCTCAGACCGGCTGGACTTTGCTCAATGCCAGAAATCCGGCGGCCGCCTACCTCGACCGGAAGCCCGGCTGGCGCAGGCTGTTTGCAGACGACATCGCGGTCGTCCACATTCGCGCGACGGTCGACAAGCCGCAGCACAACTGATCGGACGGACCCCCTCGACGCAGTCGCGCGAAGCCCGGCATTCCGGGGATCGCGGCATGGGCCCTCGACGGGCCACCGAGTATTCTGACAGCCGTAGGGCGGCCACCGGGGACCACGCCGTGACCGGCGCCGCCCCCCCGCGACCGCCAGTCGCCTCAGGCGTCGACGGTGGCGCTCAGGGCATTGTCCTGGATGAAGGCGCGGCGCGGTTCCACCACGTCGCCCATCAGCTTGACGAAGATGTCGTCGGCCTCGTCGACCTCCTTCACCTTCACCTGCAGCAGCGAGCGGGCGTTGCGGTCGAGGGTGGTCTCCCAGAGCTGCTCGGCATTCATCTCGCCGAGGCCTTTGTAGCGCTGCAGCTTGATGCCGCTGGCGCCGGCCTCCTTGACCATCTCGAACAGCGAGATCGGTCCGTCGACCTGGGTTTCCTGGGTCTTGCGGCGGAACTTCGCCGGCTTGTCGAAGACGACCCCGAGGCGGGCGGAATGTTCGTCGAGCTTGCGGGCCTCCAGCGAGGCGATCAGCGGCGCGTCAAGCATGGCGACTTCCTTGACGCCGCGCACGGTGCGCGAGAAGCGGTAGCGTTCGCCGTCGAAATGGCCCTCCCAGCCGCGCTCGATCTCGTCGGAAATGGCGTCGAGCCGCTGGGCTATCTTAACCGCCAGGGCCTCGGCCCGCGCCGGGTCCTTCATCGTCTCGGGGTTGAGTGCCCCGGCAATGGCGGCCTGCTCGACCACAGAGGGGTGGTAGCGCGAATGGACGGCCCCGATCAGGTTCTTCACCTGGCGGGCCTCCTCGACAATGGCGGCGAGGTCGGCGCCGGCACAGGTCTCGCCGGTGCCGAGCACCAGGAGACTATCCTCGAGGCCGCCATTGACCAGATAGTCGTCGAGCGCCCGCTCGTTCTTGATGTAGGTCTCGCTCTTGCCCCGGCTCACTTTGAACAGCGGCGGCTGCGCGATGTAGATGTGCCCGCGGTCGAGGATCTCCGGCATCTGCCGGAAGAAGAAGGTGAGCAGCAGCGTCCGGATATGCGAGCCGTCGACGTCGGCGTCGGTCATCAGGATGATCTTGTGGTAGCGTAGCTTGTCGATGTTGAACTCGTCGCGGCCGATGCCGGTGCCAAGCGCCATGATCAGCGTGCCGATCATCTCCGACGACAGCATCTTGTCGAAGCGGGCGCGCTCGACATTGAGGATCTTGCCGCGCAGCGGCAGCACCGCCTGGAAGGCGCGGTCGCGGCCCTGCTTGGCGGAGCCACCGGCCGAGTCACCCTCGACAATGAAGAGTTCGGACTTGGCGGGATCGCGCTCCTGGCAGTCGGCGAGCTTGCCCGGCAGCGAGGCGACGTCGAGCGCGGTCTTGCGGCGGGTGAGTTCGCGCGCCTTGCGGGCGGCCTCGCGGGCGGCGGCAGCCTCCGCCACCTTCTGGACGATCGTCTTGCCCTCGGCCGGGTGTTCCTCGAACCAGGTCGACAGCGCCTCGTTGAGGATGCTCTCGACCACCGGGCGCACCTCGGAGGAGACGAGCTTGTCCTTGGTCTGCGACGAGAATTTCGGATCCGGCACCTTGACGGAGACGATGGCGGTCAGGCCCTCGCGGCAATCGTCACCGGTGAGGTCGACCTTCTCCTTCTTGGTGACGCCGGAGCTCTCGGCATAGTTCGTCACCTGCCGGGTGAGCGCCCCGCGGAAGCCGGCGAGATGGGTGCCGCCATCGCGCTGCGGGATGTTGTTGGTGAAGCACAGGACGTTCTCGTGGTAGCTGTCGTTCCACCACAGCGCCACTTCCACCGTGATCCCGTCGCGCTCGGACTTGAGCATGATCGGGTTCGGCACCAGCGCCGTCTTGTTGCGGTCGAGATAGCGCACGAAGGCCTCGACGCCGCCCTCGTAATAGAGCTCGACCCGCTTCTCTTCGGCATGGCGCCGGTCGGTCAGCAGGATGCGCACGCCGGAATTCAGGAAGGCGAGTTCGCGCAGCCGGTGCTCCAGCGTGGGGAAGTCGTATTCCACCATGGTGAAGGTTTCGGTGGAGGCGAGGAACGTCACCTCCGTGCCGCGCTTGCCGTTGGAGGGACCGACCTCGACCAGCGGGGCGATCGGGTCGCCATGGCGGAATTCGACGAAATGTTCCTTGCCGCCGCGCCAGATCTGCAGCTTCAGCCAGCTCGACAGCGCGTTGACGACGGAGACGCCGACACCGTGCAGGCCGCCGGAGACCTTGTAGGAATTCTGGTCGAACTTACCGCCGGCATGCAGCTGGGTCATGATGACCTCGGCCGCCGAAATGCCCTCGGTCGGGTGGATGTCGGTGGGAATGCCGCGGCCGTTGTCGGTGACCGTCACCGAATTGTCGGCGTTCAGGGTCACGGTCACTTCCGTGGCATGGCCGGCGAGCGCCTCGTCGATGGCGTTGTCGACGACCTCATAGACCATGTGGTGCAGGCCCGACCCGTCGTCGGTATCGCCGATATACATGCCGGGGCGCTTGCGGACCGCGTCGAGGCCCTTGAGGACCTTGATGCTGTCGGCGCCGTAATCGGCTTCGTTGATCTCGGTACGAACGGGTTCGGCCATGAGCCTCAGTCTCTCCTTCGGCAGGCGCCCGGCCGTCACGGTGGCCGTGGCAGCCTTGCGATTCGGTCCGGCATTTTAGCTGGAACGGGTCAGGGTGTCCTCACGCGCACGCAGGCGCGGGGACACCACGGCCTCTCCTTAGGCGCGAAAGGCGGAGAATGAAAGGCGGGGCGCTTGTGTGGCGAATTTCACGAATCACGATCTGATTCTACAACCATATTCAGGATTGCTTAGCGCCGGCTTGTTACTGACGGGAAGCATCACCGGAACGATCGATCGCGTGCGTTTTCGAATCCAGCATCTGCAATGGTTGGGCGGCATCGTCGCCGCTGCGGCATGCGTTGCGCTCGGTGGCCTGTCGCTTCAGACCAATTTCGCCGATCACGCGCGCTACCAGCGAGGTGCCGAACAACTCGCCCGTTTCCATTCGGTGCTGGTCGCAGCCCATGCCATCTCCGCCGAGCGCGGGCCGGCCAACGGCGCCATGGGCGGCGCTGAAGAGAAAAGGACGATTCTGGCCGCTGCCCTGGCGGCGAAGCGGGCCGAGACTGACAGCCGGATCGCCGAGCTGGAGGCAAGGTTCGCCAGCGAGCGTGGCCGCTTTGCCGATATCGACGCGCTCCAGTCGGAAATGCGCAGCCGCCTCGAGGCCGGGCGCCGTGCGGTGGACGAGGTCGTCGCAAGGTCTCCGGCCGAACGCAGCGGCACGCCGATCAGGACGGCCATCGAGGCCATGCTCGCCGCCGCCGACGCCTCGGCCACGCTGCGGGATCGGCTGGGCCGCGAGATCGTCGCGGGGACGCCGCAGGTCGCCACCCACGTCCTGCTGAATTCGATCGCCGGCAACCTGCGCGAGGAGACCGGGCGGCTGGGCTCCTATGTCGTCATGCAACTCTCCGCCGACCCCGACCAGCGCCGGCGGCTGGAGGTGCAGTTCGTCTCGACCCGCGCCCGCCTCGAGCTCATGTGGCGGGCCCTGGCGAGCTATGCTGGCGCCGTCCTGCCGGATATCGGCGTCGATGAGGCCATCACCGCCGTCGAGCGGGACTATTTCGCCACCGCCCTGCCCTATGCCGAAAGCGTTGTCCGGGACACGTCGCTGGGAACCGCGCCGGACGCCGACGCCTTCACGCGCGCCTATGTGCCGGGCATGCGGCCTGTCGAACTGCTGCGCGAGCGCATTGCCGCCACCTCCCGCGCGACCATGGAGGCGCTGCGCCACCAGGCCCTCCTGCTCGCGCTCGCCTCGCTGCTGCTGACCGGCGTCGCCATCGTGGCGATCGTGGTCATCGCCCTGATCTTCCGCGACGGCCTCTTCCATCCGCTGCTGAACGCCCACCGGCAGATCGTCCAGATCGCCCGCGGCGACCTCTCCGATCCGCCGCCGATCCGCAATATCAGCGCCGAGGTCCGGACCATGTTCGCCAGCCTCGACCTGCTCCGCGAGCAGCAGCGCCAGCGCCTGCAGCTCGAGGAGGACCAGCGCCTGATGTCGGAAGCCCTGCGGCACCTGTCGGAAACCGACATGCTCACCGGGCTGCTCAACCGCCGCGCCCTCACCGAGGCCGCCGAGCGGGCGCTCTACGAGTCGGACCGGCACGGCGCGCCGGTATCGGCGGTCCTCTTCGACATCGACCATTTCAAGGCGATCAATGACGGCCATGGCCATGCCGTCGGCGATCTCGTGCTGAAGACCATCGCCCATGACCTCCGCGCCGTGGCCGGTGCAGATGTCGCCTTCGCCCGCCACGGCGGCGAGGAATTCCTCCTCATGCTCCCCGACACGCCGAAGGGCGCCGCCATCGCCGTTGCGGAACGTCTGCGCCGCGCCATCGAGGCGATGACCCTCGACACATTGCCCGGCCTGCGGGTCACGAGCAGCTTCGGCGTCGCCTGCCGGACGGCCGGTGCGATGATGTCCTGGGAGGAGTTGGTCGCCACAGCCGATCGCCGCCTCTACCGGGCCAAGCAGGCGGGGCGAAACCGCGTCTGTGGCAGCGACGATCAGCCGGCTGCGCCCCGGTCCGCGGCCGCGGCCGCCGAGACGACATGGTTCCCGCAGGCGGCCAAGGCGGGCCGCTGAAGCCGCCCACCGGGCCGCGCCGTCATGTCGACAGCAGCTTCTCGATCTCGTGGATCGGGTGCGAGGTCAGATCCTTCGGCACCTCGGCGGTCACCCGCTCACTGACCTCCCGGTGGAAGGCCTTGCGCAGATGGCCGAGCACCTTCGGCGGGGCCACCACGATCAGCGCCTGGAAATGGCCCGCCTGGGCATGCTTGTAGAGCCGCTCGGCGCTCTCCGCCACGAAGCGGTCCTCGGCGAGCTGGTGCCAGTCGGTCTGCTGCATGGCGCTGCGCTTGGCTCCGGAACTGGCGAAGGAACGGCCCGGCCGGTCGGTGCCCTGGTCGTGCGTCGCCGGATTGTCCTGGGCGAAGACCTGCTCGACCTCCAGACGGACATGTTCGGCATCGCCCTTGTTGCGCAGGAACAGGGCCTTCGTGCCGTCACCGACGAAAACGAGAGCCTGATGCGGAATTCTGATCTCGGTCATGTGCGGTCCTCCATTCGCGTCGGCTGACAAACCAGCCGCGATCCCGTTCGTTCCGGCCCCGCGCCATCCGTCCCGCCGACGGGATGCCCGGCCGCCATATCCGCGCTATCTTTCTGCGCGACTCACAGCGCCCTCCATGCGCTCGATCAAACAGGCGCCCCTTCACGCCGGACTCCCGGGAGCCGTTATGACCGCCATTACCCGCCGCAGCCTCGTCGCCGGTGCCGCCACCCTCGCCCTGCCGGGATTGACCGGACCGGCCGAAGCGCGCGCCTTCGAGGCCTTCGTCGCCAGTCTCTGGCCGGCGGCCTCCGCCGCGGGAGTCTCGCGGGCCGCCTTCGACCGGGCCTTCGCCGGCGTGCAGCCGAGCCCGCGCGTCGTCGAGCTGTCGCAGCGCCAGCCGGAATTCCGCCGGACCATGGGCGACTATGTCGATGTGCGCGCCTCCAACAAGCGCGTCACCAACGGCCGCGCCGCCCTCGCCCAGCACGGCGCCACCTTCTCCGCCGTCCAGAGCCGTTACGGCGTGCCGTCGGAGATCGTCTGTTCGATCTGGGGCAACGAGACCTCCTACGGCACCTCCCGCGGCGACCACTACGTCATCCAGGCCATGGCGACCCTTGCCGCCGCCGGCCGCCGCACCGACTTCTTCCGCCGCGAGCTGATCGCCGCCCTGCGCATCCTGCAGGCCGGCGACACGACGCCGCAGAATATGATCGGCTCCTGGGCGGGCGCCATGGGGCATGTCCAGTTCATGCCGACGAGCTTCCACGCCTTCGCCGTCGACTTCACCGGCGACGGGCGGCGCGACATCTGGACCTCCATCCCCGACGCCATGGGATCGGCGGCGAATTATCTGCGCCGCAACGGCTGGACGCCGGGCGTGCCCTGGGGCTTCGAGGTCCATGCGCCGGGCCTTGCCGGCAACCGCTCCCAGCGCAAGAGCTTCGACGGCTGGGCCGGGGCCGGAGTGCGCCGCATCGGCGGTGGCCCGATGTCCGGCGGCGCCCAGGCCTCGCTCTGGAAACCGGCGGGCGAAGAGGGCCCGCATCTGCTGGTGACCAGCAATTTCAACGTCATCAAGCGCTACAACAACGCCGATTCCTATGCCCTCGCCGTTGCCCATCTCGGCGACCGCATCAAGGGCGCGGGCCGCTTCTCGAAACCCTGGCCTCCCGGCGAGGGCGGCCTCACCCATGCCGATCGCGAGGAGATCCAGACGCGCCTCAACCGGCTCGGCTTCGACCTCGGCGATGTCGACGGCATTCTCGGCGACAAGTCCAAGGCGGCGGTGCGCACCATGCAGGGTCGCTTCGGCATGCCCCCCACCGGCGAGGCCGACCGCGCCTTCCTCGAGCGGCTGCGGCGGGGCTGAGCGGCGCGGTTCGGCGAGCGGCTTCAAGGTCGTCTTCGGGGTCTGGACCCGTCGCGCCGGCCATGGCTTAACTGTTCATCAAGCATGCGCGTTGTTCCACTGGAGCCAGGACGGGGGCGTTCGGGACGTGAGGCGCTTGGCATGAAACGCGGATATGGTTCTCCGGCAGTGCTGACGGTGGTGGCCGCCCTCGCCGCGACGGCGCCCGCCGCCGCCCAGGGCAGCTTTTCCGACTGCCTGCGCGGCCTCGAGCAGCAGGCCAGGGCGCGCGGCGTGCTGCCGCAGGTCTTCGCCCAGGCGACCTCCGGGCTGACGCCGGACAATTCGATCCTCGCCCTGCTCGACCGGCAGCCGGAATTCTCGCGCCAGCCCTGGGAGTACATCAACGGCCTCGTCGCGGCGAACCGCATCGCCGAGGGCCGGCGCATGCTGCAGACCCACCGCGCCGCCTTCGACCGGGCCGAGCGCGAGACCGGCGTCGACCGCCACATCATCGCTGCCATCTGGGGCATCGAGACGAGCTTCGGCCGGACCAAGGGCAATACCAGCGTTGTCAGGGCCACCGCGACGCTCGCCTGCTACGGCCGCCGCCAGGACTTCTTCCGCGGCGAATTCGTCGCCGCCCTGCAGATCATCCACCAGGGCCATGTCTCGCCGGCGAATTTCCGCGGCTCCTGGGCGGGAGCCTTCGGCCATACCCAGTTCATGCCCTCGACCTTCCTGCGGGCGGCGCGGTCCGGCTCCGGATCGCAGCGCATCGACCTCATGGGCTCCGTGCCCGACGCGCTGATGTCGACCGGCAACCTGCTGCGCGCCGAGGGCTGGCAGGCCGGCCAGGGCTGGGGCTACGAGGTGGTGGTGCCGCAGGGTCTCGACTTCACCCTCGCCGGCCGCGACCGGCCGCAGACCATCGCCCAATGGGAGGCGCGCGGCCTGCGCCGGGTCGGCGACCGCGCCTTTCCGCGCAAGGCGGACCAGGCCTTCCTGCATCTGCCCGGCGGTGCCCGGGGGCCGGCCTTCCTGATGCTGCCGAATTTCCGGGTCATCATGAAATACAACAACTCGGAAAACTACGCGATGGCGGTCGGCCATCTCGCCGACCGGCTGCGCGGCGGCGGCGGCTTCGCGCAAGCCTGGCCAACGGCGGAGCGGGCGCTGTCGCAGCAGGAGCGGATCGAGTTGCAGCAGCGCCTCGCCCAGGTCGGGCTCTATACCGGGACGGTGGACGGCAAACTCGGCGCCGGAACGCGGGAGGCCCTGCAGCGCTTCCAGTCCCGCGCCGGCATGCCGGCAGACGGCTTCCCCACCGCCGCCCTGCTCCAGCGGCTGCGCCGCGGCGGCTGACGAGGGGGATAGATTTCGCCGCGCCACAGAATTTTGTGGCGGAAATGGCGGGTCCGCGACGATCGCCGCCACGAACTTGTCCCCGAATTCATGGCCGGTGCTAGAATGCGCCGGTGTTGGACGAGGAGCGCGGCATGATCGTGATCGGGTTTCGCAAATGGCTGCTCGGGGCCTGCCTCGCCCTGGCGACTCTTGTCGCCGCGCCGGCCGAGGCCCAGTCACCCTATGTCGACGACCGCTACCCGCATCTCTTCGCCCCGCGCGACCAGCGCCCACGCCTGATCCGGATCCCGCAGGGCTCGCGCGTCGTGACGCCGCGTGTCGCCCGTCCGGCCGAATCCCTGCGGCCGCCGCGTGAACAGGCCGCAGCGCCGCCGGCGACCAACGGCGCCGAAGCGCCCGCCGCGCCGGCAGCGCCCACCACCTTCGTCCTGGTCATGGGCGACAATCTCGGCGAATGGCTGGCCTATGGGCTGGAAGAGGCCTTCGAGGACGTTCCCGAACTCGGCGTCGTCGACAAGACGCGCCTGTCCTCCGGCCTGACGCGGCCCGAATTCCACGACTGGGTGCGCGCCGTTCCCGAGACGCTGGCCGCTCAGGAGAAGGTCGATTTCATCGTCATGATGCTGGGCTCCAACGACCGCCAGACGATCCGCGTCGAGCGCGAGTCGATCGATCCGGACAACGAGCGCTGGCGCGGCCTCTATGCCGAACGGGTTGACCAGATCATGCAGGCGATGAAGGCGCGCGGCGTGCCGGTCTACTGGGTCGGCGTGCCGCCGCTGCGCGGCCAGCGCACCTCGGCCCACATGCAGATGCTCAACGCCATCTACAAGGAACAGGCCGAGAAGAACGGCGTCAATTTCGTCGATGTCTGGAACGGCTTCATCGACGAACATGGCAATTACACGCAGTTCGGGCCCGATTTCGCCGGACAGGTGCGGCGCCTGCGCACCGCCGACGGCGTCCACTTCACCGTCGCCGGCGCCCGCAAGCTGGCACTCTTCCTTGAACAGGATCTCCGCCGCGACCTGCTCGGGCGGATCACGCCGGCGCTGCCCTCCGGAACC
>CALRLZ020000013.1:0-105535 GCA_943368975.1 Archangium gephyra
GCCCGCGCGCCGGCGGCGACCGCCTCCCCCGCCGCACCCGCCCCGACGATCAGCAGCGCGTCGGCACGGGCGACCTGCGGCGCGAAAGGCGCGCGCAGCGGGCCCGCCGGCAGCACCCGGCCGTTGCCGAGGCCGGCGGCGCCGTCAACCACCAGGATGGAGACGTCCTTGGCGAGGGCGGGATTCTGGAATCCGTCGTCCATGACGATGACATCGGCGCCGGCGGAGACGGCGAGCGCGGCGCCGGCGGGCCGGTCGCGCGACACCACCGTCGGGCAGTGCCGGGCATGGAGCAGCGGCTCGTCACCGACATCGGCGGCACCGTGGAGGGCGGTATGGACGAGGATGGGACCGGCGAGGCGGCCGCCATAGCCACGGGCGAGAATGACGGGGCGCAGGCCGCGGGCGGCGAGGAGAGCGGCGATCCATTGCGCCGCGGGGGTCTTGCCGGCGCCACCGACGGTGGGATTGCCGATACAGACCACCGGAACTGCGGCGCGGGTGCCCGGCCGGTCCATGCGGGCGAGGGTGACGGCGCCGACGAGGGCGCCGAGCGGGGCGAGGAGGCGGCCGGCGGCCGCATCCGCGTCCGACCAGAAGGCAGGCGCCTTCATGAGCGGCCCGCCATCAGTCGCCCCGCATGGCGAGGCTGAGGAAATAGGGCTCGATGGCGGCGAGGGTGCGGTCCAGCGCCCCGCCAAGCGCGGTGACGGTCTCGCCGGCCGCCTCGCGCTGGCGCACCCGCTCGTTCGGATCAGTGAGCAGCAGCAGCGCCGCGGCGGCAAGGTCCTGGGCGCTCTCCACCTGCCGCGCCGCGCGGTTCTCGGCAAGGGCCGCATAGACCGCGGCGAAATTGAATATGTGCGGTCCATGCAGGATGGCGGCGCCGAGCTTGCCGGGCTCGATCGGGTTCTGGCCGCCATGGCGGATGAGGGAGCCGCCGAGAAAGGCGACGGGAGCGGCGCGATAGAACAGGCCCATCTCGCCGAGCGTGTCGGCGACATAGACGGCATGGCGGACCTTGGGAAGCTCGCCGCGCGAGCGCTGGCCGGCCTGCAGTCCCGCCGCTTCCGCCAGCGCCATGATGGCGTCGCCGCGCTCGGGGTGGCGCGGGGCGATGATGGTGAGAAGATCGCTCAGGCGCGGCGCCATCATCCGGTGCGCCTCGAGGATGGTTTCATCCTCGCCCTCATGGGTGGAGGCGGCGAGAAAGACCGGGCGCCGGCCGATCGCCTCGGCGAGCGCCATGGCGGCGGCGGGCTCGGCCTCCGGCGCCGGGACGTCGAACTTGAGGTTCCCGGTCGTCGACACGCGCGGGGCCCCCAGCGCCTCGACCCGGCGGGCGTCGTCGACGGTCTGCATCAGGCAGAGCTCGAAGCGGGAGAACAGCGCCTTGATGGAGCGCGGGACGCGCCGCCAGTTCTTGAAAGAGCGTTCGGACATGCGGCCGTTCACCTGGATCAGCGGCGTTCCGCGCGCCGTGGTGCGCAGGATCAGGTTCGGCCAGAGCTCGGATTCGGCGAAGATGGCGAGGTCCGGCCGCCAATGGTCGAGGAAGCGCTCGATGAAGGACGGCACGTCCCAGGGCATGAACTGGTGGATCGCGCCGGGCGGCAGGCGGCGGGCGGCCAGCGCCGCGGCGGTGAGGGTCACGGTGGTGACGAGCACGGTCAGGCCGCGTGCCTGCAGCCGCGTGGCCAGGGGAACGATGGAGAGGAGTTCGCCGACGCTGGCGCCGTGCAGCCAGATCACCCGGCCGGCTGGCCGGTCGAGGGTGGCGAAGCCGCGGCGCTCCTGGACCCGCTCGGGGTCCTCCTTGCCGCGCTTCAGCCGCCGGCGGGCGAGCAGCGTCGCGACCGGGGCCATCAGCGCGGTCGCCCCGACATAGGCGCGCAGCGTCAGGGGCGTGCGGAACGGGCGGTCACGCATCGGGCGGCCCAGCCACGGGCGCGGCGGGACGGCGGGACACCGCGGCAACCTCGCGCGCCGCCACCAGGCCGGCGACAACCTCCTGCGACCAGAGCTCCGGCTTCGCCCGGCCCTCGGCGATGGCATAGGCGCGTTCGGTCGCCGCGTTGAGGGCCTCTTCGACCTGTTTCCGGTAGACCTCGAGCGTGGCGGCATCGGCCTGGGCCGGCACCCAGATCGGTGCGCCGGCGACCGCCGCGCCGCGCGAGAAGGGCAGGTTGACGCTGGCCTTGTCCCAGGATTTCAGGTCGATGCGGCGGGCGGTGGCGACAGCGATCGGCAGGATGGGACGACCGCTCTGCTTGGCCAGCATGACAATGCCGAGACCGGCCCGCTTGGCGACCTTCGGGACATCGGCGGTCAGCGCCATGGTCTCGCCGTCGGCCAGCGCCTCCAGCATCTTGAAATAGGCACTGACGCCGCCCTTGCGGGCGAACTCGCCCCTGTGGTCGCCGGACCCGCGGATGGTGCGCACGCCGAGCTTCTCGGCGGCGATGGCGTTCATCTCGCCGTCGGCGGAGCGTGAGATCAGCACGGCGGCGCGGTATTCCGGCCGCTTGACGAAGGGCGAGAGGAAGTGCTGGCCGTGCCACATGGCGAAAATGACCGGCAGGTTCTCGTCGGCATAGTCATAGATGTTCGGCGGGTCGAGCTGGAACCGGCCGGTGCGCCAGACCAGGCGCAGGTAGCCGGCGAGCAGCGAGCCCGCGGCGGCGCGCACCCTCTCGGAACGCGCCAGACGCTTGAGGAAGGACACCGGAACCGAGACCGCCGGTCAGGCCGCGTCCGGATCGAGCAGGCGGTGCAGGTGAACGATAAAATAGCGCATATGCGCATTGTCCACGGTCTGCTGGGCCTTGCCCTTCCAGGCGGCATGAGCGGAGGCATAGTTCGGATAGACGCCGACGATGTCGAGCTTGGAAAGGTCGCGGAACTCGGTTCCGTCCAGCCGGGTCAGCTCGCCGCCGAACACCAGGTGCGGGAGTTGTTTGGGCTCGCCCGTGGCAGTCATGATGATGGTCTTCCCCTCAGGTCGTCCGGCCGCGGCGGCGATCGTCTCCGGCAACCTGCCGGAGAAGTTCATGCAGCGGAGAACCGGCACAAACGAGCGGAAAATGCGTGGGAACAGGCCTGTTGTAGCAGGGCACGGTTCCGTCGAGGCCGGTCAGTGATGCCCCCGCTTCGTGCACCAAAAGATCGGCCGCCGCAAGGTCCCAGTCATGGCTCTGGCCGCCGGCGAAACCGGCATCGATCTCGCCGGCCGCGACCTTGGCGAAGCGCAGGGCGAGGGAATGGATCTTCGGCAGCGCCGTGGCGCCGGCCTTTTCGGCCTTGATCGTCATGGGCTTGGGCCCCGCGACCACGGCGCCGTCTATCCCGGCGCGGCTCAGTGCCACGAGAGGTCGGCCAGAGACGCTCGCGCCATGGCCGCGGGCGGCGACGAAGGTGCGCCCGGCCACCGGCTCGGCCAGCGCCGCGGCCACCGGGCGTCCGTCGCGCACCACGGCCAGCGAGATGGTCCAGTCCGGCAGGCCGGCGGCGAAGGCGCGGGTGCCGTCGATGGGATCGACGATGAAGACCTCGCGCCGGCCGAGGCGGGCGGGATCGTCCGCCGTCTCCTCCGACAGCCAGCCGAAACCGGGGCGAGCCTCGCCGAGCCGGCGCTTGAGGAAGCGGTCGACGGCGATGTCGGCCTCGGTCACCGGGGAGGCCCCGGCCTTGGTCCAGGTGCGCATGCCGCGGCGGGCATAGTCGAGCGCCATGGCGCCGGCCTCCTCGGCCAGCGCCGCCAGGAGGTCGCGCAGGACGAGATCGTCAGCGTCCGGCAACGGTGAGCCCCTCGACCAGGACGGTGGGGGCGTCGGTGCCGTGGCGCAGGACGAGGTCGTCGGCCGGCGTGAGGTTGGCGAACATGTCGACGAGGTTGCCGGCAATGGTGATCTCGGCGACGGGGTAGGCGAGCTCGCCGTTCTCGATCCAGTAGCCCGAACAGCCGCGGGAATAGTCGCCTGTGACCATGTTGACGCCGCTGCCGATCATGTCGGTGACATAGAGCCCGTCCTTGACGGCGCCGATCATGGCGGCCGGGCTGACCGTGCCGGCGGCCAGATGGAGGTTGGTCGGCCCGGGCGACGGGGGCCCACCGGTGCCGCGGCTGGCATGGCCGGTGGTGGCGAGGCCGAGTTCGGCGGCGGTGGCGCTGTCGAGCAGCCAGCTTGTGAGAATGCCGTCCTCCACGAGGGTCAGCGGCCGGGCGGCCACCCCCTCGCCGTCGAAGGGCCGCGAGCGCAGGCCGCGCTGGCGCAGCGGGTCGTCGATGATGCGGACGCCGGACCGGAACAGCCGCTGCCCCAGCTTGTCGCGCAGGAAGGAGGTCTTGCGCGCCACTGACTGGCCGTTGGCGGCGGAGGCGAGATAGGAGGGGAAGCTCGCGGCGCTGCGCGGGTCGAAGATCACCGGCACCTTGCGGGTGTCGACCTTGCGGGGGTTCAGGCGGCGCACGGCCCTTTCGCCGGCATTGCGGCCGATGGTCTCCGGGGCGTCGAGGTCGGCGCGGTGGCGCACGGCGCTGTAGTCATAGTCGCGCTCCATGCCGGTGCCCTCGCCGGCGATGGCCGTCACCGAGAAGGAGGTGGAGGAGCCGAGCGTCGCGCCCTCGAAGCCGGTGGAGGTGACGAGGGCGAAGCCGCCGATGCCGGCGCCGGCGCTGGCGCCGCCCGACCTGGAGACGCCGCTGACCGCCAGCGCGGCCGCCTCGGCGCGGCGGGCGAAGTCCTCGAGATCGGCCACCGCCGTCATCACCGGGTCGATCAGGTCGAGATCGGGCCAGGCCGTGGCAAGGGCGGCGGGATCGGCGAGGCGGGCATAGGGATCCTCGGGGGCCACCCGGGCGATGGCCACCGCCCGCTCGGCCAGCGCCGCGACATCCTCGCGCGGGTCGTTGGAGGAGACCGAGGCGCTGCGCCGGCCGACAAAGACGCGCAGGCCGATATCGTCGCCCTCGGAGCGTTCCGAACTCTCCACCTTGCCCTCGCGCAGCTGCACGCCGACGGAGACGCCGCGCACGGCCATGACGTCGGCGGCATCGGCACCGGCCTTGAGCGCGGCGGCGACCAGGCGGCGGCCCTGGGCGAGCAAGTGGCCGGTATCGAGGAGTTCGGACATGAAGAGCCTTGGGAGCAGGAGCCCTCCGGGAAAGCGCGGGCTCGTCTTCCTCGTGTAGGCATCGCGGGCGCCGGATTCAAGGCAGCGATGGCCGGTCGGGGCGGGCCGTCAGGCTTCGTTCATCCTGTTCTTCAAGGCCCGTGCAACCACGCGGGCCAAGCATTGGGAAAGCACATCGCCGAAGGCTTTCTCAAGCATGCGCGAAGGTCCCGACTTGTCGCGGTCCGATTGAGGTCCGCTTAACCGTCCAGCTTAAGCGGTCGGACAAGAAATGCTGCCAGAGTTGCCTCAACGACGGGGCGAGAGCCGGTTCGAGCCGGCCGAAGACCCCAAGGGAGCATGCAGTGTTGCGTCAAACAGAGCCCGGCGTCCTCGCCGCCGGGATCGGGGCCGCCTTGCGCCTCGATCCCGCCCAGTTGCCGACCCGCTATGCCGCCCCCGACCGGGGCGCGGACAGCGGCCAGCGGTCCATCGACCTCCACGCCGACCGGGTGGTCATCCGCCGCATCTCCAGTGGCGCGCGGATGAAGCTGCAACTGCCGGTCTCGGCCTATCGCGGCGTCGCGGTCCGGGTGGGCGAGGATGCCTCCCGGGCGGGCGACACGGTCGACGTGGTGCTGGTCCATGCCGATCCCGCGCTCAGCGTGCCGCTGGTCTCCATGGCGGATGCCGACGATGTCGTCGCCGACTGGCAGCTCTGGGGCCAGGCGCTCTGCCTGCCGCTGCTGATCGAGGGTCACGACGGGGCGATGCGCGAGGCCTTCCCGCGCCTCGGCGCCGTCAGGCTTGGCCGGCCCGGGCCCCGCCGCCGCCGCCGCTCGACCCTCAAGGACCGCCGTCCCGCCGCCCTCATGCGGCGCAAGGCCTGCACCGGCCTCGCCGGCCAGCCGGTCCATCACGAGCGCGAGATCATCGCCCGCACCTGAACCGTCTCGCAGAAGTGTTACCGCAACGACCCGTCCCGCCGGCGGCCCTGATGTTGCCACGCGGCGGTGCCAGGGCTATGGCCTTGGACTTGCTCCCCCAGGGATCGTTGAGGACACAGCCATGCTGTCGCGCAGACATTTCATCGAAGGCTCGGCCGCCCTCGGCCTCGTTGCCGGCTTCGCGCCGGTGGCGCTGGCCCAGCGCCGTGCGCAGAGCGAGACGGTCGACGTCGCCCAGCTGATGCAGCCCGGCCCGCTCGGCGATGTCTGGCTCGGCCGGGCCGATGCGCCGGTGACCATCGTCGAATATGCCTCTCTGACCTGCGGGCATTGCGCCACCTTCCACGTCAACACCCTGCCCGAGCTGAAGAAGAAATACATCGAGACCGGCAAGGTGCGGCTGGTCTTCCGCGAATTCGCCCTGAACCAGCTCGACGCCGCCGTCTACATGCTGACGCGCTGCGCGCTCAATGCCGACGGCAAGGCCGGCGAGGGCGTCGATCCCACCCGCTACTTCGCCCTCGTCGAGGTGTTCTTCCAGCAGCAGCGGACCTGGGCCTTCGGCGGCAATCCTCTGGAGGCGGTGACCGCCATCACCCGGCAGGCCGGCATCACCCAGGCGCAGTTCGAGGCCTGCCTCAACAACCAGGCGATCCTCGACGCGCTCAATGCCACGCGCGAACGCGCCGCTTCCGCCTTCGGGGTGGAATCGACCCCGACCTTCTTCATCAACGGCCGCCGCATGCTCGGCGCCCAGCCGATGGCCGAGTTCGAGAAGATCATCGACCCGCTGCTGCCGGCCTGATCGGCCGCTCGCTTTATCGGTTACAGCAAGCTGCCGGGTCCGCCCGGCGGCTTTTTCGTGTGTGGGTGTTGGTTGTGAATGTCCCACCCGCCTCCTCGTCCCGACACCGCCCAACGAAAAACCGCCGGGAGCGACCCGGCGGTTCTCATGAGTTGAGCGGGCAGGAGCCCGGATCTCAGTTCAGCTTCGCCTTGATCTCGGCGATGCCGGAGGTCATCAGCTTGGCGCCGGCCGCGCCGCGGGCCATGTCGGCGAGGACCGAACCGGCGGCGGCGGTGGCGACATCGGCGGCGGCGGCGCGCACGTCGGCGATGGCCTGGGCCTCGGCCTGGGCGATCTTGGTCTCCGCCATCGCCGTACGGCGGGCGACGAATTCCTCGATCTTGGCCTTGCCCTCGGCGGCGAGCCGCTCGGCATCGGCCTTGGCGGCCGCGACGATGTCACGGGCCTCCTGCTCGGCGCTCTGCTGGCGCCGGCGGTAGTCGGCGACGATGGATTCGGCCTCCTCGCGCAGGCGCTTGGCCTCGGCGAGTTCGGCGGCGATGCGGTTGGAGCGCGCATCGAGGGCGTTCAGGATCTTGGTATGGGCCCCCATCTTCCAGCAGATGGCGAAGAAGATGATCAGGCCGATCCAGTTCGGCAGATAGTCCGACATCCGGCCCTCCTCAGCGCTTCAGGGCGGCGTCGACCGCCGCTTCGAGGCGGGCAGCGTCAGCCCCGGTCCCCGCCAGCCGCTCGACGATGGCCTCGGCGGTCTCGACGGCGATGGAGCGGACATTGCCCATGGCGGCGGCGCGAGCGCTGCCGATCTGGGCCTCCGCCGCGGCGAGGTCGGCGGCGAGCTTGGCCTCCAGGGCCTTGCGCTCGGCATCGGCCTCGGCGGTGATCTTCGCCCGGGTCTCTGCGGCAATGGCCTGCGAGCTGGCGCGGGCTTCCGCCAGGGCCTTCTCGTAGGACAGGGTCGCCGCGTCGGCCTCGGCCTTCATCGCCTGCGCGGCGGCGAGATCGCCGGAGATGCGGCTCGCCCGCTCCTCCAGAATGCCGCCGATGCGCGGCGCGATGAAGCGCGCCATCACGAAGTAGAGCAGGCCAAAGGCAATCGCCAGCCAGAGCAGCTGCGATCCGTAGGTTTCCACGCGGAAGGCCGGGAAACCGCCTTTGGAGGGGACCTGGGTCCCTTGAGTGGTGTTCGTCGCCATTGCGGGACCCTATCGGCGCGTTCCGGCCGGCAGGCCGTCACGCGGAAACGAGAGCCGGCCGGAGCCGGGCGGGAACGCCGGATCGACCGCGGCCGGGGACCTTCAGAAGGCCCCGGCGCGAGCGAGACGCTGCCCGCGGATCAGACCACGAAGAGCAGGACGAGGGCGACGACCAGCGCGAAGATGCCGAGGCCTTCCGCGAGCGCCGCGCCGACGATGGCGTTGGTGAACTGGCCGGCCGCGGCCGACGGGTTGCGCAGGGCGCCGGCAACGAAGTTGCCGAAGATGTTGCCCACGCCCATGGCCGCGAGGCCCATGCCGAGGCAAGCGAGACCAGCGCCGAGATACTTGGCTGCAACCGGATCCATTTTGAACTCCTGTCAGGTGTTGGGAGCGAAGGGAGGGATGGGGAGGCCTGCCGTCACCGGATCAGTGATGGCCAGGATGGAGGGCGTCGTTGAGATAGATGCAGGTCAGGATGGTGAAGACATAGGCCTGCAGGACAGCGACGAGGAATTCGAGCGCGGTGAGCGCGGTGATCATGAAGATGGGCAGGGCGGCTCCGAGGAAACCGAGGGCGCCGGCGCCGGCCATGGCGGTCACGAAGCCGGCGAAGACCTTCAGCGCGATATGGCCGGCGGTCATGTTGCCGAACAGACGCAGCGACAGCGAGATCGGGCGGGAGATGAAGGAGATCACCTCGATGACGACGATCAGCGGCAGGATGACCTTGGGCAGGCCCGAGGGCGCGAAGAGCGCGAACCAGTGGGTGCCATGCTTCCAGATGCCGTAGATGATGACGGTCGAGATCACCAGCATCGCCAGGGCGGCGGTGACGATGATGTGGCTGGTCACGGTGAAGGCGCCGGGGAACATGCCCACCAGGTTGGCCAGCAGCACGAACATGAAGAGCGAGAAGACCAGCGGGAAGAACTTCATGCCGTCGGTGCCGGCCGTCTGTCGGACCGTCCCGGCGACGAATTCATAGGTCAGCTCGGCGAGCGACTGCATGCGCGTCGGCACCAGGCGGCGGCCGGAGGTCGTCAGCAGCAGGAAGGCTGCCGTCAGGCCGACGATGATGAACATGTGGAGCGCGGAATTGGTGAAAGAGAAATCACCGGTGCCAATCGTGATCGGAACGATGGGGACGAGCTCGAACTGTTTGATCGGATCGGCCATCGCCGGTCTGCTCCCGCATGCGGTCTAGTCGATGGTCGGAACGGCCTCTCAGCCTTCCCGATTGGCCCGCTGGGCCGATTTGACGAGGTTGTAGATCCCCGTCGCGAAGCCCAGCAGAAGAAACACGATGAGACCCCAGGGCCGCGTTCCGGCGAACCGGTCCACGAGCCAGCCGATCAGGGCCCCGGCAAGGACGCCGGAGACGAAATCGGCCGAGAAGCGGAAGAGCTTCACCAGCCCGGACGGCGCCTGGGCCGCCCGGCCGTCCGGCGCTGCTCCCGTGGATCGCTCGCGCTCGATGGCTTCGAGCCTGGATTCAAGGGCGCGCCGCCGCGCGTCGAGGTCGGATTCCGGGAGGGACGTTCCAGGCGTCTTGCCGTCGTGATGCTCACCTGACGCCATGGCCAGCCTCCTCGGCCGGCTCGTCGTCAGGGCCTCACGACAATAAGGTCGCCGGACTGCCAACCCCCTGAAAGCCGGGCACACCTATAGTGATGCCACGAAAACGTGTCAAGGACGCGTGGCAACAATATAAGCCATTGAATTATATATGCTTTATCGCCGTCTGGCGGATTCACTCACCTGCTCTGCGACATAGCGCGCGCAGTGCAGCATCTATCGGGCAATGCTAGAGTTTCGCCGCGACACGCGCGACGGGACGCGGGCGGAGACGACGCAGCCGGGGCACGGCGCGTCGCCGGCCCGGCAAGGCCTCGGGCGCCGCGTCTGCGAGGAGGAGAGCGCCATGGACACCGCCGCACCTGCCGCAAGCCGCATCGGCACCGCGCCGGCCCATCCGCTCGATCCGCTGTCGGGCCCCGAAATCGCCGCGGCCCGGGCGATCCTGATGGCGGAGAGAGCGCTGCCCGCCAGCACCCGTTTCGCCACGCTGCAGCTCGACGAACCGCCGAAGGCCGAGATCGCCGCCTGGACTCCCGGCCGGCCGCTGCGCCGGCGGGCCTTCGCCGTCACCATCGACAGCGTCACCGGCGCGGTGCACGAGGCGCTGGTCGATCTCGATGCCGGGGCGGTGCTCGGCTTCGTCACGCGCGACACCAGGGCTGCCCCCTATGGCCAGCCGCCGGTGATCATCGAGGAGTTCTTCAAGGCCGGCGACATCGTCAAGGCCGATCCGGGCTGGCGGGCGGCCATGACCCGCCGCGGCCTGACCGACGCGGAGATCGAACTTGTCCAGGTCGACCCCTTCTCGGCCGGCTATTTCGGCCGCGAGGCCGAGCTCGGCCGCCGCCTCGTCAGCGCGGTCAGCTATTACCGCGAGCAGGTCAACGACAACGGCTATGCCTCGCCGATCGAGGGTGTCGTCGCCCTGGTCGATCTCGTCGAGAACCGCGTCGTCCATCTCGTCGACGAGGCGGAGATCGTGCCGATCCCGCGCAAGCGGCGGAACTACGACCGGGCCTCCCTCCCCCCGCCGCGCGGCGATCTCAAGCCGCTGAACATCGTGCAGCCGGAGGGACCGAGCTTCAGCGTCGACGGCTGGAAGGTCGACTGGCAGAACTGGTCGTTCCGCATCGGCTTCACGCCGCGCGAGGGGCTGGTGCTGCACCAGCTCGGCATCCGCGACCAGGGCCGGTTGCGGCCGATCCTGCACCGGGCCAGCGTCACCGAGATGGTCGTGCCCTATGCCGATCCCACCGCCAACCATTTCTGGAAAAGCGCCTTCGACGCCGGCGAGTATGGCCTGGGCAAGCTCGCCAATGCACTGGAACTCGGCTGCGACTGCCTCGGCCTGATCCATTATTTCGACGTCCCCATGGCGGACGATGCCGGCCATCCCATGGTCATGCCCAATGCCGTCTGCATGCATGAGGAGGATTACGGCCTGTTGTGGAAGCACTACGAGATGCGCACCGGCGTCTTCGAGGCGCGCCGCTCGCGCCGCCTCGTCATCTCCTTCTTCGCCACGGTGGGGAACTACGACTACGGCTTCTACTGGTATCTCTACCAGGACGGCACGATCCAGCTCGAGGCCAAGCTCACCGGCATCATCCAGACGGCAGCCGTGGCGCCCGGCAAGCCCTATCCCTGGGGCGGCATGGTGGACGAGGGGCTGGGCGGCCCGACCCACCAGCACTTCTTCAACGTGCGCCTGCACATGGCGCTCGACGGCGAGGGCAACACCGTCACCGAGCACGAATTCGTGCCGCGACCCTGGGGCACCGACAACCCCTATGGCAATGTCTTCGACACGACATCGCGGGTGCTTTCGAACGAGCGCGACGCCGCCCGCGAGGCGGATGGGCGGACCGGCCGTTACTGGAAGATCACCAATCCCAACCGGACGAACAGCGTCGGCAAGCCGACCGGCTATAAACTGATCGTCCAGCCGAGCCCGCTCCTGCTGGCCCAGGAGGGCTCGACGGTGGCCCAGCGTGGCGGCTTCGCCACCAAACATGTCTGGGTGACTCCCTTCGATCCGGCGGAAAAATATGCCAGCGGCGACTATCCCAACCAGCATGCGGGGGGAGACGGCCTCCCGGCCTATGTGAAACAGGGCCGCGCCATCGAGAATGCCGATCTCGTCGTCTGGCACTCCTTCGGCCATACCCATGTGTGCAAGCCCGAGGATTTCCCGGTCATGCCGATGGAATATGCAGGCTTCATGCTGAAGCCCAACGGCTTCTTCGCCGAGAACCCGGCCATGGACCTGCCCGCGGAGACAAACCACGCCAGCGTGCAGCACGGGGCCGGACCCGGCGCGGCTGGTGGCGGCGATTGCTGCTGCGGGTGAGGGGTACTTGCTCACCTCAGAGACTGGAACACCTCTCGCCGGCGGGCGCTGCTCACCTCGCCCCGCCGGGGAGAGGTGAGGGAAGCGGCGGCGCGATCAGATGCAGCCGCAATTTCCGAACATGGCAAGAATCTACAGGACCAGCGTCACGCTGTCAAGGATTTTGATCCTATATTTTCCAGTCGCCGTCGATGGCGCGACCTCGTCGTTTCCGTCATGGCCGGCCCGCGGCCGGGCAGGCGATCGGCGGCTCACTCCGCGGCGATGAGCTGCTCGGCACGCCCCAGATCGACGCTCACCAGGGTCGAGACGCCCCGCTCGGCCATGGTCACCCCGAAGAGCCGGTTCATGCGGCTCATGGTGATGGGATTGTGGGTGATGACGACGAAGCGGGTGTCGGTGGTCCGCGCCATCTCGTCGAGGAGGTCGCAATAGCGCTCGACATTGGCGTCGTCGAGCGGCGCGTCGACCTCGTCCAGCACGCAGATCGGCGCCGGATTGGTCAGGAAGACCGCGAAGATCAGGGCGATGGCGGTCAGCGCCTGCTCGCCGCCGGAGAGCAGCGACAGGGTCTGCGGCTTCTTGCCCGGCGGCTTGGCGAGGATGTCGAGGCCGGCCTCGAGCGGATCGTCGGATTCGACCAGTTGCAGCTCCGCCGTGCCGCCACCGAACAGGGTGGTGAAGAGCCGCTGGAAGTTCTCGTTGACGGTGGCGAAGGAGGCGAGCAGGCGCTCGCGGCCCTCGCGGTTGAGCGAGCCGATGGCGGTGCGCAGCTTCTTGATGGCCTCGACGAGGTCGTCGCGCTCGGCAACCATGCCGTCGAACTGGGCCTGGACCTCGGTCAGCTCGTCATCGGCGCGCAGGTTGACGCCGCCGAGGCGCTCGCGTTCGCGGCGGAAGCCGTCGAGCTGATCCTCGATGCGGCGGGCCTCGGGAAGGGTGGCGTCGGGGGCAAGGCCGGCGATGCGCGGCAGGGCGAGGGGCTCGGTCTCGAATTTCTCGGCGATCTCCGTGCCGATCTCCCGCAGACGCAGGCGGGCGGCCTCCAGCCGCGCCTCGGTACGGGCGAAGGCCTCGCGGGCCGCGGTCATGGCCTCGAGGGCGGCACGGGCGGCGCGGTCGGCGGCGGCCAGCGCGGTATCGCCGGCGACGAGGGCGTCGGCGGCGGCGCGCTGGGCGGCCTCGCCCTCCTGGATGCGGGCGATGATCTCGCGACGCTGGACGGCGAAGGTGTCAGGAGCCTCCGCCAGTGTCTTCGCCTCTGTCCGCGCCTCGGCGAGACGCTGCTCAAGGGCGGCAACCTGGCGGCCGGCATCGGCCTGGCGCTCGGTCCAGGCGGCGCGGTCGCGGCCGATATCTCCCAGCCGGCGGATGCGCATCTCCGCCTCGCGGGCCAGGCCCTGGGCATGGGCCCGCGCCTCGGCCAGCGCCGCCCGGTACAGGGCGACCTCGGCGCGGATCTCGGCAAGGGCCGCTTCCAGCTGCGCCGTCTGCCCGAGGCCCTGCAGGGCGGTGATGGCATCGGCCTTGACGGCCACGGCCTCGTCGATGCTCGCCTTCAGCCGCGACCGGGCCTCGACCAGGGCGGCGAGCCGGGTGACGACGGCGGAAGCGGCGCGTTCGGCGCCGGCGAGCTGGTCTCGCAGGGCATCGGCGCGGCGCTGGGCGGCGCGCCACCCGTCGCGGGCGGCCTGTTCGCGCTCGGCCGAGGCCTTGACCAGGCCGACCGCGACCTCGGCCAGCCGGCGCAGGTCGGCGGCTTTCTCCCTGGCCGTCACCAGGTCCCTTTCGAGATCGCCGAGGCGGTTGCGTTCGGCGAGCCGGCGGGCGGCGGCGGTCGGGGCGTTGGCGGCGACGACGAAGCCGTCCCAGCGCCACAGGTCGCCCTCACGGGAGACGAGGCGCTGGCCGGGCTTGAGCAGCGCCGCGAGCCGCGCGCCGTCGCCGCGGGCGACGAGGCCGATCTGGGCCATGCGGCGGGCGAGTTCGGCCGGGGCCTTCACATGGGCGGACAGCGGCTCGGCACCGGCCGGCAGCGCCGGATCGCCATGGCGATCTGCACCGCCCCAGCGCTGCGGTGAGTCGGCGGCCGTCGGCGCGTCGAGATCATCGCCGAGCGCCGCGCCCAGTGCCGTCTCGTAGCCGCGGGCCACCGTGATCGCCTCGAGCACCGGCGGCCATTTGGCGCCATTGGCGACGTTGAGGACCTTGGCGAGGGTGCGCACCTCGGTGTCGATCCGCTGCACCAGGCGCTCGGCATCGGCGAGCGGCCGGCGGGCCTCGCCCTCCTGGGCCCGCGCCGCGCCATGGGCCTGTTCGGCGGCGACAGCCTCCGCCTCGGCGGCGGCGAGGGCGGCGGTGGCGGCGGCCAGTTCCTCCCGCAGCGCGGCGAGGCGGGCGGCATGATCGGAGCCGGCCTCGAGCTTCGCCGTCTCGGCGTCGATCTCGGCGAGCTGGCCCTCGAGGCGCATGAGCCGCTCGCCGGCATCGCGGATCGCGCGTTCCAGCTGGTTGCGGCGGGCGATGATCTCGGCAAGGGCCGAGGTCGCTTCGGAGAAGGCCTTCTCGGCGACGGCGAGCGCCGTCTCGGCCGCGGCGACCTGCGTCGCAGCCGCAGCCTCGGCGGATTTCGCGCCCTCGCCCGCCGTGCGGAGCGCGGCCTCCTCGGCGGCGAGGCGCGTCATGACGCCCTCGGCATCGGCGCCGAGGGCTTTTTCACGCGCCAGGTCGCCGTCGAGCTGGGTGATGCGGCGGTCGAGCTCGGCCATGCGCTCACGGGCGCGCTTTTCCTCGCCCTCGAGCTGGTCCCGGGCAGTGACGAGCCGGTGCAGCGCCGCGCCAGCCTTGGCGGCCTCGTCGCGCAGGGCGGGGAGTTGGTGGGCAGCGACCGCCTGGTCCCTGGCCGCAGCCGCCTGGTCGGTGGTTCGCTCGGCGACGGTGCGGGTCTCGAGCTCGACCAGCCCCTCCGCCTCGCGGACGAGATCGCCGGCCTCGCGGAATTTCAGATAGGCGAGGGTCGCTTCCGCCTTGCGGATCTCGGCGGAGAGCCCGCGATAGCGCACCGCCTGACGGGCCTGGCGCTTGAGCCCGTCGAGCTGGCTCTCGATCTGGGAGAGAATGGTCTCCAGCCGATCGAGATTGGTCTCGGCGGCCTTCAGCCGGGTCTCGGCCTCGTGGCGGCGGGCGTGCAGCCCGGCAATGCCGGCGGCCTCCTCGAGGATGCGGCGGCGCGACTGCGGCTTGGCGCTGATGATCTCGCCGATCTGGCCCTGGCGGACGAGGGCCGGGGACCTCGCGCCCGTCGAGGCGTCGGCGAAGAGGATCTGGACGTCGCGGGCGCGGACCTCGCGGCCGTTGATCTTGTAGAGCGAGCCGGCCTCGCGCTCGATCCGGCGGGAGACCTCCAGCACGTCATGATCATTGAACTGGGCGGGGGCGAGACGGCGGGAATTGTCGACGGTGAGCATCACCTCGGCGGTGTTGCGCGCCGGACGGTTGCCCGAGCCGGAGAAGATGACGTCGTCCATGCCCGAGGCGCGCATGTTCTTGAACGAGTTCTCGCCCATGACCCAGCGCAGGGCCTCGACCAGGTTCGACTTGCCACAGCCGTTCGGACCGACAACGCCGGTCAGTCCCGGCTCGATCAGGAAATCGATCGGCTCGACGAAGGTCTTGAAACCGTGAATGCGCAGACGGGAGAATTTCATCGCGCCTGTCTGTCCAAGGGGCTGCCGAATTGAGAGTTCAGCCTGCCACGGATCGGCGGCGGACGCCACATCTAGCGTTGGACAACAGGGCCGACCTCAACATCTTGCTGTTCACAGGTCCGGCTCGGGGGTGGTCGGGTCAGCCACGGGCCGTCTCTGCCGCGCTGCATTGTCGCTGCTGCAGCGCACAGCAACCCTCTACGGTCCTTCGCCGGCATCGTGTAGAAATACATCGGGAATCAAAAGGGATGGAGTCAATCCATCCGAGGAGGAAACCATGGGCTTCAAGCCCCAACCGACCCCGCCCAAGGGCGTCAAGCTGGAAGACCGCTATGGCCAGGTCGGCCTGAAGGCGGTGGCCGGCGCCATCAAGACGCCGAAGCCGGCCAAGGGCGGCTGACGCGCCGCGAGCGGAACGCCGTCGCGAACCCGATCCCCCCCGCATGAAAACGGCGACCTCGCGGTCGCCGTGATCCCTTCCATGCGGCTCACGCCGGGACAGCCGCTCAGCGGACGATGACCTTCGTGCCGACGCCGACGCGGTTATAGAGGTCGATGGCGTGCTCGTTGTGCATGCGGATGCAGCCCGAGGAGACGGCCTCGCCGATCTGCAGCGGCGAGTTGGTGCCATGGATCCGGTAAAGCGTGTCGCGGCCGTTCTGGTAGAGATAGAGCGCGCGGGAGCCCATCGGGTTCTGCGGGCCGCCTTCCATGAAGACCGGCAGGCCGGGCGAACGGCGGCGCATTTCGGCCGGCGGCGTCCAGGTGGGCCATTCGGCCTTGCGCTGGATGGTGGCGGTGCCGGTCCAGCCGAAGGCCTCGTTGCCGACGGCCACCTGGTAGCGGATCGCCGTGCCGCCCTCCTCGACGAGGAAGAGGTGCTTGCTGGAGGTCTCGACGACGATGGTGCCGGGGCGCTCGGTGGTGCGATAGGGCACGCGCAGGGGCATGCGCCAATAGTCCATCTCGACCTGCGGACCCTGCGCCATCAGCGTGCGGTCGCGTTCGGTGATCGGCTGGTTCGAGCTGACCGTCTGGTTGTTGCAGCCGGCCAGAGCCAGTGCCACGATTGCGAGAACGCCCCACCGCATGTTTCGTCCCTCTCACGGAATGGCGGCACCGGCACCGACGACGCGGTGTCCACGGTAAAATCCGCCTCGTTGACGGTTGTGGCGAAGGCTTGACGTCCGGTCAACGAAAAGGGGCCGTGGAACAGACCGAAAGCCCTGAAACTGTTGCAATTCTGCCATGACGCGCCGCGTCAGCATCGAGGGGTCCGCCGTGAAGCCGGCTCCGCGCCGCCACGATCGCTCCATGATCGCAACCCAGAGCCGCCGCAACCGGCCTCTAGCCTGCGTCCTCGTCGGGGCCGGCCCATGCAACCCGCCCGCGACGAATGGAGACGATGATGAAAACCGCCATGGCGGCCCCGAATGCCACCCCGAGACCGGCCCGCGAACCTCTGGAGGATCGTTACCGGACCATCGGCATATCCGCGGTCGCCGCTGCCGCGCCCTTCATCAAGGCCCGCAAGCCTGCCGCCGGTCCCCGGACCGACCGGTACCCGCCCTCCATGGACTGACGGATTCGCCGGCCTCGCCGGCCTCTTTCAGACCTCCCGCATGCCTCTCCTGAACAACTTTCGGGCCGGTCCTCGTGACCGGCCCTTTTTTGTCAGCCGGCGCGCCAGGCGTTGAGGAGCGAAGCGGCGATCGCCACCATGATGACGGCGATGAACCCGTCCAGAACCCGCCAGGCCGAAGGCCGCGCGAAAACCGGCGCGAGCAGCCTCGCCCCGAAGCCGAGTGCATAGAACCACAGGAACGAGGCGGTCATGGCGCCGCCGGCGAAGGCGACGCGGGCGTCAGCCTCGTAGCGGGCCGAGAGGGAGCCGACGAGCACCACCGTGTCGAGATAGACATGCGGGTTGAGGAAGGTGAAGGCCAGCGTCATCGCCACGACACGGCCGAGGCTGGCCTCCCCGGTGGCGGCGGCGGTGAGCCGTGCCGGACGCAGCGCGCGCCTAGCCGCAAGGACCCCATAGATGAGCAGAAAGGCCGCGCCGCCCAGCGTCGCGACGGTGAGAAGGGCCGGCGACCGGGCGACCAGGGCGCCAAGGCCGGCGACCCCGGCCGCGATCAGCAGCGCGTCGGAGACGGCACAGAGCGTCGTCACTGCCAGGACGTGGCGGCGCATCAGCCCCTGGCGGAGCACGAAGGCGTTCTGCGCGCCGATGGCGACGATGAGGCCGAGACCGAGCAAAAAGCCGGTGGCGGCGGCTTGGGAGGCGGCGGACAGATCCATCCGGCCTCGATAGAGCAGCGCGGATGGTGCCGGCAATCCCGCCCGCCGGCCTGGACCGTCATGCCGGCGTCACGCAAGGGCGTCACGCCGGCTCGCCTTCCCAAGCGCTACCGGAGCGGTTAAGCCGACGGGGCGGGCCGATTGCGGAGCGACGCCGGATGCTGAATGCCTATGCCGTGGTGAACGAGGCGCTGGTCCGCGTCGAAACGACCGCCGCGGCGGTGCCGGCGGAGGTCGTCTGGGTCGACATGTTCCAGCCGACCCTCACCGAGGACAAGGCGCTGGAACGCTGCCTCGGCATCGAGATCCCGACGCGCGAGGAAATGCAGGAGATCGAGCCGTCGAGCCGTCTCTATGTCGATCACGGCGTGCGCTACATGACAGCGACGACGCTCTGCAACACCGAGCTCGGCACCCCGAAACTGACCCAGATCTCCTTCGTCCTGGCGCCGGGCCGGCTGATCACCGTGCGCTACGACACGCCGAAGCCGATCAACCTCTTCCTCAACCGGGCGCAGAAGCCGGGCACCGTCCAGGGCACGCCGGAATCGATCCTCACCGGCCTTCTCGACAGCATCATCGACCGGGTCGCCGACATCCTGGAAAAGGTGAGCGAGGAAATCGAACAGGTCTCGGCGGATATTTTCCGCAAGGGCGCCGGGCGCCGCGACAAGGCCTTCCAGGATGTGTTGCAGACGCTGGGCACCAAGGGCGAACTCGTCTCCAAGGCCCGCGAAAGCCTGGTCTCGCTCAATCGCCTGCTGCTCTTCCTGTCGACCGAGGTGGAAGGCAGCAAGGTCTCGAAGGACGTGCGCACCCTTCTGAAGAGCCAGAGCCGGGACAGCGAATCGCTGACCCAGCACTGCGATTCCCTGTCGAACAAGATCACCTTCCTGCTCGATGCGACGCTCGGCCTGATCGGCATCGAGCAGAACAACATCGTCAAGATCTTCGCGGTGCTCTCGGTCGTGTTCATGCCGCCGACGCTGGTCGGGACGATCTATGGCATGAACTTCAAACAGATGCCCGAACTCGCCTGGGACTTCGGCTATCCCATGGCCATCTCGCTGATGATCCTGTCGGGCGTGCTGCCCTATCTCTATTTCCGCAAGAAGGGCTGGCTGTAATCGCCAGCCCCGCGGGGTTGCACGGTCACGCCGCGGCGAGGCGACGTGCCCCGATCACCTGCAATTCGGCGAGGACGCCGACGAAGACGGCCTGGGCGGCGATGAAGATCGTGCCATAGAGGTTCGGCGCGACGAGGCCGGACAGCAGCAGGCCGAGGCAGAGGACGACCCAGATCGCATTGAGGGCTGCGACCGTCAGGGCGAGCGGGCGGCTCGCAGGCTGGCGCGTCGCGGCATAGACGACGAGGGCGACGAAGGGGATGAAGGAGAGGCCGACGCCCCCGAGCAGCGGCGCAGGCAGGTTCAGCAAGGGGGCGAGGGCCTCGGCACCGACGATCAGCATCAGGCCCGCGGCGCCGGAGGCGACGGCATCGAGGGTGAGCACCCGGCGCAGGAAGGTCGGTGCATCGGCGGCGCGGAACAGGGCGAAGGCATAGGACATGGCAGGCTCCTCAGGGCTCGTCGCGGCGGGGGATCCGGTCCGCGTCTGTGGCCACGATCGCCTTGCCGCAGCAGCGGGTCGATTACCTCCGAGGTCATTGGCCGGCGGCACCGGCCGGGGCTAGGCTCGTACCATGACCCCAGGCACCGCCCCGCGATCCCCCTCGCCCGCCCCACGCGCCGTCGGCGACCACCTGCGCGACTGGCGCCAGCGCCGCCGCCTGAGCCAGATGGACCTCGCCCTCGATGCCGGGGTCTCCACCCGCCATCTGAGCTTCCTCGAGACCGGGCGGGCGGCGCCAAGCCGGGAGATGATCCTGAAACTCGCCGAACGGCTGGAGATCCCCCTGCGCGAGCGCAACCTGCTGCTGGTGGCGGGCGGCTTCGCGCCGGTCTTTCCCGAGCGGCGGCTCGATGATCCGGACGTTGCCGCGGCCCGCCGGGCCGTCGACCTGGTGCTGGCCGGCCACGAACCCTATCCGGCGGTGGCGCTCGACCGGCACTGGACCATCGTCGCCCACAACCGGGCCATCGGCCCCTTCCTGGAGGGCTCGGCGCCGGAGCTGCTCGCCGGCCCGATCAACATGATCCGGCTGTCGCTGCATCCGCAGGGCATCGCTCCGCGCATCGTCAATCTGGGGGAGGTCCGCGCCCATGTCCTGGCGCGGCTCAGACGCCAGATCGAGCTCACCGCCGATCCGGTGCTGGAGGCGCTGCTGGCGGAGGTCTCGGCCTATCCGGTGCCCTTCTCCCAGCCGCACCCGAAGAAGGGGCAGGAGGCGGGGGAGCTGTTCATTCCGGTGCGGCTGCAGACGGAAGCGGGCCTGCTGACGCTGATCACCACGACGACGGTGTTCGGCACGCCGGTGGACGTGACCCTGGCGGAACTCGCCATCGAGGCCTTCCTGCCGGCGGATGTGGAGACGGCAGAGCGTCTGCGGGCGATGGCGGGGTGAGGGCCCGTCCTGCCCTGCCCGCCGGACCTGCGTCCGTCGCAGCCAGCCGCAGTGCTGTCAGACGTGCTGGCCGCCGTTGATGTGGATCTCGGCGCCGTTGAGATAGCTCGAGGTCTCGGTGCAGAGCACATAGATGATCTTGGCGACCTCGTCGGGCGTGCCGAGGCGGCGCATGGGGATCTGCTCGACGATCTTCTCGGTGCCGGGCGACAGGATCGAGGTGTCGATCTCGCCGGGGGCGATGGCGTTGACGCGGATGCCGTGGGGAGCGAAATCGGCCGCCATCTCGCGGGTGAGGCCGGCGAGCGCGGCCTTGGAGGTGGCATAGGCCGCGCCGGCGAAGGGATGGACGCGGGAGCCGGCGATCGAGGTGACATTGACCACCGAGCCCTTGGCCTCGGCGAGCTCCTTCAAAAGACCGCGCGCCAGCAGGATCGAGGAGAAGAAATTCACCTGGAAGACCTGCTGCCAGACTTTCAGCGGGGTGTGCAGCGAGTCGAGGCGGGCGCCGCCCTCGCCCTTGGGCGAAATGCCGGCATTGTTGACCAGCGCCTCCAGCCGGCCGCCGACCAGGCGGCCGCGGATCTCGTCGATCGCCCGCTCGGTGTCGTCGGCATCGGCCAGGTCGACCTGGATATGGTCCTCGGGACCCATCTCCCACGGACAGTTCTCGGGAAAGGGCTGGCGCGAGCAGGTGATGACCCGCCAGCCGGCGGAGGAGAAGCGCTTGACGGTGGCGTGGCCGATGCCGCGGCTCGCACCGGTGAGGAGCAATGTTCGGCGGATCTGGTTCACGGGGGCTTCCTTGGTCCATGCCGGCCCCCGTGCGGGGGCCGGCGCCTTTCATAGAGCCATCGGGCCGGTCTGCCTATGGCCTGCGGCACAATCAGGGATAGAGCCTGGCCTTGCGTGCCCAGGGACCGGCCGCATCGGGTCGGGTGAACTGCACCCGGTCGTGCAGCCGGAAGGGCCGGTCGTGCCAGAACTCCATGGAGACGGGGAGAATGCGGTAGCCGGTCCAGTGCGGCGGGCGCGGAACCTCGCCGACGGCATAGCGGGCCGTGTAGCCGGCGACGGCCTTTTCCAGCGCGAAACGGCTCTCGAGAGGGCGCGACTGCTGGCTCGCCCAGGCGCCGATGCGGCTGCCGCGCGGGCGCGAGGCGAAATATTCGTCCGCCTCGGCGTCCGCGACCCGCTCGATCGGCCCGCGCACGCGGACCTGGCGGCGCAGCGACTTCCAGTGGAAGACCACCGCGGCCTTCTTCTGGCCGTCGAGCTCGGTGCCCTTCTGGCTCTCGGTGTTGGTGTAGAAGACGAAGCCCCTGGGATCGACGCCCTTCAGGAGCACCATCCGGACATTGGGCAGCCCCTCGGCGTCGACGGTGGCGAGTGCCATGGCATTCGGGTCGTTGGGCTCCGAACGGCCGGCATCGGCCAGCCATTGGTCGAAAAGAAGGAAAGGCTCGTCGGTCGTGGTGAAATCGTCCTGATCCGAACCGGACATTAACGAACTCCGATGTTGACTGCAGGTCAGAGCGGGTCAGCTCCGGAGTTGCAGGCGTATGGGCGTTACGGGTGGCGTTCGCCATGTCTATAGCGAAAGCGGGGTGGCGCGCCCATGCCCTCCGCTGCGCGATCGGGCATGCCGGAACCGACGGACGATCCTCGTCGTAACGCTGGCCGTCCTCGCCTTCCAGGGATGTACCGTGGCGCTGCCCTCCCTGTGGGAGCGCGCCAATGTCGCGCCACCTGGCACCGCCCAGATGCGCCAGCCCGCCGCCGACGACGATGCGGTGACGACCGGATCGGTGCGCCGCCCGGCGGAGGCCGCCCCGGCGCCCGCCGTGACCCCGGCCGGACCGCTTCCCATTCCGCAGGCCGACTGGGAGGCCGCCAAGGCGGTGCTCATGGAGGCCCTCGCCGACCGCGCCGACACGCCGAGCCTGCCCTGGTCCCACGCGCCGAGCGGCATGAGCGGCACGATCACCGCCCTGCAGCGCGGCAACGGCAGCGCCGGGCAGACCTGCCGCGACTTCCTCGGCAGCGCCATCAAGGACGGCAAGGAGGTGTGGTTCGACGGCCGCGCCTGCCGCACGACCGGCCCCTGGGCCGTGGTCGAACTCAGGCCCTGGCGGCGCGGCTGAACCCGTCCGGTCGCGAACTTGTGAACGGGGGCCGCCGCCCCCACATTGACGGGCGAACCGCAACACCGTCGGGTGCCTGATCCAGGCGCCCACCCCAAGGACGACCATGGCTCGCGATCCCTACGACGTCATCGGCGTCGCGCGCTCGGCGAGCGCCGACGAGATCAAGCGCGGCTTCCGCAAGAAGGCCAAGGCGCTGCATCCGGATGCCAATCCCAACGACCCCAAGGCGCAGGACCGCTTCGCTGAACTGAACAACGCCTATGAACTGCTGTCGGACGCCGACAAGAAGCGCCAGTTCGACCGCGGCGAGATCGATGCCGAGGGCAAGCCGCGCTTCGCCGGTTTCGAGGGCTTCGGCGGCGGCCGCCCCGGACCCGGTGCCGGGCCGCAGGGCGACACGATCTTCGAGACCTTCTCCTTCGGCCGCGACGGCTTCAAGCGCGGCAGCGGGCCGGGGCGCGGCCATCAGGGCGGGCGCCCGGGCGGACAGGCCGGCGGACCGCCGCCGATGGACGACTTCTTCGACATCCTGTCCGGCATGAGCGGCGGGGCGCGGGGTGGCCGTGCCCAAGCGCCCTTCGGCGAGGATTTCGGCGCGCCGCCCTCGGGCGAGGACGTGACGCTGACCATCAAGGTGCCTTTCCTCGACGCCGCCCGCGGCTCGACCCAGCGCGTCATGCTGCCATCGGGCGAATCCGTCGACCTCAAGATCCCGGCGGGCACGCGCGAGGGCCATCGCATGCGCTTGCGCGGCAAGGGCAGGCCCGGCAGTCTCGGCCGCCCGACAGGCGACGCCTATGTCGTCGTCGCGGTCGAGCCCCATCCCGCCTTCACGGCGGAGGGCAAGGATCTCAGGCTCGACCTGCCCATCGCCCTCGACGAGGCCATCCTCGGGGCGAAGGTGCGGGCGCCGACCCTCGACGGCGAGGTCGAGCTGACCCTTCCGGCCATGACCTCCTCGGGCAAGACCTTCCGCCTGCGCGGCAAGGGCCTGCCAGCCGACAGTGGCCAGGGCGACCTCTATGTCACCGTGCGGATCGTGCTGCCCGAGGCGAGCGCCGACCTTGAGGGTTTCGCCCGCGTCCTGAAGGACCGCCGCAAGGGCGATCCGCGCGAAAGCCTGTGAACTTCCCGTCCGCCTTGCACGCCCGGCGCGGCAATGGCATAGGTCCCGGCTGATTTTGCGGCAGCATGCCGGATGAGGAATGACATGGCAGGCATCATGCAGGGCAAGCGCGGCCTCATCATGGGGGTGGCGAACAACCGGTCCATCGCCTGGGGTATCGCCAAGGCCTGCGCCGACCAGGGCGCCGAGCTCGCGTTCACCTTCCAGGGCGAGGCGCTGGAAAAGCGCGTGCGGCCGCTGGCGGCCGAGGTCGGCGGCCATGTCGTCGGCCATTGCGACGTCACCGACAGCGCCAGCATCGACGCCGTCTTCGCCGAGACCGAGAAGGTCTTCGGCAAGCTCGACTTCCTGCTCCACGCCATCGCCTTCTCCGACAAGGACGAGCTCACCGGCCGCTATGTCGACACGACCGAGGGCAATTTCACCAAGTCGCTGCTGATCTCCTGCTATTCCTTCACGGCCATCGCCCAGCGCGCCGAGAAGCTGATGGTGGACGGCGGCTCGCTGCTCACCCTGACCTATTACGGCGCCGAGAAGTGGATGCCGCACTACAACGTCATGGGCGTCGCCAAGGCGGCGCTGGAGGCGAGCGTGCGCTACATGGCCGCCGACCTCGGCGAGAAGAAGATCCGCGTCAACGCCATCTCGGCCGGCCCGATCAAGACGCTGGCCGCCTCCGGCATCGGCGACTTCCGCTACATTCTCAAGTGGAACGAGTACAATTCGCCGCTGCGCCGCACCGTCACCATCGACGAAGTGGGCGATTCCGGCATGTACCTGCTGTCGGATCTGTCCCGCGGCGTCACCGGCGAGATCCACCATGTGGATGCCGGCTACCACGTCGTCGGCATGAAGAACCCGCACGCCCCGGATATCGGCGCGCTGTAAGCCCCGGCCGGCGCGCCGAAGCGGGGCGCCCGGACCTGGCTTATTCTTCCTCTTCCTCATCGTCGACCGCCGCCACGGCCTGGCGCGCCGACTGTTGGCGCGACCACATGGTGGCGTAGAGCCCGCCGTGCCTGACCAGCGCGTCATGGGTGCCGGTTTCGACGATGTGGCCGTTGTCGAGGACGATGATGCGGTCGGCGGTGACCACCGAGCCGAGGCGGTGGGTGACCGAGACCACGGTGCGCGTCTCGGCGATGCGGCGCAGGGTCTCGTTGAGCTTCGACTCGGTCTCGGCGTCGAGGGCGCTGGTCGCCTCGTCGAGCACGAGGACCGCGGGGTTGCGGACGAGGGCGCGGGCGATGGCGACGCGCTGGCGCTGGCCGCCGGAGAGCTGGCCGCCGCGCTCGCCGACCGTCGTCTCATAGCCCTGCGGCAGGGCTGAAATGAAGTCGTGGACCTCGGCCTGACGGGCGGCGGCGATGATCTCCTCCATCGTGGCCTCGGGATGGGCCATGCGGATGTTCTCGGCGATGGAGGTGTTGAAGAGGAAGCTCTCCTGGAAAACCACGGCCATCTGGGCGCGGAGCGAGGCCTGGGTCACGGTCCGGATGTCGGTGCCGTCGATGGTCACCCGCCCCTCGAGCGGGTCGTAGAAGCGCATCAGCAGGTTGAGGAAGGTGCTCTTGCCCGAGCCCGAGGGCCCGACGATGCCGAGGAAGGAGCCTTTCGGCACGGTGACCGAGAGGTTCTCGGTGCGGAAGGATGAGCCGGGATAGGAGAAGGCGACATTGTCGAAGACGATCTCGCGTTCGAAGGGCGCGAGGCTGCCGGCGTCCGGCGCATCGACCATGGTCGGCTTCTGGGCGAGGAGATCGCTGAGGTGGCGGATGGAGCCGGCCGCCTGCGCCATGGTGGGCACATATTGGGTGACGTTGGTCAGGGCATAGCCCATGGACAGGAAGACGCCCTCGAAGGCGATGATCGTGCCGACGGTGATGCGGTCGGTGAAGGCCCAGTAGGCGCCGAGGGCGAAGACGGCGATGTGGATGACGTAGAGCCCCGTCTGCGCCGTGCGCTCGACCAGGGCGGAGGAGAAGTTGGTGCGCCGGGCGATGCCGACCCAGGTGCCGTTGAGTCCGGCGAAGTGCAGCCGGGCGCGCCCGACCATGCCGAAGGCCTTGATCACCGGCTGGGCCGAGACGTTCTCCTGGACGGCGCTGATCAGCCGCCCCTCGGTCTGGCGCTTGTCATAGGCGAAGAGGAAGGCCTTGCGGGCGAAGATGCGCGGCCACCACAGGATCATCGGGAAGACAAGGGAGGCGATCAGCCCGAGCCAGATGTCGAACATGAACATCAGGATCGTGGCGTAGATGACCTCCATGAAGGGCATGACGAAGCCGGGCACGAAGGCGACCAGGGCGGCCTCGAGCGCCACGAGATCACCGGAGAAACGCGACAGCACGGTGCCGGTCGGCGTGGTGTGGAAGAAGGGCATCGACATCGACTGGACATGGTCGAAGAGGCGCTGGCGGATGTCGCGCGTGATGTCGGCGAAGAGGCGCGTGTAGACGAAGTCGGCGAGCAGCGCGACCGCCGAGACGGCGATGGCGGCGGCGCCCATGAAAAGGAGCGAATTGAGGAGGGCGCGCCATTCCTTTTTGATCAGGCCCTCGTCGATGAGGTATTGCGTGACCAGCGGGAAGGAGAAGTTGAGGGCCGCCTCGGTCAGGATCAGGACGACGAGAAGGGCAATGGTGGTCTTGTAGGGCGCGGCGAAGGGCGCCAGGAAGCGGGCCATGAGCCGGAGGTCGTCGGCACTGACGTCCTCCTCCTCCTCGTCCTCATCGTCGTCGGGCTCGACGTAGTTCTTGTCCTGGCTCATGACGGATCTTGGATCATTTGCAGGTCGGGGAAGGGGGCCATGCGTGCCGGCCCGCATCCCGCAGGTCATGCATCATTCCGCCGCAGGATGCACCCGAAATCGCGCGTGGCGCCGCAACCCGGCACCGCAGGACAGAAGCCGGGCCCGCGTGGGTCCGGCCTCCGGTCATCGGTCAGAGCGGGCCGGTCAGCGACCGCCGGCCACCGCCCGCACCTTCGAGGTCGGGCCCTTCTGGCGGCCGGCCATCAGCTTCTCGACCCATTTGCCGGCATCCGGCTTGGCGTAGAAGCAGTAGCGCATGGTCTCCATGTCCGGATACCAGGGGAAGTCGCCTTCATTGGCGTCGCACTCGATCTTCCAGGCCTTCTTGAGGATCTTCTGATCGTGCACGGCCGGGCGCCAGCCATGGCGCTGGAAGCGCTCGGACCATTGCCAGGTCGATTCCAGCGTCAGGACGCCGTCGAAGACGTCGTGATACTCGATGACCTCGCGGGTCATGTCGGCAGTGATGCCGCCGAAGAAGATGCCGATGCGGGTGACGCGGTAGAGTTCCTGGATCGCCTTGTCGATCAGCTCCTCCGGCACGTAGCACAGGCAGGTGTCATAGATGACGTCGAAGGACTGGTCCTCGAAGGGCAGCTTGGTGACGTCGCCGAGCAGGTTGCGGTGCAGCCAGTCCTTCGGTGTCTGGGCATGGACATGGCGCGAGTTCTCGATGCCCCAGGCGTCGATGCCGATATCGGCGAAGCACTTCAGCGTCAGGCCCGAGGCCGAGCCGACGTCGAGCAGCGTGTAGGGCGGCTTGATGCCGAAGATGCACTCGTAGAGGTCGGCATTGTACTGCTCGTCGAAATATTCGCGGAAGCTCTCCTCGTAGGAGAGGCCCTCGGCATATTCGTCGTGGTAGTCGTCGGTGAGGGTCGACTCGACGAAGCCCTCCTCAATGACGCCCTTCTGCTTCTCCAGGGCGGCCTTCTTGCGGGCGCCGGAATAGGCGGCGCCGCGCAGCTTGCCCATCATCATGTCGACGACGAAATTGGCCGAGTCATAGGCGCCGTTGACGGTCGAATCGAAGAGATAGTCGCCGACCAGATAGAGGTTCGGCAGGACCTTGCCATCGGGCTGGTGGCGCTCGCGCAGCTCGGGGGCGGGATGGCCGCCGGGCAGGCCGGAGATGGTGCCGACCCAGCGCTGCACCTTGGCGTCCATCATCTGTTTCTTCGCCGTGGCGATGAGCTCGGCGGGGAGCGAATCGAGGGCGAGCTGGACGAGGCGCTCGTCGTCGAGGTTCGACAGGGCGAGGGCATGGGTTGCGGGAATGAGCCAGCCGAGAACGCCGTGCTTGGAGGGGTGGCGCGCCGTCTCGTCATAGATGCAGGCGCCGCCGAAGGCGTCCGTCATGATGTAATGGCCCTGGAAGTGCTCGTTCCAGAACGGCTTCTTGAACTGGATCGTGACGCGCAGGTAATGGGCCGGATTGTCGTAGCGGGCCTGGTGCTTCTGGATCGCCATGCGCTCCTCGCGGCCGGCGAACTCGATCTGGCTGACCCAGTAGTTGGGGACGGCGACGACGACATGGTCGAACTCATGCGTCTCGTCGCGGCCCTTGCGGCGGACGGTGAGCGTGTAGGTGCCGCTGTCGTTGCGGGCGATCTTCGCCACGCGGCTCTCCAGCATGATCTTGGCGGAGACGCGGGCGGCGAGCCCCTCGATCAGCTTCTCGTTGCCGCCGACGACGGAATAGAGGCGCAGGTATTTCGGATCGTCCATGAGGACGTTCTTCAGGCCGTTCAGCGCATTGGTCAGCTGGGCCTCGGTGGCGACGTCGGAGCGCGAGGCGATCTCGATATATTTGCGCGCCATCTCGTCCTCGACCGTGTCGAGGACCTCGCGGAAGGTCTTGCCGCCCCAGGGGTGCTTGTTGTCGTCGCCCGAATAGCCTTCGTAATACTCGTCGGGCGAGCAGAGCTCGTGGCAGGTGGCGTGGAAGGCGTCGATGGCCTTCAGCGTCTTGTCACCGAAATGCTTCTTGATGTCGCGGCGGTTGTTGAGGATCTTGCCCTCGAGGATGACGCCCTTGCCGTCCATCGGCACGACGTCGAGGCCCATCACCTCGGTGATGATCCGCTTCAGCGGGTCGGGGCCGAAATGGGAATAGTCGTAATATTCGGCGACGCCGCGCTCGAAGAGCGAGGGGCCCTTTTCGAAGCTGTCGGTGGCGATCTTGCCGCCGAGGCGGTCGGAGGCTTCGAACAGGGTGGCGGTGAAGAGACCGTCGCAGAACCGGTCGAGCAGGTAATTGGTGAAGAGCCCACCCGGCCCGCCACCCACAATCGCGACACGCGTCATATCCGAGCTTTCATTCCTGGGCCGGCCGCGCCGAACGGCGCATTCCAGCCTTCATCCGCTGAAAAATCCGGGGCCGAGCTATAGCGACGGTTCGTTTCCGAATAAAGCCATCGGCCACGCGATATTGTCGCGCAGGATGAATCCGGCGAGCCGCGCCCGCACGCCCCGGAGGGTTGTGAGGACCCCATCCATGCGAGGGCGCGACTGAACGCAATCTGAACCGGTTGGCGGCGGCGGCGTTGTCTCAGCGCATCACGCTCGGCAGCCAGGTGGCGATGGCGGGGAAGACCATGAGCACGCCAACCGCCAGGATGTAGACGAGCATGAAGGGCAGCACGCCGGAAAAGACGTCGGTGATCGGCCCGCCATCCTTGCGCATGCCCTGCAGGACATAGAGCACGGTGCCGTCGGGCGGCGAGATCAGCGCGATCTCCACCAGCATGACGACGATGACGCCGAACCAGATCGGGTCGTAGCCGAGCGCCACGACGACGGGGAAGATGACCGGGATCGTGGTGATCATCATGGAGAAGCCCTCCATGAAGGTGCCGAGCGCCAGATAGAAGCCGATGATCAGCAGCATGATGGCCCAGGGCGGCAGCGGCATCTGGGAGACAAGCTGGGCGAGGGCCTGCGGCACGCCGAGGGCGGTGAAGACATAGTTGAGCAGATAGGCGCCGAACAGGATTAGGCCGATCAGTGCCGTGTTGCGCGCCGTGGCCTCGGCCGAATCATTGAGCATCTTGAAGGAGAGCTTGCCGTCGAGGGCGGCCAGCACGATGGCCGCGACGACGCCGAGGGCGGCCGATTCGGTCGCCGTGGCCAGGCCGCCATAGATGGTGCCCAGCACAATGAGGATGAGCACGGCGGTGGGCGCGAGGTCGACCAGGCTGCGCATCTTCTCGCCCCAGCTGTAGCGGGGGCCGTCGGGATCGCGCGGTGCGGCCGTCTTCGCCTTCAACAGGATGATGGCGATGAAGAGCGCGACGACCAGGATGCTCGGCCCGATGGCCGCGACATAGAGCGCGCCGACCGAGGTCTCGGTGATCAGGCCGTAGATGATGAAGGTGATGCCCGGCGGGATGAGATTGCCGAGCGCGCCGCCGGCGGCGAGCGAGCCGAGCACCATCTTCGGGTCGTAGGGCTTGTCCTTGAAGAAGGGCAGCGCCACCGAGCCCATGGTGGCGGCAGTGGCGACGGACGAGCCGGAGATCGCCGAGAAGACGCCGGACGCCGCGATATTGGTGTGCAGGAGGCCACCCGGCATGCGGTTCAGCCAGATGTTGAGCGTCTTGTAGAGCCGGTCAGAAAGGCCGGCGCGCAACAGGATCTCGCCCATCAGCAGGAAGAGCGGCACGGCCACCAGCACGAAGGAGGAGGACGGGTTCCAGATGGTCTGGCCGATGAAAAGCCAGAAGGGGCGGTCGGAGAAGGCATAGCCGACGATGAGGCCGAGCACGCCGAGCGCCGCGCCGACATAGATGCCCATGCCGAAGAACAGCATGAACAGGCCGACCAGCAACATGATCTCGCCCATCAGCTCACCGGACGGCGCGTGGCCGGTGAAGCTCATGCCGAACATGATGGCGACGAGAATGAGAAGGAAGACGACGGCGATCACGGCTTCACCTCGGGTTTCGCGGGCGCGGCCGGCGATCGGGGGTCATCGGGGACGGGTTCGCCCACGGCCTCGAGCGCTTCGGCGACCTCCTCCTGGTAGGAGCGGCTGTGCAGCATCTGTTCCGCCTCGTGGCCGCGGCCGGCGACGATGAGCAGGAACCCTTCCAGCAGCATGGCGAGGATCAGCAGGAAGAAGGCGCCAATGCCGAAGGCCCAGAGCCCCTGCGGGATCGCCAGCGGGGTGCGGATGACGCTGATGTCGGTGGCGTTGAAGAGGAGCGATTCCTCCACCAGCAGCCAGGCGCCATAGAAGAGGTAGCCGACCAGCACGGCGAGAAAGGCGAGGCTGGTCAGGTGCAGCCAGTGACGGATGCGGGTGGGGAACATGTTCACCACCACGTCGATGCGGACATGGGCCCGCATGGAGAGCGTATGGGCGAGTCCCCAGGCGATGCCGAAAGCGAGGGCGTAACCGGACAGTTCCGTCGTCGCCTGGGAAGAGAAGCCGAGGAAGCGGCGTGCCAGCACGTCGAAGGTGATGAGGCCGGCGGTGGCGATGAAGCCCCAGCCTGCGACATAGCCCATGACAGTGCCGAGCCGGGCCAGGGACCGCCGGCCGAGGCTGGCGACGTCGATCATCGTGTTCAGCATCGCGGCTCCCCCGAGGCCCGATCGGGCCTGCCCGGCGGTGATCCCCCCGGGGAGCACCCTCGTCCCTGCGGTCGGGTCACGCGGGCCGGCTCTCCGCCCGCGTGACGTTGGTGATGGCGGCGATCAGTTGCCGGCATAGGTGACGCCGGTGATCGGCGCCACGATACGGTTGTAGATCTCGCCGCAGCGGGCGCCGCAGCGCTTCACCCAATTCGGCAGGATGGTCGATGTCAGGGTCGTGCGCATCACGTCGGTATCGGCCGCCACCGGGCGGTAGACGCGCATCGGATTGGCATCCGGCACGCGGCCAAGCTTGCAGGCGGCGCGGTCGCCGATATTGCAGGAAATGCCGTCCTCGGTCTGTTCGAGCCCGAGCTTCCACTGGGCCTCCTCGACCTCGCTCATGGTCGCTTCCATGGCGGCGCGCACGGCGGGATCGAGGCGGTTCCACCACTGGATGTTCACGACATAGGCGGAGACCGACCAGAAGAGCGGCAGGGCGTAGAGGCTCTGGGTGACTTCATACCAGCGGGCCGAGTTGCCCGAACCGGTGCCGGTGATGGCGCAGTCGACGACGCCGCGCTCCAGCGCCGAATAGACTTCGGGGAAGCCGATGCCGGTCGGCTGGCCGCCGATCTGGCTGACGAAGTCGTTCGAGGACCCGCCGCCGGTGCGGATGCGCTTGCCGCGCAGGTCGGCGAGGCTGGTCACCTGACCGCGGCAGAAGAACTGCTGGGCGGCAAAGGGATACATGACGAGGATGCGGACGCCGAAGCGCTCCAGCTCCTTGTTGACCTCCGGCAGCATGGCGGCGGCCACCTTGCGCGCCTGGTCGAGGCTCGGATTGAGGCCGGCGAGATCGATCACGTCGAGGAGCGGCACGTCGCCTGCGACGGTGTTCAGCGGCACGGCGCCGATATCGACCTGGCCGGAACGGACGAGGCGCAGGATTTCCGGGCCGTTGAGGTTGCGCTCGGGCCAGGAGGCCAGCGTCACCCGGATGCGGCCATTGGACTTGGCGGCGAGGCCGTCGCGGATCAGCGGCTGGTCGACGCGGGTAAACTGCGGCATGGCCGGGCCGGGTTGGGTCACGATCTGGACATTGACCGGCGGGCCGGCCGGAACGGCCTGGGCGAGGACGGGCAGGGCGCCGGACAGGGACAGGGCCACCGCCGTGGCGGCGGTTCGCAAGCGCATCATCGTGGTCTCTCCTTCGTCGATGGGCCGCACGGCGGCGGCGGTGGTCGGTCGGCGTGGTCTCTGGACTGTTGTTATGAAGCCGGCGGGTAGTAGAGGAACTCGATCAGCAGACAGCCCTCGTCGCTGAAGAAGGGACCATGGATGATGTGCGGCGGCCGGACGGCATAGGTTCCGAAGGGCAGCCGAACGGCCTCGGCCTTTGCAGCAAGCGTGCCAAGCATGAGGGAGCCGGAGACGATGAAGACCTCCTCACACCAATCATGCGACACGGGATGCTCCACCACGGCGCCGGAGGCCCAGCGACCGAGCCGCGTCACGGCGCCCCGGCGCGTCACCGGGTCGAGGCGGCCGGAGAGGATCTTCTCCTCGACGCCAGCATAGCCGGCCACGGGCTGCCAGCTTCCGCCGACGAAGGCATCGAAGAACTCGCGGTGGATCTTGCCGAAGGCCCCGAAGCCGGGGTGCGGCGGCGGGGCGGGCATGGTCACAGGGCGGCGATCCGGCTGTTGGTGAGGTCGGTGACGAGCATGGAGCCCGGCGCGTGGGTGATGGCGAAGGGTGGCTTGGCCGCGGCAATGACCGATTGAGGGGTGACGCCGCAGGCCCAGAAGACCGGCAGTTCGTCGGCCTTGACCTCGACGGGGTCGCCGTAATCGGGCGCACCGAGGTCGCGGATGCCGATGGCTTCGGGCAGGCCGATATGGACCGGCGCGCCATGGACGGCCGGGAAGCGCGAGGTGATCTGCACAGCGCGGATGGCATCCGCCGGCTTCAGGGGCCGCATCGACACGACCATCGGGCCGGCGAAGGGTCCGGCCGGGGCGCAGGCGATGTTGGTCCGCCACATCGGGACCGTCGTGTTGCAGCCGATGTGGCGCATCGGGATGCCGTCCTGGATCAGCGCCTCCTCGAAGGAGAAGGAGCAGCCGATGACGAAGGCGACGAGGTCGTCGCGCCACCAGGAACGGATGTCGGTCGGCTCGTCGACCAGCATGCCGTCCTTCCAGACGCGGTAGCGCGGAATATCCGTGCGGATGTCGAGGTCCATGCCGAGGGCCGGGACCGTGGGATCGCCAGGCTCGGACAGGCCGATCACCGGGCAGGGTTTGGGGTTGAGCGTGCAGAAGCGCAGGAAATCGCCGGCGAGATCCTTCGGCAGGATGGCGAGATTGCCCTGGACCCGGCCGGGCGCCAGGCCGGCGGTATGGCCACTGATGTCCCCCCGGCGGATGGCGCGCCGGACCTCGACGGGATCGCTGACGTCCCGGACGGCAGGTGCGCGAAACTGGGCGACAGCCATGTTTTTCTCCCGGGAAGAACGTCCCTGGGCGAGCAGTGCATCATTCCGCTTGCAGCGGGTCCAATCCTAAGTTTGGATCGGTTACGATTAATCCAGCTTATCGATGGCCGGCAGCATGGTGGACTTCAAGGCCCTCGAAACGCTGGTCTGGGTGGCCAGCCTCAAGAGCTTTAACCGCGCCGCGGTGAAGCTGCGGACGACGCAGCCGGCGGTGTCGCAGCGCATCGCCCAGCTGGAGGCCGAGATCGGCCAGCGCCTGCTGGTGCGCGAGAAGCGCACGGTGGTGGCGACCGATGCCGGGCGGCGGGTGATCGACTATGCCGAGCGCCTCCTCAAACTGCGGGCGGAGATGCTGCATGCCGTCGCCGACCGGACGGCGATCCGCGGCACGTTGCGGCTCGGCGTCGCCGAGACCATCGTCCACACCTGGCTGCCGCGTTTCGTCGAACGGATGGCCAAGGCCTATCCCGGCCTGGCGCTGGAGATCGAGGTGGACATCACCCCGAACCTGCGCGACCGCCTCGTGGCGCAGGAACTCGATCTCGTCTTCGTCCTCGGGGCGCTGGCGGCGCCGCAGCTGAAGAACCTGCCGCTGTCGACCTATCGCCTCGCCTTCCTGGCGGGGCCCGGCCTCGCGGTGCCCAGCACCCCGATCGGGCTCGCCGCCCTGGCAGCCCACCCGATCCTTACCTTCTCGCGCAACACCCGCCCCTATCTGATCCTGCGCGAGATGTTCTCGGCCCCGGACCTGCCGCCGGTGCGCATCCATGCCTCCTCGTCCATGGCGACGATCCTGCGCATGGCGGAGGACGGGCTTGGCATCGCCGCGGTGCCGGAGGCGATCGCGGGCGGCGAACTGGCATCGGGGCGGCTCAGGTCGCTGCGCACCACCGTGCGGCTGCCGGAACTCGACTTCTTCGCCTCCTGGCGGATCACACCGGAGGCCGCCACGGTGGAGGCGGTGGCGACGATCGCCGCCGAGGTCGCCGGACCGCGCGCGCCTTGAGGGGCGCCTAGTCGTGCTTCGGGGTCGCCAGGCCCGCCCACATGGGACCGAGGTCGTCCATCGCCGCCTCGATACATTCGACCACCAGGCGGATGCCGCCGCCGCCGGCGAAAACCAGTTCGACCGTGCCGCCGGGGGACTCTTCGCCCTCAGGCTCGAAATGGATGGTCAGCAGTTCCAGGACGGCGTCCTCCACCTTGGGAACGGCGCGCGCCTTGACAGCGGTGACCCGCTCGAAATGCAGGCCAGTGCGGCGGCGCTGGCATTCGCCGCCCTCGGCGGCGGTCCAGTCGAACCGGTTGCAGACCAGCGCGAACCGGCGCTCGCGCGCCAGATAGGCGATGTCGGTGGGCTTGAGGACGGCGTCCTGCAGATGGGCGGACAGGACGGCGAGATCCTCGGCGTCGAAGGCGTAAAGCTTCAGCGGTGTGGCGGTCATTGGATTTCTCGGGTCTGTCGCCCTATAGGACCTGATGCGGCCCCAAGTCCATGCGCCAGCGCAAGGCGCACGGAGCCTGGCCCGCCGCCGGACCCATCCCGCCCGAGGATCACCATGAACATCCGCGCGCATGTCGGCGACCTTCCAGACCTCAGCCATTATCAGGTCGACACCGTCGCCATCGACACCGAGACCCTCGGCCTCATTCCCCAGCGCGACCGCCTCTGCGTGGTGCAACTCTCGCCGGGCGACGGCAGCGCCGACGTGGTGCAGATCCGTCCCGGGCAGGCGGCGCCGCCGAACCTGTGTGCCCTGCTCGCCGATCCGAAGGTCACCAAGCTCTTCCATTTCGCCCGTTTCGACGTGGCGGTGCTGAAACACGCCTTCGGTGTGACGGCCCGGCCTGTCTACTGCACCAAGATCGCCTCCAGGCTGGTGCGTACCTATACCGACCGCCACGGCCTGAAGGACCTGTCGCGCGAGCTGCTCGGCCTCGACATGTCCAAGGTGCAGCAAAGCTCCGACTGGGCCGCCGACACGCTCACCGCAGCCCAGCTCGACTATGCGGCCTCCGACGTCCTGCATCTGCATGCGCTGAAGGACAGGCTCGACGCGATGCTGGCGCGCGAGAACCGCACCGCCCTGGCGGATGCCTGTTTCGCCTTCCTGCCGACGCGCGCCGACCTCGACCTCGCGGGCTGGCCGGAGATCGACATTTTCGCGCATTCCTGAGCAGGCGCGACGCTTTCCGGGCAGGTTCCGCTTGGCACTCGCCACGGTGGGGCCATAGAGTCATGATCTGTGCCGCGGGCGGGGCGGCCGGAGGCCGTGGAGCCGCGGCATAAAGACGGACGTAGACCATGGCTGGACGCCGCACGGATGAATGGAACGGCGCCGCCACCGGCGGCAGGGGCAGTCACGCCGCGCGCGAGGCGGCGTTCGGCGTCGCCTTCCGTCACTCCCGGCGGGTGCGGCGGATGCGCGTCCTGGTGCCGATCCTCGCCGTCATCATCATCGGCGCCGTCGGCTTCGTGTCGTGGTGGGATCCGCTGAAGGCCCTGAACCTGCCGGTCTCCGTCGCCGCCGTCTCCCTGTCCGGCTCGAAGGTGACGATGGAGGCGCCGCGGCTGACCGGCTACACGACCGACAACCGCTTCTACCGTGTCACCGCGACCCGGGCCGAGCACGACATCACCCAGGCCAATGTCGTCGCCCTGACGGCGATCGATTCGGAGATGCAGCTGGAGGGCGGCGGCACTGCCCGCGTGACCTCGGCGGCCGGCATGCTCGATACCAAGACGGGCCGCGTCGAGCTCAACCAGGACGTCACCGTGACCACGTCGAACGGCCAGACCGGACAACTCGGCCATGCGCTGATCGACACCCGGGCCGGAACGATCGGTTCCAACGGTCCGGTAAAGCTGACGTCACCGCGCGGCGATATCGCCTCCGAGCGCATGCAAATTAGTGACAACGGCAAGGTGATCGTGCTTGAAGGCACGGTGCGTGGTAACTTCACGCCAGAACCGCCCGACCCGACCATTACCGATCTTTCGCAGCCCACGCCTGCGCCAAGCCGATCCGGAGACTGACCATGACGCTGGCCGGCACCGCCGCGCTCTTCTTCGACCGGCGGCCGCTGGTCGCCGCGCTGATCGCCGCCGCGCTCTTCGCGCCGGCCGCCTCCGCCCAGCAGGCCGGCAGCCCCTTCGTCGGGTTCACCCAGAACCGCAGCGACCCGATCAATTTCGAGGCCGACCGGGCGGAAGTCTTCGATACCGAGAAGCGTGCCGTGCTCACCGGCAATGTCCGCATCCAGCAGGGCGAATCGACGCTGCAGACGGCCCGTCTCGTGATCTTCTACGAGGACAATGACAATGGCGCCGCCGGCCGGCCGGCGACCACCACGCCGCGCCAGGGCGGCGCGGCCGGCGCCCCCGCCGAGCAGCAGAACGTGCGGCGCTTCGAGATGCAGGGCGGCGTCATCGTCCGCTCGAAGAACCAGACCGCCACCGCCGAGCGCGGCTCCTTCGATGCCCGCCGCAACGAGGCGATCATGGAAGGCAATGTCACGCTGACCCAGTGCGAGAACATCCTGCGCGGCGCGCGCCTCCATGCCGATCTCACCGCCAACCGCGTGCGGATCGACGCCGCGCCCTCGGGCGGGCGCGTCTCCGGCATCCTCCAGGGAACGGGGGGCGGAGGCGGAGGCGCCAACAATCCCGATTGCGCGCCGGCTCGGCCGCAGGCGCGCAGCCCGCGCGGATAGGCCTGCCGTGTCCTTCATCACCCGCGTCTCCGGTTTTCTGGGACGGAGGCCGGCTCACGAGGCCGCCGCCGTCGACGACGACTGGCTGGTGAAGGAAATGGCCGCCCAGGTGGCCGAGCTCGACAAGCCCGCGCCGGTCGTGGTGGCGCGCAGCCAGGACGAGCCGCGCTCCGGCGAAGGCGTGATGTCGGTCCACGGGGTATGGAAGAGCTACAAGGGCCGCGCCGTGGTGCGCGGCGTGAGCCTCGACCTCAGACGTGGCGAGGCGGTCGGCCTGCTCGGCCCGAACGGCGCCGGCAAGACCACGGTCTTCTACATGATCACCGGCCTCGTCGAGGCGGACAGGGGCCATATCGAGCTCGACGGCCACGACATCACGGCGCTGCCGATGTACCGGCGGGCACGGCTCGGCATCGGCTATCTGCCGCAGGAGGCCTCGATCTTCCGCGGCCTCAATGTCGAGGACAATATCCGCGCCGTGCTCGAGGTCACCGAGAAGGACAAGGCCAAGCGCGAGCGCGACCTCGACGAACTGCTCGAGGAATTCACCATCACCCGCCTGCGCAAGAGCCCGGCCATCGCCCTGTCGGGCGGCGAGCGCCGCCGTCTCGAGATCGCCCGCGCCCTTGCGACGCGGCCGTCCTTCATGCTGCTGGACGAACCCTTCGCGGGCATCGACCCGATCGCGGTGGGGGACATCCAGAACCTCGTCCGCCACCTGAAGGAGCGCGGCATCGGCGTGCTCATCACCGACCACAATGTGCGCGAGACGCTCGGCCTCATCGACCGCGCCTATATCATCCATTCGGGACAGGTGCTGATGGAAGGCACGCCGAACGAGATCGTCTCGAACCCCGACGTCCGCCGCCTCTATCTCGGCGAGGAGTTCCGGCTCTGACGCGCGGGGATGCAGCGGCGCTGCGCTCTTAACGCCTCAGTCATCGGAACTATGGCATGAACCTTGCTGTTCGCGCCGCCTGCCCTCTATGATGCGGCGCAAGAGAACAGAGGGATGCGCCCGAGACGATGGCCCTGTCAGCCAGATTAGAGCTCCGCGTCGGCCAGTCGCTGGTCATGACGCCCCAGCTCATGCAGGCCATCAAGCTCCTGCAGCTGTCCAATCTCGATCTCGTCGCCTATGTCGAGCAGGAGCTGGAGAAGAACCCGCTGCTGGAACGGGCCGAGGCGCCCGATCCTGCGGTCGAGGGCGAGATGCCCGATGCGCCGCCTGCCGCCGATCCCGGCGACGCCCAGGCCGGCGACTGGCTCGGCGACGACATGGGGAACAGCCGCACCGACATCGAGGAGCGGCTGGGCACGGACCTTGAAAACGTCTTCCCCGACGACAAGGGCCCGGAAACCCGGCATGCCGATGCGGCCTCCGACCCGATGACATCATCCTGGTCGAATGTCGGCTCGGGCGGCAGCGACAACGAGGACTACAATCTCGAGGCCTTCGTCTCCGCCGACCTGTCGCTCGCCGACCACCTGTCGAATCAGCTGACGCTCGCCGTCGAGACCCAGGCGGACCGTCTCATCGGCCAGATGCTGATCGATGCGGTGGACGATGCCGGCTATCTCACCGTCACCGTCGAGGAGGTCGCCGAAAGGCTCGGTGCCGAGATCGAGGACGTGACCAGCGTCCTCGAGGTGATCCAGAGTTTCGAGCCCTCGGGCGTGGCTGCGCGCAACCTCGCGGAGTGCCTGGCGATCCAGCTCAGGGACAAGGATCGCTTCGACCCCGCCATGCAGGTGCTGGTCGGCCATCTCGACCTGCTCGGCAAGCGCGACTATGCGGCGCTGAAGAAGCTCTGCGCCGTCGACGACGAGGATCTCGCCGACATGGTGGCGGAGATCCGCCGCCTGAACCCCAAGCCGGGCCTCGCCTTCGGCTTCGCCCCGGTGCAGCCACTGGTGCCGGATGTCATGGTCCGCGCCGGGCCGGACGGCGGCTGGATCGTCGAGCTGAACAGCGAAACCCTGCCCAAGGTGCTGGTCAACCAGAGCTATTACGCGCGGGTGTCGAAGACGACGAAGAAGGACACGGAGAAGACCTTCCTCGCCGACGCCCTGCAGACCGCGACCTGGCTCGCCCGCGCCCTCGACCAGCGCGCCCGCACCATCCTGAAGGTCGCGACCGAGATCGTCCGCCAGCAGGACGCTTTCTTCGCGCTGGGCGTCCAGTATCTGCGGCCGTTGAACCTGAAGACCATCGCCGACGCCATCAGCATGCATGAATCGACCGTGTCGCGGGTGACGTCCAACAAGTCGATCGCGACCAGCCGCGGCATCTTCGAGATGAAGTATTTCTTCACCTCCTCGATCGCCAATTCGGAAGTGGGCGGCGAGAGCCACTCGGCGGAGGCGGTGCGCTACCGCATCAAGCAGATGATCGACGCCGAGACGCCCGACGACGTGCTCTCCGACGACGCCATCATGGACAAGCTCAAGGCCTCGGGCATCGACATCGCCCGCCGCACCGTCGCCAAATATCGCGAGGCCCTGCGCATTCCCTCCTCGGTACAGCGCCGGCGCGAGAAACAGGCCATGGCGGTGTGACGACCGCCAAGGACGCGCCTGCCTGATGCCGGAGGCACGGTCCCTGTCCGAGATCATCTCCTCTCGACGACTGCGCCGAAAGAACAGGCGTTCCGCCATGGGCCGCAATCAGAGACGAACATTCTATCCCGCCAAATTGACTTGAATCGGGCCCGAACAGTGCCCTTATTCCCCTCCATCCATGCTGCGGAGGTTCGTTCCATGGCGAAGACCCAGGCGACGGGAACCATCATCCCCCTGCCAGCCGACACGGCCGATCTCGCCTGGCATCGCCTGCGCAGCGAGGGCGATGCCATGGCCCGGACCAATCCGGAACTGGCGACCCTGGTGCTGCGCACGATCGGCCGCGCCTCGTCCTTCGAGGATGCGGTGGCACGGCGCATCTCCGCCCGTCTGGCCACCGGCGACGTGCCGGCTGACGTCCTGCACGACGCCTTTACCGAGGCACTGGCCGCGGCGCCCACCATCTCCATGGCCATGCGGGCCGATGCCGCGGCGGTCATCGACCGCGACCCCGCCGCTGACCGCCTCATCGAGCCGGTCCTGTTCTTCAAGGGCTTCCATGCCATCCAGACCCACCGACTGGCGCATTGGCTGCTCGGTCAGGGCCGCGGTGATTTCGCCCTCTATCTCCAGAGCCGCTCCTCCGAGGTCTTCCAGACAGATATCAATCCGGCCGTGCCCATGGGCCGGGGCGTCTTCCTCGACCATGCCACCGGCCTCGTCGTCGGCGAGACGGCGGTGATCGAGGACGATGTGTCGATCCTGCAGGGCGTCACGCTCGGTGGCACCGGCAAGGAGGCCGGCGACCGCCACCCCAAAGTGCGCCGCGGCGTGCTGCTCGGCGCCGGCGCCAAGATCCTCGGCAATATCGAGATCGGCCGCTGCGCCCGGGTCGCCGCCGGCTCGGTGGTGCTGCACGACGTCGCGCCGAACACGACGGTAGCCGGGGTTCCCGCCAAGCCTGTCGGCACGGCCGGCTGTGCCGAGCCCTCCCGGTCGATGGACCAGATCCTGGCGCGCGAATCGGCCGACGGCTTCAGCTACAACATCTGAACCCGTCGACACCCGCGGAGCCCCGCAGCCCTCGGCCATCCGGCTTGCTTGCGAAGTGCTGTTTCATTGTGAGAAACATCGCTTCATGAGTTGAGGGCAACCGGCGACAAGACCGGCGCGGATCAGGGCAGGCAGCATGACGCGAAAGGCATGGCATCGTGGGGATGCGCGGAGATGCGCGCCATGACGATGCAGCTCACCCTCGCCGTCCACCGCGCCAGGCGGCTGTTTCCCGACAAGACGGCGGTCGTCTTCGCCGCGCGGCGCTGGACCTGGGATCAGTTCGCAGACCGGGTCGCGCGCCTCGCCGGCGCGCTGCGGAGCCTCGGGATCGGACCCGGCGACCGGGTCGCCATGCTGTCCCATTCCAGCGACCGCTATCTCGAATTCTTCTTCGCCGCCTTCTGGGCCGGCGGCATCGCCGTGCCGGTCTCGACCCGCTACGCCGAGCCGGAGACCGCCTTCCTGATGCAGGATTGCGGCGCCAAGGTCCTGCTGGTCGGCGACGAGTTCACCGCCATGGCCGAGGCCCTGCGGCCGCAATGCCCGGATCTCCGCCATGTGGTCTTCGCCGGCGAGGGTGCCCTGCCCGCCGGCATGATCGGCTATGAGGCGGCGCTGGCGGCCCAAGCGCCGGTCGCCGATGCCCGCCGCAGCGGCGAGGACATCGCCGTGCTCTTCTATACGGGCGGGACGACGGGGCGCTCCAAGGGCGTCATGCTCACCCACATCAACTGCATGGCCAATTCGTTCGGCGGCATGGTGCACACCAGGCTCGGCAGCAGCCTCGTCGGCCTGCATGCAGGCCCGCTCTATCACGCCGCTGCCGGCTCGCGCGTCTTCACCAACACCCTTCTGGGCGCCACCCACGTGGTCATCCCGCGCTTCACGGTAAAGGGCGTGCTGGAGGCCATCCAGCACCACCGGATCACCTTCACCTCCATGGTGCCGACCATGATGACGATGATCCTCAACGAGCCCGACCTCGATGCCTATGATCTCTCCTCGCTGGAGATGATCGGCTATGGCGGCGCGCCCATGCCGGTGGCGACGCTGGAGGCGCTGATGAAGCGGCTGCCGAAGGTGCGCTTCGCCCAGGCCTACGGGATGACGGAGCTGTCGCCGGCCTGCACCTATCTGGAGCCCGACGACCACACGCTCGATCCCGCCAGGACCCACCGCCTCGCCTCCGGTGGACGCGTCATCGTCGGCTGCGACCTGCGCGTCGTCGATCCCGACGACCGCGACGTGCCGGTGGGCACGATCGGCGAGATCATCGTTGCCGGGGCGACGGTGATGAAGGGCTACTGGAACCAGCCGGACATGACCGCGGAGGCGCTGCGCGGCGGCTACATGCACACCGGCGACGCCGGCTATCTCGACGCCGACGGCTATGTCTACGTCTCCGACCGGATCAAGGACATGATCGTCACCGGCGGCGAGAACGTCTATTCGATCGAGGTCGAGAATGCCGTCCTGACCCATCCCGCCATCCGCGAATGCGCGGTGATCGGCGTACCGCATGCCCTCTGGGGCGAGGCGGTGCATGCCGTCGTGACCTTCAAGGCCGGGCAGAGCGCCACGGCGGAGGCCATCATCGCCCACTGCAAGACGCGGATCGCCGGCTTCAAATGCCCGCAGACCATCGAGGTGCGCGAGGCCATGCCGCTGTCGCAGGCCAACAAGATCCTGAAGACGGAACTGAGGCGTCCCCACTGGGAGGGACGGGCGCGGGCGGTCAACTGACGGTCCGGGCCGGCAAGGGAGTGGCAGCGATGGCGGAAGGTGCGGACGGCCTGTCGCGCGGCATCGTCAGCGGCGGGCGCCAGCGCGATCCCGAAGCCGTCGAGGCGCGCGCCCGGCGGATCGCCGGCGGCCTCGACCGGCTCGGCGTCGGACCCGGCGACTGCGTCGCCATCCTCATGCGCAACGACATCGCCTTTCTCGAGGCCACCTATGCGGCGGCCATGCTGGGGGCCTATGCGGTGCCGGTGAACTGGCACCTCAAGCCCGACGAGGTCCGCTACATCCTCGCGGATTGCGAGGCCAAGGTGCTGATCGGCCACGCGGACCTGCTGGCACCGATGGCTGGCGACCTGCCCGGCGGCCTCACCGTCTTCACCGCGCCGGTGCCGCCCGAGGTGGCGCGGCATTTCCCGTCGCCCGGGCCTTGCGAGCCCCCGGCCGGCAGCCGCGATCTCGATGCCTGGCTCGGCGGTGAAGCGCCCTTCGACGGGCCGGCCCGCCCGGCGCCGATGAGCATGATCTATACATCCGGCACCACCGGAAAGCCGAAAGGGGTCAAGCGCCGGGCGCCGACGCCGGAGGAGGCGAAGGCAACGGAAGGGCTGCGCGCCCTCGTCTACGGCCTCAGGCCCGGCGTGCGCGCCCTGCTGCCGGGGCCGCTCTACCATTCCGCCCCCAATTCCTTCGGCATCCGCGCGGGACGTCTCGGCGGTGTGCTGGTGCTGATGCCGCGCTTCGACGCGGAGGACATGCTGAGGCTGATCGAAACCCACCGCATCGACACGGTCTTCATGGTGCCGACCATGTTCGTGCGGCTGCTGAAGCTGCCCGACGCGGTCCGCCAGCGCTACGACCTGTCCTCGCTGCGCTTCGTCATCCACGCCGCGGCGCCCTGTCCGGCCGATGTGAAGAGCGCGATGATCGCCTGGTGGGGCCCGGTGATCCACGAATTCTACGGCGGCACGGAGACCGGCCCCGTCACCTTCGCCACGTCGGAGGACGCGCTGAAGAAGCCGGGGACCGTCGGCCGGCTGTCGCCCGGGGCGGAGATCCGGGTGCTGGACGATGCCGGCAAGGCCCTGCCGCAGGGCGCCGTCGGTGAACTCTTCTGCCGGATCGCCGGCTATCCCGACTTCACCTATCACAAGGCGCCGGAGAAGCGCCGCGAGGTGGATGATTCCGGCTTCATCACCTGCGGCGATGTCGGGTTCGTGGATGCGGACGGCTACGTGTTTCTCTGCGACCGCAAGCGCGACATGATCATTGCCGGCGGCGTCAACATCTATCCGGCGGAGATCGAGGCGGCGCTGCTGGCCCTGCCGCAGGTGCGCGATTGCGCCGTCTTCGGCATTCCCCATGCCGAGTTCGGCGAGAGCATCATGGCGGTGATCGCGCCGCAGCCGGGGGTGGAGATCGATCCGGAGGCGCTGAGGGCCGCGCTCGCCACCCGGATCGCCGACTACAAGCTGCCGCGGCACATCGAGATCCGCCACGACCTGCCGCGGGAGGATTCGGGCAAGATCTTCAAGCGCCGGCTGCGCGACCCCTATTGGGCGGCGGCGGGCCGGACGATCTGAGGGCGGGGGTCAGGCCCTCTCAAAACCCCAGCCTCGCCCGAACCTCCGCGGCGCTGATGCCGGCCTGGCGCAGGGCCCGGAAACCCTCGGCCAGATCGCTCTTCGACAGTTTCTTCCCGTCCGCGCCGAGGACCAGGGCGTGGTGGCGGTAGACAGGCACCGGCAGGCCGAGGAGTTCCTGCAGCAGGCGGTGGACGGCGGTGGCCTCGAACAGGTCCGCGCCGCGCACCACATGGGTCACCCCCTGCAGCGCGTCGTCGGCAACGACGGCGAGGTGATAGCTGGTGCCGAGATCCTTGCGCGCGAGAACGACGTCGCCCCAGCGCTGCGGATGGGCTGTGACGATGCGCAGGGGAAGGCCCGCCGCGTCGACCTCGGTCCAGGTCAGCGGCCGGTCGAGCCGCGCCAGCGCCGCGCCCATCGCGAGCCGCAGGGCATGGGGCTCGCCGGCCGCGATCCGGGCCGCGGCTTCCTCCGCCGGCATCTCGCGCCCCCGGCCGGCATAGAGCGGCGCGCCGTCGGGATCGGTCGCGACGGGCTTTCCCGTCGCTGCCGCTGCGGCAGCCGCCAGGGCCTTCACTTCGCCGCGGCTCTCGAAGGCGGGATAGACGAGGCCCATGGCGGCGAGCCTGGCGAGCAGGGCCCCATGATCGGCGAGATGGTCCGACTGGCGACGATAGGGCGTCTCGAAGGCGAGGCCGAGCCAGGCGAGGTCGGCGATCATGGCCGCCTCGTGTTCGGGCCGGCAGCGTGCCTGGTCGATATCCTCGATGCGCAGCAGCAGCCGCCCGCCGAGGGCTGCCGCCATCCTCTCGTTCTCCAGCGCGCTACGGGCGTGGCCGAGATGGAGCAGGCCGTTGGGGCTCGGCGCGAAGCGCAGGACCGGGTGGCGCGCTTGAAAGGGGTGGGCGACCGTCATGGCGTCAGCCTATGGTCGAGGTGGGCACGGGGAGCAAGATGGCCGAGGACCTCATCGCGACGGAGGACGACCTGGACGCGCGGCTGGCGGCCCTGGCCGGCCGCTGCGCGGTCATGGCGCGCCTCCATGCCCGCCACGGGCGCCCGCCCCTGCGGCGGCGACCGGCCGGCTTCGAGGGGCTGGTCCATGTGGTAGTCTTCCAGCAGATCTCGATCGCGGCGGCAGCTGTCATCTGGGAGCGGACGCTCGGCGTCTTCGGCGCGATCACGCCGGAACGGCTCGCCGGCGCGAGCGATGCGGACTACCGCGCCGCCGGCCAGTCGCGGCCGAAGATCCGGACGCTGCGATCCCTCGCGGCAGCCGTGCTGGACGGTGCGCTCGACCTCGACGGGCTCGCCCTGCTGGAGGCGGAAGCCGCTGAAGCGGCGCTGGTGCGGGTCAGCGGCATCGGGCCCTGGACCGCGCAGGTCTATCTCCTCACCTGCCTCGGCCATGGCGATGCCTGGCCGGCCGGCGACGTGGCGCTGCAGGCGGCGGCGGCCGACGCGCTCAGCCTGCCCGCCCGCCCCGACCGGACCGCCATGGACGGGATCGGCGAGCGCTGGCGGCCGCACCGGGCGGTGGCGGCGCGGCTGCTCTGGGCGCACTATGCCGCCCTGAAGCAGCGGGCGGCCGTTCCCGCCACGACGGCGTGATCGCCGGTCCTTTGGGCTTCACAAGAGCGACACGATCCCCATAGTATCGCTCAGTGCCTGAATTCGCGGCTCGCGAATCGCCGAGCCGCCCGATCGCAAGGAGTTCATCTTGACGGTCGCCGTATCACCTGGGGACATGCCGGTTTCGGCCGCCATCTCCCCCGGTTCATGGCCGGCCCTGGTGCTCAACGCGGATTACCGCCCGCTGAGCTACTATCCCCTGTCGCTGTGGTCGTGGCAGGATACGATCAAGGCCGTCTTTCTCGACCGCGTCACCGTCGTCTCGACCTACGAGAAGGCGATTCACTCGCCCAGCTTCGAGATGAGGCTGCCGAGCGTGGTGTCGCTCAAGACCTATGTGAAGCCGTCGCGCAACCCCGCCTTCACCCGGTTCAACGTCTTCCTGCGCGACCGTTTCCGCTGCCAGTATTGCGGCCATACCGAAGACCTGACCTTCGACCATCTCGTGCCCCGCTCCAAGGGCGGGCAGACGACCTGGGACAACGTGCTGACCGCCTGTTCGCCGTGCAACCTGCGCAAGGGGTCGAGGTCGCTCAGGGAATCGGGCCTGCAGCTGTCCCACCTGCCGTTTGCGCCCACGGTTCAGGACCTGCACGCCAACGGCCGGCTGTTCCCGCCCAACTATCTCCACCAGAGCTGGATGGACTACCTCTACTGGGACACCGAACTGGAGCCGTGAGGCTTCAGCCGCGTTCCTGCGGCCGGCTGGCAGCGGCCAGCGCCACCAGTGCCAGGGCCGCGGCGATCAGCGCGTTCCAGCCCGCCAGCGACAGGCCGAGAAACCGCCACGCCGCGACCGTGCAGTCGGCCAGCGGCCTGGCGGCCTGCAACTGGCGCATCAGCTCGGCCGGGTTGCGGGCGATGAGGGTTGGCTGGGCACAGGTGGTCGGTCCCTGCCAGAAGCCCCATTCGGCCCCGGCGTGATAGATGCCGAGACCGGCGCCCCAGATCATCAGCGCGGCGAGACCGAACAATCCCAGCCGGACGAAGGGGGCCGGCCAGCGGCGCCAGGCCATGAAGGCGACCAGGAGCGCCGCCGGCACGACGGCATAATAGGGGACGCGCTGCTGCAGGCAGAGCGGGCAGGGCGGCAGGCCGACGACGAATTCGAAGAAAAAGGCCCCGAGAATCGTGCCGATCGCTGCGGCAGCGACGACAAGGGCGCCGGAAAGCCATGGACGGCCGACGGCATGCGCGACGAACGCTGTGGTCTTTGTCATGCCGCCGGTTCTAGCCGCTCACGACGTTCTGTCCAGTGGCAGCCCCCCGCGACATGGGTTTCCATTGACCCGGCGGGCCCCCTCGTTCATCACAAGATCATGAGCTCGGCCGATCCGATCGCCCGCCGTCGCGGCGGCGGGACCTACAGCGTCCCGAACCTTCTCACCTACGGCCGCGTCCTCGCCGTGCCGCTGGTGGCCGCCTGTCTCTTCGCACAGGTCATCTATGAAGGCGGGATCTGGCTGCGCTGGGTCGCGCTGGCGATTTTCATCATCGCCGCCATCACCGACTATTTCGACGGCTACCTCGCCCGTGCCTGGTCGCAGCACTCGGCGATCGGCCGGATGCTCGACCCGATCGCCGACAAGCTGCTGGTCGGCATCGTGCTGATGATGCTGGCGGCGGATGGCACGATCCTCGGCTGGTCGCTCTGGGCCGCCATGGTCATCCTGGCGCGCGAGATCCTCGTGTCGGGACTGCGCGAATTCCTCGCCGAGCTGCGCGTCTCGGTGCCGGTGACGCGGCTGGCGAAATGGAAGACGGCGCTACAGCTCATCGCCGTCGGCTTCCTCATCGCCGGGCCCGCCGGCGACAAGATCGTCTCGGGCGTGACGATGGTCGGCATCGGGCTGCTCTGGTGCGCAGCCATCCTGACGCTCTATACCGGCTACGATTATTTCCGCGCCGGGGCCGGCCATCTCATCGAGGAGGACGAGCCATGAGGGTCCTCTATTTTGCCTGGGTGCGCGAGCGGATCGGCAAACCGTCCGAGGAGATCGAGGTGCCGGCCGGGGTCGTCACCGTCGCCGACCTCGTCACCCACCTGATCGGCCGGGGCGAGGACTATGCCCATGCCTTCGAGAACCGCACAGTGATCCGCGCGGCCATTGATCAAGTCCATGTGAAGCCGGATGCGCCGCTGGCCGGCGCCCGCGAGATCGCCTTCTTTCCGCCCATGACCGGCGGCTAGCTGGCGGCATGAGCCCCCCGAAAGACCCCGCCCGCCGCAAGCTCAACCGCCGCCGCCTTCTCGGCGTGCTCGCCGCGGTCCCCGTGATCGGCGGCGCGACCGGCGCAGCCGCCTATCGCAGCCAGCCCTACTATACCGGGCCGGTGAGCGACCATTTCGACGGCACCCGCTTCTTCGATCCCCATGGCGCACCGCCGAAGCCCTTCACAGACCTGCTGCGCTGGCAGTTCGGCGGCGACGAGCGGGCCCGCTGGCCGGAGAGCTGGCCGCTCGAGCGCACCGACGTCCCGCCGCCGCGGGTCGAGGGGGACGCGATCCGCCTCTCCTATGTCGGCCATGCGACGATCCTGATGCAGACGCGCGGGCTCAACATCCTGTTCGATCCGGTCTGGTCGGAGCGGGTCTCGCCGGTGTCCTTTGCAGGACCGAAGCGGGTCAATGCCCCGGGTGTCGCCTTCGAGGCGCTGCCAAAGATTGACCTCGTCCTGGTCAGCCACGGCCATTACGACCATCTCGACGTGGAGACGCTCTCCCGCCTCCAAGCGGTCCACCAGCCGCGGGTCATCACCCCCCTCGGTCAGGACGCCATCATGAAGGCCTTCGACCCCGCCATCCGGGCGGAGGCGCATGACTGGGGCGACCGCGTCGCGATCGGCAACGACATGGCGGTTCATCTGGCACCGATGCGGCACTGGACGGCGCGCGGCCTGTTCGACCGCAACAAGGCGCTGTGGGCGGCCTTCGTCGTCGAGGCGCCGGGCGGCCTCGTCTATCACATCGGTGATACCGGCTATGGCGACGGCCACCATTTCCGCGAGGCCAAACGCCGCTTCGGCGGCTTCCGCCTCGCCATCCTGCCGATCGGCGCCTATGAGCCGCGCTGGTTCATGCGCGACCAGCACATGAACCCGGCCGAGGCCGTGCAGGTGATGATCGATTGCGGGGCGCAGCGCGCCCTCGCCCATCACTGGGGCACGGTGCAGCTGACCAACGAGGCGATCGAGGAGCCGCGCGTGGCGCTGCACGCCGCGCTGGCGGAACGGGCGATTGCTCCCGACCTGTTCCGCGCCATCCGCCCAGGCGAAACCTGGGACCTGCCCGCCGCCGAGGCCTGAGCGTTACTGGATCTGAAGGCCGCGCAGCAGCCGCTCGATATAGTCCATCTCGATCTGCGGACGGTCCTGCTCGGACAGGCGCCGGCGCAGCTCCTCGAGCACGCGCTGGGCGCGCTGGGCGGCACCCTCTCCGGCATTGGGAACGCGCACGTCCGAATTCTCGTTGGCCTCGCGGCCGCGGGTCGGGCGTCCCAGGGGATCGTAATCCTGGTTGCCGGCCTGTCCCTGGCGACCGCCCGGCTGGCCAGGCTGGCCCGGCTGGCCGGGGCCCTGCCCCTGGCCCTCCTGCATCTGCTGGGCGAGGCCCTGGGCGCCCTGCTGCAGGCTGCGCAGGGCACGGCCCTGGGCATCGGTCGCGCCCTGGCCATTGCCGCGGCCGAGAGCCTCTTCCGCCTCGCGCATGGCGCGGCCGGCATTGCCCATGCCCTCCTGCGCCTGACGGCCTGATTCCGACTGCCCCTGGCCTTCGCCCTGCTGACCCAGCTGTTCGCGCAGCTGGTCGAGCAGTTCGCGGAGCTCGCGCTGGGCGTCGCCGAGCTGGCCGTAACCCTGCTCGCCCTGTTCGCCCTGCTGCCCCTGTTCACCCTGCTGGCCGGGCTGCTGCTGGCCCTGTTGCCCCGGCTGGCCGCGCTGGCCGGGGCGCTGCTGGCCCCGCTGGGCGCGGCGCTGCTCCTGGTTGCGGCGGAACGTGTCGTCGCGCAGCTGCTGCTGGCGGCGGATCATGTCGGCGAGCCGGTCGAGCGGACCCTCGCCCTGCTCACCCTGTTCGCCGTTCTGGCCCTGCTGCTGCTGTTGCTGCCGTCCGGCCTGCAGGCCCTGCAGCATCTGCTGCAATTCCTGCATCAGGCGCTGGGCCTGTTCACGGGCGCCGCTGCGCGCCAGGTTCTCGATGCGGTTGAGCATGTCGCGCAGGTCCTGCGGGCGAACCTGGCGGGCATTGGGATCGCGCTGGGCCTGCTGCTGCTGCTGGTTGCCATCCTGGCGGTTGCGCAGGGCCTGCTCGGTCAGTTCGCGCATCAGCCGGTCCATGGCCTGGCGAAGGTCCTGTGACAGCCGACGGATTTCCTCCTCGGATGCCCCGCGCTCGATGGCCTGGCGCAGCCTTTCCGCCGCCTGCGCGACGGAGCGCTCGGCCTCGGAGACGTCACCGTCCTCCATCCGCACGGCGATGTCCCAGAGATAGTCCATGACATCTCTCAGGGCCGCATCGTCGCGGGCGCGGACGAGGCGGAAATAGGCCGTGCGTAGGCCGAGATAGACCGGGGTTTCCATGCCGAAGCGGTCGGGCGCCGTGGTCAGGGCCTCGAGGGCGCGGGCGACGCGCGGCGCGGCATGGGCGTCGAGGGCAAGGATCCGGCGCTGCTCGACGAGGACGCGCGGCACGGGCTTGGAGAAGACGCGGGCGGGCAGCGTGCCGTAGACGGTCTCGGAGAAGCCCTCATTGCCGGCATCGTCCTTCGCCCTGAGCTTCACCGCGACCTGCAGGCCGGCGAAGGGATGGGCGACGAAATCGCGCGACGTCTGGCCGCTTCCCGCGCGGGTGCGTGCCTGCGGCAGGGTCAGCGGCAGGGGCGGCAGGACGGCGAGCGGCCTCGCCCCCTCGCGCTGGAGGGCGAGGGCGGAGGGCGCCAGCGACAGGGTCGCCTCGGCTTCCTTCACGCCGTAATCGTCCTCGACCTTGTAGGAGAGGACGAACTGGTTGCGCTGGTCGGTCTGCGGCGCGCGTTCGAAGGCGATGGAGGGCGCGGTGTCGGCAATGGCCTCGAAACGCCATGTGAGGGGCTGGGCTCCGGTCCCGGTCACCTGGAGCGCACCGTTCTGGGAGATCGTCCAGCGGGTTTCGGCGAGATTGGCCTGAGTCGGGTTCACCGGGGCAGCAGCCGGCGCATCGGCGGCACGCTCGGGTGCCGGCGCGGCGGCGACGCCGCCCTCCGGCTTGACGGCGACATCGGCGAGGCCGGCGACGCGCAGGGTGATGACGGAACCGGCGGGGACACGGAAAATGTCAGGCTCGGCAGCGGCCGCAGGCGGGGCGGCGCCCTCGGCAACGCGGCGCGTCGGCAGGATCACCGGCGGGCGCGCCGTGTAGGCGGGCGGCGTGACCCAGGCGTCGATGCGGTAGTTGACCGGCACGGGCGGTGCCCGCCAGTCGAAGGCCGTCATCAGCCGCTGGGTGCGCTCGTCGCCGGCGAGGAAATAGGCGGGGACGATGAGCAGAAGCGCCAGCGCGCGGATGGCATAGCGGTCGAGACTGGGCATGCGCGGCATCGGAATGCCGGTGCGCAGCCGGCCGGCGGCGGCCACGACGCGGGCGCGATGTTCCTCCCACAGCGCCTTGGCGAAGGGATCGTCTGACGTCGCGAGATCGTCGGCCAGCGCCGTCGCAGGACGGTGGCCACCTTCCGTGGCGCGGTCGATGCGGCGCAGCGCCTCCTGGTCGGAGGGCCGGCGGATCGTCACCAGCGGCAGGGCGGCGAGCAGCAGCAGGCCGAGGACGAAGAGGACGCCGCCGAAACGCGCCCAATAGGGCACGACCTGCCAGAATCCGAGCCAGGACACGGCGAGGACGCCGCCGAAAATGGCGAGGAAGAGGACGAGACGGGGCCAGACCCGTTCCCAGAGGATAACGAGTTTGGCGCGATCGATCGCATGACCGAGAGCGAGCTGATGTTCGTTGGGGGCCCGGGGCCGATCCCTGTTCATGCCGTCGCTCAAGATCCGCTCCGGTTCGAGGTCTCCAGCAAATTTCAGGCTAACATGGTGGGTCGCAAAAACCACCTTTTCGTGGCGGCCAGTCGATCACGGATCGGTCAGCGCTCACGCCGTGGCGACGACATCGGAGAGGGCGGCGAGATCGACATTGGCGCCGCAGGCGAGAACGCCGACCCTTTCGCCCGGAGCCGGCACATAGGCGCCGCAGACGAGGGCGGCGAGCGCCGCCGCGCCGCCCGGTTCGCTCGCCGCCCGCAGGCCGAGCCAGAGCCGCTTCTGGGCGTCGCGGATGGCGGCGTCGGGGACGAGGACGACGTGGTCGACATAGGCCGCCGCCGTCGCGTGGACGCGGGCGAAAACGTTGCGCGCGCCGAGCGAATCGGCGGCGATGGACTGGACGTCGACATCGACCGGACCGCCGGCGGCGAGCGCGGCATGAAGCGCCCGCGAGCCTTCCGGCTCGACACCGACGACCTTGACCCGCCGGTCGAACCAGCGGGCGATGCCGCCGATCAGGCCGCCGCCGCCGACCGCCACCAGGACCGTATCGAGGCCGCCGGCATCCTGCTCCCATTCGATGCCGACCGTGCCCTGACCGGCCATGGTCGGCCAGGCGTCATAGGCATGGACGGAGAGGGCGCCGGTTTCGGCGGCATAGGCCTCGCAGGCGGCCAGGGCGTCGGAATAGCGGGCGCCGCCGACGACAAGGGTGGCGCCCGTCTCGCGGATGCGGGCGATCTTCGCCGGCGAGGAGATCTCGGGCACGAAGATGCGGGCCGGCAGGCCGAGGACCGCGGCCGCATGGGCGACGGCGATGCCGTGATTACCACCGGACGCGGCGCAGACGCCGGCTGCCGGCATGGGTCCGGCGAGCAGGGTGTTGAAGGCGCCGCGGGCCTTGAACGTGCCTGTCACCTGGAGGAATTCCAGCTTCATGACGACGGGGACGGGCGTGCCGAACGTGTCCGCGCCGAGGGTCAGGGTCGGCGTGCGGCGCACCCGGCCGGCGATACGGTCATGGGCGGCGCGGATGTCGTCGGTGGTGAGCATGGTCGGGTCCTGATGGGCGAGGCACGGGAGCCCAGTTCGGCCCGCGGGGTCAAGCCCAGATGGCGACGGGCAGCCCATGCCCGTCACGGCACGGCGTGTCCGGGAAGGGCCGGGCGGTGCCGGCGAGCAGGCGCCGGGCGACGAGGGCGTTGATACAGGCGTCGAGAAAGTCGTCGCGCTTGGCACCGCGGCCGAGGGGAGCGTCGAGGAAGGCGGGCGGAAAGCCCTGGCGTTCCAGCAGATCGCGACGTTCCCGAAGGCCCTCAGGCTTCGATTTCGGGAATCGCATGGGCTCCTGGCCGTTGGCGTGCCAGAAGGCGACCTCCGGATGGGTCTCGAAGACGACATCGCGCATGGCACCGTCGTTGCGCAGAAGCACGTCGATCTCGCGGATCTTCGGGAACAGGAAGAAGGCCTGTTTGGAGATCTTTCGCGGCGGATCGGACGTTGCGAGGGCCATCCGGCAGGCCTCCCCGTAATCGGCGGCGAAGACGGCGGCGCGTGACGGCACCGAGAAGACCGAGGACTGGCGACGGCCCAGCAGCGGCCGGACCGCGGCTTCGGGACCCCGGCCGCCCGGCCCGGCGCGTCCGGGCAGGCCGATCGGCATGTCGACGGCGATTTTTTCCGCCCCCGTGGTCAGATCGGCAAAGTTTCGCGCTATCGTGACACATGGCGTCAGGCGACCCTCGGCTGCGATGGTCACGGCGATCCAGCCGGCGGGACAGCCGTCGACGCCGCGCACCATCGGCCGCTCCCCGCCGGGGATGGGCGTCACCTCGTTCCGGATGGCCATGATCCGCCTCCTGCGCCGTTTCGTGCTCGCTGTCGTCCTGCTGGCCCTGACGCCGCTGGTGCTGACGCTCCTCTATACGGTGGTGACGCCGGTCTCGACCCGCATGATCTGGCGCCTTGTGACGCTGCAGGGCTATGAGCGCAGCGTCGTGCCGCTGGAGGCGGTGGCGCGGCCGCTGCCGGCGGTGCTCATCGCCTCGGAGGACGCCCGTTTCTGCCGCCACCGCGGCGTCGACTGGCGCGAACTCATGGCGGTGATCGAGGACGAGGACGGCCCCTCGCGCGGCGCCTCGACCCTGCCGATGCAGGTCGCCCGCAATCTGTTTCTCTGGCAGGGCGACACCGGGTTCACGGCGATCATCCGCAAGGGTCTGGAGATTCCGCTGGCGCTGATGATCGACCTCGTCTGGTCGAAACGGCGGATGATGGAGATCTATCTCAACATTGCGGAATGGGGCCCGGGCGGCGAGTTCGGCATCGAGGCCGGCGCCAGGCGCGCCTTCGGCAAGCCGGCATCGCGTCTGACCATGGGCGAGGCGGCGCTGCTGGTATCGATCCTGCCGAACCCGATCCGCCGCGACGCACGGGCGCCATCGACCGGCGTCCGGCGCAAGGCGGCCATCATCTCCCGCCGGGCGGGGGCCGCCGACACGGCCTGCCTGGGGCTGGCGGCGTCATGACCGCATCCATCCGGTGGACGCGCCGGGAAAATCACGCTTCTAATCCCGACATGCTGCCTGCGCTTGCTCTCCTGGTAATCCTCTTCGCCCCGGCCGAGGCCGCCCGCGCCCAGACGCCTGCGGCCCAGCCCGATGGCGCGCTGATCGAAAGGGCGGTCGGCGCCTGGGAACTCTCCAATCCGGCGGGCAGCCGCAAATGCGCCGTCACCCTGCGGGCGGAACGGGCGGGGACCGCCAGGGCCCTGACCTTCGGCGAGGGCTGCGTCGCGACCTTTCCGGCGGTGGCGGCGATCGTCGCCTGGTCGGTGGGGCCGACCGGATCGATCCGCTGGATCGACAGGGCCGGCCAGCCGGCCTTCGATTTCGAGGAGACCGAGGTCGGCATCTTCGAATCGCTGCGCCAGGGCGATCCCAATGTCTATTTCCTGACGAGCCTCGCCCTTGCCGGCAAGGCACTGCCGACCGCCGACGAGATCGCCGGGGCCTGGAGCCTGGGCCAGCCTTCGGGGCGCAGCCTCTGCGCTTTGCTCCTCAAGCAGGAGCTGGCGGCCGGTGCGGGAGCGCTGGAACAGCGGTTCGCGGTGGAGATCGCCGCCGGCTGCGAGCGCTCCATCGCCGCCCTCGGCCTCTCCCACTGGCGTCTCGAGCGCGAGCTGCTGGTCTTCGGCGGCCGGACGGGCACGCTGTCCTTCAGGCGGGAGGAGGACGGCCGCTGGACCAAGACGCCGCCCGATAATCGCCCGCTGGTCCTGTCCCGGCCCTGACCGCACCGCCCGAATTGGGGACTGGCGTTTCGCCGGCCGATTTCGTCCACTGAAATGACGCTTCGTCCGCGGCATGGGCCCGGACCGCCACGACCAGAAGGACTGACCATGACTGCGACCACCGTCGAACCCTCGGTGCGTGTCGAACGGGAGGGGGCCGTCGCGACCCTGGTGCTCAACGAGCCGAAGTCGATGAACGCCATGTCCGCCGGGATCAAGGCCGGGATCGAGGAGCATCTGCCGGCGCTGCTCGCCGATCCCGAGGTCCGCGCCATCGTCATCACCGGCACCGGCCGCGCCTTCTGCGCCGGCGGCGACATCCGGTCCATGGACGACCGCGGGCCGCTCGTGGTCAAGGCCCGGATGACACGGACCTACCGGTGGCTCGTGCCGCTGCTCACCGCGGACAAGCCGATCATCTGCGCGGTGAACGGGGCGGCGGCGGGCGCCGGCCTGTCGCTGGCCCTGACCGGCGACCTCATCGTCGCCTCGCACGACGCCCGGTTCAAGGCGGGCTTCCCCGGTCTCGGCGCGGTGGCGGATCTCGGCCTCGCCTATACGCTGCCGCGGGCCGTCGGCTACCAGCGGGCGAGCGACATCCTGCTGACCAACCGCGAGGTTTCCGCGGAGGAGGCCCATGCCATGGGGCTGGTGGCGCGGCTGACCGCGCCGGAGGCGCTGATGGCAACGGCGATGGAACTCGCCCAGGCCCTTGCCGACGGCCCCACCGTGTCGCTCGCCCTGACCAAGCGGCTGATGCGCCGCGCCTATGAGCTGCCGATCGAGGGGTTCCTCGAGGCCGAGGCCTTGTCGCAGGTCGTGGCCTTCGGCAGCGCCGATTTCGACGAGGGCGTTGCGGCCTTCAAGGGCAAGCGCAAGCCGGACTTCAAGGGCCGCTGAGCCCGACGGGAGGATTTCGCATGCAGACGATGTTCAAGGACGGCCTTCTCGCAGGCAAGCGCATTCTGGTCACCGGCGGCGGCACCGGCCTCGGCCGGGAAATGGCGGAGGATTATCTCCGGCTCGGCGCGACGGTGCATATCTGCGGGCGCCGCAAGGGCGTGCTGGACGAGACCGCGGCCGAACTGATGGATCGCCACGGCGGCAAGGTCATCACCCACTCCGTCGATATCCGCGTCGCCCAGGCGGTGGAGGAGATGATCGAGGAGATCTTCACGGCCGGGCCGCTGGCCGGCCTCGTCAACAATGCGGCCGGCAATTTCATCAGCCCGACCAAGGACCTGTCGCCGCGCGGCTTCGACGCCATCGCCGGCATCGTCTTCCACGGCTCGTTCTACGTGACCCTGGCCTGCGGCAAGCGGTGGATCGCCGGCGGCCACAAGGCCTCCGTCATCTCCATCCTCACCACCTGGATATGGAACGGCGGCCCCTTCACCGTGCCCTCCGCCATGTCCAAGGCCGGCATCGCCGTCATGACCCAGTCGCTGGCCGCCGAATGGGGACGCTACGGCATCCGCCTCAACGCCATCGCGCCGGGCCCCTTCCCCACCAAGGGCGCCTGGGAGCGGCTCAATCCGGGCCTCGCCGCCGAGCAGGACAAGGGCCGCGCGGGGAGCCCCATGGGCCGAAACGGCGAGATGCAGGAGCTGAAGAACCTCGCGACCTTCCTGATGGCCGATGGCTGCGAGTATCTCACCGGCCAGACCATCGCCATCGACGGGGCGCGCTACAACGCCACGGGCGGCAATTTCTATGACCTGTCGAAGCTGTCGGACGGCGAATGGCAGGCGATGAGCGAGATGATCCGCGCGGCGAACGAGAAGGACCGGGCCAGCCGCACGGCCTGAGGTCCACTGTCACGGCCCGTGACCCGTGTCGCGGGTCATGGACCGGGTCACTTATGCTAGCCTCGGCGAATCCCGCCGAGCCATTGCGCCCGGGGGATGATCAGGAACCCGTCATGCCGTCGTTCGAACCCGTCATCGCGCTCTCGCGCGGCCTTGAAATCCTCCGCGTCCTGAACGCCGAGCGGCGCTCGACGGTGGGTTCGCTGCACAAGGCGACGGGCCTGAACAAGGCGACCATCGTGCGCATGCTCGAGACGCTGGAGCATGAAGGCTATGTGATGCGGGATGCCGAGCGGACCGAATATCTGCCGACCGGACGCTGCCTGCTGCTCGCGCAGGGCTATGACCAGCACCTGTGGATCGGCGGCGTTGCCGAGCCCATCATGCACGAGTTCCGCAAGCAGATCGGCTGGCCCTCTGACATTGCCATTCTCGACCGCGACGCCATGATCGTCGCCCAGACGACCCGCGAGCCGGGGTCGATGCTGTTCTCACGGCGGCCGGGCTTCCGTTTTCCGCTGCTCGCCACATCCATGGGCCGGGCCTATCTCGCCTTCTGCCCGGAGGAGCAGCAGCAGCGGATCATCGCCCTGCTCGCCGCCATCCCGGGCGGGTCGACCGAACTCGCCCGCCAGCCGAAGAAGCTCGCCTCCCTGCTCGCCGAGGTGCGCGAGCGGGGCTATGCGCTGATGGACGAGGCCTATAGCCAGGACGTCTTCGACGGCCGGGTCTGGGCCATGGGGGTGCCGGTGCGCGACGGCGACGAGGTCTTCGCCAGCATCAACATCATGATGCTGCACGGCGCCATCTCGGTGGAGGACGCGGTCAGGAACTTCCTCGGGCCGCTTCAGGATACGGCGGCGCTGATCGCCGGAGCGCTCACCGACAGGTTCCGCGCCACGCTCTGGGCGCCGGGCGACGCGAAACCCGACTAGCCGAAGGACGGATGCTCCGGCCCGGTTTCAGGAGATGAAACAGGGTTTCATGCATTTGACGCATCGGGGGGCGCGTGAGAGCATTCCCGCGGGTCGCGAGCACCGCGCCGGAACGCTTGCGCATCGCCACGAGAGAAACGGCGGCGCGGGAGGATCGACCCCCACGAGAGACATTGCGTCCAGAGGAAACGACCATGCCCCTCCTGCTCTCGCGCCGCGGCCTCATCGCCGCAGGCGCCGCTGCCACGTTGGCTGCACCCCGTATCGGCCAGGCCCAGGCTACGGTCTGGCCCAACAAGCCGGTCAGGATCCTCTGCGCCTTCCCGGCCGGTGGCATCACCGACGCCTATGCCCGCGCCTATGGCGACTATATCCAGCAGAAGAGCGGCCAGACCGTCGTGGTCGAGAACCGCCTCGGTGCCGGCGGCGGCATCGCGGCGCAGGCCCTGAAGGGGGCGCCGGACGACGGCCACACCCTGATGATCACCATCTCCTCGACCATGCTCGGCAACCGGGTCATGTTCAGGAACCTGCCCTACGACCCGGACAAGGATTTCGCCTTCCTCGCCATGATGTCGACGGGGCACCTGCCGCTTGTGGCGCAGAAGGCGACCGGTGCGAAATCCATCGCCGAGTTCGTCGACTTCGCGAAGAAGAACCGCACCAGCTTCGGCTCCTATGCCGCCGGCTCCTTCGCCCATATCGTCGGCGCAGAGCTGAACCGACGCTTCAACCTCGACATGACCATCGTCCACTACCGGGGCGAGGCGCCGATGTGGCAGGACCTGCTCACCGGCAGCAGCCAGGTGGCGATGGGCAGCTACACGGCGGCGAAGGGCACACTCGACAGCGGGGCCGGGACGGCTATCGCGGTGCCGACATCGCGGCGGATGAAGACGCTGCCGGATGTCGCGACCTATGCCGAGCAGGGGCTGAACGACAAGGTCTTCGACCTGGTGTCCTGGGCCGGCTTCTTCGGCAAGGCGTCGATGCCGGAGGAGATGGTGCAGCAGGTTTCCGATCTCATGGTCGAGGCCGGCAAGACCGAGCGCATCCAGCGGCTGACAGCCACGTTCGGGATCGACGACACGGCCCAGGACCACCGCACCTTCCGCCATATCTACGAGACCCAGGGGCCGATCTGGCTCGACCATGTCAACCGGCTCGGCATCACGCCGAGCTGACGGAGGCCCCCGGGGGGCTGACAATCGGTCGCAGGCCGGGCGACGGTCCGTGCGGCTAGGCTTTCGAGGCAAACACGCGGGACGCAGAAGCCCGATCATCGATTGAGGAAACAACAATGTCTTTTTCAATGACCCGCCGGGGCCTCGTGGCCTCCGGCCTTCTTGCACCCCTTGCGGCCCCGCTGATTGCCCGTGCGCAGGGAGCGGCCTGGCCCAACAAGCAGCTGCGGATCATCTGCGCCTTCCCGGCGGGCGGCATCACCGACGCCTTCGCCCGCGCCTATGGCGAGTATATCGGCAGCAAGAGCGGCCAGACCGTGGTGGTCGAGAACCGCCCGGGGGCCGGCGGCGGCATCGCCGCCCAGGCGCTGAAGACCGCGCCCGATGACGGCCACACCCTGATGATCACCATTTCGACGACGCTGTTCGGCAACCGCGTCATGTTCAAGAGCCTGGCCTATGACCCGGACAAGGACTTCTCCCTGCTGGCGCTGCTGCCCACCGGCAGCCTGCCGCTGGTCGCCGCCAAGGCGACGGGCGCGTCCAACATCGCGCAGTTCGTCGAGCATGCCCGCAAGAACCGGGTGAGCTTCGGCTCCTATGCCGCCGGCTCCATGGCCCATATCGTATGCAATGCACTGAACCAGCAGTTCAATCTCGACATGACCGTGGTGAATTATCGCGGCGAGGCGCCGATGTGGCAGGACGTGCTCACCGGCAACAGTCAGATCGCGCTCGGCAGCTTCACGGCCGCCAAGGCTGTTCTCGACGCCAATGCCGGCACGGCCATCGCCATTCCCTCGACGCGGCGGATGAGGGCGCTGCCGAATACGCCGACCTTTGCCGAGCAAGGGCTCGACAATCCGGTCTTCCGGCTGCTCAGCTGGGTCGGCTTCCTCGGCCAGTCCTCCATGCCGCAGCCTCTGGTCGAGACCGTGTCGGCGCTGATGCTGGAAGCCGCGCAGACCGAGCGGATCCGCAAGCTGAACGAGACCTTCGGCATCGAGGACCCGGTGCTCGGCCATGCCGACTTCAAGCGGATCTACGATTCGGAAGGGCCGATCTGGATCGAGAACGTGCGCAAGCTCGGCCTCACGCCGGCCTGACGGCGCGACGGCCCGCCGGGGTCAGGCGACCTCGGCGCGGCCGTTCGTCAGCACGACGATGTCGCGCTCGACCACCCGGGCGCGGAAGGAGATGACCCCGCCGTCCCGCCAGATCTCGGTCCGGATGGTCTCCCCCGGCAGGACCGGCGCCGAGAACCGGACGTCGAAGCGCCGCAGCCGGGCGGGATCATTGTCGCAGCAGGCCTTGAGGATGGCGCGGCCAGCCACTGCATAGGTGCACAGGCCGTGCAGAATCGGCCGCTCGAATCCGGCACCGCGGGCAATGTCGGGATCGGCATGGAGCGGGTTGTCGTCCCCCGACAGGCGGTAGATCAGCGCCGCCTGCGGCAGGGTCTTCAGGTCGACGGCCTCGTCGGGCACCCTGTCGGGGAGCGGGTGCGGCTCGGGCGTCGGCCCCGAGGGACCGCCGAAGCCGCCCTCGCCGCGGATGAAGGTGGTGGAGGTGAGCGTCGCGAGGAGGTCGCCCGAAGCCTTGTCGATCACGTCGCGCGTGGAGAAGAGCAGCGCGCCCTTGCCGGCGCCCTTGTCGACGATCTCGGTGACGCGGGTGCGGCCGATCACCGTGCCGGTGGCAGGCAGCGGCCGGTGGATGACGAGGCCCTGTTCGCCGTGCAGGACCTTGCGCCAGTCGACGCCGGTGGCCGGATTCTTCAGCCAGAAGCCGGGATAGCCGAGCACGACGGCCATGGTCGGCAGAGCCTTCAGGCCGTCCTCGTAGACGAAGGGCAGTTCCGTGCGGTCCATGGGGTCGGCGCCGCAGCCCACCCCCAGGGCGTAGAGGATCGTGTCCTTCGCCTGACAGCGGTGCTCGATATCGGCAAAATGCCAGTTCTTCAGCTTGTCGTAGTCGATGGGCATGGGGTGTCCTCGCAAGCAGCGGGCAACGGACGATCGGCCTGCATCGGGGCAGTGCGTCCTTCTCACAGAGACCGCGCGACGATCTCCTTCATGATCTCGGTGGTGCCGGCATAGATCCTCTGGATGCGGCTGTCGGCATAGGCGCGGGCGATCGGGTATTCCCACATGAAGCCGTAGCCGCCATGCAGCTGCAGGCAGGTGTCAACGACGCGGCCCTGCAGCTCGGTCAGCCACCATTTGGCCATGGCCGCGGTGGTGACGTCGAGGTCGCCGCGCAGGAACTTGGCGATGCAGTCGTCGAGGAAGACGCGGGCGACGGTGACCTCGGTCTTCACCTCGGCCAGCTTGAAGCGGGTGTTCTGGAAATCGGCGATGGACTTGCCGAAGGCCTTGCGCTCGCGGGTGTAGTCGACGGTCCATTTCAGCGCCGATTCCATCACCGCGACGGCGGAGATGGCGACCAGCAGGCGCTCGCGCGGCAGTTCGGTCATCATATAGGCGAAGCCGCGCCCCTCCTCGCCGATGATGTTGGTCAGGGGCACACGGACATTGTCGAAGAAGAGCTCGGAAGTGTCCTGCGCCTTGAGGCCGATCTTCTCGAGGTTACGGCCACGCTTGAAGCCCTCGCGGTCGGCCTCGACAAGGATGAGGCTGACGCCCTTGGCGCCCTCCTTGGGGTCCGTCTTGGCGGCGACGAGGATGAAATCGGCGAGCTGGCCGTTGGTGATGAAGGTCTTCTGGCCATTGACGACATAGTGGTTGCCGTCACGGATCGCCGTGGTGCGGATGGCCTGGACGTCGGAGCCCGCCCCCGGCTCGGTCATGGCCAGCGCACCAATGGCCTCGCCCGAGGCCATCTTCGGCAGCCAGTGGCGTTTCAGGTCCTCGGAGGCATTGTTGAGGATATAGGGGGCGACGATGTCGGAATGCAGCCGGAAGCCCGGGCCGGTGAAGACATGGCCCATCATCTCCTCGATCATGATGGCGCTGGTCAGGAAGTCCGCCCCGCCCCCGCCATAGGCCTCGGGAATGTTGGTGAGCAGCATGCCGGCCGCCCCGGCCTTCAGCCAGGCGTCGCGGTCGATGACGCCTTCCTTCTCCCAGCGCGCGTGGTGGGGGGCGATCTCCTCGGCGATGAAGCGGCGGCAGGCGTCGCGGAAGAGGTGATGCTCTTCCTTGTAATAGGCGGCGGTGGCGGTCATGGCGCGCTTCTCCTGATCCGGGCGCGGTGGCTCGAAACCCCGCAGCGATCCTCTATCCTAAGACAGGCGTTTCGGCGAATGAAATGGGATTTCGTTCAATTGACGATCGGACTATGGTGCCGCCACGGTCGCCGATCAGGTGAGAACGAGACTTGGACAAGAGGATCAGCATGGCGGGCACGGGCGCACTGGACGGCAAGGTCGTCATCGTCACGGGCGCGGGCCGGGGCATCGGCCGCGAGATCGCACTGACCGCTGCCGCCGAGGGGGCCAAGGTGGTGGTCAATGATCTCGGCGGCGCCGCCGATGGCTCGGGCGCCAGCGCTGCCCCAGCGGAAGAAGTGGTCGCCGAGATCCGCAAGGCGGGTGGCCAGGCCGTCGCCAATTTCGACAGCGTGGCGGAGCCAGCCTCGGCCAATGCCATCATCAAGACGGCGGTGGATGCCTTCGGCGGCCTCGATGCCGTCATCAACAATGCCGGCATCCTGCGCGACGCCATCTTCCACAAGATGAGCGTCGCCGACTTCGAGCTGGTGATCAAGGTGCACCTGATGGGCACCTTCTACGTCTCCCACGCCGCCGCCCGCATCTTCCGCGAGCAGCAGAGCGGCGCCTTCGTCCATTTCACCTCGACCTCGGGCCTCATCGGCAATTATGGCCAGGCCAACTACGCCGCGGCCAAGCTCGGCATCGTCGGCCTGTCGAAATCCATCGCCCTGGACATGGCGCGGTTCAACGTGCACTCCAACTGCGTCTCGCCCTTCGCCTGGAGCCGCCTGATCGGCACGATCCCGACCGAGACCGAGGCGGAGAAGGCGCGGGTTGCCCGCCTGCAGGCCATGGGACCCGAAAAGGTGGCGCCGCTCACGGCCTTCCTCGCCTCCGACCGGGCGAAGGACGTCACCGGCCAGATCTTCGCGGTGCGCATGAACGAGATCGTGCTGATGGGCCAGTCACGGCCGATCCGCTCGGTCCATCGCGACGGCGGGTGGACCTGCGACAGTCTCGCCACCCACGCCATGCCGGCGCTGAAGTCGTCCTTCTATCCGCTGGACCGCTCGGCCGACATCTTCTCGTGGGATCCGGTGTGATGGGCGGCCACCAAGGAGGCGGGCCGCACGACGGGAGTGCGTCCGTCGAAGCCCGCCCTATCCTGTTGATCGGGACCTGATCTGATGACCTTCGGAATTCTCGCTTTCGGCGCCTATATCCCGCGCCTGCGCCTGCAGCGCAAAGCCGTCGCCGACGCCCATGGCTGGTTCAACGCCGCCCTCAAGGGCCAGGGGAAGGGCGAGCGCGCCATCGCCAACTGGGACGAGGACGCCGTCACCATGGCGGTGGAGGCGGCGCGCGACTGTCTCACGGGACAGGACGCGACCCGCGTCGAGGCCGTGCAGATGGCCTCGACCACCTTCCCCTTTCTCGACCGGCTGAATTCCGGCGTCGTCGCCGAGGCCCTGAACCTCGGCCAGGACATCGCGACCGCCGATGCCGGCCAGACCCAGCGCGCTGCCACCTCGGCGCTGATGACGGCGCTGCGTGGCGGGCCCGCGACTCTCGTCCTCGCCAGCGACAAGCGACCGGTCAAGGCGGCGAGCCCGCTGGAGATGACCGCCGGCGACGGCGCGGCGGCGCTTCTGGTCGGCGTGGGCCGGCCGGTCGCGACGCTGCTCGCTTCCGCCACCCGCACCGCCGATTTCGTCGACCATTACCGCACGCCGGAATCGGAATTCGACTACCAGTGGGAGGAGCGCTGGATCCGCGATGCCGGCTACATGCCGCTGGTGCCCCCCGCCATCAAGGCCTGTCTGGCCAAGGCCGGTCTCGGCCCAGAGGCGGTGACGCGGTTCTGCATGCCGGCAGTCCTCGCCAGGGTCGCCCATGCCGTCGCCAAGGCCGCGGGCATCGGCGATGCGGCGGTGGCCGACAACCTCCACGCCGTCTGCGGCGAGACGGGCGCCGCCCATCCGCTGGTCATGCTGGTGGCGGCGCTGGAAGAGGCGAAGCCCGGCGACAGGATCATGGTCGTCGGGTTCGGCCAGGGCGCCGACGTCCTGCTGTTCGAAGTCACCGACGCCATCGCCGACCTTCCCGCACGGCTCGGCGTGAAGGGTCATCTCGCCCGCCGCAAGGAGGAGGCGAACTATTCGAAGTTCCTCGCCTTCAACGACACGATCGCGCTGGAGCGCGGCATGCGCGCCGAGGCCGACAAGCAGACCGCCCTCTCCGCCCTGTGGCGCAACCGGGCGACGGTGACCGCCTTCGTCGGCGGCAAATGCACCCAATGCGGCACGCTGCAGTTCCCGAAGACGCGGGTCTGCGTCAATCCGAACTGTGCTGCCATCGACACCCAGGTGCCGGAGCCCTTCGCGGCCAAGACGGGCAAGATCAACTCCTACACCGCCGACCGCCTGACCTATTCGCCCGATCCGCCGGCCTGCTACGGCATGATCCAGTTCGAGGAGGGCGGGCGCTGGATGATGGACTTCACCGATGTGGACGAGAAGGATCTTTGCGTCGGCCAGCCCATGCGGATGATGTTCCGCGTCAAGGACATCGACAGCCAGCGCGGCTTCCGCCGCTATTTCTGGAAGGCGGCGCCGGCCGCAACAGGGAGGACCTGACCATGCCCAAAGGCATTCGCGACAAGGTCGCCATTCTCGGCATGGGCTGCTCGAAATTCGGCGAGCGCTGGGACATGAACGCCGAGGACCTGATGGTCGAGGCCTATGTCGAGGCCCTCGGCGATGCCGGCATCGAGACCAAGCAGATCGACGCCGCTTGGCTCGGCACCGCCATCGAGGAGCAGCATGTCGGCAAGTCGGCCGTGCCGCTCGCGGTGGCGCTGCGTCTGCCCTACATCCCGGTGACGCGGGTGGAGAATTTCTGCGCCACCGGCACGGAGGCCTTCCGCGGCGCGGTCTATGCGGTGGCCTCGGGGGCCGCCGATATCGCACTGGCCCTCGGCGTCGAGAAGCTCAAGGACACCGGCTATGGCGGCCTGCCCCAGCGCGGCCGCGGCACCCTGCCGAACATGACCTGGCCCAACGCCTCGGCCCCGGGCTATTTCGCCCAGCTCGCCGCCGCCTACCGGGCCAAGCACGGCTCGGCGCCGGAGGACCTGAAGCGCGCCATGGCCCATGTCTCGGTCAAGAGCCACGACAATGGCGGCCGCAACGCCAAGGCGCACCTGCGGAACAAGATCACCATCGACACGGTCCTGAATTCGCCGATGATCGCCGAGCCGCTCGGGCTCTACGATTGCTGCGGCGTGTCGGACGGGGCGGCCTGCGCCATCGTCACGACGCCGGAGATCGCCCGCAGCCTCGGCAAGCGCGACCTCGTCTCGGTGAAGGCGCTGCAGGTCTCGGTGTCGAACGGCACGGAGGCCCAGCACAATTCCTGGGACGGCAGCTATTTCGCCACCACCCGCATCGCCGCCACCCGCGCCTACCAGGAGGCGGGCATCGCGAAGCCGCGCGAGGAGATCAGCCTGATCGAGGTGCATGACTGCTTCTCGGTGACCGAGCTCGTCACCATGGAGGACCTGCACATCTCCGCCGAGGGCCGGGCGATCCACGACATCCTCGACGGGTTCTACGACGCCGACGGCACCATCCCCTGCCAGATCGACGGCGGCCTCAAATGCTTCGGCCATCCGATCGGCGCCTCGGGCCTCCGGATGATCTACGAGATGTACCTGCAGATGCAGGGCCGGGCCGGCGAGCGGCAGCGCCAGGACATGCCGCGGCTGGGGCTGACCCACAATCTCGGCGGCTTCCCGCACCAGAACGTCTGCTCGATCTCGATCGTGGGACGCTACGAGGGGTAGGCGCGTCGGTTCGAAGAGGCCCCACCCGCACCCTCCCCGCGCTGCGCGCGGAGAGGTGGACGTCGACGTCCCGCCCATACCGGGAGGGCGGGGCCAGGCCCAGCCGGCGCCGCGTTTCTGCGACGCGGTAGTCCCCCTCCCCTTGAAGGGGAGGGTCAGGGTGGGGCGATCTCTTCAGCGCCCTCGCCTCACACCCCGATCCCCAACGCCGGCAGCTTCAGACCCTTCTCCCGGGCGCAATCCACCGCGATGTCGTAGCCGGCATCGGCATGGCGCATGACGCCGGTGCCGGGATCGTTCCACAGCACCCGGCCGAGCCGCGCCGCAGCCTCCGGCGTGCCGTCGGCGACGATGACGACGCCGGAATGCTGCGAATAGCCCATGCCGACGCCGCCGCCATGGTGCAGCGACACCCAGGTGGCGCCCGAGGCCGTGTTGAGGAGGGCGTTGAGCAGCGGCCAGTCCGACACGGCATCGGACCCGTCCTTCATCGCCTCGGTCTCGCGGTTGGGCGAAGCGACGGAGCCGGAATCGAGATGGTCACGGCCAATGACGACCGGGCCGATCTCGCCTCTCGCCACCATTTCGTTGAAGGCGAGGCCGAGGCGGTGGCGGTCGCCGAGGCCGACCCAGCAGATGCGAGCCGGCAGGCCCTGGAACTGGATGCGCTCCTTGGCCATGTCGAGCCAGTTGTGGAGGTGCCGATCATCGGGGATCAACTCCTTCACCTTGGCGTCCGTCTTCGCAATGTCCTCCGGGTCGCCGGTGAGCGAGGCCCAGCGGAAGGGGCCGATGCCGCGGCAGAAGAGCGGGCGGATATAGGCTGGCACGAAGCCGGGGAAGTCGAAGGCATCGGCGACGCCCATGTCCTTCGCCATCTGGCGGATGTTGTTGCCGTAGTCGAGGGTCGGCACGCCCATGCGGTGGAAGTCGAGCATGGCGCGGACATGGGTCGCCATGGACTGCTTGGCGGCGACCTCCACCGCTTTCGGGTCACGCTCGCGTGCCTCTTCCCACTGGGCGAGGCTCCAGCCGGCCGGCAGGTAGCCGTTGAGCGGGTCATGGGCCGAGGTCTGGTCGGTGACGACATCCGGGCGGATGCCGCGGGCGACCATCTCGGGAAAGATCTCGGCGGCATTGCCGAGGAGGCCGACCGAGATCGGCTTGCCCGCCTTGTGGGAACGGTCGACGATCTCCAGCGCCTCGTCGATGGTCCGTGCCTCGGCGTCGAGATAGCGCGTCTTCAGCCGCATCTCGATGCGGCTCGGCTGGCACTCCACCGCAATCATCGAGGCGCCCGCCATGGTGGCGGCGAGCGGCTGGGCGCCGCCCATGCCGCCGAGGCCACCGGTGAGGATCCACTTGCCCTTCAGCGAGCCGCCGAAATGCCGGCGGGCGACCTCGGCGAAGGTCTCGTAGGTGCCCTGAACGATGCCCTGGCTGCCGATATAGATCCACGAGCCGGCAGTCATCTGGCCGTACATCATCAGCCCGAGCTTATCGAGGTGGTGGAAGTGGTCCCAGGTCGCCCAGCCCGGGACGAGGTTGGAATTGGCGAGGAGCACGCGCGGGGCATCCGTGTGAGTGCGGAAGATGCCGACCGGCTTGCCGGACTGGATGAGCAGCGTCTCGTCCGGCTCGAGCGAACGCAGGGATGCGACGATGCGGTCGAAGCTCTCCCAGTCGCGGGCGGCGCGGCCGATGCCGCCATAGACGACCAGCTCGTTGGGGCGCTCGGCAACCTCCGGGTCGAGATTGTTCATCAGCATGCGAAGCGCGGCTTCCGCGCCCCAGGTCTTCGCCGTCATCTCGTGGCCGCGAGGCGCGCGGATGAGGCGCGAATTGTCGAGACGAGTGGTCATGGGCGGGCCTCCAGAGTGGCAGCGGCTACGATTCGGTCGAGCACGGCTTCGGTCTTCGCGACGATGGTTTCGTCGCAGGTCCATAGTGGCGTCTCGGGTCCGGGCGTCAGCGAGGAGCGGGCGAGGGAGAGAGGTGAAGGGGAGCGGCGGCTGGTCGGGCACGAGGCAAAGGCTGGTGACGGGTTGCGGGCCACCATCCTCAGCCCTCCGCGAACAGCCGCTCGACGACATGCCCGAAGGGGGTCGTCAGCCCGCCGGTGGCGACGAGGCGGGCGGCGGGCTCCATCTCGGCCGAGAGCGGCCGGTCGACGTCGAGGACCGGCGCCACGGCACGGATGGCCGCATGGGCCTTCTTCAGCAGCGGGCTGGTGGCCAGCGGCGCCCGCATGTCGATCCCCTGGGCCGCCATCAGCGCCTCGATGCCGATGATGCGGCAGAGGTTCTCGGCCATGGGCCCAAGGCGGCGGGCGCCGTGGGTCGCCATGGAGACATGATCCTCCTGGTTCGCCGAAGTCGGGATCGTGTCGGTGACAGCCGGCGCCGCCTTCTGGCGGTTTTCCGAGGCCAGCGCCGCGCTCGCCACCTCGGCGATCATGAAGCCGGAATTGAGCCCCGGTTCGCGGACGAGGAAGGCCGGCAGGCCGGAGAGGACCGGGTCGACCAGCATGGCGCAGCGGCGCTGGGCGAGATTGCCGACCTCGCAGGCGGCGAGCGCCAGCATGTCGGCGGCGAAGGCCACGGGTTCGGCGTGGAAATTGCCGCCCGACAGCACATCGCCGTTGTCGGCCATCACCAGGGGATTGTCGGTGACGCCATTGGCCTCGTGGACGAGCATGGCCTGGGCCGAGCGGATGACATCGAGAGCAGCGCCCATCACCTGCGGCTGGCAGCGGATCGAATAGGGGTCCTGGACGCGCGGATCATCGGCCAGATGCGAGCGGCGGATGACGCTGCCCTCCATCAGCGCCCGCAGGACGGCGGCGACCGCGATCTGGCCGGGCTGGCCGCGCAGGGTGTGGATGCGCGCGTCGAAGGGCGTGTCCGACCCGGCGATGGCGTCGGTGGAAAGCGCGCCTGTGACGAGGGCGGCGGCGAAGGCGTTCTCGATGAGGAAGAGGCCGTGCAACGCGAGGGCGGTGGAGACCTGGGTGCCGTTGAGGAGGGCAAGGCCCTCCTTGGGGCCGAGGACGACTGCGGTCAGGCCGGCCTTGGCCAGCGCCTCGCAACCGGACATGCGCGTGCCGCGCCAGACCGCCTCGCCCTCGCCGATCAGCACGGCCGCCAGATGGGCGAGCGGGGCGAGATCACCGGAGGCGCCGACCGAGCCCTGGGCCGGGATGACCGGCAGCACGCCCTCGCGCAGCATCGCCACCAGCAGCGCGACGGTGGCGGGCTGGACGCCGGAGGCACCATGGGCGAGGCTCGCCGCCTTCAGCGCCAGAACCAGCCGGACGATCGGCTCTTCCAGCGGCTCGCCCATGCCGGCCTGGTGCGAACGGACGATGTTGACCTGCAGCTGGGCCAGTTTTTCCGCCGGAATCCGGACGCTGGCGAGCTTGCCGAAGCCGGTATTGACGCCATAGACGGCATCGTTGCCGCGCGCCTTGGCGAGGAGCAGGGCGTGGCCATGGGCGATGGCGCCCTGCGTCGCGGGGTCGAGGTCGGGTGTGGCACCGGCGGCAACCTGTCGCCAGAACCCGAGGGAATTCCCCCCGGCGCGGATGAAAGCGGTCATCAGGCGCCTCTGTAGCGGGCGAAGAGCGGATTGAAACCGATCCGGTAGACCAGTTCGGCGAGGCGCTCCACCGACCAGAGGCAGAGATCGGCGCGCCGACCCGGTTCCAGAACCCCGATATCGTTGCGCCCGAGTGCCTTCGCCGCGTGGTGGGTGAAGCCGAGGAGGCATTCCGCCACGGTCATGCGGAACAGGGTCGCGCCCATGTTCATGGTCAGGAGCGGCGAGGTCAGCGGCGAGGAGCCGGGATTGCAGTCGGTGGCGAGCGCCATCGCCGTACCGTGGCGGCGGAAGGCTTCCACGGGCGGCACACGGGTCTCGCGGATGAAGTAGAAGGCGCCCGGCAGCAGCACGGCCACGGTGCCGGCCTTGGCCATGGAAGCGGCGCCCTCCTCGTCGGTATATTCGAGATGGTCCGCCGAGAGCGCGCCATGATCGGCGGCAAGCTTCGCACCGTGCAGGTTGGAGAGCTGGTCGGCATGGAGCTTGACCGGCAGGCCATGGGCCGCCGCCGCGGCGAAGACGCGGGCGGTCTCCTCGGGTGAGAAGGCGATGCCCTCGCAGAACGCGTCGACCGCATCGGCGAGCCCGTGATGGGCGATGGCGGGGATCATCTTGTGGCAGACGAGGTCAAGATAGGCGGCCTTGTCGCCGTTCGCCTCGGGCGGCAGCGCATGGGCACCGAGGAAGGTGGTGACGACGCCGACATCACGCTTCTCGGCGAGCGCGCGGGCGACCCGGAGCTGCTTCTCCTCGGTCTCCAGGTCGAGGCCGTACCCCGACTTGATCTCGACCGTCGTCACCCCCTCGGCGATGAGCTGGTCGAGGCGCGGCAGGCTCTCGTCGGCGAGATCGCGGGGTTTCGCCGCGCGGGTCGCCTTGACGGTGGAGACGATGCCGCCGCCGGAGCGGGCGATCTCCTCGTAGCTGGCGCCCTGTAGCCGCAGCTCGAATTCATGGGCGCGGCTGCCCGCGTAAACGAGATGGGTGTGGCAGTCGACCAGGCCCGGGGTCATCCAGCGGCCCTCGCAGCGGACGGTCTCTTTCGGGTCGAGCCGCGGCGCGTCGGCGCGCGCACCGACATAGACGATACGACCGCCCTCGGTCGCGACGACGCCGTCCTCGATGAGGCCGAGGCCCTGGTCCGCACCGGTTCCGGCCATGGTGGCCAGCCGCGCGTCGCGATAGAGACGATCAACGCGCATGGGATTCTCTCGGCACGTCGTATTCCCCGCCCAACAATGCTAGGCGAAAAACCGTAGCATGGAGACGGCGATGGACAAGCTCCATCTGGACAGGGCGCTGACCCCGACGGGCTGGCGCGACAACGTGACCGTGGCGGTCGGGCCCGATGGACGCATCGCCGCGATCACCGAGGGGCCCGCCGCTGCGGGTGCGGCGCGGCTCGGCGGCATCGTCCTGCCGGGCCTGCCGAACCTCCATTCCCACGCCTTCCAGCGCGGCATGGCGGGGCTGACCGAGGTGGCCGGCACGGGCGAGGATTCGTTCTGGACCTGGCGCGACTGGATGTACCGATTCGCCCTGGCGCTGGAGCCCGAGGACGTCGAGGCCATCGCGGCGCTCGCCTATGTCGAGATGCTGGAGGCGGGTTTCACCACGGTCGGCGAGTTTCACTACCTGCATCACGGCCGCGACGGGCGGCCCTATGCCGATCCGGCCGAACTCGGACGGCGCTGCATCGCCGCTGCGGACGCGACCGGCCTCGCCATCACGTTGCTGCCGGTCTTCTACGCCCATTCCGGCTTCGGCGGCCTGCCGCCGGGCGAGGGGCAGCGGCGCTTCATCTGCGACCTCGATCTTTTCGACCGGGTGGCGGAGGGCGTACGGGCCGCGGCCGGCGCCTATGCCCGCGGCCATTTCGGCATCGCGCCGCACTCCCTGCGGGCGGTGACGCGGGACGAGCTGACGGCCCTGGTGGCCGCCTTCCCGGAAGGTCCCGTCCACATCCACGTCTCCGAACAGGTGAAGGAGGTGGAGGACTGCCTCGCCGCGCATGGGACGCGCCCCATCGCGCTGCTCGCCGACACGGTCGCGCTGTCGGAGCGCTGGTGCCTCATCCACGCCACCCATGCCGACGCGGCCGAGCGGCGGATCATGGCGGAAGCGGGCGCCGTGGTCGGACTCTGCCCGGTCACCGAGGCCAATCTCGGCGACGGCCTGTTCGGCGGGGTCGATTTCCGCGGGCGCGGCGGCCGGTTCGGCATCGGCACGGATTCCAACGTGGCGATCTCCGCCACCGGCGAACTGGCGATGCTGGACTATGCCCAGCGCTTCGCCACCCGTCGGCGCACGGCGATGGCGGACCGTGGCCGCTCCACCGGCCGGACACTCATCGAGGACTGCCTCGCCGGAGGCGCGCAGGCGCTGGGGCTCGGGACTGCCGGCATCACGGTCGGCGCCCCCGCCGATCTGGTGGTGCTGGACGCGGCGCATATCGCCTTTGCCGGCCGCGCCGACGATAGCGTGCTGGATTCGTGGATCTTCGGGCCCTCGGCCGGCGCCGTCCGCGAGGTCTGGGTCTCGGGCCGGCGGGTGGTGGACGGCGGCCGGCATGTGGCGCGCTCCGCCGTCGAGGCGCGGGCGCGGGCGGTGCTGGAGCGAGTCATCGCGGGCTGAGCGGCCCGGGCATGCCGGCGCGCGATTCGCGCAGGACGCAGTCTCGCCGTGCAACCACCAGCTAGGGCAGCAGGTCCTTCAGCCGCAGCAGCGCAATGCGCTCGATCTGGCGCAACGCCTCGGCGAATTCGGCGGCCGGATCGTTCCGCAGCCGGGCGACGAACGCGTCCCGGATCTCGTCCTTGCTGCGGCCCTTCACCGCGAGGATGAAAGGAAAGCCGAAGCGCGCCTGATAGGCCTCGTTCAGCCGCATGAACTCGGCCCTCTCGGCATCGGTGAGGCGGTCGAGGCCTGCGGAGGCCTGTTCACCGGTCGATTCGGCGGTGAGACGACCGGCCGCCGCGAGCTTGCCGGCGAGATCGGGATGGGCGCGGATGAGGGCAAGCTTCGCCGGGTCGCCGGCCGCACGCATCACCGCGACCATCGCGGCATGAAGGCCCTCGGCGGTGTCCTCGGCCGCCCCGAGGCCGCGGTCGAAAGCCCCCTCGGCGATCCAGGGCGAGTGTTCCCAGACGGCGGCGAAGCGGGCAAGGAAGGCGGCGCGGTCGAGACGGGACGGCAGGGACATCGGCGCTCCGGCGGCGGGTGAGAGCCGGACCCTAGCGAGGGCGGCGGGCCGCGTCACTCGACCTTTTCGTTCGGGTAGACGCCCCAGAGCCGCGTCTGCTCGATCCAGCCGTCGAAGCCCTGGCCGGTGATGCGGCACCAGGTGCCGTTGCAGCTTCGCACCATTCCCTGGACCTTTGGCTCCAGGCGCGCGACGATCCGGTCACCGCCGGGACGATTCATCACCGAAACGAGTTCGGCGGAGTTGCCGCGCGGCATGACGATGCCGGTGCGCCGCCCCGACAGCATGGAATGGAAGACCCAGGTCTCGGTGCCGTCATGGTCGCGGATGCGACGCCAGTTGTCGAATTCGGCGGTGACCTCCACGGGCAGGCCGGCGCGCTGGTAGATCCAGACGACCTGGTGCTCGCGCGTCGGACCCATCCGCGCGTTGACGCGTTCGGATTTCAGGCTGACGAAACGGGGGACCGGGAGACGGGTCTGCGACCCCAGCGAGCCGGTGATCTCGGCGGCGGAAACCGGCGCACCGGTGAAGGCGGCCATCACGGCAACCAGAGCCGCGCTTACGCGAAAAGCACTCATACGCTACCCACCGGCATCCGAAACGCACCGCACCGACGCCGGCCCCTTCGAAAGACAGGTCACGAGAGGGGACCGACGGCTTTGTCTGGCGCGACCCTTCTGGTAGACAGGTCCCGCCGGAAGCCAGTGTCGCCGTTCAGGGTTAAGACAGGCTTGATGGCCGGCCGGAATCAACCGGCCGGGTGGTTCGTTGCAGGGCGGACCGCAGGGATTCCAGAGGTTGGGGCATGCCGAACCGCAAGAAGCCGCTCGTCGTCGTGACGAGGAAACTGCCGGACAGCATCGAGACGCGGATGCGCGAGCTCTTCGAGACGCGCCTCAACGTCGACGACAAGCCGATGAGCCAGGCGGATCTGGTCGCCGCGATGAAGACGGCGGAGGTCCTGGTGCCGACCGTCACCGACCGGATTGACGCAGCCCTGCTGTCGCAGGCCGGCCCGCAGCTCCGCCTGATCGCCCAGTTCGGCAACGGCGTCGACAATATCGACGTGGCCACCGCCATCCAGCGCGGCATCACCGTGACGAATACGCCTGGCGTCCTGACCGAGGACACGGCCGACATGACCATGGCGCTGATCCTCGCCGTGCCGCGCCGCCTCGCCGAGGGGCTCGAGGTGCTGGAACACGGCGAATGGACCGGCTGGAGCCCGACCTGGATGCTCGGAAAGCGCATCCACGGCAAGCGCCTCGGCATTGTCGGCATGGGCCGGATCGGCCAGGCGCTGGCCCGCCGCGCCGCCGCCTTCGGCATGCAGATCCACTATCACAACCGCCGCCGGCTGCCCGAGAAGGTCGAGCAGGCGCTGGACGCCACCTATTGGGAGAGCCTCGACCAGATGCTCGCCCGCATGGACATCGTCTCGGTCAACTGCCCGCATACCCCGGCGACCTATCACCTGCTGTCGGCGCGGCGGCTGAAGCTCCTCAAGAAGGAGGCCTTCGTCGTCAACACGGCACGCGGCGAGATCATCGACGAGGTGGCGCTCACCCGGATGATCGAGGCGGGCGATCTCGCCGGCGCCGGGCTCGACGTGTTCGAGAGCGAGCCGGCGGTCAATCCGCGGCTGATCAAGCTCGCCAAGGCGGGCAAGGTCGTGCTGCTGCCGCATATGGGCTCGGCCACCATCGAGGGCCGCATCGACATGGGCGACAAGGTCATCGTCAACATCAAGGCCTTCATGGACGGCCACAAGCCGCCGGACCGCGTGCTGCCCTCGATGCTGTGAGGCGCCATGAGCCTTTCCGCCATCCGCAATCTCGACCACACGGTCCTGCTCTGCGCCCGGCTGGCTGATACGCGCGCCTTCTATCGCGACGTGATGGGGTTTCCGATCGAGACGGACCATCCGACCTGGGTCAGTTTCCGCGTCGGATCGGCGCTTTTGTCGCTGCGGCCGCGCGGCCCCTGGTCGGTCTGCGACGACGGCCCTGCCGTCGCTGGTTCGGCGGCCGTCCAGCTCGCCTTCCGCGTGCCGCCGCCGGCGGTCGATGCCTGCCATGCCGAGCTGGTCGCCAGGGGCGTGACGATCTTGCGGGCGCCGACCGACCTTCCGGCCTGGCGCCACCGGACGCTGTTCTTCCGCGACCCGGAAGACAATATCATCGAGATCTACGCCGAGTATTGAGGCCTTGGCGGGCTGCCCCCGGCCTCAGGCGCCCCGCCCGTTCAGCGGGTTTTCGGGGTCCCACCGGTAACGCACGGTCTCGAAGCGCATGGCGCGGGTGTCGATCATCAGCAGGCGGCCGACAAGGCCCTCGCCGAAGCCGGTGATCTCGCGGATTACCTCGAGCGCCATCATCGACCCGACGATGCCGGTCAGCGCGCCGAGAATGCCGGCCTCCTGGCAGGAGGGCACGGTGCCCGGCGGCGGCGCATCGGGGAAGAGACAGCGATAGGTCGGATTGGGCGTGCCGTCGGCGGCCTTTTCGTGCGGGCGCAGCGTCGTCAAGGTCGCGTCGAAAGTGCCGACTGCCGCCGTCACCAGCGGCTTGCCCTCATGGAAACAGGCGTCGGAGACCGCATAGCGGGTGGCGAAATTGTCGGAACCGTCGGCGACGATGTCGTAGCCGGAAACGAGTTCGCGGGCATTGGCCACCGTCAGCCGGGTGACGTGGGAGACCACCTCGACATGGGGGTTGAGCCGGCGGATGGCATTGGCTGCGCTCTCCGTCTTGAGGATGTCGACGTCGTCGGTGCGGTGGATCACCTGGCGCTGAAGGTTCGACAGCGCCACGCCGTCATCGTCGACAATGCCGATGGTCCCGACGCCGGCGGCGGCAAGATAGAGCAGCAGCGGCGCACCGAGGCCGCCGGCGCCGATCACCAGGACCCGCGCCGCCTTCAGCTTCTGCTGGCCTGGCCCGCCGACCTCGCGCAGGACGATGTGGCGGGCATAGCGCTCGAGTTCCTCGGCGGAGAACATCAGTCGATCGACAGCCCCAGGGATTGGCGCACGCGGGCGCGGACGGCGTGTCCGTCGCGGGTCGGCAGGACACGCTCGAGTTCGGCCTGTCCGATCCTGACCACCGCGACGCAGGGGCCGTTGCCGAGCGCGGGCGCGCGGGTCGCCAGCCCCTCGACATCGCCCATGGCGTCGATGGCCCGGGAATCGGCAATGCCGGAGGCGCCGGCAATGCCGGCGAGGTCGGCGACCAACGTGTGGCTCGCCTGTCCGCCGGTCTCGCCATAGAGGCCGTTATCCAGGATGACGACGGTGAGGTTCTTCGGCGCCTGCATGGCGATGGTGGCGAAGGAGCCGACACCCATCAGCATCTCGCCGTCACCGGTAACGGCGATGACCGGGGTTTCCGGTCGGGCAAGCGCGATCCCGAGGGCCATCACGGCGCAGCCGCCCATGGCGCCCCAGAGATAGACGTTGCGGTCGTGGTCGCCGCAGGCGGCGACGTCATAGGTGGGCGATCCGAGGCCGGTGACGACGATGGCCTCGCCGCGATCCTTGAGCAGGCGGGCGACGACGGCGCGGCGGTCGAGGCGGTTCACGGACTGGCTCATTTCACGAAGACCTTGGCACCGATGAGCTGCTGGGCGAGGAGGACGGCGACGGCGCTGCCGCCCTCATAGGCCATGCGGATGCCGGCTGCGGTGGCGGGACCGACCTCCTCGGGCCGGTCGGCGCGAAGCACATGCACGCCCATCAGCCGAAAGGCGTCGGGCGTGCCGGTACCCATGGGCACCTGCCACGGATTGAACTCGCCCCACTCGCCGCGCATCGTCACGAAGGTGAGGAAGGGTCCGCCCATGTTGCGGACCAGCGACAGCATGTTGATGCAGTTGCCGACGCCGGAGGACTGCATCAGCAGGCAGGCGCGATCGCCCCCCAGCCAGGCGCCGGAGACCAGCGCGACGCCCTCCTCCTCGGTGGTCAGCGGAATGCCGATCATGGCGGGATCCGCATGGATGGCGCGAATCAGCTCGGCATGGCCGCCATCGGGCACATAGGCGACCTGCCGGATACGGGCCGCTTTCAGGGCGGAGAAGATGTCGCCCGGCCAGCCGGCGGGCGAGGCATGCAAAGCGTGAGGATGCGCGGCGTTCATGGGCTGGATAGGCTCCCCTTCCCTTGCGAGGGGCGGACCATGACGCCGCGCCCGCACAGATACAAGACGGACAATCGGGAGGACAGGCATGACGGTCGGATTCATCGGACTGGGCAAGATGGGGCGGGGCATGGCCTCGAACCTGCAGACCAAGGGCTTTGCGCTGATGGTGCATGACGTGGTCGCGGCGCCGGTGGCAGCGCTGGAGGCCCTCGGCGCGAAGCGCGGCTCACCCGCCGAGATCGCCGCGTCCTGCGACATCGTCGTCACCATGCTGCCGACGGGCAAGGAGGTGGGCGAGGTCGTCCTCGCACCCGGCGGCGTGCTTGACCATGCCCGGCCCGGCACCCTCATTATCGACATGTCGACCATCGACCCCGAGACGACCGACAAGCTGCACGACGAGACGCGGCGTCGCGGCATGACGGCCGTCGACGCGCCGGTCGGTCGCCTCGCCTGGCATGCCGATCGCGGCCAGAGCCTGTTCATGGTCGGCGCCGACGAGGCGGATTACCAGCGCGCCCTGCCGCTGCTGCAGGCCATGGGCACGACGATCCACCATTCCGGCGGTCCCGGCGCCGGCACGCGGATGAAGCTCGTCAACAACTATCTGGCCATCATCCTCTGCCAGCTCAATGCCGAGGCCCTGGCGCTGTCGCAGCGGTTCGGGCTGGAGCTGACGAAGACGCTGGACGTGCTCTACGGCACGACGGCGACCAACGGCCAGCTCAAGGTCAACTGGCCGAACAAGGTGCTGGCCGGCGACACCGAGCCGGGCTTCTCCATCGACCTCGCCCACAAGGACCTGACGCTGATCATCCAGGCGGCGAACAGCGCGCGCGTTCCGCTGCCCGTCGCGGCGGCGGCACGGGAGGCCTTCTCCCAGGCCCGCGCCCGCGGCTACGGCCAGAACGACTTCTCGGCGATGGTGGATGTCGCCTGCGATCTCTCGCAGATCGAGCGCGCCCGGCTGCCGAAGGGCTACACGCCGCCGGCTTAGAGCCTGCTGACAGGCACGCCCTTGTCGAAAGGGGCCCGACAGGCCACCACTAGGCCATGGCGATCCCTCCGCGCGTCCTGACGATTCCCGCCTCGCGACCGCATCTGCGGACGCTGGCGGAGGCCATCCTGGCCGGCCGGGTCGTCCCCGGCTGGCCTGATCCGGCCGATCCCCTGTCGCTGGCGGCGGGAACGATTCTGCTGCCGAACCGGCGGGCCTGCCGCACCCTGCGCGATATCTTCGCCGCTCTGACGCCGGCGGGCGCCGTCCTGCTGCCGCGCATCACGCCGATTGGCGATGTCGACGAGGACGAATGGGCCTTCGCCGATCCGATGCCGCTGGATGTCCTCGGCCTCGCCGCCATCGGCCCGGCCATGCCCGCGCTCGACCGCCGGCTGACCCTCGCGACCCTGGTGCGCCGCTGGGCCGAGAGCGTCGACAGGGCGGTGATGCGCCTCAAGGGCGATGATCCGCTGATCGTCTCGACGGCGACCGCCGACGCCCTGTCGCTGGCCGCCGATCTCATGCGGTTGATGGACCAGGTGGCGACCGAGCGGGTGCCCTGGTCGAACCTCGACGGCATTGTCGATGCCGGGCTTGACGAGTTCTGGCAGATCACCCGCGCTTTCCTCGCCATCGCCCGCGACCACTGGCCGGCCCATCTCGAAACCCTCGGCCAGGAAGAGCCGGCGATCCGCCGCGACCGCATCATCGCCGCCGAGACGATCCGGCTCGCGGCGACGCCCGGGCCGCTGGTCGCGGCGGGATCGACGGGCTCGATTCCGGCGACGCGCGACCTCCTGCGCATGGTGGCGCTGCATCCGCGCGGCGCGCTGATCCTGCCCGGCCTCGATACCGATCTCGACGGTGCCTCCTGGCAGGCGATCGGCGGCGCGGCGGGTTCGGCGGCCCATGCCCATCCGCAATATGGCCTGAAGCGCCTCATCGACCATGTCGGGGTCGATCGCGATTCGGTGGTGGTCCTGACGCCGCCCGCCCCCTTCGGACGCGAGACCCTGGTCTCGGACGCCATGCGCCCGGCGGCGACGACCGATCGCTGGGTGGAGGCGCCGGCGAGGCCCGCCGACGCGGCGCTGGATGGACTGACGGTCATCGAGGCCGCCAATGAACGCGAGGAGGCCCTGGCTGTGGCCGTCGTCCTGCGCCAGGTGGCTGAGGATCCCAGCCGCGATGCGGCCCTGGTGACGCCTGACCGGGCGCTGGCCCGGCGCGTGGTGGCGGAGCTCGCCCGCTGGAACGTGGCGGTCGACGATTCCGGTGGCCAGCCGCTGGCCGGCACGCCGGCGGCGACGGTGGCGCGGCTCTCGGCGGCGCTGGCGCTCGGCGAGCCATCGCCTTCGGATCTGCTCGCGCTTCTCGCCCATCCGGCGCTGTCCTGCGACGATCCGGCGGTGCGGGACGCGGCGATCGCCGCCATCGAACTGAAGGCGCTGCGCGGTCTGAGGCCCTCCGGCGGCCTCGAAGGCTTCGCCCGCCTGCTCGGCGAAACCCTGCCGAGCCAGAGGCCGCGGCCCGAGGATGCGGCAAGCCGGGTGAGCGGGGAGGCGCTGGAAGCCGGCCGGGCGCTGCTCGCGGCGACCATCGCCGCCCTCGCACCGCTGGTGGGACTGGACCGGGAGGCACCGATCGCCGCCTACGCTGCCGCGCACCGCGAGGTGATCCGGCGCCTCGGCCTCGATCCCGGCGCCATCGGCGCCGAGGCCGTCACGGACCTCCTCGACCGGCTCGCGGCCTCGCCGCCGGCCGCGACCTTTCCGCTGGCGCGCGACGACTATCCCGCCGCCCTCGACGCGCTCCTGCAGCCCGAGACGATCCGCCTGCCGGCCAATCCGGGGGCGCGCATCCGCATTCTTGGCCTCGTCGAGGCGCGGCTGCTCCATGTCGACTGCGTGGTGATGGCGGGGCTGGTGGAGGGCTCCTGGCCCGGCGAGACCCGGCTCGACCCCTGGCTCAACCGTGCCATGCGGGCGAGCTTCGGCATCGATCCGCCGGAACGGCGGGTGGGTCTCGCCGCCCATGACTTCTGCCAGCTCCTCGGGCAGCGGCAGGTGGTGCTGACGCGCGCGACCAAGGCGGGAGGCGTGCCGACCGTGCCGTCCCGCTGGATGCAGCGCCTCGCCGTCGTGCTCGGCGCAGAGGCCTGGGCGGGGCTCCGGGGGCGCGGCGAACAGGTCGTCGCCCTTGCCCGAAAGCTCGACGCGGAGGAGGCCGCCCGCCCCATCGCCCGCCCCCGTCCGGCGCCTCCGCTGGCCTTGCGGCCGACACAGCTCTCGGTCACCGAGATCGAGACGCTGCAGCGCGATCCCTATGCGGTCTATGCCCGGCACGTGCTGAAACTGCGGGCGCTGGAGGCGCTCGACCAGGTTCCCGGCGCCGTCGAGCGCGGCATCGTCATCCACGGCGCGCTGGACGCCTATACGCGCGAGGCCGCGGCGGGCCCGGCCGCCGATCCCGTCGGCCGTCTTGTCGCGCTGGGCCACGAGGCCTTCGCGCCCTACTGGGACGATCCGTCGGTGCGCGCCATCTGGTGGCCGCGCTACCTGCGCATCGCCGCCTGGTTCGCCGGGGCCGATGCCGACCGGCGCCGGCTCTTCGCCGCAGCCCATGCCGAGCGGTCGGGCCATCTCGCTTTCGAGACGCCGGCTGGCCGCGTCTTCCGTCTCACCACCAAGGCCGACCGGATCGACGTGACGGAGGACGGACGCGCCGAAATCGTCGACTACAAGACCGGCAGCGTTCCGACCAATCCGCAGGTCAATTCAGGGCTCGCCCCGCAGCTGGCTCTGGAGGCCGCCGTGCTCAAGGCCGGCGGCTTCGCCGAGATTCAGCCCGACCTGACGGTCTCCGGGCTCGTCTATGCCAAGCTCGGCGGCCGCGACCCGGCCGGCGAGTTCTGCCCCGTCAAGATCACGAACGACGACGCCGAGGCCCTGGTGGCCAGGACCCTCGCCGGGCTGCAGCAGCTCATCGGCGCCTATGAGGACGAGGGCCGCGGCTATCTCTCCTGGGCCATGCCGCAATATGTCGGCGGCCGGTCGAACGCCTATGCCCATCTCGCCCGGGTCAAGGAATGGTCGACGGGCATGGTGGAGAGCGAATGAGCCGCAGCCTCGCCGCCCCGCCGGAAGCGGTCATCGCCCAGCGCAAGGCCTCCGATCCCGCCCATTCGGCCTGGGTTTCGGCCAATGCCGGTTCGGGCAAGACCTATGTTCTGGCCCGCCGCGTCGTCCGCCTGATGCTGGCCGGCACGCCGCCGGGCGCCATCCTGTGCCTGACCTTCACCAAGGCGGCGGCAGCAACGATGGCGAACCGCGTCTTCGAACTGCTCGGGCAATGGGCACTGATGGACGATGCGGCATTGCGGCAGGCTCTCCACGCCCTCGACGGCCTGGACCACGACGCCGCGACGCTGCGCCGGGCGCGGCGGCTCTTCGCCGAGGCGCTGGAGACGCCGGGCGGGCTGAAGGTGCAGACGATCCACGCCTTCTGCGAAAGGGTGCTGCACCAGTTCCCCTTCGAGGCCAATGTCGCCTCGCAATTCACCGTGCTCGACGAGCGCGTCCACGCGGAACTCGTGCGCCGCGCCAAGCTCGGCATCCTCCTGGAGGCCGCCGCCGACCCCGAGGGCGAGACCGGACGGGCGCTCGCCTATCTGTCGACCGTCGCCGCCGATACGACGGTGGACGACCTTCTCGGCGAGGCCCTGGCCGCCCGCCACGCCATGGAGCAGGACATTGCCGCGCGGGGTGGCCTGGCGCGGGCGATCGCGACACTCGGGGACCTGTTCGGCCTCCTGCCCGGCGAGACCGAGGCGGCGCTGACCGCGGCGATCGTCGACGAGGCGGAACTGCCGCCCGGCGAATGGGAGGGCGTCGCCGGCACGCTGCTGAACCTTTCCAATGCAAAGACCGACAAGGATGTCGCCGCGGCGCTGCGGCAGGCGGCCGCCGACACGACACGGCGCGGCGAACTCTACGAGCAGATCTTCTTCACCCGCGCCGGCGAGCCGCGGAAGGCCATCGTGACGGCGAAGGTGAAAGCGCGCGAGGCGAGGCTGGCGGAGCTGTTCGACCGCGAGAAGGATCGGCTCGAGGCCTTGCGGCAAAAACGCAAGGCCGCCGTCCTGCGCGACGGCACCGCCGCCCTGCTGACCCTGGCACAGGCCATTTCGCAGCGGGTGGAAACCGACAAGGCGGCGCGGGGGGCACTGGATTTCGCCGATCTCATCGTCCGCACGCGCGATCTTTTCCGCAACGGCGCGGCGCCCTGGATCCTCTACAAGCTCGACCAGGGCATCGACCACGTGCTGGTGGACGAGGCGCAGGACACCAGTCCGGACCAGTGGGAGATCGTCAGCGCCCTGATCGAGGAGTTCACCGCGGGCGAGGGGGCGCGCGGCATGCCGCGCACCCTCTTCGTGGTCGGCGACGAGAAACAGTCGATCTATTCGTTCCAGGGCGCGGTGCCACAGAATTTCAGCGCCCTGCGCGATGCCTTTGCCCGCAAGTTCGCCGCCGCCGAGCGGCCCTTCGAACGCCATATCAGCCTGAACTTCTCGTTCCGCTCGACCAAGGCCGTGCTGAGCGCCGTCGACCGTGTCTTCGCCGACGACGATGCGCGCAGGGGCCTGTCCTTCGCGCCGGGACCGCTGTCGCCGCATGAGGCGGCGCGCCAGGCGGCACCGGGCCTGGTGGAGCTCTGGCCGGCCGCACTGCCGGAGCCCACCGAGGAACCCTCGCCCTGGACCGCTCCGGTCGACGCACCAGGCCTTGGCGATCCTGCGGAACGGCTGGCGGCCCGGATCGCCCGCCATATCCGTCTGTGGCTCGACGAGGGGCATCGGCTGCCCGACCGCGACCGACCGATCAGGGCCGGCGACATTCTCATCCTGGTGCGGCGGCGCGGGCCGATCTTCGAGAGCATCATCCGGGCCCTGAAAAATGCCGGCGTGCCGGTAGCCGGCGCCGACCGCCTGGTGCTGGGCGAGCATATTGCCGTGATGGACCTGCTGGCGCTCGGCGACTGCCTGCTGACGCCAGAGGACGACCTGTCGCTCGCCGCCGTGCTGAAGAGCCCGCTGATCGGGATGAGCGAGGACGCGCTCCTGGAACTGGCCGCGGAACGCACGGGATCGCTGTGGGACGCACTGGTCGCCGATGCCCATCCGGCCACCGCCCGCCTCGCCGGATGGCGGGAGGAGGCGCTGGCGCTGTCCCCGGCCGCCTTCTACGGCCGGGTGCTGGCGCGCGACCAGGGCCGGCGGGCCATGCTGGCCCGCCTCGGCTCGGAGGCCGCCGATGCGCTGGACGAGTTCATGTCCATGGCGCTGTCCTTCGAGGCGACGGAAATCCCGACGCTGCGCGGCTTCCTGGCGTCGATGCGGGCGAGCGAACTCAACGTGAAGCGCGACATGGAGCTCGGCCGCGACGAGGTGCGCGTCATGACCGTGCATGGCGCCAAGGGACTGGAAGCCGACATCGTCTTTCTCGCCGATACGATGGGCAAGCCCGCCGGCAACCACGACCCGAAGATCTTCGCCATCAGGCCGCCCAACGCGCCGGTCGGCACCCCGGCGCGGCTGGTCTGGTCGCCCTCGTCGAAGGGCGATATCGGTCTGGTGGCGGAGGCGCGACAGGCCAGCCGCGAGGCCCAGGCGGAGGAATATCGCCGCCTCCTCTATGTGGCGATGACGCGGGCCGCCGATCGGCTCATCGTCTGCGGCGCGCGGCCGAAGCGCGCCGTTGCCGACGTCTGGTACGACATCATCGACCGGACCATCGGCAGCGAGGCGGTCGAGGAACCGGCCGATGACGGCGAGGGCAACGTCAAGCGCTGGCGCAAGGGGCCTGCGGTCGCGGCCGAACGGGCGCCGGGGACGCGCAGCATGCCGGCCGCCGTTCCCTTGCCGCCCTGGCTGGAGACGGCTGCGCCTGCCGTGATGCAGCCGCCGCGGACGCTGACACCCTCGGGCTTCGGCCATGAGACCGGCCCACGACCTGCCGCGGCAGCGGCGAAGAGCCGGGAGGCGGCGATCCGCCGGGGCACGATCATTCATCGGCTGCTGCAGTCCCTGCCGGACCTTCCGCCCGACAGGCAGGCCGAGGCGGCGCAACGCTTCCTCGCAGCCCAGAGTGACATCGACGCGGCGGTGGCGGCCGTTCTGGCGGGCGAGGCGCTCAGGCTGATGGCGGATCCGCGGGTCGCCCCGCTCTTCGGTCCGGGCAGCCGCGCCGAGGTGCCGGTGGCCGGCCGGCTTGCCGGCCAGCCGGTCTCGGGCCAGATCGACCGGCTGGTGGTGACGCCGGAGGCGATCATCATCGCCGACTTCAAGACCAATGATCCTGCCCCGACCCGCCCCGAGGACGTACCGGAAAGCTATGTGGCGCAGCTCGCGATCTACCGCGCGCTGCTCGCCGAGATCGTGCCGGGACGGCGGATCGAGACCTGGCTGGTCTGGACTGCGGTCCCATCGGTGATGCCGGTCGAGGCGCGGCGCCTCGACGCCATGCTGGCCACCCTCGGGCTGGCCTGAGAGAGCGGCGCCTGGCTAAAGGGCGGCGAGCGGCGGCAGGTTCTCGTCCTTGCCGGTGAGCGCCGAGGCATGGAGGCCGCGCACCCGCTGCTCGAGAAACTGGGCGATGGCCTTGCGGTCGGCGCTCGGATCGAAGGGCACGGGGTTGCCGAAGATAAGGTCGACGTCGACGGCGCCGTCCTTCAGCAAGGCCCATGCATGGGGCACGAGCTCGATGTCGCCGATCCAGGAGATGCGCGGCCGATGCTGGCGGCCAGCCGGCAGGCCATTGATCCGGCGATAGGCCAGCGCGATGGGCTGGATCCAGACGGTCTCGCCAGTGGCCCGGGCGAGGCTTTCGGCGGCCCCGACCAGGGCGGGGCGGAAGCGCATGACGCGGTTGCCGTCGGAGGAGGTGCCCTCGGCGAAAAGCACGACGGGCTCGCCCTCGCGCATGCGCGCGATCATCTCATCCGCCGTCCGCGAGGTCGTGTGGCGGCGCTCGCGATCGACGAAGATCGAGCGCTGCAGCTTGGCGAGATAGCCGAAGACCGGCCAACCAGCGATCTCCGCCTTGGCGACGAAGGAGACCGGTGCGAAGGCGCCGAGCACCATGATGTCCATCCAGGTGACATGGTTGGGCACGAAGAGCGCCGGCCGGTGCGTGGTCGCTTCACCACGCACGGTGATCCGCGCGCCGAGGGCCCTGAGCACCATGCGATGGAACAGCATGGGGATGGTGCGGCGGGCGTTGAGGCCGAAGCCGTGGGCGATCATCTGGGCCGGCAGCAGCAGCAGCGCCGCGATGATCAGCAGCGTCAGCCAGACCAGCGCCCGGATCGAATCGAAGATGCTCGGGCCGCCACGGCCGAACTCGGTGCCCGGCCTGTCAGGATTCTTCATCGAGCGGCACGCAATAGAGTTCGAGGCGATGGTCGACCAGGCGATAGCCGAGCTTGCGGGCGATCTCGGCCTGCAACCGCTCGATCTCTTCGGACTGGAACTCGACGACCCGGCCCGACCGGAGGTCGATCAGGTGGTCGTGATGGGCCTCCGGGATCGTCTCGTAGCGGGCGCGCCCGTCGCCGAAGGCATGGCGGGTGATGATGCCGGAATCCTCGAACAGCTTGACGGTCCGATAGACCGTCGACAGCGAAATGTTCGAATCAACGGCATTGGCCCGCCGGTGCAGTTCCTCGACGTCGGGATGGTCGGCCGCCGCCTCGATGACGCGGGCGATGACGCGGCGCTGATCGGTCATCCGCATGCCCTTGGCGATGCAGGCTTCCTCGATCGAACTGGTCCGGGTCTCCATCCGGGGCGCTATCACCACGGTCCTCCTCAACGGCGATGGACCGATCCTATAGCTTTGCACGCCCGCCCCGTCACCCCCGCGCGACGGACACGGCCACGGTCGGCGGTGGCGCGACCGCCTCGTCAGCCTCCTCGTCGTCATCCATCATCGCTATGGCGCCCCGACGGTCGGCGATCGAGGCGTTGAGGCGGTCAAGGGCAAGGGTCAAGGTGGCGAACTGGCTCGAATCGAACCCGGGCTGCTTCGACGCCTCGATGGATTCGACGAAGATGTCGTCGGCGCGCCTGGCGATCTCGTCGAGCACGTCGCTATCGTCGGTGGCGCGGGCGCTGCGCAGCAGGAGCAGCACCTCGGGCAGGAAGCCGGGGTCCTTGTCGCGTCGGCCGATGCCGAAATAGCCGGCCGCCCCGGCGAGCGCCGAGCCACCGAGGGACAGGCCGAAGATCGCCAGGTACAGGACGTCGCTGTATTTTTCGAGGAATGTCTTCTGTTCGCCGGTCAGATAGGCGAGAGCGCCGGGATGGACCTGGACGGTGGACCCCTTTTCAGTGTCCGGAACCTCGAGGCGGTTCGCAGCGGGATGCTGGGCGGCAAAGGAGGGCCGAAGCGTGAAGAGCTGCTGGGTGAATTCGGCGGCCACCGCATCGTCGACGCCGCGGCGGGCCACGAGATAATGGACGACGCCGAGCGTCGGGAAGTTCTCCGCCGGCCGCGGCGGGTTCGATCCGAAGGAGCCGGCGACGATGTCCATCGATTCCAGGAAGGGGACCCGGTCGGCGACGGCCTCGGCCTCGCGCACGGGCACGAAGGTCACCTTGCCGTCGGGCGTTTCGCGCACCAGCCCGGCAATGGCGTCGGCCACCGGCTTGGACGAGGGCGGGCCGACGGTCACCAGCGCCTCGATCTGCTTCTTGCGGAAAACTTCAGCCGTTTCCCAGGGCAGGACCTCGACCATCCGGACCGACGAGGGCTGGACGCCGTGTTCGCGCAGAATGGTCTGGATCAGGCGGGCGTTGTAGCCGATGCCCCGGCCCATGACGCCGATCGTCTTGCCGCCGAGATCGGTCCAGCGCTCGATGCCGGCGGATGCCGGTGCGGCCAGGACGACGGGGTTACGCTGCCAGGTCGCCACGGTCATGGCGCTGGGGGGGAACGCGATATCGGCCCTGACGATGGCGAAATCGACGTCCTCGCGCTCCAGCTTGGCGGCGCTGTCGGAGGGCGAATCAGAGGAGACGAGGCGCAGCCGCACCGTGGAGCGCTCGCGCTGGAGCGCCACGCGGAACGCATCGATCAGGCGCGCCGCTTCCGACCCGGAAGGCCCCACCGCGATGGTGACCGTGGTCGGACGGTTGTAGGAAAAGGTCGCAAGAGCGGCGCAACCGATGAGGGCGCAGACGACGGCGACGATGATAAGACGCGTGCGGGACATCGACGATCAGGTTCCGCAGAGATCATGGCTCTTTTGCGATGCAAAGACCATGGCCTCCCGCGGCCGGAGCGAGACGGGTCGCGGCGGCAGAGGCGATCAGCGGCGGCGCGGCCTGTCCTCGATCATGATGGAAGGCGTTCCCACCGACCGCGACCGCGCCGCCGCGCGGTTGATCCGATCCCGCTCGGCCGCGGTCAGGGGCCCGCGGCGGCTCCGTCCCTGCACCGCAAGGCCGGGAGCGGTGCGGGCCTCGTCGGCCTCGCGTCCGCGACGGCGATCGGCATCGCGCAGGCGCTGCTGGTCGCGCTGCTGCCGGCGCAGCGTTTCGAGATTGCGGTCGGTTTCACGCTGCTGGCTGCGCTGGAGCCCGTCAAAGGCCCGCCGCTCGCTATCCCGCTGGCGCAGGATGTCGAAATGCTGCTGGGTCGGGTTGCCAAAGGAGGGCGGCGCCATGCCCGGCGCCGGGGGCGGATAGCCGGCCTGGGCCGCGAGCCGGTCGGAACCACCGGCCAGGCCGGCGAGGGCGAGGAGAACAGCCATCAGGGCGGTGCGCGTCGTCGGCATGGACGGGTTTGTCCTTCGGGCGTCTACGCGGCGACGCCGCGCGCTCCGGCCAGTCTGTCAGTCGATCGTGACGACGACGCGGCCGCGGATGCGGCCCTCGAGAATGGCCGAACCCGCCTCGATCACCGCTTCCAGCGGAATGGAGGAGGTGAAGCGGGCGAGGCTGTCGCGATCGAGCTCGGTCGCCAGCCGCGACCAGGCTTCCAGCCGCAGCGTCTTGGGCGCCATCACCGAATCGACGCCGAGGAGCGAGACGCCGCGCAGGATGAAGGGCGCGACGGTCGTCGGCAGGTCCATGCCCTGGGCGAGGCCGCAGGCGGCGACGGCACCGCCATAGCGGGTCATGGACAGCACGTTGGCGAGGGTGTGCGACCCGACGGAATCGATGCCGCCGGCCCAGCGCTCCTTGGCGAGCGCCCGGCCGGGAGACGAGAGTTCGGCACGGTCGATGATCTCGGCAGCGCCGAGGGACTTCAGATAGTCCGCTTCCTGGGGCCGGCCGGTGGAGGCGACGACGTGATAGCCGCGGCGGGCGAGAAGGGCAGTCGCCACCGATCCGACGCCGCCGGCCGCGCCCGTTACCACCAGCGGGCCGCGCGCGGGCGTGATGCCGTGGCGCTCCAGCGCCATGACGCAGAGCATGGCGGTATAGCCCGCCGTGCCGATGGCCATGGCCTCGGCGGCGGTCAGGCCGTCGGGCAGCGGCACCAGCCAGTCGCCCTTGACGCGGGTCTTCTCGGCATAGGCGCCGAGATGGGTCTCGCCGGTGCCCCAGCCATTGAGGATGACGGCGTCGCCCGGCCTGAAGTCGGCATGGTCCGAGGCCTCGACGATGCCGGCGAAATCGATGCCGGGGATCATCGGGAATTGCCTCACCACCGGCGCCTTGCCGGTCAGGGCGAGGCCATCCTTGTAATTGAGGGTCGAATGCGAGACCCGCACGGTCACATCACCGTCCATGAGGTCGGCCTCGTCGAAGCGCGCCAGCGCCGCCTGCGTGCCGGTCTCGGTCTTGGTGACCACCACCGCCCTGAACGTTCCCATGGTCGTCGCCTCCCTGTCGCGCCGGCGACAGTCTCCCGCCCCGACGCCGAGGGCAAGCGGCCGGTGCTCCGCCGAAGGACCGATGGGCCAGCATCCGCAAACAACCGGAGGGCTGCCCGCGCCGATTGTCGGCTACCGTCGCGGCGGGGATGGAACCATGGTCATCGACACCACATCACCACCGGCCGACGACGCTCCGGGTTTCGCAGAAGCGCCGCATTTTCACGGCCATCGCGAGAGATTGCGCAGCCGGTTCCGCGAGGCGGGGGCGGAGGCGCTGGCGGATTACGAACTCCTCGAGCTGATCCTGTTCCGCGCCATTCCGCGGCGCGACGTCAAACCCCTCGCCAAGGCCCTGCTCAAGCGTTTCGGCTCCTTTGCCGACGTCCTCGCCGCACCGGAGCCGCGGCTCGCGGAGGTGGAGGGCGTCACGGCGACCGTCACCACCGAGCTCAAGCTCGTCCATGCCGCGGCGCGGCGCATGGGGCGCGCCGAGATCTCCCGTCGCCCGGTCCTGTCCTCATGGGCGGCGCTGATCGACTATTGCCGCACCGCCATGGCCTTCGCGGAGCGCGAGCAGTTCCGCGTTCTCTATCTCGACCGGAAGAACGCGCTGATCGCCGACGAGGTGCAGGGCGAGGGCACGGTCGACCATACGCCGGTCTATCCACGCGAGGTGGTGAAGCGGGCGCTGGAGCTGTCGTCGACCGCCGTCATCCTGGTGCACAACCACCCCTCCGGCGATCCGACGCCGTCGCGGCCCGATATCCTGATGACCCAGCAGATCGTCGACATCGCCCGGCCGCTGGGAATCACCGTGCATGACCACATCATCGTCGGCCGCGACGGCCATGCCAGCTTCAGGGCGCTGAAGCTGATCGCCTGAGCCGGGTCGGGCCTTGATTTCGCCGGTGTCGCCGGTCAGAGGTCGTGGATGATCGCTCCTTCCCGCCTGCAAGGCGGCCTTGCCGCTGTCCTCGTCATGCTCGCCGTCGCTTCGGCCCTCGCCCAGACAGCGCCGGCAGGCAGCTGGACCGAAGAGAAATGCCATCGATACCGTCAGGCCTGGGACGATGCCCTGAAACGCCAGGGGCTGACGGGCCTGTCGCAGGAGTTTCTCTCGGCCCATGGCCGGTTCGTCGCGGGCGGGTGCGACGGGACCCTGCGGGTCTGTCCGCGCTCGCCACGCGAGACGGATCTCGCCAACATCATGACCGTCCGCGCGCTGAATGCCGGGATGGCGAGCACCTTCCTGCCCTGGGGCTGTCCCTGAGGCGCAGCGCACCCTTCCCCTCGCCGGCGTTCTTGTTTAGTTCTGTCAGGCATGTCCGCCCGTCATGATGCCGAACTGACCGACGCGCTGCTGCTGCCCGAGCGCTTCGGCGCCTGGTTCGCCGGGCGTGGCTGGGCGCCGCGGGCCCATCAGCTCGACCTCCTGCGCCTCGCGCGGGAAGGGCGCTCGGCCCTGCTCGTGGCGCCGACGGGCGCCGGCAAGACCCTCGCGGGCTTCCTGCCCTCGCTGGTCGAGCTCGCCGACAAGCCGGCGCGCACACCATCGCAGGCGCCGCAAGAACCCGTCGGGCGCCGACCGCCGCCGCGCCGACGGGGCCTGCACACCCTCTACATCTCACCACTGAAGGCGCTCGCCGTCGACGTGGCGCGCAATCTCTACCGCCCGACCGAGGAGATGGGCCTCTCCATCCGGATCGAGACCCGCACCGGTGACACCCCGGCTTCGAAGCGGCAGCGCCAACGCGCCGACCCGCCGGACATCCTGCTGACGACCCCGGAGCAGCTCGCCCTGCTGCTGGCCTCCGCCGATGCGCCCTATCTGTTCGGGTCGCTGAAGCGCGTGGTGCTCGACGAACTACATGCGCTCGTGACCTCCAAGCGCGGCGACCTTCTCGCCCTTGGCCTGGCCCGCCTCTTCACCCTGGCGCCGGACCTCGTGACCGTCGGCCTGTCGGCGACGGTCAAGGACCCCGCCGACCTCGCAAGGTTCCTGACGCCGCAGCGGCCGGGGGCGGCAGAGGCCGCAGTGGTCATGGCGGCGGCGGGCGCGAGGCCCGTGGTAACGATCCTGGAGACGGCCGAGCGTCTGCCCTGGGCGGGACATTCGGCCCGCCACGCGGCAGGAGAGCTCTACGCGGCGATCAAGGCGCACCGGACGACACTCGTCTTCGTCAACACCCGCAGCCAGGCCGAACTCCTGTTCCAGCTCCTGTGGACCATCAACGAGGAAGACCTGCCGATCGCCCTGCATCACGGTTCGCTCGATGTCGCACAGCGGCGCAAGGTCGAGGATGCCATGGCGGCGGGGAGGCTGAAGGCGGTCGTCTGCACCTCGTCGCTCGACCTTGGCATCGACTGGGGCGATGTCGACCTCGTCCTCAATATCGGCGCGCCGAAGGGCTCGAGCCGGCTGATGCAGCGCATCGGCCGGGCCAACCATCGCCTCGACGAGCCCTCGCGCGCCGTCCTGGTTCCGGCCAACCGCTTCGAGGTGATGGAGTGCCGCGCCGCGCTGGAGGCCATCGATTGCGGTGCGCAGGACACCGAGCCGCTGCGCATGGGCGCGCTCGATGTGCTCTGCCAGCATGTTCTCGGCATGGCCTGCGCCGGTCCCCTCGACGAAGCCGCGCTCTTCGCCGAAGTGACGGCGGCGGCCCCCTATGCGACCCTCGATCAGGCGACGTTCCAGGACGTCATCGCCTTCGTTGCCACCGGCGGCTATGCCCTCAAGTCGTACGAGCGCTTCGCCAAGATCCGCAAGGACAAGAAGGGGTTGTGGCGTATCGCCCATACCTCCGTCGCCCAGCGCTACCGCATGAATGTCGGCACGATCGTCGAATCGCCGATGCTCAAGGTGCGGATGGTGCGCAGCGCCCGATCGCCAAGCCGGGGCCCATCCGGGCCGCTCATGCGCGGCGGCCGGGTGCTGGGCGAGGTCGAGGAATACTTCATCGAGGGCCTCGTCCCGGGCGATACCTTCCTCTTCGCTGGCGAGATCCTGCGCTACGAGGCGCTGGTCGAGAACGAGGTCTATGTCTCGCGCTCGACGGCGCGCGAACCGAAGGTGCCGGCCTATGCCGGCGGCAAGTTTCCGCTGTCGACCTTTCTGGCCGCGGGCGTCAGACGGATGCTGTCCGATCCGGTGGAATGGCGGAAACTGCCCCCGCAGGTCGCCGAATGGCTGGAGCTGCAACGCGCCGTGTCGGTCATCCCAGGTCCCGATCAGCTGCTGATCGAGACCTTCCCGCGCGGCGACCGCTTCCACCTCGTCGCCTATCCCTTCGAGGGCCGGCTCGCCCACCAGACGCTCGGCATGCTGCTGACCCGCCGGCTGGAGCGGCGCGGCCTGAAACCCATGGGCTTCGTCGCCAACGACTATTCGCTCTCCGTCTGGGGCCTGTCCGACCTCGGCGCAGCCATCCGCGCGGGGGAACTGTCGACCGCGGCGCTGTTCGACGAGGACATGCTCGGCGACGACCTCGAGGCCTGGCTGGATGAAAGCCAGCTGATGAAGCGGACTTTCCGCACCTGTGCCGTCATTGCTGGCCTGATCGAGCGGCGCCATCCCGGCAAGGAGAAGACCGGGCGGCAGGTGACGATCTCCACCGACCTGATCTACGATGTGCTGCGCCGGCACGAGCCGGGGCACCTTCTGCTGCGGGCGGCGCGGGCCGATGCGGCGACCGGCCTGCTCGACATCGCGAGGCTCGGCCAGATGCTGTCACGCATTCGCGGGCGAATCGTGCACAGTGACCTGACGCGTGTGTCGCCTCTGGCGGTGCCGGTGATGCTGGAGATCGGCCGCGAGCCGGTCTACGGCGAAGCCGGCGAGGTCCTGCTGGCCGAGGCCGAAGCTTCGCTGCTGGCCGAGGCCGGTCTGGCGGGACAGGCGTGACGGCAATCGATTCGGATCAGGAATGACTGCGCGACCCGAACCCAGCTCGGAAACCACGATCAGCCTCCTCGGCCGCAGCTTCGTCGCGGATCCGTCGGGCGCCTTGTGGTGCCCGGCGTCGCGGCTCGTCGTCGTGTCCGATCTCCATCTGGAGAAAGGCTCCGCGCTGGCGGCGCGGCGGATGCTGCTGCCGCCCTACGACACGGCGCGGACCTTGGCGATTCTCGCCGCCGTCATCGCCCGCTACCGGCCGCAGACCGTCATCTCGCTGGGCGACAGCTTTCATGACAGGGCAGGGCCAAGCCGGATGGCCGAGACCGATGTCGCGACGTTGCGCGGGCTGCAGGCGGGCCGCGACTGGATCTGGGTCGCCGGCAACCACGATCCCTCGCTCGACGGCGCGCTTCCGGGTCTGTGCTGCGACGCGGTCAGCCAGGGGGGAATTCGATTCGCTCACGAACCGACCTCGACGCCGCAGGGCGGCGAGATCGCCGGCCACCTGCATCCCTGCGTGAGAGTCACCGGGCGGGGCGGCAGCGTCCGCCGCAAGGCCTTTGTTTCATGTGAAACGCGGATCGTGATGCCGGCCTTCGGCGCCTTCACCGGTGGTCTCGACATCCGCGCGCCAGCGATCCGCTCGCTGTTCCCGCAGGGGATGGCGGTGTTCGCGCTCGGTCAACAGCGCGCCTACCAGGTGGCGGCCTGAGCGTTCAGGGACGCTGGTAGACCCAGACCCGCGCCGGGGGGATGTTCCGCCAGATGCGCTCGGACGGCGTCACGGTCAGCCCCGATCCCTTGATCGGAACCGGCGACGTCACCGAATAGGTGAACTGGACGAAGGGGGCGCCCGGCTTCATCAGGCCCAGGGCCTCGTTCAGCAGCTTCAACCGGATCGGCTCGGGGCGCGTCATCAGCGGCAGCCCGGAAACGAGTGCGTCGGCGGGTTCGGCGAGGCGGCCGGTCAACGTCCGGTTCAACGCATAGGCGTCACCGTGGACGATGGTCGCCGCCGGGAAGCGCTCGCGCAGCAGGCGGCAGAAGTCCATGGAATACTCGACCAGGACAAGTCGCCTGGGGTCGACACCATGGGCGACCAGAGCCGCGGTGATGGCCCCGGTTCCGGGGCCCAATTCGATGACGGGCCCGGTCCCGTCCGGGTCGACATAGCTGGCCATACGGCGCGCCAGGACCGGACCGGAGGGCGCGACAGCGCCCATCCGAAGCGGATTTTTCAGCCAGCTTTTCAGGAACTTGCCATCGTACTCCCGCCGTTTTTCCGGCCGGCGAAGCACGGCAACGCGACTCATGGGTGTCTGGTCGACCATTCATCGGCCCGATGAAGACGAGCTCCCCACGAGCCCTGTCACAAGGCCGTCATTCCTATCGGGATGTCAGCTAGGGGTCAAGGCGGAGGTGCGGCGGCCGGTCGCGGCAGCTGGTCATACCAGATCGCCTTGTCGCCGATTTCCTGGAGGAAAGCGGCGTGGGCCTCGATGGCTTCGGCTGTCAGACGTGGCGTCAGGGGGACCGGCCGCTGCAGAAGGACCGCCTGCCCGCGCGCCGCCCGCTGGGTGGCGCGCCCGGCATCCGCGAGGCCGAATGAGGCCTGCCGGCCGCCGATCAGCTCGATATAGACGTCCGCCAGCAGCTCGGCGTCGAGAAGAGCGCCATGCCGGGTGCGCCGTGAATTGTCGATACCGAAACGCGAGCAGAGCGCGTCGAGGCTTGCCGGCGAGCCGGGGAAGCGGCGGCGTGCCATGGCGAGGGTGTCGACCACCCGGTCCATCGGGAAGAGCGGCCGTCCGGCGCGCTTCAGCTCGGCGTTGATGAAACCCATGTCGAACGAGGCATTGTGGATAACGAGCCGGGCGTCCTCGACGAAGGACCAGAAGTCATCGACCAGTTCGGCGAAACGCGGCTTGTCCGAGAGGAAGTCGGCGGACAGTCCGTGGACGCGAAAGGCCTCGTCCGGCATGTCGCGCTCGGGATTGATGTAGACATGGTAGGTGCGGCCGGTCGGGAAATGGTTGATGAGCTCGATGCCGCCGATCTCCACCAGGCGATCGCCGCGCAGCGGATCGAGGCCGGTCGTTTCGGTGTCGAGAATGATCTCGCGCATCAATGGCTCCTGCGGCTGCCGGCGAGGGCCCGGATGATGGCGGCGACCTGCCGGCGCGCCGCCTCCAGACCATAACCCGATTCGATCACGAAATGAGCCCGGGCGCGCTTGTCGGCGTCGGGCATCTGTCGGGCGAGGATCGCCGCGAGCTTTTCCTCGGTCATGCCGGGACGCCCCAGAACCCGCTGCCGCTGGACGTCGGCCGAGGCTGAAACGACCGCCACCGCGTCGACGCGGCGTTCAGCCCCGGTCTCCAGCAGCAGCGGAATGTCGAGGACCGCGAGAGCATGACCCCCGGCCCGCATCCGGTCGCAGAAGGCACGCTCGGCGGCGCCAACCAGGGGGTGGACGATGGCCTCGAGGCGCTTCATTGCCACGCCGTCCTTGAGCACGACGGCGCCGAGCCGGGTCCTGTCGACCTGACCATCGACAACGACCCCGGGGAATGCCGCGCCGATGGGGCCCACGGCCGCGCCGGCATAGAGCCGGTGCACCGTGGCATCGGCGTCATGGACGGGAATGCCGAGGCCCCGGAAAACGCCCGAGGTGGTCGACTTGCCCATGCCGATCGAGCCGGTCAGTCCGAGAACGAACATTTCAGCGGCCCCGAACGTCGGCGGCCAGGTGTTCGTAGAGCGCCGGCGTCACCTGAGGCGTAACGCCGAACCAGCGGGCAAAGCCCGGGACCGCCTGGTGAAGCAGCATCCCGAGACCCTCGACGGTGCGATGGCCCCGCGCTGCCGCGCGCGCGAGAAGATCGGTCTCCAGCGGCACATAGACGATGTCGGACACGATGGCGGAGGGTTTCAGCGTCTGCAGCGGCAGGTCGAGCGGCGGCTGGCCGCTCATGCCGAGGGAGGTGGTGTTGATGAGGAGGTCGACATCCGCGAGGGCGGCCGGCAGGTTCTGCCAGTCCTGCGTGCGGATCGCCCGGGGATGGGCCGCGGCGATGGCCTCGGCCTTGGCGAGGGATCGATTCGCCAGCGTGACGAGCGGAACACCGCGCGACACGAGGCCGTGGACGATGCCGCGGGCGGCGCCGCCGGCCCCGAGGACCAGCGCATGGGCGACATCACCCTCCCATCCCGGGACATGGTCGTCGAGGTTCTTCAGGAACCCGACGACGTCGGAGTTCATGCCTATGAGGCGGCCATCCGCGTGCCAGACGGTATTGACCGCACCGACCGCCACCGCGCCGGGATCAACCTCGTCCATGGCGGCAAAGGCGGCCTCCTTGTGCGGGATCGTGACGTTGCAGCCGGAAAGGCCCTGATCGGCGAAGCTGCGGAGGAAGCGCGCGACGTCACCGGGCTCGACGGCCTCGCGCGTATAGGTGCCGGCGATGCCGTATTGCGTCAGCCAGAAGCTGTGGATCAAAGGCGAACGGATATGGGTGACGGGCCACCCGATACAACAGGCGCGGATCATGTGGCGATCACACCTTGGGCGCGCAGGGCGGCGAGAAGGGGCAGGAGCGGCATGCCGAGAATGGTGAAATAGTCTCCGCTGATCCGCTCGAACAGCTGGATGCCATCGGATTCGAGCTGATAGCAGCCGACGGATGCCATAACCTGCTCTCCGGCACCGGCGAGATAGGCGTCGAGGAAGTCCTCGGAGAAGGGGCGCATCGTCATCGCCGCCGATGCCACGGTGGAGAAGACGATCGCGCCGCCGCGCGCGAGGGCGACGCCGGAATGGAGGTGGTGGGACTGCCCGCGCAGGGCCAGAAGATTGTCTCGCGCTTCGGCAAGGCTGGCGGGCTTGGAAAACCGCCGCGTCCCGAGCGCCAGGGTCTGGTCGGCACCGATGACGGTCGCCTCGGGGTCGGTGCGGCTGACCGCCAGGGCCTTGGCCTCGCCGAGGCCGCGGGCGATGGCGGCAGGGTCGCGTCCTTCACGGGTCCAGGCCTCGTCGAGCGCCCGTTCGTCGACGGGAGCCGCGGCAAGGTCGATGGTGAGGCCCGCTCCGCGCAGCATGGCGGCGCGGGCGGCCGATTTCGACGCGAGGACCAGGCGGGTCATGCGCGGGCCCTGTCGTCGAGAGCGCGGCGATGGTCCTTCAGTAGGGAGATGATACCGGCGGCGGTTTCCTCGATCGATCGGCGGCTGACGTCGATGATCGGCCAGTTGTTCGTTCCGAAGAGGCGGCGGGACTGGGCGATCTCCTCGGCCACGGCGACGCGGTCGACATAGCTCGAGCGATCCTCCGGAGCGTTGAGGGTGAGAATCCGGTTCTCGCGGATCTGCACGATGCGTTCGGGGCTGGCAAAGAGGCCCACGATCAGCGGCTTCTTCAGCGACCAGATGATGTCGGGCAGCGGAATGCCCGGCACGAGGGGAATGTTGGCCGCCTTCACCCCACGATTGGCCAGATAGATCGATGTCGGCGTCTTGGAGGTGCGGGAGACGCCGACGAGCAGCACATCCGCCTCCTCCCAGTTCTCCGGCAACTGGCCGTCGTCGTGCATCATCGTGTAATTGAGCGCGTCGATCCGCTGGAAATATTCAGCGTTGAGCACATGCTGGGCGCCGACCCGGGGTGTCGAAGCGGCACCGAGATAGTTCTGGAACATGGAGAGGATGGGGGCGAGAACCGACAGGCACGGGCAGCCGAATTCCTTGCACTTCGCGTTCAGGCGGTCGGTGAGTTCCTGGTCAACGAGAGTGTAGAGCACGATGCCCGGGCTGGATTCGATCTCACTGAGAACACGGTCGAGCTGCTTCTGCGAGCGCACCAGCGGATAGACATGCTCGATGGCGGAGACGGTGGAATATTGCACGGCAGCCGCGCGACCGACCGTCATCAGCGTCTCGCCGGTGGCGTCGGAAACGAGATGAAGGTGGAAATAGCTCTCGCGACGATGCGGCATCAGCACTCTGTATGAAGGCAATCGGACCTGTGGACGATGAGGGAAAAGGACATGGAAGCCGGCACTCTGCAAGAGGCAGAGAGATCCACGTCCCAAACTCGTCCCCAGGCGTCGGCCTGGGGCTCGATTGGTCCACCTCCGGGGATAAGTGTGCAGCAGCCGCGGCGCGCGATGTCTGCGGCGAGGCATTGCCCCCGCAATATCAATCGTTTGGATCGCTGATCGAGGGCGACATCAGCCGGCGGAACGTGGGCGGTGCGCGGTGGACAACTTGTGAAGGAAAATGTCTTCTCCTAATCCAGTGTCAAGGAATCAAAGAAGACTCTCTTTCATCAAGTATGAAGGGAAAGGGAGCGCCAGGGAGCGACCGTGCACAAACCTCTTCTCGCCGTCCTCAAGGGCGACCATGCGGCTTCCCCACCCATCTGGATGATGCGCCAGGCAGGACGCTATCTGCCGGAATATCGGGAGGTTCGCGAGAAGGCCGGGTCCTTCCTCGATCTGTGCTTCAATCCCGAACTGGCCGCGGAAGTGACGTTGCAGCCGCTGCGCCGTTTCGGCTTCGACGGCGCCATCCTCTTTTCCGACATTCTCGTCGTTCCCCATGCGCTCGGGCAGACCGTCAGCTTCGAGGCCGGCGAAGGACCGCGTCTCGATCCGCTGGGCGACGCTACCGGGTTGTCGCGGCTTTCCGATGCGCTGGATTCGTCGGTCGTCGGCAAGGTCTATGAGGCCGTTGCGCGCATCAAGGAACAGCTTCCTGCGACGACGACGCTGATCGGTTTCTGCGGGGCGCCCTGGACGGTTGCGACCTATATGGTCGCGGGCCGGGGCGGGGACGATCAGGTCGCCGCACGGCTCTTCGCTTATCGCGACCCGGAAGGCTTTTCCCGACTGATCGATCTGATCGTCGAGGCCTCCATTTCCTATCTCCTCGGTCAGATCCGGGCGGGCGTCGAAGTCGTTCAGATCTTTGATACCTGGGCGGGTGTTCTGCCGAATGCGCAGTTTGCGAAATGGACGGTCGAGCCCATCGGGCGCATCGTCGCCGGCGTCAAGGCGGCAGCTCCCCACATACCGGTCATCGTCTTCCCGAAAGGCGCCGGCCACCGGCTCGCAGCCATCGTCTCCGACACGGGTGCCGATGCCGTCGGTCTCGACTGGACTGCGGATCCCGGTTTCATAACCCACGCGGTCCTGCCGCACGTGGCCGTGCAGGGCAATGTCGATCCCATCGCGTTGCTGGCGGGCGGGGATGCACTCGACCAGGCCGTCGACACGGTCCTGCATTCCTATGGCGGCGGGCGACTCATCTTCAATCTCGGTCATGGGATCCTGCCGCCGACGCCGATCGCTCATGTCGAGCAAATGGTCCAACGGGTCAGGTCCTGGAGGACAGCACAGTGACGATCGTCGCGAAGGCCGGCAGCGATCCCGCCATGACGCCGCGCCGGCGGATGATTCGTGCTGTCATGTCACTGGTCATCACCCTGGTCGGGGTCATCGCCCTGGGGCTTCTGGCACCTGTCGCCGCGGTCGCCTGGATCAAGGTCCTGCATGTCCTCGCCGTCATCTCGTGGATGGCCGGGCTGCTCTACCTGCCGCGCCTCTTCGTCTATCACAGCCAGGTCGCTCCGGGATCAGAAACGTCCGAGACGTTCAAGGTCATGGAGCGCAAGCTTCTGGAATATATCATCAATCCCGCCATGATCGTGACCTGGGTCGCGGGCCTTTGGCTCGCCTGGCAGGTCTATCGCTTCCAGGGTGGCTGGCTGCACGGCAAGATCGCTCTGGTCCTGCTGCTGTCCGGCGTTCATGGCTTCTTCGCCGGGGCGGTCCGAAGGTTTGGCGATGACCGCAACACGCGCGGACACGGCTTCTGGCGCATCATGAACGAAGTGCCGACGGCGATCATGGTGCTGGTGGTCATTCTGGTCATCGTCAAACCGTTCTGATGCGGGCGCGACCCGCCATGGCCAGCCCTGCCCAGGGGGTGGGGCTTGCCATCAGCCGCTTCAGGCCTTATTCGGAAGGTCCCTCCTCTCGCAGACCGGGTGTTTCGAGGCGGCTCTGACGAAGAGCACGGCCCGCGCCCAGCCGGTGGCCTCTCTCCAAGGTCCGGCCCCAGATCTGCAATTCATCGCCTTCCCTGATCAGGCGCGGCCTTCGTTCCGTGTTTCGCGCCTGCGGCCGTTCCGACCATTTGTGGTTCCGATGCAGCAGATCAAACTTCAGGATATCAAGTCGAAGTCCCCGACGGAGCTTCTCGCCTTTGCCGAGGAGTTGCAGGTCGAGAATGCGTCGACCCTGCGCAAGCAGGAGTTGATGTTTGCCTGCCTCAAGCAACTCGCCTCCCAGGAAACCGACATTATCGGCGAAGGCGTCGTCGAGGTCCTCCAGGATGGTTTCGGCTATCTGCGGTCTCCGGACGCCAATTATCTCGCCGGCCCTGACGATATCTACGTGTCCCCGTCGCAAATCCGTCGCTTCGGCCTGCGCACCGGCGATACGGTGGAGGGGCAGATCCGCTCGCCGAAGGAGGGTGAACGCTATTTCGCTCTCCTCAAGGTCAACCGGATCAATTTCGAAGAGCCCGAAAAGGCCCGTCACAAGGTCAATTTCGACAATCTGACGCCGCTCTACCCTAACCAGCGGCTGAAGATGGAGGCCGAGGATCCGACCAAGAAGGACTTCTCGGCGCGGATCATGGACGTGGTTGTACCGCTGGGCAAAGGCCAGCGTGCCCTGATCGTGGCGCCGCCGCGGACCGGCAAGACCGTGCTGCTGCAGAACATCGCCCAGTCGATCACCCGCAATCACCCGGAATGCTACCTCATCGTGTTGCTCATCGATGAGCGGCCCGAGGAAGTCACCGACATGCAGCGCTCGGTCAATGGCGAGGTCATCTCCTCGACCTTTGATGAACCGGCGACGCGCCACGTCCAGGTTGCCGAGATGGTCATCGAAAAGGCCAAGCGCCTGGTCGAGCATGGCCGCGACGTGGTCATCCTGCTCGATTCGATCACCCGCCTCGGCCGCGCCTACAACACAGTGGTGCCATCCTCCGGCAAGGTGCTGACCGGCGGCGTTGACGCCAATGCGTTGCAGCGTCCGAAGCGGTTCTTCGGTGCCGCCCGCAACATCGAGGAGGGCGGGTCGCTGACCATCATCGCGACGGCTCTGATCGATACCGGCAGCCGCATGGACGAGGTCATCTTCGAAGAGTTCAAGGGCACGGGCAATTCCGAGATCATCCTCGACCGCAAGGTGGCGGACAAGCGCACCTTCCCGGCCATCGACATCACCCGCTCCGGCACCCGCAAGGAAGAGCTGCTGGTGGCACCTGACATCCTCAAGAAGATGTACGTGCTGCGCCGCATTCTCAATCCGATGGGAACGGTCGATGCGATCGAGTTCCTGCTCGACAAGCTGCGCCAGACCAAGGTGAACAGCGACTTCTTCGACTCGATGAACACCTGATCCGATTCACGAGCGAAACGAATCGGAGGCGAGCCGTCCGATTCGTCTGCGAAACGGCGAGACCCATGATCGCCCGTACCATCGCATCGGTCTCCACACCGCCGGGAACCTCCGGCGTGGCCGTGATCCGGGTCTCCGGACCGGATGCCGTAAATGTCGCGATGGCGCTGGCCGGGGCCGTGCCCGAAGCCCGACGCGCAAGTCTCGTCACCCTCAGGGACCCTGACCACGGCGAGCCTCTCGACCGGGCGCTGGCGCTCTGGTTCACGGGGCCCAGCAGCTTCACCGGCGAGGATGTCCTCGAGCTTCAGGTTCATGGTGGGCGGGCGGTGGTCGCCGCCGTCCTGAAGGCGGTCCTCTCCGTGCCCGGAGCGCGTCCGGCAGAACCTGGGGAGTTCACCCGACGCGCTTTCGAGAATGGCCGTCTCGACCTCAGCGAGGTTGAGGGCCTTGGTGACCTGCTGCAGGCCGAGACAGAGGCGCAGCGGCGCCAGGCCTATGGCCTTTTCGCAGGACGACTCACCTCCGAGGCCGACAGGCTGCAGGCGCGGCTTCTGCCGATCCTTGCAGGTGTCGAGGCGACGATTGATTTTCCTGATGAGGGCGATGTCACCGGGGCGGCACTGAATGCGGCGCGTCGCGAACTCTCAGTGCTGGCTGCGGAGGTCGACGCATTGGTGGCTGGAGCCGCCCGTGGCGAGAAGGTTCGCGACGGGGTCATCGTGGCCATTGCCGGTCCGCCCAATGCCGGCAAGTCCACCCTTCTCAACGCCCTGGCCCGGCGGGACGTCGCCATCGTCTCCCCGGTGGCCGGAACCACCCGCGATAGCCTCGAGGTGCATCTGGATCTCGGCGGGGTCGCCGTGGTCCTGATCGATACGGCAGGCCTTCGGGAGACGGCTGATCCGGTCGAGGCAGAGGGGATTCGCCGAGCCCGCGAAAGGATGGCGGGTGCGGACCTGACGCTGTGGCTCTGTAGTGGCGAGCCACCAGCCGGAGTGGTCGACGAGCCAAGCGGAGAGTTCTGGCGCATTGCGACCCAGATTGACCGGGGAGGCCCGATCCTGGCGGAGGCCGATCATCGGATCTCGGCGCTGACCGGGGAGGGGATGGCCGGGCTGATCGATGCGATCGCCGCCTTTGCCGCTGCGAGAGCTGGCGGCGAGCCGGCTGTTGTTGTTCATCAGCGTCATCGCCTTATCTTTGAGGAGACGGCGGCGGCATTGGCCTCCGCCCTTGCGCTGCCGGCCTGGGACGATCAGCCTGAACTGGTGGCGGAGCGGTTGCGCCAGAGTCTTGCCGCGCTCGGGCGCAGCCGCGGGCGGGTCGGAACGGAGGCCATGCTGGACCGGCTCTTCTCGGCCTTCTGCATCGGCAAATAGGTCCCGCCGGCGTTCGGGTGTTTCACGTGAAACGGTCGATTCGTAGCCGGAACATGCTGGGCACGCGAGAATCATTGCCGCGGCGAGAGTGGCCCGGTAAAAGCGCCGCAGGAACGGGAACGATGACCCAGCGCTTCGATGTTGTTGTAATTGGTGGCGGACATGCCGGCTGCGAGGCTGCGGCGGCGGCCGCACGCCTCGGTGCGGCCACGGCGCTCGTCACCCAGCGTCTCGAGACGATCGGCGCCATGTCCTGCAATCCGGCGATCGGCGGACTTGGCAAGGGCCATCTGGTCCGCGAGATCGATGCGCTCGACGGTTTGATGGGGCGCGTCGCCGATGCATCCGGCATCCAGTTCCGGGTTCTCAACCGACGCAAGGGGCCCGCCGTCCGCGGGCCACGCACGCAGGCTGACCGCCAGCTCTATGCGGCTGCCATGCAGCGCGAATTGCAAGCGCAGCCAGGCCTCATGATCCTGCTCGGCGAGGCGAGCGAGCTCCTGGTCACGGAAGGGCGGGTCACCGGCCTGGTCCTGGCCTCGGGAGAGCGGCTCAGCGCGGGAGCTGTGGTCATCACCACCGGCACCTTTCTGCGGGGCGTCATTCACCTCGGTGAACGGCAATGGTCCGCCGGCCGTGACGGTGATGCGGCAAGCGTCAGTCTCGCGCGCAGTCTCGCCGCGGCCGGTTTCTGCCTGGGGCGCCTGAAGACCGGTACTCCGGCGCGGCTCGATGGTACGACGATCGACTGGGCTGCGGTGGAAATGCAGCCGGCCGATTCGGATCCGGAACCTTTTTCAACCCTGACGGATCGCATCACCGTCCCCCAGATCGCCTGCGGTATTACCCGGACAACTCCCAAGACCCATGCGCTGGTTCGTGACAACCTGGCGCGCTCCGCCATGTATTCGGGCCAGATTGCTGGGGTAGGGCCGCGTTACTGCCCGTCGATCGAGGACAAGATCGTCCGTTTCGGGGATCGCGATGGCCATCAGATCTTCCTCGAGCCCGAAGGCCTGAACGACAGCACGGTCTATCCAAACGGCCTGTCAACCTCCCTGCCGGAGGATGTGCAGGAGGCCTTTCTGCGCTCGATCCCGGGGCTGGAAACGGTCGCCATCAAACGTTTCGGCTATGCCATCGAGTATGACCATGTCGATCCGCGGGAGCTGGAACCTACCCTGGAGACACGGCGTGTCACCGGACTGTTCCTGGCCGGCCAGATCAACGGCACGACAGGTTATGAGGAAGCGGCGGCGCAGGGCCTGCTCGCCGGGCTGAATGCGGGCCTTCGGGCCGGTGGTAGTGCCGGGATCACGATCGGCCGGCATGAAGGCTATACCGGGGTAATGATCGACGACCTGACCAGCCGCGGTATTTCCGAGCCCTACCGGATGTTCACGTCCCGGGCGGAGTTTCGCCTCGCCTTGCGGGCAGACAATGCCGACCAGCGGCTGACGCCGCTCGGCCTCGCGCTAGGTTGCATCGGGGAAAGGCGTTCGATTCGCTTCCGTGACAAGATCATGGCTCTGTCCGATGTTCGCGGGCGGCTCGCAGAATTGACCCTGACCCCCAGCGAGGGACTGGCTGTCGGACTGTCGATCAACCAGGATGGCATCCGACGCTCGGCCTTCGAGCTCCTGTCGCGGCCGGATATTGACTGGGCGACACTCTGCCGCGTCTGGTCTGATCTGACCGATGTTCCCCCCGCCATCGCCGAACAGGTCGAGATCGACGCCCATTATGCGGTTTATCTCGACCGCCAGCAGGCGGAGATCGATGCCCATCGGCGCGATGAGAACCTTCCGCTGCCGGCGGATTTCGACCTTACGGGCTTGCCGGGCCTGTCTAACGAGATCCGCGCCAAGATCCAGAGTCATAAGCCGCGGACTCTGGGCCAGGCTGCCAGGATGGACGGGATGACGCCTGCGGCACTCACGCTGATCGCGGTTTGGGCGAGGCGCGCCGGGGCGAGGACGGCAGCGTGACCGATATCGAGTCGGCGCTGGCTGCGGCGGATCTGGCGCGTGTGCCTGTTTCACGTGAAACGGCCGAGGCGCTCGCCCTCTATGTCGCTCTCCTCAGGCGTTGGAATCCGTCGAAGAATCTGGTCTCGGCGGCAACGCTGGAGACTGTCTGGTCCCGCCATGTCGCCGACAGCCTGCAGCTGCTGCGCTTTGCCCCGGACGCTCGCCGCTGGGCTGACCTCGGCTCCGGCGGAGGCCTGCCGGCCCTGGTGATCGCGGCGGTCCTGAAGGGACGCGACGGTGCGGTCGTTCATTGCGTCGAGAGCAAGCTCGGCAAGGCGGCCTTCCTGCAGGAAGCCGCCCGGCAGATGCAGGTTCCAGTTCGGGTTTGGGCGCGAAGGATCGAGGATGTCGTCGGTCGTGAGACGCTGGACGTCGAGGTCGTGACTGCCCGCGCTCTGGCGCCGCTCGGCGAACTGCTGCGCCTCGCCAATCCCCTGTTGAAAACCGGCGCAGTTGGAATCTTTCCCAAGGGGCAAGATGTTGTGTCTGAATTGACGGAAGCCTCTAAATGTTGGAGGTTCATGCACACATCGACACCGAGTGAGACGGAGTCCCGCGGCCGCATCCTGGTGGTCAGGGACGTCTCCGAAATCACCGGATGACCTCCAGAAATCGGACGTGACCCATGTCGCTCCTGCCCTCCGCCTCGCCCAATATGGCCCCCCGGGTGCTGGCCCTGGCCCACCAG
>CALRLZ020000014.1:0-104383 GCA_943368975.1 Archangium gephyra
CTTCGACGCGCTCGCCGCCGATGCCGGCATCGGGCCCGTGCTTCAGGACCTCGCACGGCTGCGTGCCGCCTATGCCCTGATCGACAGTGCCCCGCCGGCCGAGCTCATCCGCCGCGCCGAGCCGCTGGCCACCGCCGACGGCACCTTCCGCCATTCGGCGCGCGAGATCCTGGCGTTGGCGGCCCTCAAGGCCGGCGATCGCCCGGCCGCCGAACGCTGGATCAAGGCCATCCAGGATGACCGCGAGTCGCCCCAGGGCGTGCGCGGCCGCGCCGATCTCATGTCCACCGTCTTTTCCGCCAGCGGCAGCTGAGCACTTTCGGGAAACCGTCATGACCACCTATCGCCCCGACCGCCGTCTCCTCCTGCGTACCGGCATGCTCGCCGGCCTGGGCATCGCCCTCGCTGGCTGCGAGACGCTGCAGGACATTCCCTCGATGTTCGAGCGTCGCAGTCCGCCGCTGGCCGGCGACAGGCGCCCGGTCTTCCCCGAGGGCGTACCCGGCATCGACCGGTCCATCCAGCAGCCGGCCAATTCGCCCATCGGTGCCGCGCCGCCCCCCGCCGAGCCGCCGCCGGCCGCCGCACCGGCGCGCGGCCGCTGACCCGCATCGCCCCCACCATGACCTTCACGCTCGCCATCGTCGGCCGGCCCAATGTCGGCAAGTCGACGCTGTTCAACCGCCTCGTGGGCAAGCGCATCGCGCTGGTCGACGACCGGCCGGGCGTGACCCGCGACCGGCGCGAGGGCGAGGCGAGCCTCGGCGACCTCGAATTCACCATCATCGACACGGCCGGCCTCGAGGATACCCGCGAGGGCAGCCTGGAGAGCCGCATGCGCGCGCAGACGGAGGAGGCCATCCGCCTTGCCGATGCCGTGCTGTTCATGATCGATGCGCGCATCGGCCTGACGCCCGACGACCGCGCCTTCGCCGAACTCGTCCGCAAGTCGGGCAAGCCGGTGATCCTCGCGGCCAACAAGAGCGAGGGCAAGGTCGGCATGGCCGGGGCCTACGAGGCCTTCGCGCTCGGCCTTGGCGATCCTGTGCCGCTCTCGGCCGAACATGGCGAAGGCATCAACGAGCTTTACGAGGCTCTCGCCGCCCTGATGCCGACGCCCGTCCACGCTGACCCGGATGAGGACGAGGCTGCGCCCGATGTCCCCGAGGGCGACCAGGAGGCGCCGCCGGAGGATCTGTCGAAGCCGATCGCCGTCGCCATCGTCGGCCGCCCGAATGCCGGCAAGTCGACCCTCGTCAATGCCCTGATCGGTGAGGATCGCCTGCTAACGGGCCCCGAGGCCGGAATCACCCGCGATTCGATCTCGGTCGACTGGGAGTGGGGCGGCCGGAAGTTCCGCCTCGTCGACACGGCGGGGCTCCGGAAGCGGGCGCGCATCGAGGACAAGCTGGAGAAGCTGTCGGTGGCCGACGCGCTGCGGTCGATCCGCTTCGCCGAGGTCGTCGTCGTCTGCATGGACGCCACCAAGCCCTTCGAGGATCAGGACCTGCGTATCGCCGATCTCGCCTCCAAGGAGGGCAGGGCGGTCGTCATCGCCTTCACAAAATGGGATCTCGTGCCGCACAAGGGCGGCAAGGCGGCCAAGCTCCGCGAGGAGACCGATCACTGGCTGCCCCAGATAAAGGGCTGTCCGGTCGTCGCCAATTCGGCCGAGACCGGCCAGGGCCTCGACCGCGTCATGCAGGCCATCCTCGACGCCCGCGTGCCCTGGCAGAAGCGCATCTCCACCAGCACCCTGGTGCGCTGGCTGCAGGAAACCATCGACCACCACCCGCCGCCGGCGGTGACGGGTCGCCGCATCAAGCTGCGTTACATGACGCAGGCCAAGACGCGGCCGCCCACTTTCGTCGCCTTCTGCTCGCGCCCCGAGGCACTGCCCGAAAGCTATCTGCGCTATCTCGTCAACGGGCTGCGCGAGAGCTTCGACCTTCAGGGAACGCCGATCCGCTTCCATCTGAAGAAGACCGACAACCCCTATGCCGAGACCGGCCGCAAGATCCAGTGAGGGGGCGCCGGGGCGCCCCCACCTGCTGGCTCAGTAGGCCACGGAGAAGCGCTTGCGGACGTGCTTTGGCGTTTCCAGCTCGTCCACGAACGCGATGGCATAGTCCTCCGCCGAAATGGCGCTGTTGCCCTGCGCATCGACGAAGAACTGGTCGCCGCCAAGCCGGAACTGGCCGGTACGTTCGCCCGGCTGGATGAGGGCCGCTGGCGACAGGAAAGTCCAGTTCAGGGTCGGCTCGGCGCGCAGCTTGTCGAGGAATGCAGCGCCGCCCTTCGCCTCGTTCAGGTAGAGCTCCGGGAACTGCGGGGTGTCGATCAGCCTCACGCCCGGGGCGACCTCAAGGCTGCCCGCGCCGCCGACCACCATGTAGCGCGGAACACCGGAGGCCTTGGCTGCGCCGATCAGGATATCGGCGTCGGAGGCGAGGAAATGAACCGCCGAGATGGCGACGTCATGGCCGGCATAGGCAGCGGCCAGCGCCTTGCCGTCGAAGGCATCGACAGCCTTCGCGGTAACGCCCGGCAGGACGGCGATGCCGTCGGGCTTGCGGGCCAGCGCGGTGACCGTGTGGCCGCGGCTGGAGAGTTCGGCGAGGATGCGCGATCCGACCATGCCGGAGGCGCCAAGCAGGACGACTTTCATCGGGTATCTCCTTATGTTAGTATCCGATGGAAACTAGATAGCGAAAGGTAATCGCTTCCGAAAGGAGGCACCTTTCGGTCACGAGGTCACTCGGAGGGAACCATGGGCGAGCCCCGCATCATCCAATTGGCGCCGCGGCCCCTGCCGAAGGACCTGACGCCGAATGTCTTCATGGCGGAGTGTCCGACGCGCCGGGTGCTGGACCGCGTCGCCGACAAATGGGCCGTGCTCATCCTCATCCTGCTGGCGGACGGCACCAAGCGCTTCAACGCCCTGAAGCGGATGATCGGTGGCGTGTCCCAGAAGATGCTGTCGCAGACTCTGAAGAGCCTCGAGCGCGACGGGCTGGTGTCGCGCCGCGTCATTCCGACCGTGCCGGTGACCGTCGAGTATTCGATCACGCCGCTGGGCCGCACGTTGCACGCCGCCGTCGATCCGCTGCGGATCTGGGCGGAGACGCACATCGCCGCGGTCGAGGCGTCGCAGAAACGCTACGACGGTGGAGCGCGGGCGGGTTAGGGTGGTTGGGGCCGCTAGCAATCACCCCCGTTTCAACCTAGCTGCACGATTTCAGCAGCCAGCAGTCCCAAAATCCTGCCGCTGTCGTCAGAACCGCCGGATCAGGCCGATGCGGCCAGTATGGAAATCCGTCGCGCCTAATGCGGCGAGATAGCTGCTCGGCCGGTCGCCGGGCGAAATCGTTCTTACGGTCGTTGCGGTGGCGTTGCTGTTCGCGAGTCGCACATAGAGATACTCGGCGCTGACGCTCCACTGGGCGTCAATCGCGAATTCCATGCCGATCCCGGCCGCGAGCCCTGCTTTGATGCTCGACTGAGAGCCGGTGAAACACGGGATGCCGGGAGCCGTGCAGATGTACGAAACCCCTCCTAAGCCTCCGCTGACAAATGCACTTGGGCCGTCGAACCGGTAGCTGCTGCCGTTCCGCACTTCGGCGAGCGCGAGGCCTGCAGTCGCATAGACCAGGACACGGTCGGACGCCACCAGGCCAAGACGGCCGCGCAGCGTCGCCCACCATCCGACGCGCTGCTCTGCCGTGATCGTCTGGGTGAACGAGGGCGGTGACAGGTTACTCGTCCCGGAGCCGCGGCCAGCGAGCGAGGTGATGTTCAGGTCGGCCACGATGCCGGCGACCAGCGTACCCGAGCGCATGTCATAGCCGGCCACCAACCCGCCTGTGACGCCCGACAGCGAGACCCCGTGGGACGGGACCGCCTGGTTTCCGGCGAACGAGGAGATACCGGTCAGTCGGCGGACGATGGCCTCGTCGTTGCCGGTATAGCCCACGTTGCGCGAGCCGAATGCGCCACCGACGGTTACACCGACATAGCCGCCGGACCATGGGCTCGATACGGGGGAGGGAAGCGGAGCGGTCTGCGCGACGGCCGCAGTGGAAGCTGCCAAACCTATGGCCAGAATTGCCAAAGACCGAATCGCCAAAGACTGGATCGCCATGCGCCAAACCTCTCGCCACGAGAGGATGATACTACCGCATACGAGCATCCGATGTGACGAGACCGCCACAGTTGCAGGGAATAGGCAGGCTTGTTCGACTCTGGCGGCTCACGCGGGGTCGCGGAAGCTCTTCCAACTGCGGGTCGGGAAATCGTAGAGCCGGCCGTTCTCGGACACCGATGCCAGGCACATCGCCACGATGGCTTCAGCGGCGGCTTCCGGCGGCTCCAGAGTCTGCGGATCCTCGCCCGGCATGGCCTGGGCCCGCATGGTGGTCCGGATCGGGCCGGGATTGAACAGGTTGGCGCGGACCTTCGTCGTCTCGTTCTCGGCGGCATAGGTGCGGGCGAGGGCGTCGAGGGCCGCCTTGGTGGTGGAGTAGGGACCCCAGTAGGCCCGGCACTTGGTCGCGGCGCCGGATGTCACGAAGACCGCGCGCCCGGCGTCGGACACCTGCAGCAGCGGGTCGAAGGAGCGGATCAGCCGCCACTGCGCCGTCAGGTTCACGGCGACGATCTGGTCCCAGTCCTTCGGCACGACATGGCCGAGTGGGGAGATCGGGCCGAGGATGGCGCCATTGGCCACCAGCACGTCCAGCCGTCCCCAGCGCTCGTGGATCGCGAGGCCAAGGCGGTCGAGCCCATCGCCGTCGCGGAGGTCGAGCGGCACCAGGGTGGGCGCAAGGCCGCCAGCCTGCCGGATGGCGTCGTCGAGGGATTCCAGGCCGCCCTGGGTGCGGGCCACGGCGATGATCTGGGCGCCGCCGGCGGCGAGGGCGAGGGCCGTGGCGCGGCCGATCCCGCGCGAGGCGCCGGTGACGCAGGCGATGCGTCCGGAAAAGGGCTTGTCGGTCATGGGGTCCTCGAGGCCGTCCTCGTCAGCTCGCCTCGGCCAGCAGCGAGAGCTGCTTGGCGCCTTCGCCCACCAGATCCGTGATGGTCGTGGGATAGTCGCCGGTGAAATAATGGTCGGTGAACTGCGGCTGCGCGGCATTGCGTCCCGGCTCGCCGAGCGCCCGGTAAAGACCGTCGATCGAGATGAACGCGAGCGAGTCCACACCGAGATAGTCGCGCATCGCGTCGATCGACATGTGCGCGGCCAGCAGCTTGTCCTGGTCCGGCATGTCGATGCCGTAGTAGTCGGGGAACTTGATCGGCGGCGAGGCGATGCGGAAATGCACTTCCTTCGCGCCGGCATCGCGCATCATCCGCACGATCTTGCGCGAGGTCGTGCCGCGCACGATCGAGTCGTCGACGAGGACGAGGCGCTGGCCCTCGATTACCGCCCGGTTGGCGGAATGCTTCATGCGGACGCCCTGGTCGCGCACCGACTGGGTCGGCTGGATGAAGGTGCGGCCGACATAATGGTTGCGGATGATGCCGAGCTCGTAGGGAATGCCCGAGGCCTGGGCATAGCCGATGGCCGCCGGCACGCCGGAATCCGGCACCGGCACGATGACGTCGGCCGGCACGTTCGATTCCTCGGCGAGGATGGCGCCGATGCGCTTGCGCATGCCGTAGACGTTCTTGCCGTCGACGATGGAATCGGGACGGGCGAAATAGACATATTCGAAGATGCAGGGCCGCTTGCGGCGTGCCGGGAAGGGCCTGATCGACTCAAGCCCGCGCTCGTCGATCACCACCACCTCGCCGTTCTCGACCTCGCGCACGAAGCGCGCGCCGATGATGTCGAGCGCCACCGTCTCGGAAGTCAGGATGAACTTGCCGTCGAGCTCGCCGATCACCAGAGGGCGGATGCCGAGGGGATCGCGGGCGCCGATCAGCTTCTTGTTGGTCATGCCGACGAAGGCATAGCCGCCCTCGATCTGGCCGAGCGCATCGATGAAACGATCGACGAAGCGGTTGCGGCGCGACCGGGCGACGAGGTGGAGGATCACCTCGGTGTCCGATGTCGCCTGGTAGATGGCGCCGTCGGCGATGAGGCGGCGGCGCAGGGTCAGGCCGTTGGTGAGGTTGCCGTTGTGGCAGGCGGCGAAGCCGCCGGTTTCGAGCTCGGCGAAGAGCGGCTGGACATTGCGCAGGATGTTGCCGCCGGTGGTCGAATAGCGGGTATGGCCGATGGCCGATTGTCCCGGCAGGCGCTCGATCACATCGAGACGGGAGAAGTTGTCGCCGACGAGGCCCATGCGCCGTTCGGAATGGAATCGCGCGCCGTCGAAGGAGACGATCCCCGCCGCCTCCTGGCCGCGGTGCTGGAGGGCGTGCAGACCGAGCGCGGTCAGCGCCGCGGCGTCGGGATGGTCGTAGACGCCGAAGACACCGCATTCCTCGTGCAGCCGGTCGGTATCGACGTCAAGCACCAGCCCGTCGCCGGCCGGCTCGTCAGCCTCGTGATGGCGGACTTCAAGGGATTGCGTCATCGCATCCTCATCGTTGAATAGCCTCGGTCGTCAGCCCGTCGCGCGAGATATGCGGGCTGATGCGCCGGAACGATAGGTCCACCCCATGCACGGCGACCATGCGCCGGGAGAACAGCAGGCACAAGCCTCAGGGCTGCCGTGGCGGCGTCGCCCCCGGCGCGGCCGGCGGTGTCGCAGCCGCGGGCGGCGTTCCCGCTGCCGGCGGCGTGGTGCCGGGCGTCGTCCGGTTCAGCCGGCGCAAGATGTCGGACCCCTCGATGTCCTGCGGCAACTGGGCGATCAGCCAGTCCTTGGTCTGTTCGAGCAGGGCATAGGACTTGGCGCGGATCACCCAGTCCGGGCGGTTGGGTCCCGGCACCAGCCAGGTGAAGAAGGCGAAGGCGACGACAACGATGACCAGGCCGCGTCCCAGGCCGAACAGGAAGCCAAGCGTCCGGTCGAGAACGCCGATCTTCGAATCGAGGATGGCATCGGAAATCTTGATGGTGATCAGCGACACCACGACCAGCACCGTCAGGAACACGCCAGCGATGACGATCGCCTTGGCCAGCAGTTCGTTCGAGACCTGGGTCTGCACGATCGGCAGCAGCCGCGGATAGGCGTACCAGGTGGCGATCGCCGCCAGGGCCCAGGAGGCGATCGACAGCACCTCGCGGACGAAGCCACGCACCATCGCCAGCAACGCGGAGATCAGCATGATCGCGGCGAGGCCGATATCGAGATAGGTGACCGGCATCGATTTCGGCTCCGGAATGCTGTGTTCGGGCGCCGCGAGTCACCAGAACCCGAGCGCATTCTCGCGCTTATAGCGAGGCGGGTGGCCCGCGTCACCCCGTCACGGGTGCCGGCGATCCTCACCATGGATCGCGGCCGGAATTATGGCGTTCGCCGGCAGCATGTGTCGCGCTAGGGCCGCGAACCGGCGGCAGGCATTGCTACCGCCTTGGGCGGCGTGACGCCCATCGAGACATAGATGCTCATCAACTGGTCCATGCCGATCTCGGCGGGGCTCACCCAGTGCTCCGGCACATAGATCAGGCCGCCACCGATCGGCACCGGCGCGGTCGGCACCAGGATGCCGAGATAGCGCTGCGCACCGACCATCACCGGTTCGCGCGAGGGCAACAGCGCGAGAACCGCCGCGCCACCCGGCTCGCCGCCGAAAAAGCACCAGACCGGGCTCATGCTCTGCAGTCCGTCGGCATCCTTGCGATCGACCATGGAGACGAAGCGGCGGGACAGGTCGTAGACCGTCCCGACCAGCGGAATGCGCCGCATGATGCGGTCGAGGGCGTCCTGCAGCCGCTCCTGCAGCACGATGGCGACGAGGCCGAGAAGGTAGATCAGCCCGACGACCATCAGGATGCCAATGAGATAGGCGGCGAGCGAGGAGGAGGAAAAGCCGAGACCCAGCGAGGTCAGGAACCGGCCGACCACCGTCCCGGGGCCGACAAAGCCGTAGATGAAGGTGACCGACCAGCCGACGACGAAGGCCGTCACGGCCAGCGGCAGCAACAGGAGGAAGCCAGCCAGGAACACGCGCCTCAGATTGCCCATCGCCACTCCTCCCGCAGGGTTCAGGCCCCGGCCGCCGCTTTCGGTCTGTCCCGTGCCACGCCGGAGGCCGCGATGTCGGCGACCAGCGTCGACAGCCCGGTAACGGCCTGAACCGAAAGACCGGCTTCGCTCATCTCGCCGCGGGCGATCTCCGGCACGACGGCCTTGGTGAAGCCGAGTTTCTTGGCTTCCTTGAGGCGGGCCGCGGCCTGCGCCACCGGCCGGACCGCGCCGGAGAGGCTGACCTCGCCGAAATAGACCGCGTCCGCCGGGAGGACCGCGCCCGACAGCGACGATACCAGGGCCGCGGCAACCGCCAGATCCGCCGCCGGTTCGGCGATCCTCAGGCCGCCGGCGACGTTGAGATAGACATCGTAGCCGCCGAGCCTGACGCCGCAATGGGCGTCGAGCACCGCCAGCACCATGGACAGGCGCGCCGGGTCCCACCCCACCACCGCCCGCCGCGGCGTCCCGAGGGTGGAGGGGGCGACGAGGGCCTGGATCTCGACCAGCACCGGCCGCGTGCCCTCCATTCCCGCGAAGACGGCAGTGCCGGGTGCGCCGAGATCGCGCCCGGCGAGGAAGAGTTCCGAGGGGTTCGGCACTTCGCGCAGGCCCTTGCCGGTCATCTCGAACACGCCGATCTCGTCGGTCGGGCCGAAGCGGTTCTTGACCGCCCGGAGGATGCGGAAATGGTGGCCGCCTTCGCCCTCGAAGCTCATTACCGCGTCGACCATGTGCTCGACGACGCGCGGTCCGGCGATCTGCCCGTCCTTGGTGACATGGCCGACGAGGATCACGGCAGCCCCGGACTTCTTGGCATAGCGGATGAGCACCTGCGCGGCCGAGCGCACCTGGCTGACCGTACCGGGCGCGCTCTCGACCGTATCCGTCCACATGGTCTGGATCGAATCGATCACCACCAGCCGCGGCGTCACGCCCTCCGACAGGGTCGCGACAATGTCCTCGACATTGGTCTCGGCGGCGAGTTCGACCGGCGACGCCGTCAGGCCCAGCCTTTCGGCCCTCAGTCGCACCTGGCCGACCGCCTCCTCGCCGGAGATGTAGACGACCCGGTGGCCCATGCGGGCGAGCCGCGCCGAGGCCTGGATGAGCAGGGTCGACTTGCCGATGCCGGGATCGCCGCCGATGAGGATCACCGATCCCTTGACGAGGCCGCCGCCGAAGACCCGGTCGAGTTCGCCGACCTGCGTTTCGGTGCGCGGCGCCTGGTCGTTGACCCCGTCGAGGCCGGCCAGCGCGAAGGCCCGGCCGCGCGTCTTGCCGCCCTTCGCCGGGGCGCCGCCGACGCCGGTTGTCGCCACGGTCTCTTCGGCGATGGTGTTCCATGCGCCGCAGCTCTCGCACTTGCCCTGCCAGCGGCCATAGGTGGCCCCGCAGGACTGGCAGACGAAAGTGGTGGTCGAGCGGGCCATGTCAGCCGGTATAGCGGCGATGGTAGCGTTTGCCGAGGCTCGTCAGGATCTCGTAGCCGATGGTGCCGGCAGCCTCAGCGACATCGTCGACACCGATGCCGTCGCCGATCAGGGTCGCGGTGTCGCCGGCGGAGACCGGTCCTGCATCGGTCACGTCGATGGCGAGGAGGTCCATCGAGACCCGGCCGGCCGGCTGGCAGATGACGCCGTTGACCCGCATCGGCGCGCCGGTCTTGCGGTCGGTGGAGCCGGCCTGGCGGAGATAGCCGTCGGCATAGCCCACCGAGACGACGGCGATGCGGCTGTTGCGCCCGGCTGTCCAGGCGGCCCCATAGCCGACCGTATCGCCGGCACGGATGCCGCGCACCTGGACGATCGGCGCGTCGAGGCGGACGACCGCCGCCAACGGGTCGCGCCCCGCCACGAAACGGGCGCCGTAAAGCGCAATCCCCGGCCGCATCAGATCGTGACGGGCGGCGGGGAGGGTGCAGCCGGCGGAATTGGCCAGCGAGCCGGGAATGCCGGGAAACAGCCCGCGGATCTGCTGGAAGCGGTCGATCTGCCGGGCGGTGAGCGGGTGGCCCGGCTCGTCGGCGCAGGCCAGGTGGCTCATGAGAAGGGCGGGCTCGAAGGCCAGCGATGCTGCGCCGGGCTCGGCGAGCAGGGCGGCCTCGGCGAGGTCGAGGCCGAGCCGATTCATGCCCGTATCGACATGGATCGCGGCGGGAAGGCGGCGGCCGACCGTCTCGCAATGGGCGGCGAAGATCTCCACATCCTCGCGGCTGCCGAGGACCGGGCGGATGTCGTTCTGCAGGTAAGTGTCGAGCGCCGCGCCGAACAGGCCGTTCAGCACATAGATCGTGGCGGTCGGCACCGCCGCCCGCAGGCGGCGTGCCTCGGACAGGTGCGCCACGAAGAAGGTCGTGCAGCCGGCCCCGGCGAGCGCCGGGCCGGCCCTGTCGACGCCGAGGCCATAGGCGTCCGCCTTGACCACCGCAGCCGTGGCGACGCCGCCGCCCATGGCGGCGAGAGCCCGGTAATTGGCGGCGAGGGCGCCAAGGTCGATGGTCAGGACGGCGCCGGCCTCGTTCAGCGGGATGGTCATGCGCTCACTCGAACCGTTCGGGCAGCCGGTCGGCATCGGCAAGGTCGGAGAAGCGCGTCACCGAGTCCTCGAACTGCAGCATGACCGTGCCGGTCGGGCCGTGACGCTGCTTGCCGATGATGACCTCGGCGCGGCCATGGACCTGCGCCATGTCGGTCTGCCATTTCAGATGTTCCTCGGTACCGGGCTTCGGCTCCTTGTTCTTGAGGTAATATTCCTCGCGGAACACGAACATGACGGCGTCGGCATCCTGCTCGATGGAGCCGGATTCGCGCAGGTCCGACAGCTGCGGGCGCTTGTCGTCGCGGCTCTCCACCTGACGGGAGAGCTGCGAGAGCGCCATGATCGGCACATGCAGCTCCTTGGCCAGCGCCTTGAGGCCGGTGGTGATCTCGGTCAGCTCCTGCACGCGGTTCTCGCCCTTCTTCGACGAGCCCGACAGCAGCTGGAGATAGTCCACCACCATGAAATCGAGGCCGCGCTGGCGCTTCAGGCGCCGGGCCCGCGCCGCCAGCTGGACGATGGACAGGCCGCCGGTATCGTCGATGTAGAGGGGAAGCGCCTGGATCTCCTGCGCCGCCTGGGTGAGCTTGTAGAACTCATCCTCGCGCAGGTCGCCGCGGCGGATCTTGTAGGAGGGGATGGCCGCCTGTTCAGCGACGATACGGGTGGCGAGCTGGTCGGAGCTCATTTCCAGCGAGAAGAAGCCGACGATGCCGCCATTGGTGGTCTTGTGCGTCCCGTCGGGCTCGACCTCGAATTTGTAGGCCTTGGCGATGTTGAAGGCGATGTTGGTGGCCAGCGCCGTCTTGCCCATGCCGGGGCGCCCGGCGAGGATGACGAGGTCGGAATGCTGCAGGCCGCCGAGGCGCTGGTCGAGATCGGTCAGGCCGGTCGAGATGCCTGACAGCTTGCCGTCGCGCTGATAGGCCGCCGCCGCCATGTCGAGGGCGCGCGCCATGGCGTCGGTGAAGCGCCGGAAGCCGCCGTCATAGCGGCCGGTCTCGGCGAGTTCGAACAGGCTCTTCTCGGCGTCCTCGATCTGGGTGCGCGGCGGCATGTCCACCGGCGCGTCATAGGCGACATTGACCATGCCCTCGCCGATGAGGATGAGATTGCGGCGGATGGCGAGGTCATAGATCGCCCGGCCGTAATCCTCGGCATTGATGATGGTGGTGGCCTCCGCCGCGAGGCGGCCGAGATATTGCGCCACGCTCATGCCGCCAACATCGATGGCGGCGTCGTTCATGAAGGTCTTGAGCGTCACCGGCGTCGCGATCTTGCCGGCCCGGATCAGTTGCGAGGAGATCTCGTGGATCTTCTGGTGCAGCGGATCGAAGAAGTGCTTCGGCTCCAGGAAGTCCGAAATGCGGTAGAAGGCCTCGTTGTTGACCAGGATCGCGCCCAGCAGCGCCTGCTCCGCCTCGATATTGTGCGGGGCCTGGCGGAACGGCAGGTCGGACGAGCCGACGGATTTCAGGGCGGGCAGGGCGGACATGGATCTTCTGGGTCTGGGCTGGGACGAGCCTGTCTAGCAGGCCGGAGCAAGGCCGGTGGCAGCAATAGCGATCATCGCCCGATCTCCCCGATTCTCACAGCCTCGGACGACAGGAGAGGGAGAAACCGCTGCAGCCGGTTGACTCCGCGCCCCGTTGCGCGGGGGGCGCGGATGGCCGGCTGTGGCCGCGACGCCACGGTCGCTGCCAAGCAAGCGTGGCGGGCGCCAAGACTTCGGCGGCTGCGTTACTTGGCCCGCCCTTGGAAACGCGACGTTAAGATTAACGTGCGATCCATCGTGGGAACCGCAATCGCGGTGAATCGTTCATTTCCAAGGGGCGCTCCCATGTTCAAGCGTGTCGCAATACCCATGGCCGCGGCCGCGGTTCTCCTGTCGTCCGGTGTCGCCGGGGCGGCCGACCTCGGCGCTCCCATGCTGCGTGGCTCCGAAGTCGTCGAGCCTGCCTACGATCACGTCGACAAGTGGAGCGGTGTCTATGTCGGCGCCGCAGTCGGCATGCAGGTGGTCCGCAATTCCGGCTTCCATTCGGATGCGGCGGGTGCCGCCAACCCGAACTTCCCCAACTACAACTATGACTATGCCGGGGCGCGCTTCAGCTACGGCCTGCACATGGGCCTCCAGCGCATGTTCGGTCAGTTCGTCATCGGCGCCGAGCTCGATTTCGACGGTCCGCAGGCACGCATCCATTCGCCCTGGTACAACGGCAACCCCGCCTATTCCGGCGGCGTCCCCGGCAACATCTACCAGCAGCGCGTCGCGCTCAACTGGCAGGGCTCGTTGCGCGGCCGGTTTGGCTTCGTGCACCACAAGTCGCTGCTCTACGTCACGGGCGGCCTCGCCTTCGCCAATATGACGGTCTGCACCGTGCTCGACGACTGCATCAACGGTGCCAACCACGTCGTGCGCTATTCCACCACCCGCTGGGGCTGGACGGTCGGCGCCGGTATCGAGCACAAGTTCAACTACAACTGGTCGGTCCGCGCCGAGTACCGCTACACCAATTACGGCTCGCGCTCCTGCCTCGCCACTGCGGCCTGCTCCATCGATCCGAACGCCTCGGACATCAACAACCGCGTCGAGACCCACGCTTTCCGCTTCGGCGTCAGCTACCTGTTCGGTGGCCCGACCCTGGCGGCCGCCCCGATCATCGCCCGCTACTGACCCCAGGGGGCTGGTCATTGCCCCCCGGCCAGCCCCTTTGAAATGCAGAACGCCCGGTCTCGCGACCGGGCGTTTTGCGTTGGATGAGGCCCGCCCGGCGAGCCGGGCGTGACCGGCGATCAGCCCTCGGAATCGCCGAACTCTTCCGGGTTGAAGGTCTCGAAGGTCGGCTCGTCGGCGCGCTGGGTGAGGTCCTCGCCCTCGGTCTGGCGATTGGCCTCTCCGGCGGAGCGGGCGACGTTGACCGTGACGGTCGCATCGACCTCCGGATGCAGCGACACGGTGACCTTGTGCAGGCCGATCGCCTTGATCGGCGTGTCGAGCTGGATCATGGCGCGCGACACGGTGATACCGGCCGCGGTGATGGCATCGGACAGATCGCGGGCCGAGACCGAGCCGTAGAGCTGGCCGGTTTCGCCGGCCTGGCGGATCAGCACGTAGGAGGTACCGTCGAGCTCGGCGGCGACCGCCTCGGCGTCCTTCTTCAGTTCGAGATTGCGGGCCTCGAGCTGGGCCTTCATCGTCTCGAACTTCTTGCGGTTGGCCTCGGTGGCGCGCAGCGCCTTGCCGGTGGTCAGCAGGAAGTTACGGGCATAGCCCGGCTTCACGTCCACGACTTCGCCCATGTAGCCGAGCTTGGCGACGCGCTCGAGAAGAATGACCTGCATGATGGTTCTCCTTGTTCAGTCAGTTAAATGTCATGTGTTGAAGGGAGGCGCGGGCGGCTTGCGCCGCGCCCGGATGTCGAAGAGCACGTCGGCCAGACCGGCGAGCGCGACGAAGATCATGGGCCAGCCGATCACCATGGTGAGCGCATAGAGCAGCCCGAGCGCGAAGCCGCGCATCCCCCAGCCGCGGGTGATGTCGTGGGCCAGCGCGAAACCCTGAAGGGCGTAGATGGCGAGGCCGACCGCGAGGATGATGGCAGCGATCTGGCCGGGGAAACCGGCCGCGAAGGACCCGATGGAGCCGGCCAGCAGGGCCAGCGCCGTCCATTTCGGCAGCTTGAGGGCGGCGAGGTCGGGCCAGGGGCGGATAAGCCGGCCGGAGGCCCTGACGATGCGGCCGGCGAAATAGAAGTTGATGGTGGTGACGAAGGTCCAGACCACCGCGGCGGCGATCGGGACGGCTGCCGACATCAGCGCCACCAGCGCCTCACGGTCCGTGCTGCCGACGTTCACCTGTTCCAGTGTCCGGCCGACAGCCTGCCGGATCGAGGCCTGGAAGGCGACGTAGTCGAGCCCGTAGAGCGCGATAATGGCGAAGAAGGTCAGGATCACCGCGCCGACGCCGATCATCGTCAGGATGATGCCAGCCGGCATCCATTCGACGGCCTGCGGATCCTCCTCCGTCGGCGCCGGACGCAGCGACAGGGCGGCATAGGTCAGAACCCAGGCGGGCAGACCAACGGACAGAAAGAAGAACAGGCCGAACTGCGAGCGCAGCGTCAGCGACAGGGCGAGCGCGCCGATTGTCGCCGCGAAGGCGCCGGCATAATGACCCCAGCCGAGCCCGGCGATCAGCACGGGAAGCGCGGCGAAATAGAACAGGATGAGCGCCATCGGGCTCCCCGACGCGAGCGTCGCGAAGAGGAGCGCAGAGGCAAGTCCTGCCCCGAAGGCGATGGCGAGGGTCGGTCCCATCGTCAGCTGTCCCGCTCGTTTCAGAGGGTTAGGGGAGGATCCCCAGCTTCAGCCGCGGCGGTTGGGACCGGCACGGCCGACGAGTCACGTCGTGAGAAGGCACGTTTCGAGGCGATGGCGGCGGGACGCAGGGCGTCCCGCCGCCATCGCAAGCTTACTTGATCACGTAGGGTAGGAGACCGAGGAAGCGGGCGCGCTTGATCGCCTGGGCGAGCTCGCGCTGCTTCTTGGCGGACACCGCCGTGATGCGGGACGGAACGATCTTGCCGCGCTCGGAAATGTAGCGCTGCAGGAGACGGACGTCCTTGTAATCGATCTTCGGCGCGTTCGGGCCGGAGAAGGGGCAGGTCTTGCGACGACGGAAGAAGGGGCGACGGGCGCCACCGGCTGCGGCAGACATGGTCACTCCTCCGTCTGTTCGACTTCGGCGGAGGCTTCGACATCCCCGCCATCACGATCACGGAACCGGCGCGCACCGCCGCCACCGCCACCACCAAAGCCGCCGCCACCGCCGCCGAAGCCACGGTCACGACCGCCGCCGCCGCCGCCGAAGCCGCGGTCGCCGCCGAAGCCGCGCTCACCACGATCGTCACGGTCGCGCTTCTGCAGCATGGCCGACGGGGCCTCCTCGAGCTCCTCGACCCTGACGGTCATGAAGCGGAGGATGTCCTCGTTGATCGCCATCTGGCGCTCCATCTCGGCGACCGCCGCCGGCGGAGCGTCGATGTTCATCAGCGTGTAGTGGGCCTTGCGGTTCTTGCGAACGCGGAAGGCGATCGACTTGAGGCCCCAGGGCTCGACCTTGGGCACCGCGCCGCCATGGGCTTCGATAACGCCCTTGTACTGCTCGGCAAGCGCTTCGGCCTGCTGAGAGGTCACGTCCTGGCGCGCCAGGAACACATGTTCATAGAGAGGCATTCGGCCTGTCTCCGGTTCGAGTGACGCTTCTTTCGGCGCGAAGCCCCCCGAGCCCTGGACAGGCCCGACAGTTTTCTCGAAGGCGGAGACACCGGACGACGGATGAACCCATCCTGCAGGCGAGCCTGCCGTCCGTACAGCCACCGGCCGACCGAAGCGAAGCGGGGCTTATACGCGAAAATGCCGGGGTTTCAAGGGGTAGCGCTCCCTTTGCCGGCGGCCGCTGCCTTGAAGGCCCGGGCGGTCGCGGCGGCTCCCACCTCGAACGGTGTCGCATCTGACCAGAAACGGGCTTTGAACTTCGACGCATCGACATGATAGGGGCGGTCCCACTGGAAGCGCATCTCGGCCATTCCGCGCAAGAAGGGCACGAAAATTCCCACCACGGGCATCAGCCACAAGGGCAGGGCGCTGATCGTCGGCGTTACGCCGATGGCGCGCGCGCCGATTTCCAGGATCTGTCGCGGCGTCAGTGTCGGCGCCGACGGCATGTGCCACACCTGTCCGAAGGCGTCGTCGGTCGCATCCAGCAGGGTGACAATAGCGCGGCCGATATCCGGGACATAGGCGAAATCGTGCGGCATGTCCGGCGGCGCTATGAGAAAGGCGCGCTTGCCGGATGCAATTGCGCCGAAGCCGACATCGCCGATATGGGAGAGGCCGACCCCCGGCCCATAGAAGTCAGGCGCGCGAAGCGCTGCAACACGCACCCGCCCGGCCGAGGCCGCCGCCATCCATTGCCGTGTGATCTCCGCCCGCACCGCCGGCTTGGCGCCGAAGCTGGTGAGCGGCGTGTCCTCGCGGAGCGGCGCATCCTGGGGCCCGTACATATAGAGATTGTCGAGAAACACCATGCGAGCGTCGGTAGCTTCGGCAGCGTCGATCAGGTTTGCCATGGCGACAGGCCAGGATCTGCGCCAGGTCTCACCGTCATAGGCAAAGCCGATTGCCACAACGATCTGGTCTGCCCCCGCCGCCGCCCGCAACACCTCGGCCGCATCTAGCACGTCGCAGGCGACGAAATCGACACCGGTAGGCAGGTGCGCCGGTCGGCTGCGCTGGGCGACGCGCACCGGGCGACCCTGCGCGTGCAACCGATCGACTGTTGCCCGGCCGACCGGCCCATAGCCAAACACCACGATCTGTTCGCTCATCTCGTCCTCCAAACTTGCGATGGATGACGCATAAGGCGGTGCTGGTCATGACGAAAATGCATTGTTATTATCATGATCATGCGCCAAGTGAATTTGTCTGGTGTCGACCTCAACCTGCTGCCGCCGCTGGAAGCCCTGCTGCGGCTGCGCAACGTCACCCATGCCGCAGCCGAGGTGGGTCTGAGTCAGCCGGCCATGAGCCGTGCGCTGGCTCGGCTTCGCCATCTGCTCGATGATCCGCTCCTTGTGCGCACCAGCGCCGGTTACGTCCTGACGCCCAGATCCCAGCAATTGCGCCCCGCTTTGGCCGCGGCGCTGGGTGATGTCCGGCACTTGTTCCGGCAGCCTGACTTCGACCCGGCCGGCGAACGCCGCACGTTCCGCATCGCCTGTTCCGATTCCCAGGCCATCCTGATCCTGCCCACCCTGATGGCGCGGCTTGCCCGCGTGGCTCCCGGCATCGACCTGCGGCAGGTGTCCTATTCCAGCGACATGGTTCAACGCATGGAATCGGGGAACCTTGATCTCGCCTTTGCCCTGTCGACGACTCCCCTGCCGCCTGGCGCGCGCAGCGAGGTGGTTGCCCAGGACCGCCTTGCGCTGATCATGCGGCGCGGCCACCCCCTTTCGGAAAGGCCCCTGACGATTGCCGACTATGCTGCCGCGGACCATGCCAGCATCGCGATCCTCGGCGATGGCCAGTCCGAGCTCGATGCGACCCTGGCAGCATCGGGGGTCAGCCGGCGGATCGCAATGGTGACGCCGCACTTCGCAGCAGCACTTGCGACAGTGGCGTGCACCGACCTGGTCACGACCTTGTCCCGCGCCTTCGCAGCCCGCATGGCCGGCGCCTTTGACCTCGTCCTGCGCGAACCGCCGTTGCCAGAAACCGTAATGACGGTCACGCTCGTCTGGTCGCATCTTCGCTCAGGCGATCGCCTGCTGACCTGGTTGCGCGGGTTGATCAGGGAGGTAGCGGGGGAGGAACATCCGACAGGCAAGATCGGACTGTGAGGACCGCACTCCGGCGCGCAGCAAGGCAGCCATCGTAAGCGGCGGCTGACACAGGCCCGACAGTTTTCTCGAAGGCGGAGACACCTCACGACGGATGGACCCATCCTGCAGGCGAGCCTGCCGTCCGTCCAGCCACCGGCCGACCGAAGCGAAGGCGGCCCGATACGCGAACGGCCGGGATTCAAGGCTGTTCCTGCAGGCATTCCCGGTGCCCCCGCGGCTTCATCTGCCGGAGCGATGGAACCCGGTGCGCCGGCCGCGGGTTCTCGCACTGGATACCATGAGGAGGCGACGATGGCAGCCACGTCCAAGTCAGGTCCTGCGCGTCCGGTGATTTCGGGCGATGCGGCCCGCCCCGCACCGGCAGGCGGGTCAGGAAATCGCGGCGAGGACAAGGCCGGAGGTGACGCGATCGGGGCCGGGACTTTCGTCGACAAGCCGGCGGATCCAGCCGCCTTGACGCGCGGCGCGCCGCCGAAACCGAAGAAGCGCTACAGCCTCGCCGACTGAGCGCCATGATCCTGCCGTGATGCGATGAAAGATACTGCAACAGTTCGCGAGGCGGACCCTTCCGGGAGCGACTCCATGGCCGATATCCATCACACCACCCGCCGCGGCTGCGTCCTGACCGCGCGTGACCTGACGGTGATCAAGCGCAAGTTCGACCGGACCTGCGAAGAGCTCGGCGTCTATGCCGAGGATGATCAGGCGCGGCATGCGCTCGGGCGCGCCCTGCTGGCCGCCGTGGCCCGCGGCGATGCCGAGCTGCTCGCCGACGGGGCTTCAGATGAGGTCGGCACTGAGACGCTGTTCTTCGAGGGGGAGGAACTCGTCGTCCCCCTCGCCGAACGCCCCGGCCACTGAGCCTGACCGCCGGGCTCAGGCCGCATCGGCCTCCCGGCGCCAGGCCGGGAAGGGGTCGGCGAGGCCGGCATAATCCTCGGGATTGAAGCGTGTCGCCGAGGCTCGCCCGACAAGACAGCCGTCCAGCGCGGCGCGCATGGCCGCCTCGTCCATGCCCGTGCCGATGAAGACGAGTTCCTGCCGGCGGTCGCCATAGACCGGGTGCCAGTGACGCTTCAGCATCTCCCGCCATTCGTCGGATTGCGGCCAGCGCGCTTTCGGCACGGCGATCCACCAGAAGCCCATGGCCGAGGTGCGGCAGACCGCGCCGGCGATCGACAATTCCCCGCACCAGTTCGGGCGCGTCGCCAGCCAGAAATGGCCCTTGGCGCGGATCAGCCCCGGCCAGGTCGCCTTGAGGAAGGCGTCGAAGGCGACGGGGTCGAAGGGCCGGGCGGCGCGATAGACGAAGGAGGAGATGCCATATTCCTCGGTCTCCGGCACATGGTCCTTGAAGCCGTAGAGCTCCTTGGCCCAGAGCGGGTGCATCTCCGCCTTCTCCGGGTCGAATCGTCCCGTCGCCAGGACCTCGGCGAGCGCGACCTTCGCGAAGTCTGTTGTGATGACGCGCGCGTCCGGGTTGAGCCCGCGCACCACCTTGAGCACCAGGTCGGCCTGTGCGGCGGTGACGTCCGCGATCTTGTTGACGATAATGACGTCGGCGAATTCGATCTGGTCGGTGAGAAGGTCGGCGAGGGTGCGCTCATCCTCCGTTCCGGCTGTCTCGCCACGATCCCGGAGGAAGTCCCGGCTGCCGAAATCCTTCAGGAGGTTGATGGCGTCGACCACTGTCACCATCGTGTCGAGCCTCGCGACGTCCTCCAGCGCCTGGTCCTGTTCGTCGCGGAACGAAAAGGTCGCCGCGATCGGCAGCGGCTCGGCGATGCCGGTGCCCTCGATCAGCAGGTAGTCGTAGCGGCCGCTCTCGGCGAGGCGCCGCACCTCCGTCAGCAGGTCGTCGCGAAGGGTGCAGCAGATGCAGCCATTGGTCATCTCGACCAGCTTCTCGTCTGTCCGCGACAGGTTGGCGCCGCCGTCCCTGACGAGGTCGGCGTCGATATTCACCTCCGACATGTCGTTGACGATGACCGCCACCCGCCGGCCCTCGCGGTTGTTGAGGATGTGGTTGAGCAGGGTCGTCTTGCCCGCCCCGAGAAAGCCGGAGAGGACGGTGACGGGCAGGCGGGCATCGGCGTTCATGGGACCCTCGTGCGTAATACTGTTACATATCGAGCTCGCCGCGGGCCCCGCAAGAGGCGTTTGAAACCTTTCCAGTGTGAAATCACGCGGTCCATCGCTTGACTCGGCGCCGGCCCGATGCCAGTCCCGCGCACCTTCTTCTGGGGCGTCGCGAGGTCCGGTCCATGACAGCCGCATTCACCTTTCCCGGTCAGGGCAGCCAGAGCGTCGGCATGGGCAAGGCGCTGGCCGATGCCTTTCCGGTTGCCCGGGCGGTCTTCGACGAGGTCGATGCGGCCCTCGGCCAGAAACTGTCCGCCGTGATGTGGGACGGCCCGATCGAAACGCTGACCCTGACCGAGAACGCCCAGCCGGCGCTGATGGCGGTCTCGCTGGCGACGATCCGCGTGCTCGAGGCGGAAGCCGGTCTCGACCTCGCCCGCGATGCGGCTTTCGTCGCCGGCCATTCGCTCGGCGAATACTCTGCGCTCGCCGCCGCCGGCACCTTCTCCATCGCCGATGCAGCGCGGCTCCTGCGCATCCGCGGCAATGCCATGCAGGCGGCGACGCCGGTCGGCACCGGCGCCATGGCCGCGATTCTCGGTCTGGACTTCGATGCCGTCGTCGCCGTCGCCGCCGAGGCCGCGGCCGGCGAGGTCTGCCAGGCCGCCAACGACAATGGCGGCGGCCAGGTGGTGATTTCCGGCCACAAGAGCGCCGTCGACCGGGCCTGCGAACTGGCCAAGGCCCGCGGTGCCAAGCGCGCCATTCCGCTGCCTGTCTCCGCGCCGTTCCACTGCGCGCTGATGCAGCCCGCCGCCGATGCCATGGCGGAAGCCCTGGCGAAGGTCGCAGTGAAGGCGCCGGTCGTCCCGGTCGTTGCCAATGTCCTCGCCGCGCCGATCAGCGACCCCGCCGACATCGTCCGGCGCCTGGTCGAACAGGTCACCGGCACGGTGCGCTGGCGCGAATGCATAAGCTTCATGGCCGGGGCTGGCGTCACCACCTTCTACGAGATCGGTTCCGGCAAGGTGCTGACCGGCCTCGTCAAGCGCATCGCCGACGGTGCCGGCGGCATCGCCATCGGCACGCCGGACGATGTCGCGGCCTTCACGGCCGCGCGCGGCTGAACGGCAACAGGGAGTCCGTGACCATGTTCGACTTGACCGGCAAGACCGCCCTCATCACTGGCGCGACGGGCGGAATCGGCGGGGCCATCGCGCAGGCCCTGCACGGCCAGGGTGCGACCGTCGCGCTCTCGGGCACGCGGCGCGAGAAGCTTGAGGAACTCGCAGCCGCGCTCGGCAGCCGCGCCCATGTCATCCCCACCAATCTCTCCGCGCTGGACGAGGTCGATGCGCTGGTCCCTGCCGCCGAGGCGGCGATGGGCGGCCTCGACATCCTCGTCAACAATGCCGGCATCACCCGCGACAATCTCTTCATCCGGATGAAGGACGAGGAGTGGGACCAGGTGCTCGCGGTCAATCTCACCGCCAATTTCCGCCTCAGCCGCGCCGCCGCCAAGCTGATGATGCGCAAGCGCTGGGGCCGCATCATCCAGATCACCTCCGTGGTCGGCGTCACCGGCAACCCCGGTCAGGGCAATTACGCGGCGGCCAAGGCCGGCCTCATCGGCATGTCGAAGTCGCTCGCTGCCGAGATCGCCAGCCGCAATGTCACCGTCAACTGCCTTGCCCCGGGCTTCATCGCGACCGCCATGACCGACGTGCTGAACGACAAGCAGAAGGAAACGATCCTGACGCGCGTTCCGGCCGGCCGTCTCGGCCAGGCGAACGAAATCGCCGCTGCCGCCGTCTACCTCGCATCGGAGGAAGCCGCCTATGTCACCGGGCAGACACTCCACGTGAATGGCGGTATGGCCATGATCTAATTGGGGATTTCGGCGATCGGGACGCATGCTGGCAAAACCGGAAGGCCTGTGATAGAGAGCCTTGAGGTTCGGGCAGGGGGCTTCCCAATCGATCCGGAATTCATGGCGACGCGGCGCGCCGCCTGCAAGACTTGAAAGCCGCACACCGCATCCGTTCGAGAGCGGTGCCTCATCGTCGGATGGAACGAGGATAATCTAATGAGCGATACCGCTGAACGCGTGAAGAAGATCGTCGTGGAACAGCTCGGCGTCGATGCCGAGAAGGTCGTTCCGACCGCGAGCTTCATCGACGACCTCGGGGCCGACAGCCTCGACACCGTCGAACTGGTCATGGCGTTCGAAGAAGAGTTCGGCGTGGAAATCCCGGATGACGCGGCCGAGACGATCCTGACGGTCGGCGACGCCGTGAAGTTCCTCGACAAGGCCGCCAGCGCCTGATTTCAGCACCGTCAAATGCGACTTTGACGACCGAAGAGCCGGGGAGCGCGCAGCGTCTCCGGCTTTTCGTTCACCGGGCGGGGAATGGGTGAGACGATGATGCGTCGCGTTGTTGTGACCGGAATGGGCCTCCTGACACCGCTCGGCTGCGGCGTCGAGGAAACCTGGTCTCGGCTCATCAAGGGCGAGAGCGGGGCCTCGAAGGTCACGCATTTCGACGTCTCCGACATCGCCGCCAAGATCGCCTGCCAGATTCCGCGCGGCGACGCGCCGGCCGCCTTCAATCCGGACGACTGGATGGAGCCGAAGGAACAGCGCAAGGTCGACGAATTCATCATCTTCGCCATGTGCGCGGCCAAGCAGGCGCTCGACGATGCCGGCTGGCATCCCCGGACGGCCGAGGAGCAGAACACCTCGGGCGTGCTCATCGGCTCCGGCATCGGCGGCATCGACGGCATCGCAGAGGCGGCCCTGATCCTGCGCGAGAAGGGCCCGCGCCGCATCTCGCCCTTCTTCATTCCCGGCCGCCTCATCAATCTCGCCGGCGGTTACGTTTCCATCGCCCATGGCCTCAAGGGGCCGAACCACGCGGTGGTCACCGCCTGTTCGACCGGCGCCCATGCCATCGGTGACGCCGCCCGCCTCGTCGCCTTCGGCGATGCCGACGTGATGGTGGCCGGCGGGACCGAATCGCCGATCAGCCGCCTGTCACTGGCCGGCTTCGCCGCCTGCCGGGCGCTCTGCACCACCTTCAACGAGGAGCCGACCCGCGCCTCCCGCCCCTATGACCGCGATCGCGACGGCTTCGTCATGGGCGAGGGCGCCGGCATGGTCGTGCTCGAGGAATACGAGCACGCCAAGGCGCGCGGCGCGAAGATCTATGCCGAGGTGATCGGCTACGGCCTGTCGGGCGATGCACACCACATCACAGCCCCGGCCGAGGACGGTGACGGCGCCTTCCGCTGCATGCAGGCGGCCCTCAAGCGGGCCGGCATCAGCGCCTCCGATATCGACTACATCAATGCCCACGGCACCTCGACCATGGCCGATGGCATCGAGCTCGGCGCCGTCGAGCGCCTTGTCGGCAATGCCGCCTCGAAGATCTCGATGTCGTCGACCAAGTCGTCGATCGGGCATCTCCTCGGCGCCGCCGGCGCCGTGGAGGCGATCTTCTCCATCCTGGCGATTCGCGACCAGATCGCGCCGCCGACCCTCAATCTCGACAATCCTTCCGTCGAGACGGCCATCGATCTGGTGCCGCACGTGGCGCGTCAGCGCGCCATCGAGACCGTCCTGTCCAACTCCTTCGGGTTCGGCGGGACCAACGCCTCGGTCATCTTCCGGGCTGCTGCCTGAGGCGGGACCCGCCTTTCGCCACATTCCCTGCGCATCACTCCCGGTGATGCGAGCACCTGATCAGAGCGCGGCCCCATGAGCGATCATCCCGGACCCAACCCGCTTCAGAACGGGTCCCGCCCGGCCATCAAGTCGCCGCGGGCGGCCCTCGAGCCCGAATCGGCCCCGCCGCCGCCGCCGGCCTCGCGCCATGCCCGCAACCAGTGGGTCGTCATCGGCAACCTGATCATCACCATCCTGCTGGTCGGCCTGGTCGGCGGCATGGCCGCCTTCCTCTACGCGCGCCAGGCTTTCGTCGCCGCCGGCCCCTTGCCGCAGGACCGCGCCGTCTTCATCGAACGCGGCTCGACGGCCGAAGCGATCGCCCAGACGCTCGAGCGCAACGGCGTCATCAACAGCGCGCTGCTCTTCTCCGCCGCGGTCCAGCTCTACGGCGTGCGCGGCGACCTGAAATGGGGCGAGTACATGTTCCCCCGCGGCGCCTCCACCGCCGAGGCGCTGGCCATCGTCCTCGACGGCAAGCCCATCGAATACCGCGTCACCATCCCCGAGGGCCTGACCTCGGAACAGATCGTCGGTCGCCTGCGCGACAACGACGTCCTGACCGGCGACATCGCGCGCATCCCGCGCGAGGGCTCCCTCCTGCCCGACACCTACCGCTTCACCCGCGGCACGACCCGTCAGCAGATGGTCGACCAGATGACGCAGTTCCAGGCGCGTCTCCTGCAGCAGGTCTGGGCGCGTCGCAGCCCCGATCTGCCGCTGCGCACGCCGGAGGAACTGGTGATCCTCGCCTCCATCGTCGAGAAGGAGACCGCCAAGGCGGAGGAGCGCCCGCGTGTCGCCGGCGTCTTCGTCAACCGCCTGAACCGCCGCATGCGCCTGCAGTCCGATCCCACCATCATCTATGGCATCGTCGGCGGTCGCGGCGCACTCGGCCGACCGATCCTGCAGTCGGAAATCCAGCGCCTGACGCCCTACAACACCTACCAGATCGACGGGCTGCCGCCGACGCCCATCGCCAATCCCGGCCGCGCCGCCATGGAGGCGGTGGCCAATCCCCAGCGCCACCGCGACATCTTCTTCGTCGCCGACGGCACCGGTGGCCATGCCTTCGCCGAGACGCTCGAGCAGCACAATCGCAACGTCGCCAACTGGCGGCGGATCGAGCGGGAGCGCGCCGAAGCCTCAGGCACGCCTGCTGCCACGGCGGACACGCCGGCAGCCCCCGCCGGAACGCCGGCGCGCGCCACCCGCTGACCCCGCGCGCGGCCACGGCGCTTGACCTCGCCGTGGCTCCGACTTAACGCCCTGCAGGTCAGTCCGCCGCAGAGGAAGCCATGGCCCTGTCCAGCATGACGGGATTTTCCCGTGCCGAAGGCGTGGCGGGCAGTGCCCTCTGGGCCTGGGAAGTCAAGTCCGTCAATTCCAAGGGCCTCGACGTCAAGCTGCGGCTGCCGCCGAGCCTCGATGCCGTCGAGCCCGCCATCCGCCAGAAGGTCTCGGCCGCCGTCGTCCGCGGCTCGCTCTTCTGTTCCCTCACGGTCAAGCGCGAGACCGCGACCACCGAGGTCCGCATCAACGAGGCCGTGCTGGCGCAGGTGGCCGAGGCCGCCCGCCTCGTCGCCGAGCGGATCGATGCCCGCGCCCCCGCCATTGACGGGCTTCTCGCCATCCGGGGCGTCATCGACGTCGTCGAGGCCGAGGAGAGCGAGGAGGAGAAGGCCCGTCTCGCCGCCGATGTCCTTGCCGGCCTCGACATCGCGCTCGCCCGCCTCCTCGACATGCGCCGCAGCGAGGGCACCGCCCTCGGCGTGGTGCTCACCGACCGCCTCGACGAGATCGCCGCCCTCAAGCGCGAGGCCGAGGACAATCCCTGCCGTCGTCCCGAGGCGATCCGGGCGAAGATCGCCGAGCAGATCGCAGCGCTCCTCGAGCCCGGGCGCAACTTCGATCCCGACCGCCTGCACCAGGAGGCGCTGATGGTTGCCTCCAAGGCCGATATCCGCGAGGAGCTCGACCGTCTCGACGCCCATGTCGCCGCTGCGCGCAAGCTGATCGGGGAGGGCGGCGCCGTCGGCCGCAAGCTCGATTTCCTCGCCCAGGAATTCAACCGCGAGACGAACACGCTCTGCTCCAAGGCCAATGACGTATCCCTCACTGCCACCGGCCTCGCGCTCAAGGCGGTGGTCGAGCAGTTCCGCGAACAGGTCCAGAATCTGGAGTAGGCATGGCCGATCCCGTCACGGCCCGCCGCGGCCTCATGCTCATCCTCACCTCGCCGTCGGGGGCAGGAAAGTCGACCCTGACGCGCCAACTCCTGCAGGTCGAGAACGAGATCGCGCTGTCGGTGTCGGTCACCACACGGCCGAAGCGGGCCGATGAGATCGACACGGTCCATTATTTTTTCATCTCGCCCGAGCGCTTCATCCAGATGCGCGATGCCGGCGAGCTGCTGGAATGGGCCGAGGTGCACGGGAACTTCTACGGCACGCCGCGCCGGGCGGTGGAAGAGGCGCTCTCCGCCGGCAAGGACGTCCTCTTCGACATCGACGTCGCGGGTGTGCGCCAGCTCGCCGCCATGGTGCGCGAGGACATGGCCACCGTTTTCCTGCTGCCGCCCTCCGTGGCCGAGCAGGTCTCGCGCCTGAAGCGGCGGGCGAGCGACGATGATGCCGCCATCCTCAAGCGCTTGAAGACGGCCCGCACCGAGATCCAGGCCTGGGCCGACTTCGACTACATCCTGGTCAATGACGATCTCGACCGCGCCTTCATGGAACTACGCGCCATCCTCCATGCCGAGCGGCTGAAGCAACGCCGCCGCCCCAAGCTCGAGGCGCTGATCGCCGAGCTTGGACGGGATCTCGACGTCATCCTCGGGAACGGGCGTATTCCCGGCTGAGGCAAGTCGCTTGCTGACGCGTGTGTCGGCTGCCACACTTCGCGGCATGAGCGAAGCCGAGACCCTGCCCTGGCCGCTGATCAGCCTGTCCGTTGGGCCGCGCATCGCGGGAGAGGGGGAGCGTCTTCTCGTGGCTTTGCGGGCTCTCTCGGCCGAGGACGAGCGCCTCCACGTGTCAGGCGAACCCGCTGCCGAGATCCAGCTCGGCGGCCTCAGTGAGGATCACCTCGACGCAACTATCGACGCTCTGCGACGCAACCACGGCGTCGAAGTGACCTGCGGCTCACCGGCCGTCGCCTTCCGGGAGATCATCGCAGGCCCGACACAGGTGGACTATCGGCACCGTGTCGGCCAGGGCTTTGTCAGCCTGACGTTGCGCGTTCATCCGGTCGCGGGCCTGTCAGTCTCGATCAGTGGTGGGGAAGGGGCTCTGGGCACTGACGGCGCAGCGGCGCTGCGGGAGGGAATCGAACAGATGCTCGGCAAGGGCCTCCGATGGGGCTTTCCCGTGGTGGGCGTGGCGATCTCTGTTGTGCCCGCCGAATGTTGTGCGGACCTCGCGACGCTCCGGCGCGTTGGCGAGATCGCGACGCGACAGGCGATAGAGCAGGGCGGCGTCGTGTTGCTGGAGCCGATCCTCGCGGCCATGGTGACCGTGCCCAATGCCCATGCCGAAGTGGTCGTCGCAGATTTGGCGAAACGGCGCGGTGAGCTTCTGGCGCGCCGGCTCGACGGCGAGGTGTGCGTCGTGGAGACGTATGTGCCGCTCATCAATCTCTTCGGATATCGCAACAGCTTGCGGGCGATGTCGGGAGGGCTTGGCACGTTCACGTCCCGCTTCGCGTGTTATCGCCCCGCTCCGTTGCAAACGGACAATGATCCTCCGCCAGCGGCCGCGATGGCGCTGCCTGCCTGATCAGCCCTCGGCCAGTCGCGCCAGCCGACAGAAATCCTCGATCGTCAGGTTCTCTGCCCGCTCGGTCGGGTCGAGGCCGGCCGCCTCGATGAGCGGCATGGGATCGCGGACGAGGCCCTTCAGGCTCTGGCGGATCATCTTGCGGCGCTGGCCGAAGGCGGCGAGGGTCACCCGCTCCAGCATCCTGACCGCGCAGGGCAGGGGCTCCGCCCGCGGCACCAGATGCACGACCGAGGAGGTGATCTTCGGCGGCGGCACGAAGGCCGACGGCGCCACGTCGAACATGATCCGGGCCGTGGTGCGCCATCCCGCCAGCACGCCGAGGCGGCCATAGGGGTCCGAGCCCGGGGCGGCGACGATGCGCTGCGCCACCTCCTTCTGGAACATCAGCGTCAGCGACCGGTACCAGGGCGGCCAGGCCTCCCCCGTGAGCCAGCCCGTCAGGAGGTTCGTCCCGACATTGTAGGGCAGGTTGGCGACGATCCGCGCCGGTGCGCCGGCTGTCAGCGACCCGAAATCGACCTTCAGCGCATCGCCCTCGATCACCTCGAGCCGGCCGGGATAGGCCGCAGCGATCTCGGCCAGTGCCGGCAGGCAGCGGGCGTCGCGCTCGATGGCGATGACGCGGCCCGCCCCGCCGGCGAGCAGGGCCCGTGTCAGGCCGCCGGGCCCGGGGCCCACCTCGACGACCGTTGCGCCCTCCAGCGGCCCGGAGGCGCGCGCGATCCGGCCGGTCAGGTTGAGGTCGAGCAGGAAGTTCTGGCCCAGCGCCTTCTTCGCCATCAGCCCGTGGCGGGCAATGACCTCGCGCAGCGGCGGCAGGGGGTCGGGGGCGCTCAAGCGGCGGGCTTTTTGTGGGCGAGCCGGCCGGCCAGCGCGATGGCCTGGATCATGCTGTCCGGTCGGGCCCGGCCGGTGCCGGCGAGGGCATAGGCCGTGCCGTGATCGGGCGATGTGCGGATGAAGGGCAGGCCGAGGGTGACGTTGACGCCCTCGTCGAAGGCGATGGTCTTCACCGGCGCCAGAACCTGGTCGTGATACATGCCGAGCACGGCGTCATAGGTTGAGCGCGCCTGCGGGTGGAACAGCGTGTCGGCGGGGTGCGGGCCGGTGGCGGCGATGCCGAGGCGGTTGAGCTCCGCCACCGCCGGCGCGACGATCTCGATATCCTCGCGGCCGATCAGGCCGTCCTCGCCGGCATGGGGATTGAGGCCGCAGACGGCGAGGCGCGGGCGGGCGATGCCGAATTTGGTGGCGAGGTCATGGGCGACGATGGCGCCGGTCTCGACGATCAGGTTCGTCGTCAGGCGCCCCGGCACGGCGGCGAGCGGGATATGGATGGTGACGGGGACGACGGCGAGCGTCGCGCTCCAGATCATCATCACCGGCCGCACCGGCCCGACGCGGAAGGCGCGGGCCAGCTCGCCGAGGAACTCCGTGTGGCCCGGATGGGCGAAGCCGGCCTCGGCCAGCACCGCCTTGGAGATCGGTGCGGTGACGATGGCCCCAGCCCGTCCCGCGCGGATATGGTCGACCCCGGCGCGGATCGCCTCGATGACGACGGGCCCGGTCTCCGCCGTCGGCGCGCCGGGCCTGTCGGCGATGCCCTCGCCGATATCGAGCACCGGCAGGCCGAAGGTGAAGGTCTCGACCGCTTCTTCCGGAAGGCAGGGCACGACCGGAACGCCGATGCCGAGGCGGGAGGCCCGCGCCTCCATCAGGCTTGCGTCGCCGATGACGTAGAAGGGCGGCAGGCGATGCTCTGCCCGGTCCCGCCAGGCCATGAGGGCGATGTCCGGACCGATGCCGGCCGGTTCCCCCATGGAGATGGCGAGAGGCAGGATCATGGCCGCCCGTTCAGCGCCGATCGCCGCGGCCGTCGCGATAGGTGATCACCGCGGTCTGGCGGATCCGGGCGAGGTAGCTGTCCGAAATCCGCTTCATCTCCGCCGTGGTCATCTCCTCGCGCACCTGGTTGCGGGCGGCGGTGTCGCTGGTGCTCGCCTCTTCCTTGGCACAGACGGCGATCATCTCGATGCCCTGCTGCGTGCGGCTCGGCGGCGTCAGCTTGCCGACGGCCGTCTGGTCGAGAACCTGGCGGAACGCCGGGCTGAGATCGGTGTTGAGGCGGCGGAACTGCTCGCGTACGGCGGCGTCGGGAATGCGGCCGACCTGTTCCAGATCGGTGGCGCAGCTGGAGAAACGCCCGCGCAGCGCGTTGGCCTCGCCCATCCGCCGCTGGACCTGGGCCGCCGGCGCCGTGGCCGGCACCAGCAGGACGATCGGGCGCAGCACGAAATTGACCGGGCGGGTCGCGCCCTGCCGCCGCGACAGCGCGTCGACGAGCTGCGTGTCGGTGATGAAGATCGTGCGGCCGAAACGCGCCCCGATCAGGTTCGACCACGACAGGTCGGCCCGCAGTTTGCCCTTGTAGACCCGCGGCTCGATCCCCTGGGAGCGCAGTACCTGGTCGAAGCCGCGCGGATCGATGCCGGAGCGCTGGGCAACCTGCGCATAGGCGGCCTCCACCTGCTGCTCGTTGGCCTCGACACGGAAGCGTCGCGCCTCGGCGAATTTGATGCGGTCATTGATCAGGTCCTGCAGCGCCTGTTCGGCCGAATGCGGCCGGCCTTCGCGGATCTGCAGCAGGCGCTGGCGCTGGGGAATGTCGAAACTGGTGATCGGAACGCCGCCCACCGTGGCGATGACGCGGCCTTCCTGCGCCCGGACCGGGGTGGTGGCGGTGAGGCCACCTGCCGCAACAGCGATGGCGAGAGCAGCGACGAGCAAGGGTCGCACGGGGACCATGGTGGCGCCTCCTTGGGGATGGGACGAATGCCGAGCCTGCTCCCTCGCCCAAGAGGGTGGCGCAATCAGGGCAGGGGGCTCATTGCGAGGGCGGATTGAACCAGTTCGAGACGTTCTGGGACAGGCTCAGTTCGCCGATCGTGCGCAGGTTGAACCTGAACATGAAGCGGTGGACGTCACGCGTTGTCGCGACGGTATTCAGCGTCACGACCTCGGCGGCGAAGTCGCGGGAATAGTAGAAGCCGAGCTGCATCGCATCGTCGAGATAGTTGACGCCGACCGTGAGGCCTTCGACCTTGTTCCGCTCGGTCAGATCCGCCGCGACCGTCGCCGCCAGGTTCTGCCGCTGGAAGGCGAAGCGGGCGGCGCCGTAGACCGTCCAGTTTGTCGCCAGCGTATAGGACACCGCGGCGCCGATGGCGCTGCGCGCGACCTGGTAGCCGAGTTCGGGTTGCGGCGCGAGAAAGCCATAGGTGCCGGTCAGGGCGAAATTGCCGAAGCGGCCCGTCGCATCCACCGAGCCACGCTGGATGGCCAAGGTGCGCTCGTCGAACCGCCCGAAGGCCGACACGCGGAAATTGCGGTCCATCTGGTACTGGAACCGCGCCACATAGTCGGAACGCTGCTTGTTCAGGCCCGAATTGGCGCCGGTCGATGCCATGTCGAAGAGGGCGCCGGCCGAGAAGGAGTTGATGCCGAACAGGTGCAGCGACTGGCCGAACATGACGTTCATCCAGGTGCCGTTGGTGAAGCGGTGGGTGACGTTGAGGCCGTAGTTCATCCGGCCGCCACCCTCAATCCGGTCCCAGCCCGAGAATTTGTTGACCTGGAACAGGTTGGTGTCGTCGAAGACGAGGCTCTGCGCATCCTCGTTGGGGATGTTGCCGATATTGGTCTCGTTCGGCCGGGCGATGAACTGCACGATCGGCTCGACCGTCGTCGTCCCGTATTCCGTCGCCGCGATCCAGGGATAGCGGTAGGTGATGCCGACGGTCGGCATGAAGCGCGTGTAGATCCGGTCGTCCTGGGAGAGGCGCGAGAACGATCCGAGCAGCGGGCTGCTGTCCTTGAGCAGGTGGTAGGTCACGTCGCCGCGCACCGAGACGAAGGGCTCCCAGACCTGGCCCATCGCGTCGATGACCCGCCGCCGCCACGCGACCTCGACCGAGGCCCGCGAATAATTGCCGTCGATGCCGTTCACCAGGCAGTTCCGCGGGTCGATGCGGTTGACATAGGTCGGCTGCGGCCCCTGCGGCAGGGTCGCATAGCAGAACAGCGGCAAGGCGGTGCCGCCCACCACCTCGGTGAAAGTCGAGTTGCGTGTGGCGACGTCAGCCTGTTCGCGGCTCAGGCTGACGACGCTGGTCCGCCACGATAACTCGCCGCCGGCGACCGAACGGTCGAGGACCCGGAAATAGTCGAGCACCGGATGTGATGTCGGCAGGACCTTGTTGTTGACGTCGGTGGCGGTGATGCCGACATAGCGCGTCGCCGACAGGTCGAACCAGCTCCGCGGTCCCTGTCCGCGCAGGAAGAGGCGGGAATTGGCCTCCGTCTGGCCCGGCAGCGACAGGGAATAGTCCCTGAGGAAGGCCGTGTCCGACATGAGGTTGAGGTCCCAGCCGACGGACCAGCGCTCGTTGATGCGGAACATGCCGGTCGTGTGCAGGATGCCGCGGAATTCGCGGTTGCCGACTTCCCGTGTCCCGTCGGAATAGGAGAAGACGCCCGGATCGTTCTGCCGGATGCCGGCCGCCCGGATGGAATAGAAGCCGCTTTCGAACCCGTGCCGCCATTCGACCAGCGGCATGAAGCCCTGGCGGGAATAGTATCGCGGCGCGATCAAAAGGTCGTAGTTCGGCTGGATGTTCCAGAAATAGGGAACCTCGAAGCCGACGCCCGTGCGGCTGGAACCGGCGATGCCGGGCACCAGGACACCTGAGGCCTTGCGCACCGTCGGATCGGGCGCCCAGAAGCGCGGCATATAGGCGATCGGAATCCCGAACATCTCGAAGCGCGCATCCTCGAAATAGATCGTGCGCTCGGATTCGCGGTGAATGATGCGCTTGGCCTTGATGACCCAGGTCGGGGGCTTCGACAGGTCGGCGCGGCAGGAGGCGCAGGCCGTATAGGCGGCGCGCTCGAAGGTGGTGATGTCGCCACCCTCCCGCGTCACCTGCGCGGCGCCGATGAAGCGGCGATCCGGCGTCTCGATGTTCAGCGACTGGATGAAGCCATTGGTGAATTGCTGGTCGAATTCCATGTCCTGACCGTGGGCGATGTTGCCCGACGGCTCGGTGATGCGGACATTTCCGGTGGCGCGGACGCGGCCGGAGCGCTGGTCGTAGGTGACGACATCGGCCTCGATGGTCCGGCCGTCATAATAGATCTGCACATTGCCGCGGGCCGACACCCGGCTGGTCCGTTCGTCATAGACGAGCTGCCCCGCATTGACCTGCATTGGCGTGCCGGGCGGGGTCGAGGTGAAGGTCGGTCCGACCGTCGGCAGGGGGCCGGCGGGCCGTGCCGCCGGCCGCTGCACCGGCTGGTTCTGCACCTGGGTCGGATCGAGGATATAGGGTCGCGCCGCGGACGGGTCGCCGGCCGACTGGGCGCGCAGGGGCGCGAACTCTCCCGCCGCGACGACCAGGGCCAGGAGGCTGGCGGTCGCGGTCAGGGCAGAGCGGGCGATTCGGGCCGTAGAAGCCACCGGACGGCGTGCTGCGCGAAGCATCAGCCATCCTCCAGCTTCAGAAGAACCATGAAACCCATCAACGCACCGATAAATGCAGGCGACCAGGCGGCAAGGACCGGGGGCACGAGATTCGAGCGTCCCAGATTGCCGGCGAGTTCGGATCCCACGTAAAGCAAAAATCCGGCGACCACGCCACCCAGAATCGTCTTGCCCAGCCCGCCGAGCCTGGCGAAGCGCAAACTCGCTGCGGCGGCCACCAGCACCATGGCCACGAGAAGCAGGGGCCTGGCCAGGAGAAGCTGGTACTGCAGCTCGAAACGCGCCGTCGGCAGGCCCGATCGGCGGGCGAGTTCGATGAACTGCGGCAGTTCCCAGAACGACACCTGTTCGGGCATGACGAAGCTCTGGCGCACCTGTTCGGCGGTCAGCTGGGTCGCGAGGCGATAGGTCTCGTGCTTCACCGGTTCGGCCCCGACCGGCGTGACGATGGCCTTCCGCAGCAGCCAGAACCCGTCGCCGAGATCGGCGCCTTCGGCATCGATCCGCTCCTTGAACGTGCCGTCCGCGCCATAGACGAGGACGCTGACGCCGGTCAGCCGCTGGCCGCGCTCGGTGGCGGAGGCGGCATTGATCACGGCCTGGCCGGCGGGGGTCGCCTGCCGGAGCCAGAAATTGGTGCGCTGGTCGACGAAGACGGCGCGGCCGAACAGGTCCGATTCCAGCTTGAAGCTGCGTTCACGGAAATCCGACGCCACAGGATTGTAGATCGCGGCCGCGAAGACGCCGAGCAGCAGGGCCAGCACGACGGGCGGTGTCAGGAACTGCCAGGCGGACAATCCGGCGGCCCGCGCCACCACCAGCTCGAGTTTCCGCGACAGGCCGAGGAAGCAGAGCATGGCCCCGACCAGCACGGCGAAGGGCAGCACGATCTCGATGAAGGCGGGAACGCGATAGATGGTCAGGAGCGCCACGAGGTGGGTCGGCGCCCGCGTCGCATCCTCGACCCGGCGCAACTGCTCGACGAAGTCGACAATGAGGACCAGGCCGAACGTCCCAAGAAACGTGCCGCCCACCGCCGCGAGGAACTTGCGCGTCATGTAGCGGGAGAAGGTCGACACCATCAGGCGTTGCCCCGCGGTGCCAGCCGCGCAGCGATCAGGCGGGAGATGCGGTCGGAGAAGTCATTCGACAGGCGCGTCAGCACCGCAGGTGGCCGGACCTTGATGTAGCCCAGCGACATGGCCCCGAAGAACAGGATCGTCGCGATCGGCAGCAGATAGACGAGCGGCACCGCCAAGGGGCGCGCTGCCACGATGCCGGACACGGCGAAGCCGCCGCCGCGGAAGGCAGCCATGATGATGATCGCGCCGGCGATCGCGGCTCCGCGGCTCTGCCGCGTCGTACGGGCCTGTCCCAGCATGGCGAACGCAATACACAACATGGCCAGTGGGTAGAGCGGCGCGGCAAACCTGTCGTGCAGCTCCTGACGGAACCGCCCACGCCACCGTTCCAGCATGGGATCGGCAGGGTCGGGGTTCATGAGCTCGGACGTATAGCGCTCCGATGGTCTATAAATCGTTTCGGCCGCCTGGGTCAGTTGCGACAGGTCGAAGGCGTAGCGGTCGAAGACGACGATCGCCGTGTTGCCGTCCTTAAGCTCCCGCCGCTGCAGATTGCCGTTTTCCAGGACGAAGAACGTACCCTGCGGCTGTTCGGTGATGACCCCGCGCTCGGCCACATAGATCATGTGCACCTGGGGGTCGCGGGTGTCGGCGACGACGATGCCGAGCAGGACGCCGCCGGGCGCGCGGTCGCGGATATGGAAGGTGAGGCCGCGATCGGCCTGGGTGAACTGGCCGGGACGCACGATGGCGGTGAGAAGGTTCGCCTGGACCTGCGTCAGCAGCAGCCGGAAGTGCCGGATCGACGTCGGTGTCAGCCACAGCGACAAAGAGCCGACGAAGAGACTGACGAGGGCCGTCAGGATGATCAGCGGGCGGGCGATGCGGGCGGGGGAGACACCGGCCGCCGACATCACGATGAGCTCGGAATCGCCGTTCAGCTTGTTGAGCGTCTGCACGGCGGCGATGAACAGGGCGATCGGCGCAATGAGGGCCAGCAGCACCGGGATGCCGAGGCTCGTCATCATGAAGAACAGGGCGATGGTCTGGCCGCTGTTGGTGACGAGGTCGAGCTGCCGCAGGACCTGCGTGATCCAGACGACCAATGTCAGGATGAACAGCCCGGCCGCAAAGGCGAGGGCTGCCTGCCGGAAGATGTAGCGTTCGAGGGATCCCATTCCCGGCTCATGCTGGTGCAGGGTCCGCCAACCCGCGCTTGCGTCATCTCCAGCGTTAGAAGCGGATCGTGGCGGCGGCAAGGTGGCAGCGTTCCGCAATGCCGATTCCCGCCGCTGCGTCTCCCGCCGGCCACAACGTCGCGTTAGTGTGATGCATCAGGCCATTGCGCCCGATTCTCATCCACAGCAAGTTGGCCCCATGCCCGACACTCTGAAGATCAGCTTCGCTCCGCTCTCCGCTGCCGCATCCGGCCTCGTGGTCTGCCTTGTCGGCGAGGATAACGCCCTGTCCAGCGAGACGGCGGCCCTTCTGGCCCCGGCCAAGGACCTGTTCGCCCGCGCCGCCGCCGAAGACGGTTTCAAGGGCAAGGCGGGATCCTTTCTCGACCTCATCGCGCCGGAGAAGGTCGCGGCCTCGCGGCTGGTCGCCGCCGGGATCGGCAAGCCGTCCGACTGGAAGGAACTCGACGTCATCAAGCTGGGCGGTGCGGTCTGCGCGCGCCTGCCGGACGCATCGACCGACGCGACGGTGATCCTGTCCACGGCGGCCGGCCCGCTCGATGCCGACCAGGCCGCCGACTTCGCCCTCGGCCTGCGCCTGCGCTTCTACAGCTTCGACCGGTACAAGACGAAGAAGAAGGATGGCGAGACCGCTGCCAAGAAGCGGGCGATCACGCTTCTCGTCGCCGACGACAAGGCCGCGCGCAAGGCCTTCAAGGCGCGCGAGGCCATTGCCGACGGCGTCGATATCGCCCGTGATCTCGTCAACGAGCCGCCGAACGTCCTCTATCCCACCGAATTCGCCAAGCGCGCCGGTGATCTCGCCCGCCTCGGTGTCGATGTCGAGGTGCTGAACGAGAAGGACATGAAGAAGCTCGGCATGGGTGCGCTGCTGGCGGTGGGGCAGGGCTCCGCCCGCGACAGCCATGTGGTCGTCATGCGCTGGGACGGCGGCAAGGACGGCGACGCGCCGGTCTGCCTCGTCGGCAAGGGCGTCTGCTTCGATTCCGGCGGCATCTCGCTGAAGCCCGGCGAGGGCATGCAGGACATGAAGGGCGACATGGGCGGTGCCGCAGCCGTCGTCGGCGCCATGCACGCGCTGGCGGCCCGCAAGGCGCGGGTCAACGTCGTCGGCCTCATCGGCCTCGTCGAGAACATGCCAGACGGCAACGCCTATCGGCCCGGCGACATTCTCACCTCCATGTCCGGCCAGACCATCGAGATGATCAACACGGACGCCGAGGGCCGGCTCGTCCTCGCCGACGTGCTCTGGTACGCCAAGGACCGCTTCAAGCCGAAGGTGATGGTCAATCTCGCCACCCTCACCGGCGCCATCATGGTGGCCCTGGGGCAGGAGAATGCCGGGCTCTTCTCCAACAATGACGACGTGGCCAAGGGCCTCACCGAGGCCGGTCTCGTCACCGGCGAGAAGGTCTGGCGCATGCCGCTCTCGACCGAATACGACAAGCTGATGGACAGCCAGTTCGCCGACATGAAGAACACCGGCGGTCGCTATGGCGGTGCAATCACCGCGGCCCAGTTCCTCCAGCGCTTTGTCGGCGACACGCCCTGGGCCCATCTCGACGTCGCCGGCACGGCAATGAACTCGATCAAGGGCGATCTCAATCGCAGCTGGGGCGCCGGCTGGGGCGTCAGGCTGCTCGACAGGTTCGTCGCCGACGGCTACGAGCGCTGATCGCCCGGAGCCATGCAAAAACGACGGAACTCGTGACCGACATCCTGTTCTACCATTTGCAGAACCAGCCGCTCGAAAGGGTATTGCCGGTGCTGCTCGAAAAATCGGTGGAACGCGGCTGGAAGGTCGCCGTCGAGGCCGCCTCGCCCGAGAGGGTGGAGGCGCTTGACGCCTTGCTGTGGACCTATGCCGACGAGAGCTTCCTGCCGCATGGCACCGACCGCGAGGCCGATGCGGCGCTGCAGCCGGTCCTGCTCACGGCAGGCCCGGACCGCGCCAACGGCGCCACCGTCCGCTTTCTCGTCGACGGTGCGGCGCTGCCCGCCGACATCGCGGCCTATGAGCGCATCGTCCTGATGTTCGACGGCAATGATCCCGACGCGCTCGACCAGGCCCGCGCCAGCTGGAAGGCGGCGAAATCCGCCGGCCATGCCTGCACCTACTGGCAGCAGGACGAGAACGGCCGCTGGGGGAAGCGGGCGTGAACGCCCTGCCGTCAGCGGATCCTGCCCCCGGCTTCATCGATCTCGCCGCCAGGTCCGAGTTCTGGCGTCTCGCCGCGATCATCTTCCTGACCGCCATGACCAACCAGCAATCCGTGCTGCTCGCCGTGGTCTGGGAGGATGCCGGCTTCCCGCACCGCGACATCGGCCTGCTGATCGCCGTCTACGGCATTCCCCTGGTGCTGATGAGCCTGTTCTCCGGGCCCATCGCCAACCGGATCGGCATCCTCCAGACGGTGCGGATCGGCGCGGTGCTCACCGCCCTCGGCTTCATCAGCCTCTATTTCACCCACGAGACCGTCCTCGGCTCACTCGCCTCGCGCCTCGTCCAGGGCACCGGCTTCGCGCTCTTCCACGCGCCGGTCATGACCTATGGCTCGACGCGCCTGACCCGCGCGCGTTTCGTGCGGCTGTTCGGCCTGCTCTCGGCCATGGCGCCCTTGCCCTATGCCTTCGGCCCCATCGTCGCCGAAATCCTCTACCACGGCTTCGGCGCGCGGGGGTACTTCATCGCCGGCGCGGTGCCCGCCGTCCTGGGCCTGCCACTCTTGTGGACGATCCGCCCGGTCGACAGGACCGAGGGCCCGGTCGGCGGCATTCTCGGCCTGCTGGCGAGCCCGCGCATCTGGCTGCCGCTGACCGCCGCCATCGTCTACGGCTACATGTTCGGCTTCATCAGCGCCTATGCCGCGCCCTTCCTGGTGGAGCGCGGCGTCATCGTCGGCGCCTTCTTCACCGCCTTCACCATCTCGATCTTCGCGGTCCGCTTCGGCGGCCTCGGCCTGATCGAGAACATCGACCGCCGCGTCGTCGTCGCCGGCGGGGCCGTCCTGCTGGCGACCGGACTGGCGCTGGTCGCCCTGGCCCAGACCATCACCGGCGTCGTGGTCGCCGGCTTCGTCTTCGGCCTCGGCCATTCCCTCGGCTTCCCGGTGCTCTCGGCCTGGATCTGCGACGGCACGCCGCCCGAGCAGCGCGCCACGCCCATGGCAGTGTTCAATGCAGTGTTCTTCGCCGCCATGACCCTCGTCGCCCTGCCGGCGAGCCTGGCCATCGGCGCCGTCGGCTATGTGCCCGTCATGCTCGCCCTGTCGGTGTCGAGCCTCGGCCTCGCCCTGGTCCTCGTCTTCGCCTGGTCGCGGCGTTTTCGCCGCTGACGCTGGTTCTGTTGCCAGACTGCTGTCATAACGATGGCAGCAGGACTGCGGCAGGATGTCGCCATGAGACCTTCCGACCGACTCTTCCAGATCATCCAGATCCTGCGCCGCTCGCGCCGTCCGCTGACGGCCGAGGCCATCGCCTCCGAGCTCGAGACCTCGAAACGCACGATCTACCGCGACATCTCCACCCTGATCGGCCAGCGCGTGCCGATCCGCGGCGAGGCCGGCCTCGGCTATGTGCTGGAGGGCGGGTTCGACCTGCCGCCGCTGATGCTCACCTCCGACGAGATCGAGGCTGCCGCTCTCGGCGCCCGCTGGGTGCAGTCGCGCGGCGATCCCGCCCTGGCGCGCGCCGCCGCCGACCTCATCGCCAAGCTCGCCGCCATCGTGCCGGAGCGCCTGCGCGATGTTGCCCTTGATCCGGTCTCCCGCACCGGCCCGGCCTGGGAGCCGACCGAGGACCGCATCGACCTCGCCCGCGTCCGCGGCTGGATCCACGAGGGCAAGAAGATCGCCCTGGGCTACAGCGACGAACAGGGCAGGGCGACCCAGCGCATCCTCTGGCCGGTGGCGGTCGGCTATTTCGACAGCGTCCGCCACCTCATCGCCTGGTGCGAACTGCGCCGCGACTTCCGCTCCTTCCGTACCGACCGCATCGCCTCCGCCGAATTCCTCGACGAGCGCTATCCCGAGCGTCCCAGCGTGCTGCGGGCCAGGTGGAGGAAGACGATCAAGGAGAACTGACGCCGTCGCTCGCTGGCTGTCGGCGACGCGGCGCCGTCCTCAGCCCGCCGCTTCGAGCTCCCCGCTCGCTTCGAGCCAGGCCTCTTCCGCCTCGGCGAGCTGCTTTTCCCTAAGGCCCCTGGTCTTCGCCGCCTGTGTCGCGCTGTCGGGATGGGCCTCGAAATAGCCGGGCTGGGCGAGGATCCGGTCGATCTTCTCGATATCCGCGCGCAATTTCTCCATCGTCGCCTCGATCTCGGCGACCCGCTTCGCCAGCGCCTTGGCCTCGCCGCGCGCCGGGGTGGCCGGCCTCGGCTCGGTCGCCTTTTCCGGCCTGTCCGCCTTGTCCGCCGCCGGCGATGCCCCCGACAGCACGATCTTGCGGTAGTCGTCGAGATCGCCGTCGAAGGGCTTCACCGTGCCGTCGCGCACCAGCCAGAGCCGGTCCACCGTCGATTCCAGGAGGTGGCGGTCATGCGAGACGATCAGCACGGCTCCCGAATAGCCGTTCAGCGCCTCCACCAGCGCGGCACGGCTGTCGATGTCGAGATGGTTGGTCGGCTCGTCGAGAATGAGGAGATGCGGCCCCTCGAAGACGGCGAGCGCGAACAGGAGCCGCGCCTTCTCGCCGCCCGAGAGCGACGAGACCTTCGTGTCCGAGCGCTCGCCTGAAAAGCCTGAGCGGGCGCAGGCGGCGCGGACCTTCGCCTCGGGATCGTCGGGCATCAGGCGCCTGAGGTGCTGGTAGACGCTTTCCGCCGGCCGGAGCTCGTCCAGCTGGTGCTGGGCGAAATAGGCGATCTTCAGCTTGTCGGCGCGTACCATCCGCCCGCTCATGGCCTTCAGCCGGTCGGAGATCAGCTTCAGGAAGGTCGACTTGCCGTTGCCGTTGGCGCCGAGGAGGCCGATGCGGTCGTCGTCGTCGATCCTGAGGTCGAGCCGCCGCAGGATCGGCTGCCCCTCCGTATACCCGACCGATGCGCCCTCCATGGTGATGATCGGCGGTGAGGCCTTGCGCGCCGGCTCGGGGATGACGAAGGGCGGGACGTCCCGGTCGACGATGGTCGACACCGCCTCCATCTTCTCCAGCATCTTCAACCGCGACTGGGCCTGCCGCGCCTTGGTCGCCTTGGCGCGGAAGCGGTCGACGAAGCTCTGCAGATGGGCGCGCTTGTCCTCCTGCTTCTTGGCCGCCTTCTCGCGCACCGCCATCTCGATGGCCCGCGACTTGGCGAAGGTCGTGTAGGAGCCCTTCCACAGCGTCAGCTTGGCCTGGTCGAGATGCAGGATGTGCTCGACCGAGGCGTCGAGCAGGTCGCGGTCGTGGCTGATCAGGAGAACGCTGTGCGGATAGCTGGCGAGATAGTCCTGCAGCCAGAGCGTGCCTTCGAGGTCGAGATAGTTGGTCGGCTCGTCGAGCAGCAGGAGGTCGGGGGCGGTGAACAGCACCGCGGCCAGGGCGACCCGCATGCGCCAGCCACCGGAGAAATCCGAACAGGGCCGCGCCTGGGCCGCCGTGTCGAAGCCGAGTCCGGCGAGGATCGCCGCCGCACGCGCCGGGGCCGAATGGGCGTCGATATCAACGAGCCGCGTCTGGATCTCGGCGATCCGGTGCGGGTCGGTCGCCGTCTCCGCCTCGGCAAGAAGGCGCGCCCGCTCCTTGTCGGCGTCGAGCACGAAGGCGAGGAGCGATTGCGGCCCGCCGGGCGCTTCCTGCGCCACCCCGCCGAGGCGCGCCCGCGCCGGCAGCTTGAATGAGCCGCCATCGGCGGCCATGTCGCCCTGGATGACCTTGAACAGGGTCGACTTGCCCGTGCCGTTGCGGCCGAGGAAGCCGACGCGCGCATTTGGCGGCAGCGTCACCGACGCATTGTCGATGAGCACGCGGCCGGCCACCCGCACGGTCAGGTCGTTGATCTGCAACATGGCCGGCTTTTGAAGGAGGCGGGCGGGCAATGCAAGCCGGCGGCCGGAAGCCGTGGCTCCGGTCGCTGCAAAAGCGGGCGAAACCCCGTGCCGTCACCGTCACTGGTGCTATGGTGAGGCGAGCTCCGGCCGTGCCATGCAACCGGAGGCACTGAGGAGGAGGGGTCATGAACGCCACCATGAAGAAATATGTCGCCGAATTCATCGGCACCGCCGCGCTGGTCATCATCGGCTGCGGTGTCGTCACACTCGGCGGGCAGGGCGCCGTCTTTGGCGCCGGCCAGCCCTATTCGGCGCTCGCCACGCTGCCGATCGCGCTTGCCTTCGGCCTCGCCATCGTCGCCATGGCCTATGGCATCGGCCCGGTCTCCGGCTGCCACGTCAATCCGGCCGTCACCGTCGGCGTCTGGGCCGCCGGCCGCATGCCGACCTCCGAAGTTCCCGGCTACATCATCGCCCAGTTTGCCGGCGCCACCGTCGGCGCCGCCATTCTCTACATCATGCTGGCCGGCAAGGCCGGCGGCTACGACGTCACCGCGGCCGGGCTCGGCCAGAACGGCTGGGATGCGGCCAAGGGTTATGGCGTGAGTTCGGCCGTCATCGGCGAGTTCATCGGCACCTTCCTGTTCCTCGTCACCATTCTCGGTGTCACCGCCAAGGCGGGATCGCCGGCCCTCGCCGGTCTCGCCATCGGCCTGACTCTCGCCGCCATCCACCTGCTGCTGATCCCCGTGACCGGCACCTCGGTCAATCCGGCGCGCTCCTTTGGGCCGGCCCTCTTCGTCGGTGGCCCGGCTCTGGCGCAGCTCTGGCTCTTCCTGATCGTGCCGATCGCCGCCGCCTATGCCGCCGGTGCGCTCTTCAAGGCCAAAATTCTCGAGGCCTGACGGGCAGCAGAATGCACGAAGCCCGCCGCCGGATGTCTCCGGCGGCGGGCCCCTACCCGCGCGGGTCGGGTCTGGGTGGGGCTTGGGATGACCCGCGCGTGAAGGTCTCGGGGTGACCGCCGATTCAGGCGTCAGCGGCAGATCCGGACGTGGCGGACCTCCCGGCCCCAGGGTGTTTCGACCCAGCGGCGCTCGCGCCAGCAGGTCTGCTCCCACCGGGCAGGGCGGTGCGGATGGAAGCCGCCATAACCGCCGTAAGGGTGCGGCGCCGGGCGGTTGAAGCCGTGATAGGGGCCGGGCGGGCGAAAATAGCCGTCATGCGGCGGGCCATGGCGGCGGCGCGGGCCGTCCCAGTGGGGCTGCGGCCCCCACTGCACCGGCATGGCACCGATCTCGATGCCGATGGCGACCTGCGCCTCGGCGTCGGAGGGGGCCATGACCACCGCCGACAAGGCGGCAAGGCCTGCAAGGGTGGACAGAACCAGGCTGCGCATCGTCACCATCTCCAGTCGCTCGACCGCTGCACCAGCGATCATGGAAACAGGATGCGGCCAGCGCACTGAACGCGTTCTGAGGCCTTCCTTCACCTGTGGTTCAGCCGCCCGAAGCCCTGCGGCCGCGGGGACGTTGCGGGAGCACCTGCCCGCTGCTAGAAGCGCGCCACCTGTCCCACCCGATCCCTCAAGGAACGATCCATGGCCATCGAGCGCACCTTCTCCATCATCAAGCCGGACGCCACCAAGCGGAACCTGACCGGCGCCGTGAACGCCGTCATCGAGGCCGCCGGCCTGCAGATCGTCGCGCAGAAGCGCATCCGCATGTCGCTGCCCGAGGCCCGCAAGTTCTACGCGGTCCACTCCGAGCGCCCCTTCTTCGGCGAACTCGTCGACTTCATGGTCTCCGCCCCGGTCGTCGTCCAGGTGCTGCAGGGCGAGAACGCCGTTGCCAAGTATCGCGAGATCATGGGCGCCACCAACCCGGCCCAGGCCGCCGAGGGCACCATCCGCAAGCTCTACGCCGTCTCCGTCGGCGAAAACTCGGTCCACGGCTCGGACTCGGTCGAGAATGCCGGCATCGAGATCGCCCAGTTCTTCTCGCAGAACGAGATCCTGCCGGCCTGATCGCCAGGGCGCGGGGGACTGGCCGTCCCCCTGCCGGCAATCCGACGACCTATGCGCGAAGGCGGGCTGCGGCCCGCCTTTTTCATTGGCGCCAGGCCCGGCAACTTGGATACGATCCAGTTTCGCACTGCACACCGGAGCCGCCATGAACGCCCCCGTCCGCGTCGAGCGCCTGAAGACGACCTGCCCCCACGACTGCCCCTCGGCCTGTTCGCTGGAGGTGGAGGTTCTCGACGGCACGACGATCGGCCGCGTCCATGGCGATCCCGCGCAGAGCTACACGGCCGGCGTTATCTGCGCCAAGGTTGCCCGCTATGCCGAGCGCATCCACCACCCCGACCGCCTCCTCCATCCGCTGATCCGCAAGGGGCCGAAGGGCTCCGGCGCCTTTCAGCGCATCTCCTGGGACGAGGCCCTGGCGATGACCGCCGAGAGGTTCCTCGATGCGGAGAAGCGCTACGGGGCGGAAACGGTCTGGCCCTATTACTATGCCGGCACCATGGGTTTCGTGCAGCGCGACGGCATCAACCGGCTGCGCAACGTCAAGAAATATTCCGGCTTCTATTCCACCATCTGCACCAACATGGCCTGGTCGGGCTTCATCGCGGGCACCGGCCGGCTCGCCGGCGCCGACCCGCGCGAAATGGCCAAGGCCGATGTCGTGGTGATCTGGGGGACCAACCCGGTTTCCACCCAGGTCAATGTCATGACCCACGCCATGAAGGCGCGGAAGGAACGCGGCGCCAAGATCGTCGTGGTCGACATCTACCGCACCGACACGGTGAAACAGGCTGATCTCGGCCTCGTGCTGAAACCCGGAACCGATGCGGCGCTGGCCTGCGCGGTGATGCACGTGCTCTTCCGCGACGGTTTCGCCGACCGCGATTATCTCAGGGATTTCACGGACGTACCGGCGGAACTGGAATCCCATCTTCAGTCCCGCGACCCCGCCTGGGCCGCCGCCATCACCGGCCTGACGGTCGAGGAGATCGAGGCCTTCGCCAAGCTGGTCGGCGAGAACAGGAAGACCTTCTTCCGCCTCGGCTACGGCTTCGGCCGCCAGCGCAACGGCGCCGTCAACATGCATGCCGCCTCCTGCATTCCCGCCGTGACCGGCGCCTGGAAAGTTGAAGGGGGCGGAGCCTTCCACAACAACGGCGCCATTTATCACTGGCGCAAGTCGCTCATCGAGGGGCTCGACGCCAAGGACACGGCCGTCCGCACCCTCGACCAGTCGCGCATCGGCGCCATCCTCACCGGCGAGCGGGCGGCGCTGCGCCGGCCCGACGGTTCCGACGGCCCGCCGGTCACCGCGCTGCTCATCCAGAACACCAATCCCGTCAATGTCGCGCCCGACCAGACCAAGGTCGTTGAGGGCTTCGCCCGCGATGACCTGTTCACCGTCGTCCACGAGCAGTTCATGACCGACACGGCCAAGATGGCCGATCTGGTCCTCCCCGCCACCATGTTCATGGAACATGACGACCTCTACCAGGGCGGCGGGCACCAGCACATCATGCTCGGCCTGAAGCTGATCGATGCCCCCGGCGAGTGCCGCTCCAACCACGATCTCATCACCGATCTCGCCGGACGGCTCGGCGCCGAACATCCGGGTTTCGGCATGACGCCGCGCGAGATCATCGACTGGACGCTGCAGAATTCCGGCTGGGGCACGCTCGCGGAACTGGAGGTCACCAATTTCCGCGACGTCCAGCCGAAATTCGAGGACGCGCATTATCTCAAGGGCTTCGCCTATGGCGACCGGCGCTTCCGCTTCAAGCCCGACTGGCCGAACGTGCCCTATGCCAGCATCGGCACGCTCGGGCCGGTCGACTCCATGCCCTCGCTCCCCGACCACTGGGCGGTGACCGAGGAGCCGGACGCCACCTATCCCTTCAAGCTCGCCACCTCGCCCTCGCGCAGCTACCTGAACTCGTCCTTCGCCGAGACGCCGTCCTCCCGCAAGCGCGAGGGCCGGCCGGAGGTGATGATCAACCCCGCCGACGCCGACCGTCTCGGCCTCGCCCAGGGCGCCCGGGTCGAGGTCGGTTCGCCGCGTGGAACGGTGATCCTGCACGCCAAGGTGACCGACCAGACCCGTCCCGGGACGCTGATCGCCGAGGGGCTCTGGGCCAATGCAGACCACGAGGGCGGACGCGGCATCAACGTGCTGACCGGCGCCGACGCCGTGGCGCCCTTCGGCGGCGCCGCCTTCCACGACAACAAGGCCTGGATCCGGGCGGCCTGAAGCAGCCCGTCCCGGGCGCTCAGAGCAGCGTGTAGTCCGTGGCGATCATCCGCAGCGCCAGCGGATAGATCCGGTGCTCGACCGCCAGCACGCGCTGGCCGAGCGTCTCCGGCGTGTCGCCGGGCAGCACCGGCACCGCCTCCTGCAGGATCGTCTCGCCCTCGTCCATGCCCGGCGTGACGAAATGCACCGTCGCGCCATGTTCGGTGACACCATCGGCGAGTGCCCGCGCATGGGTGTCGAGGCCCTTGTAGGCGGGCAGGAGGGCAGGGTGGATGTTGATCATCCGCCCCTCCCACTGCCCGACGAACCAGGGCGTCAGGATGCGCAGGAAGCCGGCGAGGCAGACGATGTCGATCCGGTGCGCCTCCAGCACCGCCTGCATGGCGCGCTCGAAGGCCTCGCGGTCGCGGCGATAGGCGCGGTGGTCGATGGTGGCGGTGGCGATGCCCTCGGCTGCCGCGATCGCGAGCCCGCCCGCTTCCGGCACGTTGGACAGGACGAGGGCGATCTCGGCCGGATAATCCTCGGCCTTCGCCGCCGCGATCAGCGCCGCCATGTTCGAGCCGCGCCCGGAAATGAGGATCGCGACGCGCTTGCGCGCCGGCACGCCCGCGCTCACAGGGCGAGCGCTCCGGTGAAGGTGACGCGCGGCTCTGCCGCCGCCGCCGTGATGCGGCCGAGCGTCACGACGCTCTCGCCGGCCAGGGCGAAGGCCTCGCCGACCCGCGCCGCCTCGCTCGCCGCCACCACGATCACCATGCCGATGCCGCAGTTGAAGGTCCGCACCATCTCCGCCTGGGCGAGGTTGCCGACCTGCGCCAGCCAGCCGAACACCTTCGGCACGGCGATGGCGGCGAGGTCGATCTCCGCGCCCATGCCCTCCGGCAGCACCCGCGGGATGTTGTCGACGAAGCCGCCGCCGGTGATATGGGCCAGAGCCTTGAGGGCGCCGGTGCCGCGATGCACCGCCATGATGCTCTTCACATAGATGCGCGTCGGCTCCAGCAGCGCCGCACCGAGGCTCATGCCCGGCTCGAAGGGGGCTGGCGCATCCCAGCCGAGGCCCGAGACCGCGGCGATCTTGCGCACCAGCGAATAGCCGTTGGAATGGACGCCCGAGGAGGGCAGGCCGAGCACCACGTCGCCGGGCGCCACGTCCCGGCGCGGCAGCAGCGTGCCGCGTTCGGCCGCGCCGACGGCAAAGCCGGCGAGGTCATAATCGCCGTCGGCATAGAGCCCGGGCATCTCCGCCGTCTCGCCGCCGATCAGGGCGCAGCCCGCCTGCCGGCAGCCCAGCGCGATTCCCTTCACCACCTGGGCCGCGGCCTCCGGCGACAGCTTGCCGGTGGCGAAATAGTCGAGGAAGAACAGCGGCTCTGCGCCCTGCACCACGAGATCGTTGACGCACATGGCGACGAGGTCGATGCCGATCGTGTCGTGCCGGCCGGTCTCGATGGCGATCTTGATCTTGGTGCCGACGCCGTCATTGGCCGCCACCAGCACCGGATCGGTGAAGCCCGCCGCCTTGAGGTCGAACAGCCCGCCGAATCCGCCGATCTCGGCATCGGCGCCCGGACGGGCGGTGGCCCGAACCAGCGGCTTGATCATGTCGACCATCCGGTTGCCCGCGTCGATGTCGACGCCGGCCTGCGAATAGGTCAGTCCGGTCTTCGGAGGAGATGTGTCGGTCACGGCGCTCGTCTCGCTTGAAGAGCCCGATTAGCCCTTGTTCCGCCGCCCCGCAACGGCGAAGCCGCCCGTCACCGTCTTTTCCCCGGCGGCAAGGATGCTCGCCGCGGGGAGGGACTTCCCGCCGGCGCGACAATCCCGGAGATTGACGGTGGCGGGCCGGCCTGCGCATGACCTGCCGAGGAGACCAATGGCATGACAAAGTCGATCACGGACGATCTCAAATCCGGCGCCCTCGTCTATCACCGGCTGCCGCGGCCGGGAAAGCTGGAGATCCAGGCCACCAAGCCGCTCGGCAACCAGCGTGACCTCGCGCTCGCCTATTCGCCCGGTGTCGCCGCCGCCTGCGAGGCGATCGTCGCCGATCCGGCCCAGGCCGCCGAACTGACCATCCGCGCCAATCTGGTCGCCGTCATCTCCAATGGAACCGCCGTTCTGGGCCTGGGCAATATCGGCCCGCTCGCCTCCAAGCCGGTCATGGAGGGCAAGGCCGTCCTGTTCAAGAAATTCGCCGGCATCGACGTCTTCGACATCGAGATCGACGCCCAGGACGTCGATCGGATCGTCGAGGTGGTGGCGGCGCTGGAACCGACCTTCGGCGGCATCAATCTGGAAGACATCAAGGCCCCCGAATGTTTCGAGGTCGAGCGCCGCCTGCGTGAGCGCATGGGTATTCCGGTCTTCCATGACGACCAGCATGGCACTGCCATCATCGTCGGCGCCGCCGTCTCCAACGCCCTCGAATTCATGGGCAAGAAGATCGAGGACGTGAAGATCGTCGCCTCCGGCGCCGGCGCCGCCGCCATCGCCTGCCTCAACCTGCTGCGCGAACTCGGCGCGCGGGTCGACAATATCTGGGTCTCGGACCTGGAGGGCGTGGTCTACAAGGGCCGCGAGAAGCTGATGGACCCCTACAAGGAGGTCTATGCCAAGAACACCAATGCCCGCACCCTCGACGACATCATCGGCGATGCCGACATCTTCCTCGGGGTCTCCGCCGCCAATGTGCTCAAGCCCGCCATGGTCCAGAAAATGGCCAAGGGCCCGCTGATCATGGCGCTGGCCAATCCCAATCCCGAGATCATGCCGGACGAGGCGCGCGCCGCCCGTCCCGACGCCATGATCTGCACCGGGCGGTCGGATTTCCCCAATCAGGTCAACAACGTCCTGTGCTTTCCCTACATTTTCCGCGGCGCTCTCGACTGCGGCGCCACCGCCATCAACGAACCGATGAAACTGGCTGCGGTGCGGGCCATTGCCGGCCTCGCCCGCGAGGCGCCCTCCGACGTGGTGGCGCGGGCTTATGGCGGCGAGGTGGGCACGTTCGGCGCCGGGAACCTCATCCCGTCACCCTTTGACCCGCGCCTGATCCTGCGCATCGCTCCGGCTGTCGCGCGGGCGGCGATGGAGACCGGCGTCGCCACCCGTCCCATCACCGATTTCAAGGCCTATGAGGCGGAACTGTCGCGTTTCGTCTTCCGTTCGGGTCTGCTGATGCGTCCCGTCTTCGACAAGGCGCGGCAGAACCCCAAGCGCGTCATCTATGCCGAAGGCGAGGACGAGCGCATCCTGCGCGCCGCCCAGGTCGTGGTCGAGGAAGGGCTGGCCTTCCCGGTGCTCATCGGCCGCCCGGCCGTCGTCGAGCAGCGCCTCGAGCGCTTCGGCCTGTCGCTGAAGCCGGGCGTCGATTTCGAACTCATCGATCCGCAATCCGACCCCCGCTACCGCGATTATGTCGCGACCTATCACGACCGGACCGGCCGCCGCGGTGTCACCCCGGATGCGGCGCGCACCATCATCCGCACCTCGAACTCCGCCATCGCGGCGGTCGCGCTGGAGCGCGGCGACGTCGATGCCATGATTTGCGGCGTCGAGGGCCGCTTCAACACCCATCTGCGGCATATCCGGCAGGTCATCGGCCTGAAGGAGGGCGCCAACGGCCTCGCGGCGCTGTCGCTGCTGATCACCTCCAAGGGCCCGCTCTTCCTCGCCGACACCCATGTGACCGCCGATCCGAGCCCGGACGAACTGGCCGACATGGTCTGCACCGCCGCAGAGCATGTGCGTCGCTTCGGCCTCGAGCCGAAGATCGCCCTGGTGTCCCATTCCGATTTCGGCAGCCATGACGACGATCAGGTGCTGAAGATGCAGAAGGCCCTGAAGATCATCCGTGACCGGGCGCCGGACCTGGAGGTCGAGGGCGAGATGCACGCGGATTCGGCCCTGCTGCCCGACCTGCGCGAGCGCGTCTTCCCGGGATCGCGCCTGAAGGGCGTGGCCAACGTCCTCATCATGCCGAACATGTCGGCCGCCAACATCGCCTTCCAGGTCATCAAGGTCCTCGCCGATGCTTTGCCGGTGGGGCCCATTCTCGTGGGCCAGGCGCGGCCCGCCCATATCCTGACCTCCTCGGTCACCGCACGCGGCGTGGTGAACATGACGGCGCTGGCCGTGGTGGAGGCCCAGGAGCGGGCGGAAGAAACGCCCCGATGACGCTAGGTCAAGAAAGACACCATTAAGCCACACACCCTAAACTGCTGAAAATTTTACGTGATCTCGGCTGTTTGCCGCCGGTTGCGTGGCAGGCGAAGGGGTGGCCGTGAGTACGGTCTCGCGAAAAAGAGGCCTGGTCTGGTTGGTGTCCGCATTGCTGGTCGCCGGCTTGCCAATGGCCGCCTACTTCGCCGCCGAGACCTGGCTTCACCGCAGTCTCAGAGTCCAGATCGCCGAAAAGGCAGCCATTGTCCTCGGGCGCATGGACAACGCCATCGAGCGGGCGACGCTCTCCCTGCAGGAGGCCCAGGCCCGCAATATCGAGTTCTGCAACGCCGCCGATCGTGAAGCGCTGAGCCTGCTCGTCTTCGAATCCCCGGTGCTGAAGGAAATCGCCGTCATCGGCTCCGACGGCCGGATCCGCTGCAACAATATCGGCAGCCTGGTGCAGATCACGGCAGCCTCGACCCCCTATGTGACCCGTGTCCCCCATCTTGCCCTCTCGGTGGCCCTGACGCGGGGGCCCCACGGCCGGGCGCTGCGCCTGACCCTGGCATCGCCGTCCGGCACCCTGACCGGCGGCATCATCGCGGTCGGGCTCTTCGTGCCCTATGGCGAGGTCCAGGTGTCGAATCTCGGTCTCGGCATCGATGTCGAACTGGTGCCCGGCGGGCGTCTCGTCTCCGTGCATGGACCAGGCGGTATCGGGGGAACAGCCGACGTCAGGGCCGCGATCCTGTCAGAACACTATCCGGTTCGCGTCGAGGTGTCGGCCTCGTCGGGCGCCTGGCGCCAGCAGAAGGGCTGGATCGTCGGGGCGGCGGTCGGCGGCGGGCTTGCCCTCGGCATTGGCCTGGCCGGTCTGGTCCTGTTCGGCTGGCGCGAGCGCGGCCCGGTGGCTGATATGAACCGGGCACTGCGCAACGGCGAGTTCATCCCCCATTACCAACCGCTGATCGACCTCGATACGGGCCGCATTCTCGGTTGCGAGGTGCTGGTCCGCTGGCGCAAGCCCGACGGCCGGCTCATCCCGCCCGGCGCCTTCATCGGCGAGGCCGAGCGCTCCGGCTTCATCTTCCCGCTGACACTCGACCTGATGCGGCAGGCGGCGGAGGAACTGGGGCCAACCTATGCCACGCGGCCCGAGCTGAAATGCGGCTTCAATCTTTGCGCCGCCCATTTCCGCGACGAGCGGATCGTTGGGGATGTGGCGTCGATCTTCTCGCATTCGGACCTCAAGCTCACCCAGGTCCTGCTCGAGGTCACCGAGCGAGATCCACTGCCTGATATGGACGGGGCCCGCGCCATCATCGCGCGCTTCCAGGAGATGGGCGTCCGTGTCGCCCTCGACGACGTCGGCACCGGCCATGGCGGCATGAGCTATCTGCTGAAGCTGCGGGTCGACGTCATGAAGATCGACAAGCTCTTCATCGACGCTTTGGGCGCCGAGCGGCAGTCCACCGCCATCGTCGACAGCCTCATCGATCTCGCCGCGCACCTCAACATGGAGGTGATCGCCGAGGGGGTCGAAACCTTCGAACAGGTCGAGGCGCTGCGCCGGCGCGGCGTGCGTTCGGCGCAGGGCTATGTCTTTGCCCCGCCGCTGCCGGGGTCGTCCTATTGCCAGCTTGTCCAGGCGATGGAGCCCGCCACGCCCCAGAGCGCGCCACTGCGCAAGGCCTTGCGCGGCTAATCCGGGTCAGGTGCCGAGCCAGCGCCAGACCAGCGGCACCAGGATCGCCGTCATCAGGCCGTTGAGCCCGAGGGCGATGCCGGCGAAGGTGCCCATCGTCCGGTCGACCTGGAAGGCCCGCGCCGTACCGAGGCCATGGGCTGCAAGGCCCGCCGCGAAGCCGCGGGCCCGGGCATCCCTGATCCCCATGGCGTCGAACAGGGGGCCGGCAGCGACCGCGCCGAAGACACCCGTCGCCACCACCACCACGGCAGTCAGCGCCGCGAGGCCGCCGAGCGGCTCGGCAATGCCCATGGCGATGCCGGCCGTCACCGATTTCGGCGCCACGCTCGCCAGGATGGCGGCGGGGGCGCCAGCCAGCCAGGCAAGGGCCAGGGCCGAGACAATGCCGGTGAGGGAGCCGGCCAGCAGCGCCGCCGCCATCGGCAGGATCGCGCGCCGCACCTCCCGCCGCATGCGCCAGAGCGGCACGGCCAGGGCGACGGTGGCCGGCCCCAGCAGGAAATGGACGAACTGGGCACCGGCGAAATAGGTCTCGAAGGGAGTCCCGGTGACCAGCAGCACGGCGGCGATCAGCGCCACGGCCAGGACCACCGGGTTGACCAGCGGATGCCGGCGGGTGGCGAGGGCGGCCCGGTCGGCGAGGCAATAGGCCGTCAGGGTCACCGCCAGCCAGACCAGCGGCGAGCCCGACAGATAGACCCACAGGTCGGTCGTGCGGCTCATCGTGACACTTCGCCCGCAGCGGGCTCGGACGGGTCGGTGAGCCGGGCGACGAGGCGAAAGACCAGGGCGGTGACAGCAAGCGTCACGAGCGTCGAGACCGTCACCACCAGGGCGAGGGCGGTGCCGTGGGCCGCCAGCAGGGCGGCCTGGGCGACCACGCCGACCCCGGCGGGCACCAGCATCAGCGACAGATGCGACAGCAGCCCTTCGGCTGTGGCGTCGAGCGCGCCGGCCAGGCGGTCGCGCCAGGCCAGGAGCGCGATCAGCAGGGCGAGGCCGATAACGGGCCCGGGGATCGGCAGGCCGGTCAGGTGGGCGGTGATGTCGCCGACCAGTTGCAGGAGGACGAGGAGCGTGAAGGCTTCGATCATGGGCGCCACCAACGGGGTGCGCGATCATGACAGGCGCGGCACCTTGCCGCCATGGCCGCGGCACCATGCCTGCGGTGTTGAATCGGAATCAGAACCTGCGCAATCCGGCCCAAGCCCCTGACCGGACTCGGCAAACCCGCCTGAATCGGAATCTGAGCTGCAGCGCCCGGTCAGTTCGGGCGGCCGCGCCGGAGGTCCGCCTCGATCCGCAGCGCCGCGCCGCCGCCGAGGCGGGCGCGGTAGACCTGGACGTTCTCCATGACGCGCTGCACGTAGTTCCGCGTCTCGGCGAAGGGGATGCGCTCGACCCAATCCACAGGATCGACGCGGGGATCGCGGGGGTCGCCATATTTCTGGATCCACTCGCGGGCGCGCGACCGGCCGGCATTGTAGGCGACGAAGGTGAGGATGTAGCTGCCGTTGAATTCGGCGACGAGTTCGCCGAGATGGGCCGCGCCCAGGCGCGCGTTATAGGCGGGATCGCTGGTCAGACGGCCCTCGTCGAAGGGCAGGCCGTGGTTGCGCGCCGTCGCGCGCGCGGTCGCAGGCATGAGCTGCAGCAGCCCGCGCGCGCCCGCATGGCTGACGGCGCGGTGGTCGAAGGTCGATTCCTGGCGGGCGATGGCATAGACCACGGCGCGGTCGACCTCCGGCCCGACATGGGCGTAATCGGGAATTCCCTGGGTCGGGAAGGCCTGCATGTCGAAGGGCAGGCCGCGGTTGTTGGCGAGCCGGCCGAGGGTGACGACCCCCTTGGCATCGCGCGCCCGCGCCGCCACCGCCGCCGCCTGGTAGAGCGTGCCGTGGTCGCTCGCACGCGTGGCAAGGTCGGAGAGGATCGCCCGCGCCATGTCGCGCTCGTCGAGCCGGTAGAGGAGCGTGAGCGCATGCGCATAGGCGGCGCTCGCCGCGGTCGTATCGGTCGGCCGGCGGATCGGCAGGTCGGCGAGGCCGAGCTTCGCGCGCGCGAGCTGGCCGTAATAATGCGTCGAATGCCGCGCCGCCGCCTCGTAATGCGTGCGCGCGGGGCCCTGGTGGCCGGCGGCCTCATGGGCGCGGCCGAGCCAGTAGGACGCGCGCGACTGCGACATCGGCGTCCCCGCCGCCTGACGCGCGGCCTCGAAATGGCGGATCGCGCTGGCGGGATCGTTGAGATGGCGCAGCGCCAGCCAGCCGGCATGCGCCTCGGCATCCACCCGCGAGGCGCCCGTGCGCACCGCATGGCTGGCGGCCACCTGATAGGCCGTGCGCGCCTGCCCGGCATCGAGCAGCTTGCGCACCAGCGCCCGCCGCTCGACCCACCAGTCCTCGGCCTTGCCGAGCACCGCCGGATCGCGCGGCGCCGCGACGAGGATCGCCGTCGCCTCGCCGGCCCGGTCCTCGCGCCGCAGCCACTGGGCGCGGGCGAAGAGATAGGCCGGGTCACGGTGCAGCGCCGCCGGCACCTGGGCGAGCAGGGCGCCGCCATTCGGCTTCTGGCCGGTGACGGCAAGGAAGGCCCGCGCCAGAGCCACCTGGCCCACCCCGAGCCGCTGCGCCGCCCGCAGCGCCGTCGCCGCCTCGTTCTCGTGCAGCATGCGGTCGAGCCGCATCTTGTGGTCGCCGGCGCCGAGCGCGGCGCCGAACTCCGCGAGCAGGCGCTCCTCCGCCGCCGTCGCGAGGTCCGACTCGTGCCAGACCTCGCGGGCCAGCCTGAGCCCGCGGGCGGCATCGCCGCCGCGCTTCAGCGCAATCGCATAGGCGATGCGCCCCTTGGCCGAGCGCGGTGGGCTGCCCTGGAAGAAGGCGCGAACGACATCGGGACCGGCATTGTCATCGAGGAGCGCGCCCTCGGCCCGCAGACGGATGCGCTGGCTGGCCGGGAAGGCCGGATTGGCCCGCAGGAAGGCGGCCTGCCGTGCGAAGCCCACCGTCTCGTTGCCGCGCAGGATCATCCATTCGGCCAGAACCCGTGCGACGGGATCGCGGATCTGGTCGCGGGCGGTGGTCGCCGCCTCGACCTGGCCGCGCCGGGTTGCCGCCACCACCCGGCCGAGCGCTGCCACATCGGCCTCGCTGGCCGCCCCGCCGGCAGGGCGCCAGACCTGCTGGTCCCGCGAGATCGACGCCGTCGTCTGCCGGTCCGCCGCTGCATACTGCGACAGCTGCGCCGTCACCTCGGCTCCGGCCGCCTGTCCCGCCGTATCCCCGCCGGAGACCTCGCTGCGGGCGCAGCCGGCGACGATCAGCGCCGTCAGCGCGACGCCGGCCCACAGGCTCAGACGCGGCAGGCGGGAGGCGACGGTCGGGGCCAGCGAAACGGGCATCGGCGAGGGTCCGTCCTGATACACAACGCGGAACGGCCTCACTCGAACAGGAATGTGGCCTCGGAGAGGTGGTTATCAGGCCGTTTTCCTTGACGCTTCCTTGACGGGGAGGGGGGCAACCGCGTGACGTGGTAAAGGCGCCGTTAAGGATGCGGCGGCGCGTCGCATGTCGCCGGGGGGCTTGCGCCAGCGCATCGCTCTGTGGTATCTAGGACCGTATTCCCAGAAATGGGTTCGTAGTCAGTCTGGCGGACGCCCGCCGCTTTCGAGGCCTCCTGGCGCTGCGCCGGCGTCACCAGTCCCGATGACGCCGACGTCCAGGCGAAGGCCGGGCCTCGGCTTTCACCAGCGCATCGACTTTCGACGGCGCGGCACCCGCCGCGCGGCCCGCCACCCTTGACGTTACGGCCGTCACAAGGCTTTGTGGCCGGCCTTTCGCGGCCTTGCGCCGCCTGTCGCCTCGTTGTCCGGAGAGTGCTCCATGTCCAGCCTGTTCAAGGGATCGCTGCCTGCCCTCGTCACCCCGTTCAAGGACGGCAAGGTGGACGAGAAGGCGTTCCGCGCCCATGTGGACTGGGTGATCACCGAGGGCTCCCACGGCATCGTCCCGGTCGGCACCACCGGCGAGAGCCCGACCCTGTCCCATGACGAGCACAAGCGCGTCGTCGAATGGGCCATCGACGAGGCCCGGGGCCGCGTGCCGGTCATGGCCGGTGCCGGCTCCAACAACACGGCCGAGGCCATCGATTTCTCGCGGCATGCCGAGAAGGCGGGGGCGCAGGGGCTGCTGCACGTCACGCCCTACTACAACAAGCCGAGCCAGGAAGGCCTCTACCAGCACTTCAAGGCCATCGCCGAAGCCACCGCGCTGCCGATCTTCATCTACAACATCCCGCCGCGCTCGGTGGTGGAGATGAGCGTCGAGACCATGGCGCGGCTCGCCGAGATCCCCAATATCGTCGGCGTCAAGGACGCGACGATGAAGCTCGACCGCGTCTCGGCCCAGCGCCAGGCCTGCGGCAAGGACTTTATCCAGCTCTCCGGCGAGGACGGCACCGCGCTCGCCCACATGGCCCATGGTGGCCATGGCTGCATTTCGGTGACCGCGAATGTCGCGCCGCGCCTCTGCGCCGCCTTCCAGAACGCCTGCCTCGCCGGCGACTATGCCAAGGCGCTGGAGATCCAGGACAAGCTGTTCCCGCTGCACCAGGCCCTCTTCGTCGAGCCGAACCCGGCTCCCTCCAAGGCGGCGCTCAGCCTGCTCGGCCGCATGGCGGACGAGGTGCGCCTGCCCATGGTGGCGGCGTCCCCGGCCACCCGCGAGACCTTGAAGAAGGCCCTCGTCCATGCCGGGCTGATGAACTGACGGGGGAGGCAGAGCACACGCCATGGCGGCCAAGCCGGACCCCAAGATCAAGGTCATCGCCGAGAACCGGCGCGGACGCTTCGACTACGAGATCCTCGACACGTTCGAGGCCGGCCTCCAGCTGACCGGCACCGAGGTCAAGTCGCTGCGCGCCGCCAAGGCGACGATCGGGGAAAGCTATGCCGGCCCCTCGGGCGAAGAGTTCTTCCTCTTCAACTGCAACATTCCCGAATATCTGCAGGCGAACCGCTTCAACCACGAGCCGAAGCGGCCGCGCCGCCTGCTGCTGCACAAGCGCGAGGTCGCCAAACTGACCGGCGCCGTGCAGCGCGACGGGCTCACCGTCGTGCCGCTCAAGCTCTATTTCAACGAGCAGGGCCGGGCGAAGCTGCAGCTGGCGCTCGCCCGCGGCAAGAAGCTGCACGACAAGCGCGACACCGAGAAGAAGCGCGACTGGCAGCGCGACCAGGCGCGGATCATGAGGGACCGGGGCTAGGGGGATCCGGACCACGCTCGCGGCGAAGCCCGGCGAGATCAAGGATCAAGGGCCCCACCCTGACCCTCCCCGCTGGCGCGGGGAGGGGGACTTCCACCTCGCGAAACTCACTATCCGGTCGAGCCAGGCCCAGCGGGTCAAGAGAATGGCGGCACGCCGTAGTCTCCCTCCCCTCGCCAGAGGGGAGGGTGCGGGTGGGGGCCTTCAGCGCGCAGGACCCCGCAAGCCTTCTGTCTTGATTGTCCTCCTGCCTTCGCTCATCTCGCCTGAGGAGAAACGCCATGGCCTACAAACTCGACCACGTGGTCATTCATGTCAGCGACTGGGCGCGGTCCAACGCCTTCTACCGCGACGTGCTGGGGGCGGAGGTGGTGCCGCGCGGCGCCGGTTTCGCCTACCGCATCGGCGACATCCGCCTGAACTGCCACGGGCCGGGCATCGGCCATGTCAACGCGGTCGCCCGCGTGCCGGTCATGCCGGGCAATTCCGACATCTGTTTCGAATGGGAGGGCCCGATCGCCGGCGCGGCGGCGCATCTCGCCGCCTGTGGTGTCGCCGTCGAGCTCGGCCCGGTGGCGACCAACGGGGTGAGGGGACCGGCCACATCCGTCTATTTCCGTGATCCCGACGGCTCGCTGCTGGAATTCCTCAGCTATCACGGCCAGGTCTCGGCCTGAGGCCGCGACCGCCGGCAAAATCCCGGCTGCGACAGCAACCGGGGATTCGCCGATGCGGCGTCAGGCGGCGGCCGGCGGGTGGGGGCAGGCCCGCCGGCGCCGTCCTCAGCCGGATCGTCAGCCCATCGCCTTCTGGAAGTTGGCGGCGGCCTTGTCCCAGTTGACGACGTTCCACCAGGTGGTGACGTAGTCGGCCCGGCGGTTCTGGTACTTGAGGTAATAGGCGTGTTCCCACACGTCGATGCCCATGACCACGCCCTTGACGCCGTCCATCAGCGGGTTGTCCTGGTTGGGCGTCGAGACGATGGCGAGCTTGCCGTCGCTGCCGACCACCAGCCAGCCCCAGCCCGAGCCGAAGCGGCCGACCGAAGTCTGGTTGAACTGCTGGCGCATCTTGTCGACGTCGCCGAAGGTGGCATTGATCGCCTGCAGCAGCGCGCCGCCGGGCTGCTTGGCGCCGCCGGGCGTCATGACGTCCCAGAAATGGGCGTGGTTCCAATGGCCGCCGAGCTGGTTGCGCACGCCGCCGCGCAGGTTCTGCGGCACGTCGGAGAGCTTGCGCAGCACCTTCTCGGTATTGGCGGGGGTCAGTTCGGCATAGCTCTGGGAAGCGGTGTTGAGGCCGCCGAGGAAGGCGGCGTGATGGCGGGAGTGATGGATCTCCATCGTCATCTTGTCGATATGCGGCTCCAGCGCGTCATAGGCATAGCCGAGCGGGGGCAGGGTGAAGGGGCCGCTCGCGGCCTGGGCATAGACCTTGTGGCTGGCGGGGATCGCCATGGTGGCGCCGATGGCGGCGGCGGTTCCGAACAGCTTGAGGGCATGGCGTCGGTTCATCGTTCTCTTCTCCCGTGATCTGGGACCAGCTTCGAAGGGCGGTCCTGCATGGAACCCGACTCATGCGCCCAGCGGACGCAGGGGTGATGTCACGAAGCCGTGAACTCAACGGTCGAGATGGCGTCGGACGGCGGCGAACACGTCCCTGAACATCTGCGGGGTGAGAACGCCGGTATTCGTGTTGTAGCGCGAGCAATGATAGCTGGAGAACAGCGTGACGGCGTCGTGTGTATGGACCCCGCCATGGCTGAACGGCACCCGTGCCGGTTTCAGGCCGAGCGCCCGAACGGCGCTGTCATGGCCGATCTTCCCAAGGGTGACGATGGCGGCGAGGCGGGGCATGGCGGCGATGGTGGCGGCGAGGAAATCCCGGCACGTGGCGATCTCCTCGGTCGTCGGCTTGTTCTCCGGCGGCACGCAGCGCACCGCATTGGTGATGCGGGTGTCGACCAGGGTGAGGCCGTCGTCGGGCCGCTCATCATAGGTGCCGCGGGCGAAGCCGAAGCCGATCAGCGTCTCGTAGAGCAGGTCGCCGGCCCAGTCGCCGGTGAAGGGCCGTCCGGTGCGGTTGGCACCCTGCAGGCCGGGGGCAAGGCCGACAATGAGCAGGCGCGCCTCGGGGCTGCCGAAGGAGGGGACCGGCGCATTGTGCCAGTCGGCATGGGCCGCGCGTTGCCGCTCGCGGAAGGCGACGAGACGCGGGCAGAGGGGGCAGTCGCGCCCCGGCTGGTCCGGACAGGCCATGGCCGGTCAGCGATCGGCGAAATCGTCGCCGGCGCCGGGGGTGGGGGGCGAGGCCGGCCGCGGCGGCCGGGGCCGGTCGCGCACGAAGCCCGGCACCTCGGTGCCCGGCGCCCGGACGGCCCGTTCGGCGGGATCGCGCCCGACACGCTGCGCCAGATGGGCAAGGTCGATGAACTCGTCGGCCTGGCGACGCAACTCGTCGGCGATCATGGCCGGCTGCACCGAGACTGTGGAGACAACCGACACCTTGACGCCGCGGCGCTGCAGGGCCTCGACCAGCGAGCGGAAGTCGCCGTCGCCGGAGAACAGGACGATGTGGTCGATGCGGGGGGCCAGTTCCATGGCGTCGACGGCGAGTTCGATATCCATGTTCCCCTTCACCTTCCGGCGGCCGAGGGAATCGGTGAACTCCTTGGCCGCCTTGGTGACGACGGTGAAGCCATTATAGTCCAGCCAGTCGATCAGCGGCCGGATCGACGAGTATTCCTGGTCCTCGACCAGCGCGGTGTAATAGTAGGCGCGCAGCAGGTAGCCGCGGCTGCGGAACTCTCCCAGCAGACGTTTGTAGTCAATGTCGAAGCCGAGGGTCTTCGCGGTTGCGTAAAGGTTGGCGCCATCGATGAAGAGGGCAATCCGCTCGGTTCCTGACGACATGACGTAACGTCCTTGGGAGGTCAATAGAGTGAAGAATACGGCGTAACGGTCGCGAAATGGGAGAGGTGGTCCGATTCCATTCAAAATAGACGTTGTGCGAACGGCTACGTTAGAACGTTCCTAGCCTGTTCGACGATTTGATAGCAAGTTCATTCTCCCGGAACAATCTGATAAATGGTCGTGGTTCCGCAGGGTTCCCATGCTGCGAAGGCGCGGGTCGGCGTGTGGATCGGCCCGGTGGCGGGGGCGGGGCCCAAGAGCCTTGTATCGCGACGCATCAATGGCTATACAGCCCAGCTTGCCGGACAGATGCCTGTCCCAAGGCCCCATCCCCACGTTTTCAAGGACTAGCGATGGCTCGCGTCACCGTCGAGGATTGCATCGACAAGGTCGATAACCGCTTCGAGCTCGTGCTCGTCGCCAGCCACCGGGCGCGCATGCTCGCCGCCGGCTCGCCGATCACCATCGACCGCGACCGCGACAAGAACCCGGTCGTCGCCCTGCGCGAGATTGCCGATGCGACCGTCTCGCCCGATGACCTGCGCGAGGACCTGATCCACTCGCTGCAGAAATATGTCGAGGTCGACGAGCCCGAGCCGGACATGGTGCCGATGATCGCCGCGCCCGGCGCCACCGCCGACGACGCCGACGTGACCATGGACCGCATGAGCGAGGAAGACCTGCTGCGCGGCCTGGAAGGGCTGAAGCCGCCGGAGGACACCGACGACGACGACGGCATGTGACGCCGTCGCGACTGCCTCCCAGGGCGGCCCGGCGGGCCGCCCTTTGTCGTTGCGGAGCGCCGATCGCGGCTCCGGCCCCCAAGCCCTTGCGGCGGCGGGCCCTGTCGGTGCTATCGTGATGGCCCGGCGCATGAAATCGCCAGAGCGGCCCTGATCCCATGATGCGTCAATACGAGCTGGTGGAGCGCGTCAAGCGCTACAACCCGAAGGCCGACGAGGCCCTGCTCGACCGCGCCTATGTCTATGCCATGCTCGCCCACGGCACCCAGAAGCGCGCCTCCGGCGACCCCTATTTCTCCCATCCGCTGGAGGTGGCGGCCATCCTCACCGACCTCAAGGTCGACGACGCCACCATCGTCTCGGCCCTGCTGCACGACACGATCGAGGACACCGCCGCCACCAAGGACGACATCCGCGAGAAGTTCGGCTCGGCCATCGCCGAGCTCGTCGATGGCCTGACCAAGCTGAAGAAGCTCGACCTCGTGTCGAAACAGGCGGTGCAGGCGGAGAACCTGCGCAAGCTGCTGCTCGCCATCACCTCCGACGTGCGCGTGCTGCTGGTCAAGCTCGCCGACCGCCTGCACAACATGCGCACGCTGCACTATGTGCCGGCGCCCAAGCGCGACCGCGTCGCCCAGGAGACGCTCGACATCTATGCCCCGCTCGCCGGCCGCATGGGCATGCACGACATGCGCGAGGAACTGGAGGACCTGGCCTTCCGCCAGATCAATGCCGAGGCCTACGAGGCCCTGGAACAGCGCCTCGGCCGCCAGCGCGAGGCCGCCGCCGCCGTCATCGAGGAGATCGAGACCCAGCTCGCCCGCAAGCTGGCCGGCGAGGGCATCAGCGCCGAGGTCACCGGCCGGCTGAAGAAACCCTATTCGATCTACCGCAAGATGGAGCGCAAGTCGGTCTCCTTCGAGCAGCTCTCCGACATCGTCGCCTTCCGCATCCTCGTCGACGACATCGCCGCCTGCTACGCCGCCGTCGGCATCATCCACACGACATGGCCGGCTGTGCCGCTGCGCTTCAAGGACTATATCTCGACGCCGAAGGGCAACGACTACCGCTCGATCCACACCACCGTCATCGGGCCGCAGAGCCAGCGCGTCGAGATGCAGATCCGCACGCGCCAGATGCACGAGATCGCCGAATACGGCATCGCCGCCCACGCCCTCTACAAGGACGACGCCGAACACGCGGAGAGCACCGCCTATGCCTGGCTGCGCCGCACGGTGGAAATGCTCGCCCATGCCGACAATCCCGAGGAATTCCTCGAACATACCAAGCTCGAGCTGTTCTCCGACCAGGTCTATTGCTTCACCCCCAAGGGCCGGCTCATCGCCCTGCCGCGCAAGGCCAATTGCATCGACTTCGCCTATGCGGTCCACACCGATATCGGCAACCACTGCGCCCGCGCCCGCATCAACGGCGTCGAGCGGCCGCTGGTCACCGAGCTGCAGAACGGCGACGAGGTCGAGATCACCACCGATCCCAAGGCGACGCCCTCGCCGGCCTGGGAGAGCATCGTCGTCACCGGCCGCGCCCGCTCCGCCATCCGCCGGGCCACCCGCATGGCGACCCGCGCCCAATATCTCGAACTCGGCCGCCGCATCGTCCAGACGCTGTTCACCCGCGCCGGCAAGCCCTTCTCCGATGACATCGTGCGCCAGGGCCTCAAGCGCCTCGCCCGCGCCGGCGTCGAGGACGTCTACTGGGCCGTCGGCCGCAACGAGATCCCCGACGAGGATGTGCTGAAGGCGGTCTATCCCGACTTCAAGAGCGAGACCCCGCTCGGGCCCAAGCCCACCGCCGACTGGTTCGGCGTCGGCGGCGAGACGGCGCTGAAGTTCCAGGTGCCGGAATCGGAGGGGGCCATCCCCATCCGCGGCATCAATCTCGACCTGCCGGTGCGCTTCTCCAAGGAGGGCGGCGCCGTGCCCGGCGACCGCATCGTCGGCATCATGACGCCGGGGGAGGGGATCACCATCTTCCCCATCCAGTCGCCGGCGCTCGCCGCCTATGACAACGAGCCGGAGCGCTGGCTCGACGTGCGCTGGGACGTCGACGAGGCCAAGCGCTCCCGCTACCCCGCCCGCATCGCGGTGAAGTCGCGCAACGCGCCGGGCTCGCTCGCCGCCGTGACCCAGGTCATCGCCGACAATGACGGCAATATCGACAACCTGCGGATGCAGCGCACCACGGCGGATTATACCAATGTCGCCATCGACCTCGAGGTCTGGGACCTCAAGCACCTCAACGCCATCATCGCCGGGATCCGCACCCTGCCGATGACGGCCGAGGCGCAAAGGGTGTTCGAATAGGCGCGCGGGGGCGGGCGAAGACGTTCCCGCGGCCAGACGGCGTGGCAGTCATCGGCGTGGCGATTGCAGCCAGCAATCGAGGTCCGTCTCCTCTTCCTGCTCTAGCGCAGGGCAAAACACTCCGCCAACATTTGGTGATCGGCGACTCCCGCCGCACGCAGCTTGCGGATCATGTCGTCGGTCATCTCTGGTGGCCCGCACAACAGGACGCGAGGGGAACGCCCCGGAACCACATGGCGGCCGGGCTCCAGACGTCCAGCGCTGCCGCTGACGTGCAATGTGAAGCGTCCGCCGGGGATGGCGCCGATTGCGCGTTCGACTTCCTCTCGATAGACGGCATCCGCTTCGGCGCGAACCGACCAGATGAGATGCACGTCCCGCAGGCGCGACGTCTCGGTGCTCTGCAGCATCGCGAGAAAGGGGGTGATTCCTATGCCCCCTGCTATCCACAGCTGGGCACCATCGCCGCCGAGAGCATCGCTACCGAACCGGCCATAGGGACCGTAGAGCGTGACCGGCGTTCCCGGGCTCCGGCCGGCGAGGCCGCGGGTGAAGGCTCCGCGAACTTGCGCCGACAGGCGTATGCCACCCCGGCCGTCAAATCCCGAAACGGAGAACGGATGGCGGGAACCGTCATAGCCGAGCAGCACGAACTGGCCGGGAAGCGGCTTGAAGGGATGGTCCGGTGACAGAACAATCTCTCGGATCTTGCCCATCGTGCGGGCCTTCGAGATCGTCGCCCCGACACCGCGCTTCGGCAGAAGGACGACACTGTCGAACCAGGCGACGATGCCGATGAGCAGGATCAGAACCATGTACCAGTCGACCTGCAGGACGATCGCGTGGAGAATGCCGCCGACGAAAGGCACGATCATGAAGCGGTGTGACGAGAGCCAGCGGCCATAGGGCACGGTGATCCAGATCGTCACGGCGACCAGGGCAAGCGTTCCGAAGGTGCCAACGAGCCCAAGCGTGTAGCCCCAGTCGCGCCCGGGAACCAGATATCGGGCGACGAGGTCCCCATCCGGAATGGCTTGAAGCACCACGATCCCGGTATGCAGCAGGACAAAGAGCAATACCGTGCGACCAACAAAGCCGTGCAGAGCGTAGACAAGGTCAGCGCCGCCGACGACCCGCTCGACCCATTGTCTGCGGGTCGCGAGGACAAAATTCAGGGCGAAGAGGATGGCAGCGTAGAAGCCGAGCGAGGTTCCCGCTTCGTATAGCGGGTCGTCGGCGGAGCCCGGCTTGGGGGTTATTGTCGCGTCTATGCGCAGCGCGACCGCCGCGACGGTTTCCAGGAGCGAGAGCGCGACGGCGAACAGGGCCAGCCCGCCGACCCCGAGGCCAACTGCGCCCTGGCCTCGCAGGTTTCCCGGCAGGACTGAAGTCCATCTCTGCAGAACGCGGTTTGAATGGACAGGCATGCTTGGCTCCCGGCGTGACGGGAGACATATGGCGATTCCAGCGGACTCGCGGCTATCGTGAACGCTACCGACCGCTTCCCGTAGGACTACGGAGCCTTTCCGCGCGCCCGAGCCATAGCCTCGTCATGTCGGCGACGGCTGTGGTGCCTAGCTTGGATCCGAGGGCGGCACGGTGACTCTCGACAGTCCGCGGCGAAATCGCCAGGACGCGGGCGATTTCTTTCGTCGCCAGCCCCTTCGCGATCAGTTCCAGGACCTCTTCTTCCCGCGTCGTCAGCGATGCCAGCATCCGGTCCGATGCGACCTGCTCGCCACGTCGGCCGAGGTCGGCGTCGAGGGCTTGCTGCGCGAGGCGGATGGCATCGATCAGGTCGCGTTCATCGACCGGTTTCGTCAGAAAATCGACCGCACCGGCCCGGAACGCCTCGCGACAGGCGTCGATGTCGCCATGGCCGGAGATCATGATGACCGGCCATGTCATATTCCTGACCTTGAGTTCGCGCTGCAGCGCGAGACCCGACATCACCGGCATCCGCAGATCGAGGACGATGATTCCGGGCTGAAGGCTATCGATCTTTGCAATGAAGGAGACGGGGCCGTCGAAATCGCGCACCGCCATTCCCAGTGTGGACAGCAGCAGGACAATCGCCGTGCGGACGTCGGCATCATCGTCGATGAGATAGATTTCGGTCATGGAATGGCCTCGTCGGACAGGCGTGGCAAAACCACCCGAAAGGTCGTTTCAGCCTCTTCACCGAGCATCAGTTGGCCCTGCATGCGTTCGACCAGGCGTTGGCACAAGGCCAGTCCAAGGCCGGTACCATCGGCTTTCGTCGTCACAAAAGGCTCGAAAAGACGATCGCGGACCATGGGATCGATCCCGGACCCATTGTCGGAGACGACGATCATCGCTCGGTCACCCTCCGCACCGGTGGACACGGTTATGCGCCCGCCCGTCAACGGAACGGCATCCATGGCATTGCGCACGAGGTTGAAGACCACCTGTTGCAACTGCACGTCATCCGCCCTCACCCAGATCGGTGCGGAGCGATGATCCTGATGGAACCGGCATTGCCGACGGGCGAGTTCGCTGCGCATCAGGTCCTCGACGCTGTTGACCACGACGTCGAGGGCAACGCGGCCTGGCTGTTCGACACCGGGCCTGACCCATGTCCGGAATTTGGCGAGGATGGCCGCAGCTCTCTTCGTCTGGACGACGGTTTCGTCGAGGGCTTGCGCGACCTCCCCGGTCTTGCCCTGATCGAGGAGCCTTCGGCCGGCCTGAACACGGCTGAGAACCGCGGTGAGGGGCTGAGTGAGTTCATGGGCGATGCCGCTCGCCATTTCGCCCAGTCCGTTGATCCGGGACGCCCGCTCCAGCCGCGCCTGGTGTTCGCCCAGCATCGCTCGCCGCTCGGCGGCTGCTGCGCGGCGCCTCTGGCGCACGACAGAGACGACCAAACCATAGAGCAGGAGGGCCAGCATGCCGGCACCGAGGCTCGGCAGCACGGGGATCGTTGAACTCAGAGCGGGACGGAACGTACCGGAGATGACAAAAGGCTGGGTGCGGCTGCGCAAGGGAATTCGAAGCCAGGGCCGTTCCACCGGAACACCAGCCAGCGTCACGCCGTCACCAGTCGTGAGATGGACACCGAGTTCCGGCGAGATGCCGAGGAGCAGGCCTTCCGACTGGATCGTCAGGACGACGGCAAGGCCGGCATCGACCTTTGCGGCAAGGACATAAACGCCAGGTCCGGAGAGGCCGGGCCCGGGCCTCTCATCCGACCGCAGGTCCACGCCGATGATGCGCGGACTGGTTTGCCTGATGGTGTCGGCGAGCAGGGCGAAGGCCGCGGAATCACCGGCACGAGCGATCGCGGTGAGAATCGCCAGATGGGCGTCGTGTTGCTCGGCGCGCATCGAGGCCAGCATCCGGGCCTCCATCATTTGTGCCTCGAACCGCTCGTAGGCATTGGACAGGCTGATGAACCCGACCACCAAAGCCCCCGCGGCGAAGGCCATCGCCGCACCCACCCATCGCGCCAAGTCGGTCGCAGACATTCCGATCTTCCAGGGCCCACATTGATCGTGTGCTACCACGTCCTTGTCGACGAGGCCCACCCATCCAGCCGTTGCCGGGGCCTCGGTCGGCAGCCGTGTACCCGCCATCTGGCTTGGTGCTGCCGCCCCGCCCGCCGCTAGTCCCTTCCGCCTCGCTCCTCGCACATGTAGCGGACCAGCAGTGCGTAGCTCTCCGCCGGCAGCCGGATCGCCGACCGGTCGGCGTCCCGCATCATCGCGCAGGACAGCGGCGCATAGGTTTCGGCCGGGCGATAGACCAGCGCCTGCGCCGGCTGCGGCAGGGCCAGCACCACCGAGAGGAAGGGGTCGGTCCAGTCCCAGCTCATGGTCCAGGCCCGGCCGGGGCGCTGAAGCCGCGCGGGCGCCGGGCGCGGGTCGCGCGACAGGATTTCGGCATAGGCCGGCACGGGCGCCGCCCGGCCAAGCGCGATGGCGCGGATCTCCTGCGCATAGGCGCGCCACGCCGCGAGGAAGTTCACGCCGTCCATGGCGTGGCAGGCGGTGGCGATCAGCATGGTCGCCAGGATCAGCGCCGGCGCGCGGCGCGCCCGCGCCGTCGCCCACCCGACGAGCCGCCGCACAGGGGCGGGCCGGCGCCCGTCGGGCAGCGACAGCACCGACAGCGTCAGAAGGAAGAGCGCGAGGCTGCCGAGCAGCAGCGTGCGGAAATTGTAGCGGCCGACCAGCAGGGTGTCGTGGCGGCCGACGAAGGCGAGTTCGGCCGCGACGAGGATGGCCGCCGCGGGGATCAGGGCGAGGCCGGCGAGAACCACGATCCGGGCGACGGGCGGTTCCTCCGCCGCCTCCCGCCGCAGGAGCCACCAGACCGTCCCCACCCCGGTGAGGATCGCCACGCTCAGCGGCCGGATGATGCCGAACGGGTTGATGACGCCGATCATGTTGAGGAACAGCGCATCGCGGGTCGCGGCATGGACCGGCGGGACGAGGAGCCTGGTCGCCAGCCAGAGGGCCAGCACGGCGAGGGCGGCGCCGACCACCACCGGCCCGGCGCGCCGGCGCAGGGCGAGCAGGCCGACCAGCAGCACCATGAGCCCCATCCCGCCCTCATGCGAGAAGGCGAGGGCGAGCATGAGCAGGCCGGCGGGAAGGGCGGCCGGCGCCCGGCTGACGCAGAGATAGGCGAAGAGCGGCCAGAACAGCGCATGGGTCACCAGCGTCTCGGAGGGGAAGAACACCGAGGCCGGCAGCACGACGATGGTCGACAGGGCGCAGAACAGCAGGATGCGCCGGTTGCCGGCGATCGCCCAGGTGGCGAGGAGGCCGGCGAGCGGCAGGAGGCCGAAGATCAGCCCGTAGAGGCGGATCGCGCCGGCGGGGTCGCCCACCCGCGCCCAGAGGAAGGGCGGCACCATGGTGACGAGGAAGGCGGCGGCGCGGGTCGGGATATTGGCGAAATGCGCCCCCCAGGGATCCCCCGTCAGGAAGGCGAAGGCGAAGAAGCCGCCATCGGCGAAGATCTGCACGTCGGTGGCGAGATGGCCTGCGAGGATGGCGAGCGCGACGACGAGCGCGATCCACGGCGCGGCGCGCAGCAGCGGCGACGCCACCGGCGCGTTGATGTCGACCGCGAGGTCGGTTGCCCCGCCCTCGGGCGGCGCGGCGGGGCTGTGGTGGTCCATGGCGCTCGGGCGCATCCCTCGAACAGGCGGGCAGGGCGGAGCGGTGTTCCTAACAGCTTGCCGGTCCCGGCCAAAGCGCGCCATGGCAGGGGAGGACTGTCAGGCACCGCCTCCACCGGGCCGACGGACACCTGCGTCACTCGCGCACTTCACATTCCAGAAATGCTATGCGACACGGCCCGGCGGCAGCGACCTTTCCAGCAGGACCCCGACCATGACCAGGCTCTTCCAGTTCGGGCTCGACCACCCGGCCTATCCCGTCCGCGTCCTCAACGAGCGCGAGGCCCGCGCCGGCGCCGGCCTGCTTCTGCTGCTCGCCGGCACCGCCTTCCTGCAGGCCTGGTATCTCGGCGACTTCACCCTGACCCGCATCACCGTGGTCGCCTTCTTCATCGACTTCACCATCCGCGTCCTCATCAATCCCGCCTATGCCCCGAGCCTCGTCCTCGGCCGCATCTTCGTCCGCCACCAGAAGCCGGACTATGTCGGCGCGCCGCAGAAGCGCTTCGCCTGGAGCATCGGCCTCGCCATGGCGGTGCTGATGATGGGGCTGGTCGTCTATGCCGACATGCGCGGGCCGCTGATCCTCCTCGTCTGCCTGCTCTGCATCACCTTCCTCTTCTGCGAGACGGCCTTCGGCATCTGCATCGGCTGTTCCATCTACAACCTGTTCAACCGCGAGAAGGCGCAGCTCTGCCCCGGCGGCGCCTGCGAGATCCACCGGCCCGAGGAGGTCCAGCGCCTGGTGCCGGCCCAGTTCGCGGTTCTCGCCGCCGCCGTGCTCGTCATCGGCCTCGTCGCCTGGCAGATGCCGGCCTCGCAGGCGCGGGGCATGCGCGCCGCCACCGCCGCGGCCGAGGCCGAACGCTGCCGCGTCCCGGCCTTCGCCGTGGCGATCGGGCATGAGGAGCGCTGGAAGCGGCATAACGGGTGTTAGAAGGGGGAGGGCGCCCGGATAGCGGTGACGTTAACATGCCGGCGACCAACAACAGCACCGGCCACGAGAGAGGGCGCGAGATCGTGGCAGATCAAAAGCGATGAAGCATGGAGCACGGCTGTCGTGCCCTAGCCTATGCGCATTCCATACAGTGCGTCATGCGAATGGGGGTGGCCGCGATCAGGACTTTCGAACGACGAGGTCTATCGCTCCATCGCCCCTTTTCCGGCAATGATCTTGGGTCGCAGCTTCATGATGCGCGCTAAGCGCGTCGCAGTCGACTTGGTGGAGTTTAGATGGATTTCGTAGCTGCGTTGACGCCCGGGGGTCAGCGCATGGAATGCCTCGGCAAGCTCGGGATCGGCATCCATCGCCTCGGCTAGTTCAATCGGGATGTTTTTCTCACTGTTCTCTTTCGGCGGTTTGGTGCCAGCATCCGAATAGCCAATTGCCTCCGCCAAATAGGATAAAATCACTGGCTCCAGCTCGGCAACTTTCAAATTATCGGCAAATCGAATCACGTCAGGGTGACGCGTATTTGGCCCTTGTCTTTCGAGGATGCCGTTAGGGTCTTTCATCAATGCAGCGTTGAAAAACCCGATACGGAAATCGCCTCGCAGGGCACCAAGGATTACTATGTTGCGATTGCGGTGAGTATAGCAGGGCTGGCCCCACTTCACGTTCTCAACAAGTCCCGCCTTGATGCAAATTCGGCGCAGCTCGCGAATGCCGACAGCCCAACGCCGCGTTGAACAATCGGGGGTGGCGAATCGCTCGCAACGTCCGCAGCCCTTCGAGAGATAGTCCTCGATGTCGGTGATCATGGAGAACAGTATAGACCATTGTCGCCCGGCCATGGAACCGATGCCACTTCGATGGGACGCCCGCTACGACGGTGCAAAAAAATCAAGAATTTCGTACAAAGTCCCGCCCGTTGAGATCTCAGCGTTTTTCTGCGTGAAGAATCATGTGCGAAAAGGCGGAGTGACCGGCCACTAGTTTGTCGCCCAGTGGCGATGAGAGCCTCGGCGGTTTTGATCAGGTCACGTCTCAAGAATTGTCAACGGGGTCCTCACCACCCCCCAATTGACTCACCACCCCCATTCGTCGTCTCTCCCGTCGACCCCAGACGGACACCGGACCCATGACCCCTGACGACGTGCTCGCCGAATTCCGCGCCGCGGGCGCCCTCCTGGAAGGCCATTTCATCCTGTCCTCGGGCAGGCGGAGCCCGGTCTTCCTGCAGAAGATGTTCGTCTTCATGGACCCCGAGCGCACGGCGCGGCTCTGCGCGGCGCTGGCCGTCAAGGTGAAGGCGCGGTTCGGCACCATCGACTATGTCGTCTCGCCCGCCGTCGGCGGCATCGTGCCGGGCTACGAGACCGCCCGCCAGCTCGGCGCCAAGGCCATCTTCGTCGAGCGCGAGAACGGCGAGTTCAAGCTGCGCCGCGGCTTCGAGATCCCGAAGGGCGCCCGCGTTCTGGTGGTCGAGGACATCGTCACCACCGGCCTCTCCACCCGCGAATGCCTCGCCGCCATTGCCGGCCATCCCGGCGAGACGGTCGGCGCGGCGGTGCTGGTCGACCGTTCCGGCGGCAAGGCCGATGTCGGCGTGCCGCTGGTCTCGCTGCTCTCCTGGTATGTGCCGGACTATGCCGCCGATGCCCTGCCGCCGGAACTGGCGGCCCTGCCGGCCGTCAAACCCGGCTCGCGCGGCATCCAGGGGGCGACATCGTGACGACGCCGGCACCGGCCGGCGAACTCTCGCCCGCGGGCACCCGGCTGCTGGTCGGGCTCTTCGTCGTGCTCATCGGCCTCGTCGTGCTGGTGCCCAATGCGCTGCCGGTCCTGACCTACTGGCAGGCGACCCGCCAGGAGGCGGTCACCGCCCGCTGGGCCGGATCGGAGACGGCGACCTCGACCCGCGACACGGTGGGCATCCCCATCTTCGTCTTCGAGCGGCGTATCGGCCCCATGCCGCAGGATTGCCGCGTGCCGCTGGTGCAGTACCGCCACGCGCCGGGCGGGCGGCCGCTGCACGAGACCCTGCAGGTGGTGCCGGGCACGCGCTGCGAGGATCTGGTGGTGCTCAACGATCCGCCGCGCGAGCGGCTGCCGCTGATCCTGCTCGGCCTCGCCATCCTCGCCGGCGGGCTGTGGCTGACCCTGCTGTCGCGGCGGAGGCGGCCGGCGTGATCCTCGGCATCGGCTCCGACCTCTGCGATATCCGCCGCATCGAGAAGTCGCTGGAGCGGCACGGCGAGCGCTTCACCCACCGGCTGTTCACCGATGGCGAGCGGGCGAAGGCCGAGGGCCGGGCGCATCGCGCCGCCACCTATGCCAAGCGCTTCGCGGCGAAGGAAGCCTGCGCCAAGGCGCTCGGCACCGGCATCCGCCGCGGCGTCTTCTGGAAGGATATGGGCGTGGCGAACCTGCCCTCCGGCGCCCCCACCATGGTGCTCACCGGCGGCGCGCTGGCGCGGGCGCAGGCGCTCACCCCGGCCGGCCACCGCCTCGTCATCCACCTGACGATCACCGACGATTTTCCCATGGCGCAGGCCTTCGTCATCCTCGAGGCGCTGCCCGAGACGCCGGCCGCGGCGGGATGAACGGCCGTTCAGGCGGTGCCACGATGCCGCCTTTTTGCGTTCAGGACGGGTTCACCGCGGAACCGCTAGACCTTTCGCACGTTCACAAGGGGTCCGCAGCGAGGCGCGTCGCGCCACGAGATCCCGGACGGACAGAAAGGGGCATTCTCATGCTTTCCCGTTCCTTCAAGGCCACCGTTGCCGGCATTGTCGTCGCCGCCGGTGTCGCCACCCTCGCAGTCCCCGCCGAGGCGCAGTATCGCCGCCATTACCGGGGCGACCAGGGCGCCGCCATCGGTGCCGGCATCGCGCTCGGCATCATCGGCCTCGGTGCCGCGGCGATCGCCGCCGACCAGCGCCGCCAGGCCTATGACGACGGCTACTACTATCGCCCGCGCTACCGGTCCTATGGCGGCCCGGCCTATTACGAGCCGCCGCCGCGCATCTATTACCAGGCGCCGCCGCGGGTCTACTACCGCGAGGTGCCGCATCGCGCCTATCGCCGTGCCCCGGCGGTGGACGACCGCTACCCGCACACGTTCCGCCACTATCAGTGAGCGGATGACGTCCGAATGCGTGAAGGCGGCCCCCTTGCGGGGCCGTTTTCACGTCAGCTGGCCAGTGTCAGGACCAGCGGGATGGTGATGACGGCGATCAGCGTCTGCACGGTGAGGATCTCGGCCATGAGCGGCGCGTCGCCGCCCATCTGCCGGGCGAGGATATAGGAGCCCGAGGCGGTCGGCATGGCCGCCGACAGGATGGCCACCTGCAGGGCGACGCCGGTGACGCCGAGCGCCATGGCGATGCCGCCGGCCATGGCCGGCATCAGCAGCAGTTTCAGGCCTGTGGAGATCCAGGTGATGGCGCGCGGCTTCAGCGCCGCCCGGACCTCAAGGCCGGCGCCGACCAGCAGCAGCCCGGTGCCGAGCGCCGCCGCGCCGAGAATGTCGCCGAAGCGCATGGCGATGACCGGCACGGGAATGCCGATCATGTTGATGATGATGCCGATCCCCGAGGACCAGACGAAGGGATTGGTGATGATGGCCTTCAGCGTCGGGCCGAGGACGATCGGCTTGTCCTGCCCATAGCGCTGCAGCATCACCACGGCCAGCACGTTGAGCAGCGGGATCATCGCCGCCACCGAGATGGCGGTGAGCGTCAGGCCGAGCTGACCGTAGAGCGCGCCGGCCGTGGCGATGGCGACGAAGGAGTTCCACCGCGTCGCGCCCTGGAAGACCGAGGTGAAGGCCGGGCCGTCCATGGCGAGCGAGCGCGCCAGCAGCGGGCGCAGGGCCAGCAGGATGACGGTCATGCAGAGGATGCCGGCGATCAGCGCGAAGCCCATGGCCAGCACCGGCACGGCGCGCAGGTCGGCCTTGGCCATGGTCATGATGATCATGGCCGGGAAGAAGACATAGTAGGTCGCGCGCTCGAGGCCGCGCCAGCCGGCCTCCTCCATCAGCGGCATCGCCTTCAGCCAGGCGCCGAGCACGATGATGAGGAAGACCGGGGTGAGGCTGGCGATGATGGCGAACATGGCGGGACCGGCGAGGGCGGGGAGCGTCTTCGATCACGCGCGGCGGCGGGGGGCAAGCCGCGCCGCGCATGACGGGGTGCGCAAAAGGGGGAGGACCCGCCCCTCACTTCTCCAGGAAGTCGAAGTCGCAGCCCTTGTCCGCCTGGGTCACGTGGTCGAGGTAGAGCTTGCGATAGCCGCGCTGGCGCTGCCGCATGTGCTTGGGCTTCTTCCACGTCTTGCGCCGCAGGGCGAGCTCCGCCTCGTCGACCAGCAGGTCGACCCGCCGGTTCGGCACGTCGAGGCTGATCCGGTCGCCGGAGCGCACCAGCGCCAGCGGCGAGCCCTCGGCGGCCTCCGGCGTGACATGCAGCACGATGGTGCCATAGGCGGTGCCGGACATGCGCGCGTCCGAGATGCGGATCATGTCGGTGACGCCCTGCTGCGCCAGCTTCTTCGGAATCGGCAGCAGGCCCGCCTCCGGCATGCCGGGATGGCCCTTCGGACCGGCATTGCGCATGACCAGGATGTCGTCGGCGGTGACGTCGAGGTCCGGGTCGTCGATGCGGTTGGTCATGTCCTCGACATCCTCGAAGACGACGGCGCGGCCGGTATGGACCATCAGCTTCGGGGTTGCCGCCGCCGCCTTGATCACCGCGCCGCCCGGCGCCAGCGAGCCGCGCAGCACGGCGTGGGCGCCGGTCTTCTTCAAGGGCTGGCCGAGCGAGCGGATGATGGTCTGGCCGGGGACGTCCTCGGCGCGGTCGACCCAGTCGCCGAGCCGCTCGCCGGTGACGGTCGGGGCGTCGAGATCGAGATGGTCCCTCAGCTCGCGCAGCAGGCGCGGCACGCCGCCCGACCAGTGGAAATGCTCCATGTAATGGGAGCCGGCGGGCTTGAGGTCGAGCAGGACCGGGACCTCGCGGCCGAGCCGGTCGAGCTCCTCGAGGTCCCAGGTGAGGCCGAGCCGGCCGGCGATGGCGGCGAGATGCACCACCGCATTGGTCGAGCCGCCGATGGCCTGCAGCACCACCATGGCGTTGCGCAGCGATCCCTGTGTGATGACGTCCTTTGGCCGGCGCCCGGCGGCGGCCATCTTTACGGCCTCGCGGCCGGAGGCCTCGGCGGCGCGGATCCGGTCGGCATGGGTGGCGGGGATGGTGCCGGTATGGGGCAGGGCCATGCCCATCGCCTCGGTGAGGCAGCCCATGGTCGAGGCCGTGCCCATGACCATGCAGGTGCCGACGGTCGGCGCCAGCCGCCCCGAGACCGCCTCGATCTCCGCCTCGTCGATCTTGCCGGCGCGATGCATGGCCCAGAGCCGGCGGCAATCGGTGCAGGCGCCGAGCACCTCGCCCTTGTAATGGCCGACCAGCATCGGCCCGGTGATGAGCTGGATGGCGGGGACGTCGGCGGAGGCGGCACCCATGAGCTGCGCCGGGACGGTCTTGTCGCAGCCGCCGATCAGCACCACCGCGTCCATCGGCTGGGCGCGGATCATCTCCTCGGTGTCGATGGCCATGAGGTTCCGGAGGAACATCGACGTCGGGTTGGAGAAACTCTCGTGGATCGACACGGTGGGGAAGGCGAAGGGCAGGCCGCCCGACAGCATGACGCCGCGCTTCACCGCCTCGATGAGCTGGCGGACATTGCCGTGGCAGGGATTGTAGTCGGAGAACGTGTCGGTGATGGCGATGATCGGCCGGTCCAGCGCATCGTCGGAAAAGCCCGCTGCCTTGATGAAGGCCTTGCGCAGGAACAGGGAAAAGCCCGCATCGCCATAGGCGGTGAGCCCCTTGCGCATGCCGCGCGGGGCCTTGGTGGTGCTGCCGGTGGGGCGTTTCGCCATGGTTGTTGTCCTCCCTTTGGAATCGCAACAAAGCATGGCCGCGCGATTTCGGGGAGGCTCGGGCGCGAACGTCAGGGCCGCGCGCAACGCTCGTCAGCGCGAGGCTGGGCGCCGGCATGTCCTGCCCCGCGAAGCTTCGGTGGCAAAGGGTGTGACGAGCGGCGGGGGCGTTGCCGCGCCCCGTCGGTACCCTTGCCGGCATGCGGGCGATCAGTCATCCCTCTCCCATGCTCTATTTCGCCTATGGCTCGAACATGCATGTCCCGCAGATGGCCCGGCGGGCGCCGCGAGCCCGGCCCGTCGGCATCGGCCGGCTCGACCACCACCGCCTGTTCTTCACCTCCGACGGCTATGCCGCCGTCCGCGACCGTCGCGGGACGAGTGTCTATGGGGTGGTCTGGCGGATCGAACCGCGCGACATCGCCGTGCTCGACCGTTACGAGGGCGTCGACGAAGGCTGGTACGTCAAGCGGATCGTTCCCGTGCGCATGGCGGCCGGCATGGTCTCCTGTCTGGTCTATCATGGCGGCGACGTCAGCGAGGGCCTGCGGCCGCGCCGCCGCTATTTCCACGAGGCGGTCGTCGGCTCGGCGCTCGCCTGGAATCTTCCCACCCGCTACATTGAAGGTTTCAGCCGCTTCGCGCGGCATGGTTTCCGGAGTTGAACCGCATGAGCATGCTGGCCCATCTCCTTATCCGCTTCGTCCAGAACGGTCGCCTGACGGTCATACACCACGACGATAGCCGCGAAAGCTTCGGCTCGGGCGTCGACGGTCCCGATGTGACAGTGAGGCTGCATGACGCGAAGGTGCAGCGCGACCTCTTCTTCAATCCCGAGCTTGCGGCGGCCGAGGCCTATATGGACGGCCGCCTGACCATCGAGAACGGCGGCAAGGTGCTGGACCTCCTCACGCTGTTCTCGGTGAACCGTGCCGGCCTCGGCTCCCATCCCGTCCAGCAGGTGCTGCGCAAGGTCTGGCGGGCCCTGAAGCGGCGCCACCAGGCGAACAAGGTGGGGCAGGCGGCGGCCAATGTGTCGAGCCACTACGATCACCCCCGCGCCTTCTACGAGCTCTGGCTCGATGAGACGATGAGCTATTCCTGTGCCTATTTCGCCGAACCCGGGATGAGCCTGAAGGAGGCTCAGATCGCCAAGATGCGGCACATCGCGGCCAAGCTCGCCATCGAGCCCGGCATGACGGTCGCCGAGATCGGGTCCGGCTGGGGCGGGCTCGCGACCTATCTCGCGGTGGTCTGCGGGGCGAGGGTCACCGCCATCAACGTCTCGCCCGACCAGCTCGCGGCCTCGAAGGACCGGGTCGCGCAGGCCGGCGTCGCCGACCGCGTCACCTTCTTCGAGAAGGACTATCGTGAACTGACCGGCAGCTTCGACCGCGTCGTCTCGGTCGGCATGATGGAACATGTCGGGGTCAGCCATTTCGACGACTATTTCGCCACCGTGAAGCGGCTCTGCGGGCCGGACGGCTATGCCATGATCCACGCCATCGGCCGCATGTCGCCGCCGGGCACCACGGCGCCCTTCATCCGCAAATACATCTTCCCCGGCGGCTATGTGCCGGCGCTCTCGGAGGTCTTCGCCTCCACCGAGCGCTGCGGCCTGTGGGTGGACGATTGCGAGGTGCTGCGCCTCCACTATTACTGGACCATCAAGGCCTGGCGCGAGAATTTCGAGGCCGTGCGGGACGAGGTCGTCGCCATGCAGGGCGAGCGCTTCGCCCGCATGTGGGAATTCTACCTCGCCGCTGTCGAACTCGGCTTCCGCAACGGATCCAACATGGTCTACCAGCTGCTCCTGTCGGAGAAGCGTGATGCCGTGCCGGTGACGCGCGACTTCATCACCGCCAGGGAGGCGGAACTGGCGACGCGGGAGGGCGGGCTGCCGTGGCGATCCACGTGACCATATCAGGCCGTGTCCAGGGCGTCGGCTATCGCCAGTGGTTCCGTCGCCGGGCGGAGGCACTCGGCGTCTCCGGCTGGGTGCGGAATCGGTTGGACGACCGTGTCGAGGCGGTGATCGACGGGACCGTCGAGGCCGTGGAGGCGCTGGTGCGCGAGGCCATGAACGGGCCGGCCGGGGCCAAGGTGGACGCCATCGCGCGGCGGGCGGCGACGGCGGATGAGGCGGCGGGTATCACTCCCGGAAGCCTGGTCATCCTGCCGACGGTGTGAGTGTCCTTTCCGGGTTGAAGGCCCCACCCGCACCCTCCCCGCTGCACGGGGAGGGGACCACAGCGGCCCGCCTCTCTGAAGACCGGCCGAGCCAGGCACGGCCGACAAGGAGGCCCTCGCCGTCGAAGTCCCCCTCTCCTCGCGGAGCGAGGGGAGGGTGCGGGTGGGGGCCTTTGCTTGGGGACAGGTGCCCTGCACGACGCACTGCTTTGGTGCAGGCGGGCCTGTCAGGTCCCGTCCTTCCCCCACACCATCTCCTCCGTCCAGCCCAGTGCGGCAAACTCCGCGGCCCGGAGCGGCGCCTCGCCGATGGAGAAGAATTCGTCGAGCTGCGGCGGCTTCACCGCCGTGCCCGCCAGCATGGCATGGGCCTGGCCGCGATGGTGCACCTGGTGCTGGAAGAGGTGCATCAGGAGCCGGTCGCACCGCTCCACCTGCCAGCGCGTGATGCGGTTGACCCTGACCTCGCCGTCCAGCGCCGCCTCCGTCAGGGCCGCGCAGAACGCGATGAGGCGCCGGTCCACCGCCGCCTGCTCGCGCCTGAGGTCGGCGATGGCGGGGAAGGGGATCCGGACCTCCCAGGCCTTCGGGCCGAGGCTGCCGCCCTCCAGCGCATCGACGTAGAACCAGTCGATGATGAGGTTGTGGTTCAGCGTGGCGGCGATGCTGGGGAAAAAACTCGTGCGGGTCGCCGCAAAATCCTCCGCCGACAGCGCGGCGCAGGCCGTCAGCAGGCGATGGTTGGCCCAGGCATTGTTGTAGGCCGAGGCGCGGAAGGTCTGGACGTTCGAGGCGGGCATCGCGGCGTCTCCTGGTCAGGCGGTCTCCACCGCCGCCGTCGGCCCGAAACGTTGCTCGAACGTGGTCCGCAGGATGGCATCAACCTCGGGCAGGGTGACCGGCAGGCCGAGATCCACCAGGCTGGTGACGCCATAGCGCGGGTCGGCGATGCCGCAGGGCACGATGCCGTCGAAATGGCTGAGGTCCGGCTCGACGTTGAGCGAGATGCCGTGCAGCGTCACCCAGCGCTTCACGCGGATGCCGATGGCAGCGATCTTGTCCTCGAAGCCTTCGCCCTTGTCCGGCCGCTTCACCCAGACGCCGACGCGGTCCTCGCGCCGCTCGCCGCGGATGTTGAAGGCGGCGAGGGTGCCGATGATCCAGTCCTCCAGCGCCGCCACGAAGACCCGCAGGTCGCGCTTGCGCCGGTTGAGGTCGAGCATGACATAGGCCACCCGCTGGCCCGGACCGTGATAGGTCATCTGCCCGCCGCGGCCGGCCTCGAAGACCGGGAATCGCGCATCGACGACGCCGTCGGCACCTGTCGAGGTGCCGGATGTGTAGAGCGGCGGGTGTTCGAGGAGCCAGACGCGCTCGCGCGCGGTCCCCGCCGTGATGGCCGCGACATGGGCCTCCATCGCCGCGAGAGCCTCCGCATAGGGCACGAAACCCTCGCTGATGACCCATTCGACCGGCGGCGCATCGGCGGGCGCGCCGAGATGAAGCACCAGATTGGCACGTTCGTTTACCACTCGTTCACCATCTTTGGTCAGGGTGGCCAGGAACCTGCGACGTGCATTTGGCAAAAGGCGACATGGCCCAGCTCGAAACCGTTTCCCTCGACATCTCGGTGGTCCTCGGCACGACGGTGATGCCGATTCACCAGATGCTGCGCATGGCCCGCGGCGCCATCATCGAACTCGATGCCACGGAGGACGACGAGGTGCAAATCCTCGCCAACAACATGCCGATCGCCCGCGGCCAGGTCGTCATCAACGGCAACCGGATCGGCGTCCAGATCACCGAAATGCTGCCGCGCCCCATCGAGCTGCGCTGATAGTTGACTCCGTCAAGTAAACCGGCGAGCCTCCTGACGGGAGGGCTCATGCCATGGCTGCCGACCTCGACGACCAGATCGCCGCCATCCGCGGCTTCAACCGTTTCTACACCCGCGCCATCGGGCTCCTCGGTCGCTATCTTGGCGGACCATGGTCACTCACCGAGGCGCGGGTCCTCTACGAGCTCTTTACCCGCGATGGCCTGACGGCCCGGGATCTCGGCCAGGACCTGGGGCTCGATGCCGGCTATCTCTCCCGCATCCTCAGGCGCTTCGAGGCCGACGGCTATCTCGTCCGCACCGTGTCACCGGCGGATGGCCGTCGTCAGGTCCTGGCGCTGACGCAAGCCGGCCGCCTGGCTTTCGCGCCCTATGACAGAGCCTCCCGCGAGGAGGTGGCCGCCATGCTTGCCCGTCTTGGTTCCGGAGACCGCGACCGCCTCGTCGGTGCCATGGCGACGCTCTCGGGTCTCATGGCGGGGGAGGGGCCGGAGGTCGTGATCCGCCGCCACCGCCCCGGCGATATCGGCGCCATCGCAGCCGGACAGGCGCGCGTCTACACGGAGGAATATGGCTGGAACGACGAGTTCGAGGCGCTGGTGGCCGAGATCGGCGCGGCCTTTCTCAAGGACAATGACCCGGCGAGGGAGCGTGCCTTCATCGCCGACAGGGCCGGCGAGGTGGTGGGGTCGGTGTTCTGTGTCGATGGCGGTGAGGGAATCGCCAAGCTCAGGATGCTCTATGTCGACGCCTCCCAGCGCGGCACCGGCCTCGGCCGCCGGCTGGTCCGGGAATGCATCGCCTTTGCGAAGGATGCCGGCTACGCGGGAATGACGCTCTGGACCAACGACTGCCTCGCCGCCGCCCGGCGCATCTATGTCGCCGAAGGCTTCGTGCTGGCGGCGGAGGAAAAACACCATTCCTTCGGTGTCGACCTCGTCGGCCAGAACTGGACGCTGGATTTTGCCGAAACAGGCTGAGCCGGAGGCCATGGGCGCCAACGTCAGCGCGAAGGCAGTGCGTCCTTCGAGGCTCGCTCGCTTGGTGCTCACTCGCACCTCAGGATGAGGAAGGTGGTGACTGGCATCAGCCCGGACCAAGCGCGCCGTCTTGCGCAGGCTGCCGACTTCCATGCAGCTCACTGTCGTCCTCATTCTGAGGTGCGAGCGCCAGCGAGCCTCGAAGGACGCACTTGCGTCGTGCAGGGGAGCGTCAGCCGTGCCCTACCGCCCCTCGAAATCCCCGTATCCCAGCCGGTCGAGAAACCCCTGCAGGATATAGGCGGCGGCCATCTTGTCGACGAGTTCGGCCCGCCGCGCCCGCGAGGCATCGGCCTCGAGCAGGGTCCGCGTCACCGCCGCCGTCGACATCCGCTCGTCCCAGAACACGATCGGCAACTCCGTCTTCGGCACGAGGTTGCGGACGAAGGCGCGGGTCGACTGGGCGCGCGGGCCCTCGGTACCGTCCATGTTCTTCGGCAGGCCGATGACCAGTGCCCCGGCATCATGCTTCGCCGCGAGCGCCAGCAGCGCCGCCACGTCGGGCGTGAATTTCACCCGCCGGATCGTCTCCAGCGGCGTCGCGATGGTCCAGTTCACGTCGCAGAGGGCGAGGCCGATGGTCTTGGTGCCGAGATCGACCCCGAGCAGGCGCCGGCCGCTGCCGACCTGGTCACGCAGAGCGTTCGGTTCGACAATGGCCATCCGCGCCCGAATCCCTGGGGTTGCATTGAGGGTGTCACGCGCCAGCCTATACTCCGCTTCGACCGCCACTCCCATCCGGTCCCTGCAGGAGGATCCCCATGAAGCTCACCTGGTTCGGCCATTCGGCCTTCCGCCTCGATTTCGGTTCGTCGGTCGTTCTGATCGACCCGTTCCTGACCGGCAATCCGTCCTTCACCGGGGACCGGGCCGAGGCCATCGCCGGAGCGACCCATATCCTCATCACCCACGGCCATGCCGACCATGTCGGCGACTCGCTCGCCATCGCCGCCGAGACCGGCGCCAAGGTCGTCACCAACTATGACCTCTGCATGGTTCTCGCAGCCAAGGGCCTCAAGGCCTTCGACCCGATGAATTGCGGCGGCACCACCGACCAGGGCGACTTCACCGTGACCCTGACCAATGCGCTGCATTCCTCCTGCGACTTCCACGACGGCGTCAGCCATGCCCTCGGCAATCCCAACGGCCTCATCGTCAAGCAGAAGGGCGGGGTGGTGCTCTATGCCATGGGCGACACCGACATGATGCCGGACATGGGTCTCATCGCCGAGTACCACAAGCCGACCCACGCGCTGGTGCCGGTCGGCGACCGCTTCACCATGGGCGGCGACGCGGCGGCCTTCGCCTGCAAGAAGTTCTTCCAGTTCGACACGGTGATCCCGTGCCACTACGCGACCTTCGGCCTGCTCGACCCGACCGCCGACAAGTTCGTCGCGGGCATGGCGGGATCGAAGACGAAAGTGGCGGTGCCCAAGTCGGGTGGGAGCGTGGATCTCTAAGGAGGCTTCCGGCGCGACGCGATAGTCGCGCCGCTTCACCTCTCCCCAGTGGGGAGAGGTCGGCCATGGGCCGGGTGAGGGGAGTTGGCCTCCACGGTGATCGCGCTCCCCCTCACCCGCCTCGCTGTCGCTCGGCGACCTCTGCCCGCCGGGGAGAGGTGAAAGGCGGCGCGTTTCGCTCCGCCCTCAGCGGAAGCCGCGGATCATCTGCATGAACCGCGCCTGCTCGGACGCATCGTCCTTGAACAGGCCGGTGAAGCCGGTGGTGATGGTCGAGACGCCCTGTTTCTGCACGCCGCGCATCGACATGCACATGTGTTCCGCCTCGATGAGGACGGCGAGGCCGCGCGGCGTGAGGCTCTCCTCGATGGCGCCGACGATCTCTGCGGTCATGTTTTCCTGCGTCTGCAGGCGACGGGCATAGATGTCGACCACCTTGGCGAGCTTCGACAGGCCGACGACACCCTCGCGCGGATAATAGGCGATGTGGGCCCGCCCGCTGATCGGCACGATGTGGTGTTCGCAATGGGAGAAGAAGGGGATGTCGCGCACCAGCACGATGTCGCCATAGCCGCCGACCTCCTCGAAGACCGTGCCGAGTTCCTTGGCGGCCGACTGGCCATAGCCGCGGAACAGATCTTCCCAGGCCTTCACCATGCGGCGGGGCGTGGCGACCAGACCCTCCCGGTCGGGATCGTCACCGACCCATTCGATCAGGGTACGCACGGCAGCCTCCGCCTCCTCCCGCGTGGGACGGCGGCGGCGCTGTGCCTCCGGGCCCTTCTGCACGGGAAGGGTCGTTACGACGGCATCCATCGACTCAACTCCAATGTGGAAACGTTTCCTGCTGCGCCTTTTGAGAACGCTTGGATCGGGCATTCGCGACCGTGAAGAAGGTGCGACAGATTGCCACGCTCCGGTGCCGTCCTTCGATGTCCCGATCTCGCGCCGGGCTTTAATGCCTCGATGCGACGCATATATGATGAGAAGGCCTGAACGCGCCATGAACGACCGTTCATCTAGGCCCCCTGGAGCGCCCGCCGTGCTGGACGACGTCTATAACAAGCGCATTCTCGAACTGGCCGCGACCATTCCGCGGCTCGGCCGCCTGGCCTCGCCGCAGGGTTCGGCCACGGCCCATTCGAAACTCTGCGGCTCGACCGTGACGGTCGACCTCGCCCTCGACGGCGATGTCGTGGTCGATTTCGGCCACGATGTGAAGGCCTGCGCCCTGGGGCAGGCCTCCTCCTCGCTCATGGCGCGTCATGTGGTCGGGTCGACCACCGCGGAACTGCGCGATCTGCGCGACACGGTGCGGCGCATGCTGCGCGAGAATGGACCGGCGCCCGCGGGCAAATGGGCCGATATCGCGGTGCTGGAGCCGGTGCGCGCCTTCAAGGCCCGCCACGCCTCCACGCTTCTGACCTTCGATGCCGTGGTCGAGGCCATCGCCCGCGCCGAGGATGCCCGCACCACCGCCGCGGCGGAATGAGCCGGGATCGCGATCTCGACCGCCTCTTCGACGACTGGCGGCCGCAACGCTGGCCGCGGCTCGCGGGCCATGGCCTGCTGCGGGCCTACCAGCTGTCCATCTCGATGCTCGTCGGCCGCTGGTGCCGGCACCTGCCGAGCTGTTCGGCCTATATGGACGAGGCGATGATGCGCCACGGCTTCTGGGCCGGCGGCTGGATGGGTCTGGCGCGGCTCTGCCGCTGTCATCCCTATGGCACATCAGGCATCGACAACCCGCCCACTGCCGTGCCGGCCGGAGCCCGCTGGTTCCTGCCCTGGCGCTATGGCGCCTGGCGGTGGCGGCGGGGCGCTCCGGTCTGCGAGAAGGTCGGGCCCGGCGGGGATGCATGACCGGTCCGCCGGGGGAAGCCGCGGCAGCCTAGAGCCTGCCGCTGAGCACGAGGACCAGAACGATCAGCAGGATGATGCCGATACCGCCGCCGCCGTAATAGCCGGTGCCATAGAAGGGGCCGCCGCCGATGCCGCTGAAGCCGCCGAGCAGTGCGACGATGAGGACGATGAGCAGGATGGTGCCGAGTGTCATGGGCCTTGTCTCCGTGTTGTCGGTATCAACACGCCACTCGGCCTGCTTGTTCCCGGCGCGGCACAGGTATGCCGGTCCTGTCCCGGCCGGCCGCGTCGCCGCCGTCACAGGACGCTTTGCAATCGTGGCGCGGCTCGGCTATCCCCGTTCGGTGCCGGGCCGATGCCGCCCCGTGACGGCAAGTCCGCCCGGCAGATGAAAACCCTGACCACCGGCCCCTTACCTGCTCTGTCGGCAGGAGTGAGCGGAGAGACCCGATATGCCCGTTCTGACCTTCCCCGATGGCGCCGCCCGCGCCTATGACGCCGGCGTCACCGGCCTCGATGTCGCCAAGGCCATCGCCCCCTCGCTCGCCAAACGCTCGATCGCCGTGAAGCTCGACGGCGTGGTGACGGATCTGTCCGATCCGATCGGCGGCGACGCGCGCATCGAATTCGTCACCCGCGACAGCCCCGAGGCGCTGGAACTCATCCGCCACGACGCCGCCCATGTCATGGCCGAGGCGGTGCAGAAGCTCTGGCCCGGCACCCAGGTGACCATCGGCCCGGTCATCGAGAACGGCTTCTATTACGACTTCTTCCGCAACGAGCCCTTCACCCCGGAGGATTTCGCGGCGATCGAAGCCGAGATGCGCAAGATCATCGCGGCCAACCGGCCCTTCACCAAGCGCATCGTCTCCCGCGACGAGGCGAAGCAGATCTTCCGCGACAAGGGTGAGGCCTTCAAGGTCGAACTGGTCGAGGCGATTCCGGCCGACCAGCAGATCAAGCTCTACGACCAGGGCGGCTGGTTCGACCTCTGCCGCGGCCCGCACATGGCCTCGACCGGCCAGATCGGCAATTCCTTCAAGCTGATGAAGGTCGCCGGGGCCTATTGGCGCGGCGATTCCAGCAATCCCATGCTGACCCGCATCTATGCCACCGCCTTTCGCACCGACGAGGAGCTGAAGGCCTATCTGACCATGCTGGAGGAGGCCGAGAAGCGCGACCATCGCCGCCTTGGCCGCGAGATGGACCTCTTCCACTTCCAGGAGGAGGGCCCCGGCGTCGTGTTCTGGCACCCGAAGGGCTGGTCGATGTTCCAGACCCTGGTGGCCTATATGCGCCGTCGCCTCGCCGAACACGGCTATGACGAGGTCAATGCGCCGCAACTCCTCGACAAGTCGCTGTGGGAGACCTCCGGCCACTGGGGCTGGTACCGCGAAAACATGTTCGCGGCGCAGTCGGCTGGCGACGATGCCGAGGACAAGCGCTGGTTCGCCATCAAGCCGATGAACTGCCCGGGCCACGTGCAGATCTTCAAGCATGGCCTGAAGTCCTACCGTGATCTACCGATGAAACTTGCGGAATTCGGTGTCGTCCACCGCTACGAACCCTCCGGCGCGCTCCATGGCCTGATGCGCGTGCGCGGCTTCACCCAGGACGACGCCCACGTCTTCTGCACCGACGCCCAGCTCGAGGCCGAGTGTATCCGGATCAACGACCTGATCCTGACCACCTATGCCGATTTCGGCTTCGACGAGATCGTCGTGAAGCTCTCCACCCGGCCGGAGAAGCGCGTCGGCGCCGATGCGCTGTGGGACCGCGCCGAGAGCGTCATGGAATCGGTGCTGGCCAAGATCGCCAACCAGTCGGGCGGCCGCATCAAGACCGCCATCAATCCGGGCGAGGGCGCCTTCTACGGGCCGAAATTCGAATATGTGCTGCGCGACGCCATCGGCCGCGACTGGCAGTGCGGCACCACCCAGGTCGACTTCAACCTGCCGGATCGCTTCGGCGCCTTCTATATCGGCGCCGACGGCGAGAAGACGCCGCCGGTCATGGTCCACCGCGCCATCTGCGGCTCGATGGAGCGTTTCATCGGCATCCTCATCGAGAACTATGCCGGGGCCTTCCCCTTCTGGTTCGCGCCGAAGCAGGTCGTCGTCTGCCCGATCACCTCCGAGGCCGACGACTATGCCCGCGAGGTCCTGGCCGCCTGCCGCAAGGCGGGGCTCAGGGTCGATGCCGACCTCCGCAACGAGAAGATCTCCTACAAGGTGCGCGAGCACTCGCTGCAGAAGATCCCGGTCATCCTCGCCGTCGGCAAGAAGGAGGCGGCCGAGCGCACCGTCTCGGTCCGCCGCTTCGGCAGCCAGGCGCAGGAGACCCTCGGCCTGGACGCGCTGGTGGCGCAACTGAGGGACGAGGCGACGCCGCCGGATGTGCGGCGGGCGCAGGCCGCCGGGTAGGGCGGTCGGCCAGGACGGCTGGCCGCGGCCAACCCGATCTCCGCCCCCCCAAGGACGCTGCCGAGCCGGTCGCCCCGCTGAGGACGCGACCGGCATCGCCTGTGACGATCCGTGCAGCCATGACCCCTGCGCTCTCCGTTGCTGCCGTTACGGCAGTTCAGTAGATGAGGCGGGCCAGATCCATCGAGATTCGACGTTCCTCGGATCGCGACGGATGGGACTGGCGGAAAGCCTGTCAGGCCATTGGGGTGTGGGCACGCGGGAATGGGCATGCAAACCAGAGACGTCACCACGGGGAATTTCGCCTCCGCGTCCCGTCGTGCCCTGCAGTTCCTGCAAGAGCGGTTCGGGTTGGGCCTCTGGATGGTCACCCGGGTCGATGGTGACAATTGGGTGGTTCTGACGGCGGAAGACCGGACGTACGGATTTTCAGAAGGCACCGTTCTGAAATGGTCGGACTCCTTCTGTTCGCGGATGGTGGAGGGCCTTGGGCCGAACATCGCCCCGGAATCCAACGCGATCGCCGCCTATGCCGGGGCGCCTGTCGGACAGCAGATTCCGATCGGCGCTTATGTCGGCTTCCCTTTGGTGAGTTCCGAGGGGGCCTTGTTCGGTACCCTTTGCGCGATCGACCCGCAGCCTCAGTCATCGGGGCTCGCCGATCAGGTCGAGTTCATCCGCCTCATCGCTGATCTCCTCTCTGAGCTTCTTCGTGCCGAACTCACGGCCGTGAACGCCGACCGCCGCCTCGAGCGCGCGGTTGATCAAGCTCGGCGTGACGAACTGACGTCCCTCTATAATCGTCGTGGATGGGTCGAGTTTCTTGAGCTGGAAGAGCGCCGGTGCCGACGATACGGCCATCCGGCCTGCGTCATCGCGGTCGATCTTGACGACCTCAAGTGCATCAATGATCTCACCGGTCATGCCGCCGGCGACGACATTCTGCGCGGCGCAGCCGTAGCGCTGTCCGCAGCCGTGCGCGGCATTGACATCGTGGCGCGCACGGGCGGCGATGAGTTCATGATCCTCTGCATCGAATGCGACGCAAAGAGCGCCGGCGCGGTCGTGGAGCGGGTTCGAGGTGCTTTGGCGGCGGCAGGTATTCGAGCGTCCATCGGAATGGCAATGCGCACCCCCGAGACGGGTCTCTATGTCACCGCCCACAATGCCGATCAGGCCATGTACCGCGACAAGGCCGTGCGGAAGGAGCGTCGAGTCGGAACGCCAGGATAAACGGGAGCGCCGTTCAGTCCGACGCGGGGAATCCTCACGCGCCGCCAAAGCCTGGCTTCAGCGCGCCACGACCTCGACGTTCAGGTCCTTGCCGGCCTCGACGTTGAAGCGCCGGTTGAAGACGCGGCCCTCGTGGCGGGCGATGGCGAGATATTCGCCCTCCTGCAGCACCATGGAGGGGAAGGCACCGATCGATTCCTTGATGACGTCGCCGCCGGGGGTGAGCACCGTCCAGGCGGCATTGCCGATCGCTTCGCCGCCCTCGCGCTGCTGGACCAGCTTCAGCGCCACGTTGGCGGCCCGGTGCTGGATCGTGGCGTCCGTCACCTGTCCGGCGCGGATGCGCAGGTCGGCACGGATCGTGGCATTGGCATCGCCGTAGATCGACACGACGTGGTAGGTCCCCTCGGGCAGGGCGATGAGATCGCCGGCCGGGGCCTGGCGCAGCACCAGGCGCGGCTCGCCGCCCTCGAACAGGCCGCCGGCGAAGATGTCGAAGGAGAGCCGGGCGTTGCGGATCTGGCTGTCGCCGACCTTGCCGACGAGGCGGACGGCCCCCGCATTGATCACGATGCTCTCGCGATAGGGTTCGCTGCCGATGCGCAGGCGGCGGGTCTGCGCGAAGGTGCCGAAGGCGACATGGAGGATGTAGTTGCCCGGCCGCAGGGCGAAGACCGGCGCCGGATCGCGCGATTCAGCGACCAGCGCGAAAGCGCCGCTGGCCTCCGGCGTGTCGGCGAAGACGCGCCAGTGCAGGCTGTCGCGGATATATTGCCCGCCCTGGCGGAAGCGGGCGTCGAGCGCCACCGCGGTGCGGTCGGCGAATTGCGGCGGCAGGCCGGGGCTGCCGGGCAGGCCGGGCATGGTCGGCATCAGGGCGGGCGATGTGCCCAGTTGCGGGGCGAAGGGCGTCGCCCCGTCGGGCAGGGTGAAGAAGGGCGTCGCCGCGCCGCCCGGCATGTGCCGCCGCCGCCGCTGCTGCGGCTCGGTGACGATCGGTGGCAGGTCGGAATGGGGCGAGGCCGAGATGCGCGGCAGCGGCGGGCGCTCGAAGCCCTGCGCCGCGGCGTCCCCCGCAAAGGCCAGGACGCCGGCAGCCGCGAGGCCGCTTGCGGCGGCGCGGGCCATGATGGCGGGGAGGGATCTCGGGCCCAGGGTCATGCGTCCTTCATCTCGCGTCCGATTATGGCCTTTTTGCTGCCGCCGGCCGCCGGGAGCAAGGGCCGCGGCCGGCGCGCGGTCAAGTCCTGCGCTTTCTCCCCTTGGCGAAAGCCTGGAATGTGCCTAGTTGGGAACCGCGAGCCCCCGCGAGGATCAGCATGCCCGTCGAATCCGTTCTCGTCGATCACCTCAAGACCCGCCGTTCGACGCCCTTCGCGCTGATGCAGGCGCCGGGTCCGGATGCCGCGACCCTGGATGCCATGCTGACGATGGCGGCGCGGGTGCCCGATCACGGCAAGCTGGCGCCCTGGCGTTTCATCGTCATCGACCGTGCCGCCGGCGAGGCCCTCGGCGCGGTGCTCGAGCGTCTCGTCCGTGCCGACGATGCCGAGGTCGAGGCCAAGAAGATCGAGATCGACCGCGCCCGCTTCGCTCGCGCGCCCCTCTGCATCGCCGTGGTGGCGCGCGCCGCGCCGCATCCGAAGATCCCCGAATGGGAACAGATCCTGTCGGCCGGCGCCGTCTGCCTCAACCTGCTCCATGCCGCGACGGCCCATGGCTTCGGCGGCAACTGGGTCACCGAATGGCCCGCCTATGACCGCCGCGTCCTCGACCATCTGGGCCTGGCGCCGGAGGAGAAGATCGCCGGCTTCGTCCATATCGGCACGCCGGCGGCGAAGGCGGACGACCGCCCGCGGCCGGACATGGCCGCCATCGTCTCCCATCTCTGAGGGTTGAGGACCATGCATTACAACGTCACCGCCGCCAATCACGGGCTTCCCTTCGATCCCTTCAAGGCCATCGTCTCGCCGCGGCCGATCGGCTGGATCACCGCGATCGACAAGGACGGCCGCGTCAATTGCTCGCCCTATTCCTTCTTCAACGCCATTTCCGACAAGCCGCACATGGTCTGTTTCGGCTCGGGCGGCCGCAAGGATGCCCTCGCCTTCGCCGAGGAGACCGGCGAGTTCACCTGCTCCTTCGTCTCCTGGGAGCTGCGCGACGCCATGAACGCCACGTCGGCGCCGCTGCCGCGCGGCGAGAACGAGATGGAATTCGCCGGGATCGAGGCGGCGCCCTCGGTCTTCGTCAAGCCGCCCCGCGTCAAGGCCTCGCCCGCCGCCCTCGAATGCAAGTGGCTGCAGACCGTGCCCCTGACCTCGCTCGAGGGCGTCACCAGCTACAACCTGGTGATCGGCCAGGTCGTCGGCATCTATATCAACGATGATTTCATCAAGGACGGCATCGTCGACACGGGTCGGATGCATCCGGTCATGCGCGGCGGTTACGACCAGTATTTCCAGGTCGGCTCCGAGCAGATGTTCAAGATGACGCGCCCGCCCGGCGGCGGCAATTTCAACGAGCGCCGCTGACCCGGCGAGGGTGCCGCGAGGGCGCCCTCAATCCTCGTTCGGGATGTTCAGCACCGTGCCGCAGGCCTTGCAGTGGACGGCATCGGGTTCGTGCCGCTGCAGGCCGCAGGTGGGGCAGGGGAAGCGCACCTTTGTCGGCCGGAACAGCACCTGGGCAAGGCGCAGGAACAGCGTCACGCCGAAGATCATGATCAGCACGGAGATCAGCCGCCCGGTCGTGCCCGGCAGGGTGATGTCGCCATAGCCTGTCGTCGTCAGCGAGGTGACGGTGAAATAGAGCGCGTCGACATAATTGGCGATGCCAGGATTGGTCCGGTGCTGCGTCTCGTAGACGATGCCGGTCATGACGAAGATGAAGACGCACAGATTCGTCGCCGCGAAGATGATCTCCTGATTCTTGCGGAAGAAGGCGCTGTCGCCACGCAGTTGCTTGACCAACTGGTAGGTCCGCATCAGGCGCAGCGTCCGGAGCACCCGCAGGAAGCCGCCGCCCTCGCCGACGATCGGCGCGAGGAAGGAGACGATGGCGATCAGATCGGCCCAGGTCAGCGGGTGGGACAGCTCGCGCCAGGGCCGGCGGGCGATCCACAGTCTGGCGCTGAAATCAGCGAGCAGGGCCAGGCCGATGACGAAATCGATCGCCTCGATGGCGGCCTGGCGCGGCAGGAAACTGGTGGCCACGACGAAGGCGATGGTGGTCACGTCGAAGGCCAGGAGACCGTAGCGGAAGCGCTTGGCCTGTTCGGTCTCGTCTTCATAGAGAGCCCGGATCCGGTCTTTGACCCGGCCGGGCCTGGGCGGGTCTGCAGGGCTGGCCGAAAGAGTCATGGCGTGGGTCCGCGAGCCGTTTCGTCGCATGTCGCCCGAAAGGCTTGATCGCTGCAACAGGCCGCGTCACCATCCCGCTTTCACGGCCGCATGGGCCATGGTCGCAAGGGGCGTCTTCATGCATCGACGGATCAATCGCAGGGCCTTGTTCGCAGTCGCACTTGCCGCTATCGGCGCGACCTTCAGCGCCGGTATCGCCATGGCCCAGGAACGGCTGAAGATCGGCTTCGTCTATGTCGGCCCCGTCGGCGACCACGGCTGGACCTATCAGCACGACATCGGCCGCCAGGCGGTGGAACGCCATTTCGGCAACAGGGTCGAGACGACCTTCGTCGAGCGTGTGGCCAGCGCCGACGCGGAGCGCGTCATCGAGCAGCTCGCCCGCACCGGCCACCGGCTGATCTTCACCACCTCGTTCGGCTTCATGGACCCGACCGAGCGCGTCGCCCGCCGCCATCCCAATGTCCGCTTCGAACATGCGACAGGTTTCAAGCGCGCCGCCAACCTCGCCACCTATGCCGGCCGCTTCTACGAGGGCCGCTACATTCTCGGCCAGATCGCCGCGCGCATGTCGAAGACCGGCACGATCGGCTATATCGGCGCCTTCCCGATCCCCGAAGTGCTCTCCGGCATCAACTCCTTCATGCTCGGCGCCCAGTCGGTCCGCCCCGACATGAAGATCCGCATCGTCTGGGCCAATGCCTGGTTCGATCCCGGCCGGGAGGCCGATGCCGCCAGGGCGCTCGCCGACCAGGGCGCCGACATCATCGCCCAGCACACCGATTCCCCCGCCGCCATGCAGATCGCCGAACAGCGCGGCATCTTCGCATTCGGCCAGAACTCCAACATGATCCGCTTCGGCGGCAAGGCGCAGCTCACCGCGATCATCGCCGACTGGGGCCCCTATTACATCCAGCGGGTCCAGGCCATGCTCGACGGCAATTGGGCCTCCGACGACGTCTGGGGCGGGTTGAACACCGGCATGGTCCAGATGGCCCCCTACACGAACATGCCGCCGGACGTGAAGGCCATGGCGGAGGCCACCGAGGCCGCCATCAAGGCCGGCACGTTGCATCCCTTCCGTTGTCCGGTCGTGCGTCAGGATGGCCAGACGGTGGAGTGCGGCGGCAACGGGGTCCTGACCGACCAGCAGATCCTCGGCATGAACTTCTACATCCGCGGCATCGAGGAGCGGGTGCCGACCGGCAACTGAACAGGCGCTCGCGGCGTTTGCCCCTTCACCTCTCCCCGGCGGGGAGAGGTCGGCCAAAGGCCGGGTGAGGGGGCTCGCGGTGGATGACAGGCCTGGCACGGGGCTTGGGTGGCCGTGCCGATTGCCTCGCCCCTTCGTCCTCGTCTAAGAACCCGGACCCGCCGCAGCCCGCGGCGGATCTTGCCTTCTGGTCCGATGACTGCTCCTGCCGCAACGCCCGCACTCGCCGCCTTCCGCCGCATCGTCGTGAAGGTCGGGTCCTCGTTGCTCGTCGACGGGGCGAAGGGCGCCCTGCGCCAGGCGTGGCTGGACACGCTTGGCGCCGATATCGCCCGCCACGCCGCCCGCGGCGCCGACATCCTGGTCGTCTCCTCCGGGGCTATCGCCCTCGGCCGCACCATCCTGAAACTGCCCAAGGGGCCGCTGGAACTGGAGAAGAGCCAGGCGGCGGCCTCGGTCGGCCAGATCGCGCTCGCCCGGGCCTGGTCGGAGGTGCTCGGCCGCCACGGCATCGTCGCCGGCCAGATCCTCGTCACCCTGCACGACACCGAGGAGCGCCGCCGCTACCTCAATGCCCGCAACACGATGGAAACGCTCTTCGCGGTGCGTGCCGTGCCAGTGGTCAACGAGAACGACACCGTGGCCACCGACGAGATCCGCTATGGCGACAACGACCGTCTGGCCGCCCGCGTGGCCACCATGGTGGGCGCCGACTGCCTCGTGCTGCTCTCCGACATCGACGGCCTCTATACCGCCCCGCCGCAGAAGGACCCCTCCGCCGTGCTGATCCCGGTCGTGCCGCGCATCACGCCGGAGATCGAGGCCATGGCGGGCGGGGCGGCCTCTGAACTGTCGCGCGGCGGCATGACCACCAAGGTCGAGGCCGGAAAGATCGCCACCACTGCCGGCACCACCATGGTCATCGCCTCCGGCAAGCATGACGCGCCGCTCGCGCGCATCGAGGCTGGCGGGCCCTGCACCTGGTTCCTCACCCCCACCCATCCGGTCACCAGCCGCAAGAAGTGGATCGCCGGCTCGCTGGAGCCGCGCGGCGTGCTCTGGCTGGATGCGGGAGCGGTCGGGGCGCTGCGGCTCGGACGCAGCCTGCTGCCGGCCGGCGTCGCCCGGGTGGACGGTGTCTTCGAGCGCGGCGACTGCGTCGTGGTCCGCGGTCCCGACGGCGCCGAGATCGGCCGCGGCCTCGTCGCCTATGACGCGGTGGCGGCGGTCCAGATCATCGGCAAGAGCTCGGGGGCGATCGAGGCCGTGCTCGGCTACAAGGGCCGCGCCGAGATGATCCATCGCGACGATCTGGTGCTGGCGGCGGAGTAGGGGCCTCTGCAGTCAGGGCGTGCGATCGCCCCATCCACAGGCCAGGCCGCCGTCCTATCGTCCCGCCCGCTGCAGCAGCCGCTCGGCGCGGGTGAGGTGCGGCCGGTCGAACATCTCGCCGTCGATATTCACCACGCCGGCCGTCGGCTGGGCCGCAAAGGCCGCCACCACCGCCTGTGCCGCGGCGATGGCCGCTTCCGTCGGGGTGAAGACGGCATTGATCACCGGCACCTGCGCCGGATGGATCGCCATCTTGGCGGTGAACCCGTCGCGGCGCGCCTCCTCGCATTCACGCCGGAGGCCGTCGAGATCGCGGAAGGCGGGAAAGACCGTATCGATGGGCTGCGCCTCGGCGGCGACGGCCCCCATCAGGCAGAGCGCGCGGGCGAGTCGGAACGGCTCGGTATGGCGTCCGTCCTCGGCCCGGTTGGTCTCGGCGCCGATATCCGCCGACAGGTCCTCCGCGCCCCAGGTGAGGCCGGTCAGGCGGGGGCTGGCCCCCTGGTAGGTGCCGAGGGTGAAGATCGCCTTCGCCGTCTCGGTCGCCACGACCGTGATGGTGATGCCGCCTTCGGGCAGGCCGGCCAGCGCCTCGCGCGCCGTCAGCTTGGCATCGAGATGGGCGACGTCGCGGCCGGATTCGGATTTCGGCAGCATGACGGCGTCGGGCCGCGCCGCGACCACGGCGTCGAGATCGGCATCGGTCAGGCCGGTGTCGAGCGCATTGACCCTGACCATGAGCCGCGGCCGGTCCTCGCGCGGCGCATGGGCTGCGAGGAAGGCGCGGGCCGTCTCCCGCGCGAGCGGCTTGTTGGTGGCCGCGACCGAATCCTCAAGATCGAGGATCAGCGTATCGGCGCCGCTTTCCAGCCCCTTGGCAAGCTTCCTCTCCGAATCGGCCGGCACGAACAGCAGCGAGCGCATGGCCTCAAGCCCCGCGCTTCAGCACGAGGGACTGGCGTGTGCATTCCGCCACCAGCTTGTCGTGCTGGTTGAAGGCGCGGTGATGGAACTCGACGACGCCCATGGTCGGGCGCGATTTCGATTCGCGCGTCGCCGTCACCGTGCTCTCGCAATGGATCGTGTCGTTCTCGAAGAGCGGATGGGGGAACTTGACGTCGGTCATGCCGAGATTGGCGAAGAGCGTGCCGTTGGTCGTGTCCGGAACGGAAATGCCGATGAGCAGGCCGAGGGTGAACAGCGAATTCATCAGTGGCTGGCCCCATTCGGAGGCCTCCGAGAATTGCCGGTCGATATGCAAGGGCTGCGGGTTCATGGTCAGCGTCGAGAACAGCACGTTGTCCATCTGCGTGACCGAGCGCGTGATGCGGTGCCGGATGAGCTGGCCGACGGCGAAATCGTCGAAATAGATGCCGCCCCGCGGATGGCGCCGGTCGTCGGTGATGAGGGTCGTGGCCGTCATGAGGCATCCCCTTGGGTCATGTCGTTACGAATTCATTTACCATAATGGAGGACGCTGCCCGGTGACGCCTCCCGACAGGGGACATAGCCGAGATGTTTCTCTTCCGCTCATCCGCCGAACCGCAGAGCCGCCCGACCACGGCGACCGAGGCGGGCGTGGGCCGTGTCGTCTCGGCCATCCAGGCGGCGGCACAGAAGACCGGGGCCGGCTTCGACTACCTGTTGCGAACGGCGCGCCGCGAATCGAGCCTGCAGCCGACGGCCCAGGCCTCGACCTCCAGCGCCCGAGGCCTCTACCAGTTCATCGATTCGACCTGGCTCACCATGGTGCGCGATGAAGGCCGCAATCTCGGGCTCGGGCGCTTCGCCGAGCAGATCGGCCGCGACGCCAGCGGCCGCCCGACGGTCGCCGACCCGGCGGCGCGCCAGCAGATCCTCGCCCTGCGTGACGATCCCTCCGTCGCCGCCCTGATGGCCGGCGCCTTCACCAACCGCAACGCCGCCGAACTGCGCGGCGCCACGGGCCGCGATCCGACCGAGGGCGAGCTCTATATGGCGCATTTCCTCGGTTCGGGCGGCGCGGCGCGGCTGATCAATGCCAATCAGGCCAACCCGCAGGCGAGCGCCGCGCTGATGTTCCCGGATGCGGCAGGCGCCAACCGCCGCATCTTCTTCGACCAGGGGCGGCCGCGCACCGTGGCCGAGGTCTATCAGGTGCTGGCCTCCGGACAGTCGACGGCGGTCGCCGGTGCGTCTCCGGCGGCGGCCACGGGGCAGACGACCCTCGCGGCGGCGACCAGCGCCCAGGAACAGGCGAGTTCCTGGTCGGCCATCCCGCGCATCAATGCCGATCCGACGCGGCCGTTCCACTCGCTGTTCTCCGGCGGCAACGGGCCGATCAACGCCTTCGTCGCGGCGACCTGGACCTCGCTCGGGCGCGATGCGGCCACTGCCGCCCGCCAGATCAATCTGCCGACGGCTCTGTCGTCGGCGCCCGCGGCCGCCGGCACCTCTGCGGCTCCGGCCGCACCGCGAGCGGCGATCGGCGGGCCGTTCATTCCCGTCGAGGTCCAGGCGTCGCGGCGCCATCAGCCGCTCGACCTGTCCAGTTTCCTGCGGCCGGACGTCCGCCGCTAGCCGCGTCGCGCCATAACAGTCCCTTAAGGCCCATGGTGAACGCTTTGTTAAGCGGGGTCCGCATAAGCTGCTTCACAGGAGCGAAAAGTTCCTGTCTTTCCAGTTTCTTGCCTCGGTTCAGGCGCGCCAGATGATCGTTCGTCACTTCCTGCGTTGGATCCAGACCGCCGCCGCCGGCGACCGGGCTGATGCGACCTCGGCACTGGCCCGGGCCTACCTCCATTCCGAACTGTCGGGGAATGACAGGGCGGCGATCGAGGCCGCCATGATCATGCTCATGGACGATCCCTCGCCGCTGGTGCGTCGGGCTCTCGCCGATGCGCTGGCGACCTCGGAGGACGCGCCGCACACGGTCATTGTCGGCCTGCTGCAGGACCAGCCGGAAATCGCCGCCATCATCGCCCGCCATTCCCCGCTGCTCCTTGACGCCGAACTGGTCGACCTGGTCGGCGGCGGCGAGCCGCAGGTGCAATATGCCGTCTCCCGCCGCGATCACGTGCCGGCGCCGGTGGCGGCCGCCATCGCCGAGGTCGGCTGCCTCGAATCCTGCCTTGCCGTGGTCGCCCTCGACACTGCCGACCTGCCGGCCTTCTCCATCGACCGCATCATCGAGCGCTTCGGCGAGGACCCGGACATCCGCGAGGCGCTGTTCGCCCGCGAAGACCTCTCCCCCGGCGCGCGCCAGGCCCTGGTGGTCAAGCTTTCCTCGGCCCTGTCGGCCTTCGTCGCCGGCCGTGCCTGGCTGCCGGAGGATCGCGCCAACCGCGTCGCCCGCGAAGCCTCCGACAAGGCCACCGTGGCCATTGCCGCCGCCTGCCGCAGCGACGGGCTGAGCCCGCTGGTGCGCCACCTGCGCCAGTCCGGCCAGCTTTCCACCGGGCTGGTCCTGCGGGCGCTGCTGTCGGGTAATGTCCGGCTGTTCGAGGAATCGCTCGCCGAACTCGCCGGCCTGTCGCTCCGCCAGGCCTCGGGCCTCGTCCACGACCGCCGCGGCGCCGGCTTCCGCGCCCTCTACGACCGGGCGGGCCTGCCGGCTTCGACCTGGCAGGCCTTCCGCGCCGCGCTCGAAGCCTGGCACGAGGACGGCGGCAGCGCCCAGCGTGGCGGTCATCCCCAGTTGCGCCGCCGCATGGTCGAGCGGGTCCTGACGGCCTATGCGCCGCTGGCCGACGGCGACCTCGACCAGCTTCTCGCCCAGCTTCGCCGCTTCGCCGCCGAGGCGGCCCGCGACGAGGCCCGCGCCTTCACCCGCGACCTCATCGCCGGCAACGAGGCGCTGGAGGACGAGGCTGTCGACTTTCCCATGGTGGCTGCGGCCTGAGGCCCGGCCCGGACGCCCTGCATCAATGGAGTGCGTCCTTCGAGGCTCGCCATAGCATCGAGCGGACGCGAGATGCGTCCGCTTCTCGCTATGCGCTCGCACCTCAGGATGAGGAGGAGTGTGGCCTTCAAGAAGGGGGCGGCGATGGCATGGCGCCGTGCCGCGCACAACGGTCCTCATCCTGAGGTGCGAGCGACAGCGAGCCTCGAAGGACGCACTGGTCGGATGCAGGGCTAAGTCTGAGACTTCAGGGGGCGATGGACGGTGCGCCGTTGATGGTGACGAGCATCTGCGTCGTCGCTTCGCCGAGCCGCTCCGACAGCGCTATCGCCAGCGGATGATCGTGGCCCTTGGCGTTCTCGCGCACGATGGCGCGGATCGCATCGGCATGCTGCACCACGAGGTCGGCCGGCACGCGGGCATCGTCAGCGATGCCGTCGAGCAGGTGACAGAGGCTTTCCGCCACGCGTCCGGCGAGCGGATAGCCGAAGGTCGCCGCCTCGCCCTTGATGTCGTGGGCGGCGATGTAGATGGTCGGCCGCGTTCCCGCATGCAGGCCCTCGGCCGCCACCGCGTCGCGGGCCCGCGACAGCCGCTCGACCTCTTTCGCCATCCAGTCTTCGAACTCGGAGGAGAGATCGGCGAGCGCCGCCTCGGCGCGCTCGATCGCCTCCATGTCGAAGCCGAACTCGTCGACCTTGATTTTCGCCTTGCGGCCGTAGCCCTTCAGATTGCGCTTCGGCGTGACGACCTCGTGGTCGGCGAAGGCCGAGACGCTGGCCTCGTCGAGGCCGCCCTTGGCACCGATGCGGGTCGGGCTTTTCGTTGGTGTTTTCGTCATGCCGCCCTCCTCACATCGAGCTCTTGGTCTTGTCCAGCAGCGGCTGGACCTTGATCATCTCGGCCTTTTCGCCCTTGCGGCGCTCGGGGCCAACATAGCTCGAACCGTGGTTGCGGCGGCGGTCGGGTCCAAAAAAAGTTTTGGTTTTGATGAATGGTCGCGGATTCACGACCACGTTGAGGATGCGCTGGTAGAGCGCCTTGGCCGAGATCGGCTTGGCAAGGAATTCGGTGACGCCGGCATCGCGTGATTCCAGCACCCGCTTCTTTTCCGAGTGGCCGGTGAGCATGATGATCGCCACATAGGGGTTCGCATTGGCCCCCGGCTGGCGGATCATGCTGGTCAGTTCCAGGCCGTCGAAGATCGGCATCGACCAGTCGGTGATGACGATATCGGGCATGTAATGGGTGAAGGCCTCGAGGCCGGCCGCACCGTCTTCCGCCTCGTAGACCTCGCGGGCGCCGAAGCCGTGCAGCAGGGTTCGCACGATCCGGCGCATATGCGCGTTATCGTCGATGACGAGGAATCGCAGTCTGTTGAAGTCGATGCGGATCATCGCCAGCCACTCTACGGAACGGGCGTTAGCGCTCCGTTAAGGCTGATGGCAGGAAGCCGCCTCAGGCGCCGAATTGTTCGCGCAGGATCCGCTCGTCCAGCGAATGGCCGGGATCGTGCAGCAGGATCATGGATCGCGTGTGGTCCATGGCCACCGACACCGTGGCGACGTCGCGCACCTCGTAGTGGTCGGCCGTCGCACTGACCGGCCGCTTGGCCGATTCCAGCACCTCGATTCGCATCGCCACCCGGTCGGGCAGCAGGGCGCCGCGCCAGCGGCGGGGCCGGAACGGCGAGATCGGGGTGAGCGCCAGCAGCGGCGCGTTCAGCGGCAGGATCGGCCCGTTGGCGGAGAGATTATAGGCTGTCGATCCCGCCGGGGTCGCGATCAGCACGCCATCAGCGATCAGTTCGTCCATGCGCGCATGGCCGTCGACGCTGATGCGCAGCTTGGCCACCTGCGAGGTCTGGCGCAGCAGCGAGACCTCGTTGATCGCCAGCGCATCCTGCCTTTCGCCATGGATGTCCACCGTCGTCATGATCAGCGGGTGGATCACCGAGCGCTCGGAGTTCCAGATGCGCTCGACGAGGCCGTCCTCGGCATATTCGTTCATCAGGAAGCCGACGGAGCCGCGGTTCATCCCGTAGATCGGCTTGCCGGTGGAGATGTACTTGTGCAGCGTCTGCAGCATCAGGCCGTCGCCGCCGAGGGCCACGACGATCTCGGCCTCGTCGCCCGGCACGTTGCCGTAGCGGGCGGTGAGGCGCTGGCAGGCCTCCTGCGCTTCCGCCGCCGGCGAGGCAACGAAGGCGATCTTCTTCGGGTCGGGTCGATGATCCGGCATGACGGGCGACCGATCGGAACGGGGACTTGGATATGACGCGGACCGAAGCGCCGGACGACGTGGTTCTGGTCTATACGACGGCGGCAAGCCTTGTCGAGGCTGAGTCGATCGGCGCCGATCTCGTCGAGCGGCGGCTGGCGGCCTGTGTCAACATCCTGCCGGCGATACGCTCGGTCTACCGCTGGCAGGGCCGGGTGGAGCGGGCGGACGAGGTGGTGATGATCATCAAGACCGTCCGGACGCAGCTGGAGCCGGTCCGCCGGCACTTCCGCGCAGCCCATTCCTACGACACGCCGGCCTTCCTGGTCATCGACGTCCCCGGCGGGGACGCCGACTATCTCGCCTGGCTCAGGTCGCAGACGGCCTGAGTGCTCAGCCGCGGCCGACGAAGGGCATGTCGTTGGCCATCACCGTCATGGTCAGGATGTTCACGTCCAGCGGCAGGTTGGCGATGTGGACGACCGCCTCGGCGACATGGCGCACGTCCATGCGTGGCTCGACCTTCACCGAGAAATCGGCCTGCAACACGCCCGCCGTCATGCGCTCGGTCATCTCGGTGGCGGCATTGCCGACGTCGATCTGCGAGCAGGAGATGCGGTCGGCGCGCCCGTCCAGCGAGATCGCCTTGGTCAGGCCGAGCACGGCGTGTTTGGTGGCGGTATAGGGCGCCGAATAGGGGCGCGGCGCATAGGCCGAGATCGAGCCGTTGTTGATGATGCGGCCGCCCTTCGGGTCCTGCGCGCGCATCATCGCCATGGCGGCGCGGGCGCAGAGGAAGGACCCCGTCAGGTTGACGTCGACGACCTGTTTCCACTGGGCCACCGAGAGCTGGTCCAGCGGGATTGCCGGGGCGCCCATGCCGGCATTGTTGAACAGCACGTCGAGGCGGCCGAAGCGGTCCTTCACCGTCTGGAACAGGGCGGCGACGGAATTCTCGTCCGACACGTCGGTCGGCACGGCGATGACCGTGGCGCCGGCGGCCATGGCCACGGTCTTCTCCAGTTCGTCCCGGCGCCGTCCGGCGACCGCCACCGCATAGCCGGCCTTGGCGAGGCCCAGCGCCGAGGCCCGGCCGATGCCCGATCCGGCGCCTGTGACGATTGCGATCCGCTGCGACATGTCATCCTCCCGATATGTCGGGCCTTGCCGCCCGCTCTTGAGGTCCGGAGACTGGCCGAAAGCCGCGCCCCTGTCGACGGGGGCGCGGCAAGGCTGCGATGCGAAACGGTTTAGATCCCCGCTATTCGCCGAGCCGCACCCGCATGCCGGCATAGACGGCGGCGCTGGACCCCTGATAGCCGAAGACCTCCTGGTAGCGCTGGCCGAAGACGTTCTCGCCCCTGACATAGACGGTCGCGGCGCGGGTCAGGTCGTGCGAGATCTGCGCCCCGATCAGCGTATAGGCGCCGAGGCGGACGTCACTCGCCCCGAGCGGGCCGAAGAACGTGTCGCGCATCGAGCCGTTATGGGCGAGGGTGAGCGTGACCTTGGTCTTGTCATCGGGCAGCGTCGCCACAGCCGACAGGCTCGCCGCGTGGCGGGGCCGGCGCAGCGCCTCCTTGGCGACGAAGACGCCGCCGACCCGTTCGGCCGAGCGCGTGTCCGTGTAGGTATAGGAGCCGGTGATGGAGAGCCAGTCCGTCGGCCGCGCCGTGACCGTGGCCTCGATGCCCTGGCGGCTCGTCTCGAAGGGCAGGTTGATCGCCGTGCCCGCCGACTGGACGATGGCGTCACGGACGCTGGCGCGGAAATAGGTCAGGTCGGTGACGACACGGCCGCCCATCCAGCGCTGCTCGATACCCGCATCCCAGCCGATGGAATGTTCCGGCCTGAGCGTCGGATTGCCGGCGAAATTGGCGAAGAAGCCGTAGAGCTCGAAGAAGGTCGGATTGGTCACGCCCTTGCCGACCGAGCCGTGCAGCCGCGTGCCGGTCGCGAAGGTCTGCGCGGCGGTCAGCCGCCAGGTCAGCGCGTTGCGGAAGCTCGAGTTCCAGTCCTGCCGCAGCGCCGCCGAGACCGACAGGCCGGTCGGCAGGCTGACGAGATATTCGCCGTAGAGACCCTTGCGCTCGCGCGCCCGCCCGGCCGTGGCGTAGCTGTCATTGACGAAGGGGCCGAAGAAGCCGTCGCTCTCGTAATGGTAGCGGAAATGCTCGCGGCTGATGTCGGCGCCACCGACGAGGGTGTGGCGGGCACCGAGCAGGCCGGGCGTCTCGAACGTATAGGCGGTGCGGTAGTCGGCGCGGGTGCGCTGGGTGCGCGACCAGAAGCCCTGGCTCTCGAGGAAGCCGAAGGCCGAGGCATAGCTGTCGCGGGCATTGGTCGATTGCTGCGAGGCGTCTGCCGAGAAGCGGTGCGTCCAGGCGCCGTCGAGCAGCTTCGCCGTGGCGACGATGCGTCCCTGCAGGTCGTTGGCAGTGTTCCGGCCGGTGCCGTCGGCGAGGAAGCCGTAGCGGGGATCGGTAGCGAAGCCCGGGCCGAAGGCCGTGTTGGACGGGTTGTAGAAGCCGCCGCGGCTGACCATGCGCAGGACGCCCTCGACATTGAACCAGTCGGTCAGGTCGGCGCCAATCCTGGCGGTGAAGGCACCCATGTCCGAGCCGTTGGGACGGGTCGTGCCGGGCGCCACGACGAAGCCGCCGGACCTGAGGCCCGAGATCGACAGGGCGCCGTAGAACGGCCCCTGCGCCCCGCGCACCATGGCCGAGCCCTGGATCGTGCCGAAGGACCCGCCCTCGACCCGCGCCGTCACTTCGGGCCGGGCCAGTCCGCGGCCCGACTTGGTGGTGATGAGGATGACACCGGCCTGCGCGTTCGGGCCCCAGATACCGGATTGCGGGCCACGGATCACCTCGATGCGGGCGATGCTGTCCACCGGCACGTTGGCGAGGTCGGCGTCGCCCGAGTTGACGTCGTTGATGGGAATGCCGTCGACGACGACCAGCACCTGGTTGGCCTCGGCGCCGCGCACACGGGTCTGGGTGAGGCCGCCACGCCCGCCCGACTGGCTGATCGCGATGCCGGGCACCAGCCTGAGTACGTCGGGGACCGAGGCGGCGCCCTGGTTGGCGATGTCCTCGGCGGTGACGACGCTCACCGAGGCGCCGACGCGCGGGGCCTCCAGCGGCACGTTGCTGGCGCCGAAGACGGTGATTTCCGGCAGTTCCGCCGGCCGCTGCTGGGCGAGGGCGGGCAGGGTGAAGGCGACGGCGCCGGCGGCGAGAAGGCCGGAGCGCAGACCGCGCTGGATCGCTGAGGGACGGGATGAGAACGACATGGCGGAACTCCGCACGGGACCACGTGGGTCGCGGAGACACCAAGTCCGGGGAGGGACCTCGTGGGAATCCGCGACATTCGGTGTCACGGATCAAGCGGAACCAACCGCTCCCGAACGCGCCATCCCGCACGGTCGGACAGTGACGTCGCGGCAGCCGGTCTCCTGGCTCGCGGGTCGTCGCCCGGTCCCGCCTTCCCGAGGCCTGCGGCCTCAGTGGCATCTGGGGAAGGGCTCGCCGCTTACAGTTGCGGGGGCAGCTGCGGCCTTGCGGAGCGCCTCTCGGCCCGCCGCTCACCGCATTCCCGTGGCCGCCCCGTAGTGGAACGGCCGCCGTCGCGAAGCCTCATGATTGCGCCGTCACGGCGCGCCCTGTCAAGGAAGCGACGGCCGACCTAACGAAAGAGGCCCGCCTTTGGGGCGGGCCTCTCGGGGTCGGGTTCACGATCCGGTTGTCAGATCGACGGCGTCCACTGCGCCGGGACGAGCTGGAAGCCGTTGCCGTCCTTGGCGATGAAGCCGTTGGCGGGGAAGGGCGCGTGATAGAAATGCACGCGGCTCTTCTCGCTCGCCGCCATGTCGAGCAGGCGGCGGCGGGTTGCCCGCGCTGCATCGGCGTCCATGTCGAAGACCGCCGACCAGTCGGGATTGCGCACGAAGAGGGCAGGGTGGTTGCTGGTATCTGCCATGTAGGTCAGCTTGGCCGTGCCGGACGAGACCACGAAGACCGTATGGCCCGGGGAATGGCCGAAGGCCGCCACCGAGGTGATGCCCGGGGCGACTTCCGCGCCCGGCTCGAAGCGCTTCACATTGGCGGCGATCGGCGCGAAGACGCGGCGGGCGTTCTGGAAGCCGCCGCGCATGGCCTCGGGCGCGGCATTCATGCGCTCGTCCGACATCCAGAAGGCCCATTCCGGCGCCGGGACCGAGATCTCGGCATTTGGGAACACGGCGGTGCCGTCCCGCAGGCGGAGGCCGTTGATGTGGTCGCCGTGGAAATGGCTGATGACCACCGCATTGACATTGGCGGGATCAAAGCCCGCGGCGCGGAAATTCGCCATCCAGGTGCCCGAGGTCGGGGCGCCGGCATTGCCGTTGCCGGTGTCGAGCAGGACGAGCCGTCCGCCGGTCTCCACCACCAGGGTGTTGAAGGGGATCGGCACGGCATTGGTCGGCAGGAAGGCGGCGCCGAGTGCTGCCTGGACAGCGGGCAATTCGGCATTGCGGACGAAGCCCTCGATCGGGCGGGCGAAGAAGCCGTCATTGATGGCGGTGACGGTGATGTCGCCGACCTTGTACTTGTAGAACCCGGGCGCCTGGGCCGCGGCAGCGGCGGCCTGGGCGAAGAGCGGCACGGTCGACGCGGTCAGGAAGGCGGGGGCGGCGAGCGTCGCGGCACCCGCGGCGAGGGCGGTGCGGCGATTGATTCTGGTCATGGGTTTTCCTCCGGCAGCAGGTCGAACGACAGCCACGGCAGCCATCATGCGCCCGCGATTAGATTGCCAGAATGTCGCAGGCGTCCAGCCCTTGTCACATGAATGTGACCGCTGGCCTTTGGCTCAGCGCTGGGAGACTTGGAGGTTGGCCCGCGCCACCGCCTGCACCGCCTCGGACCGCGTCCTGACGACGATCAGCCGGCGGATCTCGCCGCGCAGATAGGCCTGCAGGAAGCGGTCATAGTCCTTGATCGAGACGCAGCCATTGGAATCGCCGCTGGGGCCGAGCAGGTAATTGTGGGCGAGAAGGCCGGCGCGGCCGTGGATCGCTTGGCTGCCGCCGACCGGGTGGAGGCGGATGGCGCGCACCCCATGGAACAGTGCCTCGCGCTCGACGAGGTCATAGGTATGGGGCGGCGTCGGGCCGCGCATCCGCACATGGGCGAAGCGCACGTCGTTGCGCATCTCGCCGAGGCCGGACTGGGCCTCCAGCCGCTCGCCATTGGGCAGATAGACCATGCGCGAGCCGATATCGTAGATCGCGACGCCCATCGGCGGCTTCGGGGCCGACAGGCCCGGGAAGCTCAGGCCGAGATTGCCGCCGAACGACCCATTGCCGGTGCCGCTGTCCACGGCGCCGCCGCTGGACGGGGCATAGGCGAGCTGCGGGCCATCGGCATCGCGGCGGGCGCCGAAGATGCGCTCGAAGAAATTGCGCCCGTCGGGCTGGGCGGCCGGGGCGGCGGCCGTCTCGCGCTC